>JAAWAV010000038.1 GCA_022792335.1 Lachnospiraceae bacterium
TTTGACACAGAACAGTTACTGGAGAATCATGGACAAAAATCCATAGAAAAACAAATTAAGATTCCAGAAATCCTGACGATATTATAATAGAATATATTTATATCTAAATTTGAAGCAAATTTGTGAAAAAGTACACATTTTCGCCGGTGTTTTTATATATTGACAGAGGAATATCCGCTCTATCACCGTGAATGGTCTTTCTTTTTCAAAATTTATTAAAATATTCTATTATTGGTATTTTCCTGATAAACCTTTACCCGGTATCGGAACGTCGACAGGGGCATACCGCATGCTTCTGCCGCTGCTTTTCCTGTGATTTTTCCGGATTCTAGTAGCCGGTAAATTTCGCAAAAGTGTTCCGGAAGCGGACGTGGCGGTCTGCCGAAACGAACGCCCCTTTCCTTTGCGGCTGCAATTCCTTCTGCCTGACGTTGTCGGATGTTTGTCCTCTCATTCTCTGCCACAAAAGACAGTACCTGCAAAACAATATCGCTTAAAAAAGTCCCAATCAGATCTTTTCCTCTTCTGGTGTCCAAAAGCGGCATGTCCAATACCACAAGATCAATTTCTTTTTCCTTGGTGAGTATCCTCCACTGTTCCAAAATTTCTCCGTAATTGCGCCCCAGGCGGTCTATGCTTTTGATATAAAGCACATCGTTCTTTTTCATGCGGCGTACCATGCGCTTATAGGATGGACGGTCAAAGTCCTTGCCGGACTGTTTGTCCATATAGATGTGATTCACTGGAATAGACAGCTCCCGAAAGGCGTTCCTCTGTCTGTCCTCATTCTGATCCCGGCTGCTGACACGAATATAGCCGTATGTATTCACCAAAACATCTCCTTTCTTACCACTGAGGTGGATTTTCTTATTCCTATCATACCATCGCTTGACAAGGACACATGTTCCTGTCTACATCATTTGACGGAGATATCTCAGCTTCAAGGCCCATGAAGCCGAAGCAGTGATCGACTCATCCTTCCTTTTAGATTCTTATTTCTGGGTAAAATCCTTATCCGTAATCCGAGCCGTTGACCTTAGAGCTGGAAATCCGTTGTAAAAGATTTTTTATCCTGTTCCCTTCCCCAATTTATCTTTCAGGTCAATCGAGTAGGGAAAATTTATCTTCCCCACTCGCCGCGCGGCCCGTGCACCACTTCAGTGGTACGTTTTCTCTGCACGGGCCTGTGCATAAAAAAGAGCCTGGAACCCATTTTTAGATTCCCGGCTCATACATGTTCTGCCTATGTACTTCTATTCACTTTCCATTGTCTGATTCCTTTATAAGAAACTCCTGAAATATGAACGATGGGTAAACCTACGCAAAGAGAAAGCAACGGTCTTTCTCAGATACTGCTCTTCTCCTATCTCCCCATTCTCTGGCGCACTGCCTCATAGGCCAGCACCCCGGCCGCCACTGACGCATTGAGAGAGTCAATGTCTCCTTTCATGGGGATTGCCGCCGTCATATCACATCGCTCCTTCACAAGGCGTCCCACGCCCTCCCCTTCATTTCCAATCACCACCCCAAGCGGTCCCGTTAGATTCAGATCATACATCACAGTCCCGTCCATATCGGCGCAGACAAACCACATACCTTCCTTTTTCAGTTCTTCCATGACAGTCGTCAAATTCGTCACTTTGGCCACCGGCGTATAATTCAGAGCTCCGGCCGAAGTTTTCGCCACCACTGCCGTCAGTCCCGCCGCCCGCCGTTTCGGAATAATCACTCCGTGGGCCCCGGCCAGATTGGCCGTCCGGATAATGGCTCCCAGATTGTGAGGGTCCTCAATCCCGTCAAGGAGAAACAAAAAGGGCGGCTCTTCTTTCTCTTTTGCCAGGGCAAGCATGTCCTCCACACTGGCATATTCATAAGCCGCGGCATAAGCAATCACCCCCTGATGCTTTCCTCCTGCGCATAGCTGATCCAGGCGAACCTTCGGCACATACTGGATTAGTGTGTCCTGCTTCCTGGCCATTCTGGCAATGCTGAGCACAGGTCCATCCTGACAGCCCTTCAAAAGAAACAGCCGGTCAATGGTTTTTCCCGAACGGAATGCTTCCAGTACTGCATTACGCCCCTCTATCACAGATTCCTCATATCTCATAGCGCTTCCTCCCCGAACACGGCCCTTCCATGCTCTGTCTGCCCGCTTTCCAGTTCTTTTTCCCGCTCCGCCGACCTCTCCTCTGACTGCTTCCCTTCATAGAAGTCCAAACATAGTTCCACGAGCTTTGTCATCCGCTCCCCCTGTCCAGTCAGATAAAGATAGCCAAACAGCGCCTCCAGCCCCGTAGCATGGCGATATTCCGACATGGACGCATGTTTCGCCCGGCTGGGGGCTTGGGCGTTTCGTCCTCGCCTATAGGCACTTTTTTCCTCCTCAGAAAGCGCTTCCAGAATCCCGCGAATCATCCGGGACTGGGTTCTTGCCTGTACCAGTTCGCTGCATGCTTCATGAAGCTTTCCCGGCGCCATATTCCCCCTTCCTACCAAAACAGTACGGATATAAAGACTGAATACGGCATCTCCAATAAAGGCCAGCGTCAGCGGAGAATAGGTGCGGATATCTGTCCCGGAAAGGAGAGCCCTCCCCTGGGACAGAAGCTCTGGCATGCATCCTTTTACGCTCTCGTCCATTTGACTCCTTCTCTTGTGTCCTTTAAAAGAATCCCTTTCTCCGCCAGCGTATCGCGGATCTCGTCTGCTCTGGCAAAATTCTTATCTTTCCTCGCCTGCTGCCGCTCTTCGATCAGAGCCTCGATCTCAGCGTCCAGAAGTTCCTCTTTTGTCTCTGTAATGATTCCCAGCACGTCGCAGAGCGTCTCCACCGTATCTTTGACATACTCCACAAGCGCCCTGCTGCTTTCCTCTTTCACAGAAGTGTTCGCCAGTTTCACCATCTCAAAAACAGCGGAAATCGCGTCTGCCGTATTAAAATCGTCCTCCATGGCCGCCTCATATTTCTCCACCAGCTCTTTTATCTGGTTCTGAACCTCTTTTTCTTCTTCCGTCAGTTCCCTGTCTGAAGCTGACGAGAGAAGTTCGCCCAGCCGTTCCACTGCCGTCAGAATCCGAACCAGGCCGTTTTTGGACGCTTCCATTAACTCTGCGCTAAAATTCAGGGGGCTTCTGTAATGGGCGCTCAGCATAAAGAACCGTAAGACCTGCAGATCGTATTTTTCGCTGATCTCCCTTACTGTAAAGAAATTCCCCAGGGATTTGGACATTTTTCTATTGTCAATGTTTAAAAAAGCGTTATGCATCCAGTATTTGGAAAATTCTCTGTCATTGGCCGCCTCACTCTGGGCAATTTCATTCTCATGGTGAGGGAAAATCAGATCCTCGCCGCCGGCATGGATATCAATCTCGTCTCCCAGATAATGTTTGGCCATGACGGAGCACTCGATATGCCAGCCGGGACGGCCGTTGCACCAGGGAGACTCCCAGAAAGGTTCCCCCTCTTTTTTCGGCTTCCAGAGCACAAAATCCAGATCATCTTCCTTGTCCCCGACCACTTTGATCTCCCGGTGGCCCGCCTGCAGATCCTCCAGATTCTTGTGAGACAGTTTTCCGTAATCCTTAAATTTTCTGGTCCGGTAATAGACGGTTCCATCCTCTGCCCGGTAAGCGTACCCCTTTTCAATCAGCGTCTCAATCATCGTAATCATACCGTGAATCTCCTGCGTCGCCAGCGGGTGAGTGGTTGCGGGCTTCACATTCATCCCCTCCATGTCCTTTTTGCACTCGGCAATGTAGCGCTCAGAGATCACGGAAGCGTCCACGCCCTCTTCCACGGCTTTTTTGATAATCTTGTCATCCACATCCGTAAAATTGGAGACATAATTCACATCATAACCCTTATACTCGAAATACCGCCTCACCGTATCAAAGACAATCATGGGACGGGCATTTCCGATATGGATAAAATTGTAAACCGTAGGGCCGCAGACATACATCCGCACCTTTCCCGGCTCCAAAGGAACAAATTCTTCTTTCTTTCTGGAAAGCGTATTAAAAACCTTCATTCTTTTTCCTCCTGGTTTTTTTTAATAAAAGAAGGACCTCGTCTCCAAAGAGACGAAGCCCTTAAACTCCGCGGTTCCACTCTTCATAAGGACACTGGAAAGCGTCCTCACTCAAAATCCGTAACGGGGATCAGGCGTGCAGGACTACTGTTTCCACCATCGCCCTGCCGGCTCCGGAATGCACTTCTTCCTGATCTTCGCAAGGCCCGCTTTCAGCCGACGGCGGTCCCTCTCTGCTGCTCCTCCCAGGAATACTCTTTCCTTCTTAGCCTTTTCACTCTTTCTCCCAGTCTATGCAGTTTTTCCTGTTTTGTCAAGCCCGTTTTCTACATTTACATAAATTTCCCGTCTCATTCACTGTCTGACACCCCGAAAATCTTCCTATCTCTGTGTTTTCGATGATTCAAGAAGCGCCACTGCCTGGGCGGAAATTCCCTCTCCGCTTCCGGTAAATCCAAGCCCCTCTTCCGTGGTTGCCTTCACATTCACCTGGGAAATCGAAATCTGAAGAGCCTGTGCAATATTTTTTCGCATTTCTTCTCGATAAGGCGAAAGTTTCGGTCTCTGTGCAATCACAGTCAGGTCAAGATTTCCCACCTGATACTGCTCTTTCCTCAAAAGTTCTCCTACCTGTTCCAAAAGCCTCAGACTAGAAATTCCCCGATAGGCATCGTCCGTATCAGGAAAATGCAGACCGATATCCCCCTGCGCCGCCGCTCCTAAAAGGGCGTCCATCACTGCGTGAAGCGCTACGTCCGCATCCGAATGGCCGAGAAGCCCCTTCTCATAAGGAATTTTCACTCCTCCCAGTATTAAATCCCGTCCTTTTGTCAGTCGGTGAACATCATATCCCATTCCAATTCTCATAAAGCCCCAGGCTCCTTTCTTTCCTTATGTTTTCTTCTATCTATTATAAGCAATGTCTCTCCTGTTCTGCAATCCTTTCCTCCTTGAATTATTCATAATTTCCGGCCATTTTCCGGTTGCTTTCTCCTTTGTATCTGCTATAATGGATTCATAGCTAATCATATTAGTTCAGGGTGTAGCAATCCACATATGGAAAGGAGTATTTCTTATGACAAAGAAAGAACAGGTATTGGCGGTACTTCGCGGCGAGACCCCCAACCAGATCCCCTGCGGCTTCTGGCTTCATTTTCCCAAGGGTTACGAGTATGGCAAACCCGCCGTGGACATTCATCTGAAATTTTTCAAAGAAAGCGGTACCTCTCTTTGCAAAATCATGAATGAAAACACAGTTCCCAGGCAGGAGCAGATCCAGTCCCCCGTCGACCTCGACAAAATGCAGCCCATCTCCCACGACGATCCGATCATCCTCAGAGAAGTCGAACTGGTGAAAGATATCTGTGAGCAGATGAAGGGCGAAGCCGTCATGTTAATCACCATCCATGGAATCATCGCTTCTGCCTTCCATGCGCTGGTAGGCGTTGAAAAGAATTTTGAGGAGAATCGCAAAATTCTGGCGGACTATCTCCGAGCCAACCCGGAAGGTATGAAACATCTCTTCCATATCCTGGCCGACTATCTGGAATATCTTTCCAGGGAATGTATCAAAGCCGGCTGTGACGGTATTTACTATGCGGCTCTGGGCGCAGAAGATTTCCTCTTTACTGACGAAGAGTATGAAATTTATATCAAGCCCTTTGAGTTGCAGATCCTGAACGCTGCCAAAGAAGCGCCCTGCAATGTGCTTCATATGTGCAAGGATCACCTGAATCTGAACCGTTACAAAGACTATAACGCTCATATTTATAATTGGGGCGTATTTTCCGACAATCCGGATCTGGTAGAGGGGCGCGCGATCTTCGGCGCAGACAAGGTATATCTGGGAGGATTGGATGATCGGGACGGTGTGCTGGTAGATGGTACTGACGAAGAAATCACTGCCGCTGTTCATCAGGTCATGGATACCTTCGGTTCCAAAAACTGGATTCTGGGCGCCGATTGTACACTTCCTACAGATGTAGACCTGCACAGACTTCATGTGGCGATCGAAGCCGCCTCTTCTTATCAAAAATAATACATACGGATAAAAAGATGTGACATCCCAGAAATCTCCTGAGACGTCACATCTTTTTTAAATGCCCCTTGTCCATACAGACATTAATTTCTTCGGAAGCCTTCCTGTATAATTAAGGACATCTGTATCGACTGTGCGAGGAACTTATATGACAGAAACTTATCAGATTTTAGTAGCCGACGATGACTTTCATATTGTAAATATCATCGAGACTGTCAGCCTGCTTTCGGCCGGATCTGTCCTTTCCGCCTTTTTCGGCCTCTGCTGCCTTAGCGCCTACGGTCTGGAGCTTTCCAGACAGCGGGAGGATGCCGTACATACTACTGTACCAATGAACGGTTCAAGGTAGAGTTAATCTCCAATGTTTCCCACGACCTGCTGTTTCTTCTCTTCTATCTTCCTTTTCCTGGCCCTTCTTTGGAGCCTGCGTCCTGGTTACGCTCCTCCTGACTTTCTATGGAATGATACGGATGGGACAGTTCTCCGGAAAGGCTTGAACAATTCAAAAGATTCTCTCAAATAAAAAGCCCCGGACAACAAAGCTTCTGGCCGAAATCTTCTCTGGCAAGCCCGTTCCAGAGGCCCTGCAACTCTTACAGGCCGCCCTCCTGAACGTCGTCCTCGTCAAGAAGATCCAAAACCGGTTCATCATCTTGATGTCCTGCTCGTCAGATAGAGACACCCAGGTCTGAGGGAGCATGGTCACCTCAGCGCTGGCCATGGGAAAGCCTTCTTTTTCCAGAGTTTTAAACCTTCTAAATTTTTGTTAAATTGGGAATCTATACGGTGAAAAACGGCGCAGAGCCGCCAATAAAGCGGCAAAGGCACATTCAAACAACCTGCCGCACCTCTCTCCAAAAGTGTGATATAATTTTTTGAAAAAGTTTTGGATTTGATGTAGTATTTGCCGCTGAAACCGTAGTATATAGGTGAAGCCAGAAAGGAGGCGGTGTGATGATAGAAGATGAAAAAATCATTGAACTGTTTTTTGGGCGTTCAGAGAAAGGCATACGGGAGCTGGATATAAAA
>JAAWAV010000039.1 GCA_022792335.1 Lachnospiraceae bacterium
AGGCCTGCAAAGCAGGGCGTCTGTGGCGTGCAGTACGGAATAAAAGAAAAAGAAGAACCGGCCGTTTATAAGTGGGGACGCCCGTCAGCCACAGAAGATGAGTCGCGAAGCGACAAAGCGTAGAGAAACAGGGACGTCTGCGGCCGACAGGATACCGTCGCTTGTCAAGCGACGGTAACAATTTAGAAGAAAGAGGAGTCATCCAGTGGATATCGGACAGAAACTAAAGGAATTGCGGATCTTAAAAGGGCTGACACAGGAGGAGCTGGCCGACAGGGCGGAATTGTCCAAAGGCTTTATTTCCCAGCTGGAGCGGGATTTGACCTCGCCTTCCATCGCTACTCTGACAGATATTCTGCAATGTCTGGGAACGACCCTAAACGAGTTCTTCACAGCGGATCCGGATGAGCAGATTGTATTCGGCGTAGAGGATTATTTCGTGAAGGAGGACGGGGAGTTAAAAAATACCATTCAGTGGATCATTCCCAATGCCCAGAAGAATGTGATGGAGCCTATTTTGCTGACTTTGGAAAAGGGGGGCTCTACTTATCCGGATACGCCCCATGATGGAGAGGAGTTTGGCTATGTGCTTCAGGGAGCGGTCATGATACACGTTGGAAATAAAAGCTATCGGGCCAAAAAAGGAGAATCCTTTTATTTTACGCCAGATAAAAAGCATTATCTTACATCAAAGACAGGGGCAGTTTTGATTTGGATCAGCTCGCCGCCCAATTTTTAGGAGGATAATCAATGAACGATACACCTTTAATCCGCCTGGATAAAATATCCAAGACTTTTGACAAGACCAAGACCTCTGATGGGACCATGGTTCTTGACGAGCTGGAGCTTGCCATTAAGGAAAATGAATTTATGACGCTTTTAGGACCCAGTGGTTGCGGGAAAACTACGACGCTCAGGATCATTGGAGGCTTTGAAAAGCCGGATACAGGACGGGTTTATTTTGAGGGAACAGATATTACAGACCTGGCGCCTAACAAGCGACAGCTTAACACAGTCTTTCAGAAATATGCTCTGTTTTCGCATATGAATATTGCTGAAAATATTGCTTTCGGCTTAAAAATCAAGGGGAAAACAAAGTCTTACATCAATGATAAAATCAAGTATGCTCTGAAGCTTGTAAATCTGGACGGATACGAGAAGCGCAGCGTTTCTTCTCTTTCCGGCGGGCAGCAGCAGAGAATTGCGATTGCCAGAGCGATTGTCAATGAGCCAAGGGTGTTGCTTCTTGACGAACCTTTAGGGGCACTAGATTTAAAGCTCAGACAGGATATGCAGTATGAGCTGATCCGGTTGAAAAACGAGCTGGGCATTACATTCATTTATGTAACTCACGATCAGGAAGAGGCTCTTACCATGTCGGATACCATTGTGGTTATGAACCAGGGGTATATACAGCAGATGGGGACGCCGGAGGATATTTATAATGAGCCGGAAAATGCTTTTGTGGCGGATTTTATCGGCGACAGCAATATTATTGACGGTCTGATGCTCGAGGACAAGTTGGTGGAAATCTTCGGCGTAAGATTCCCCTGTGTGGATACCGGATTTGGACAGAACCGACCGGTGGATGTGGTCATTCGTCCGGAAGATGTAGAACTTCTCCCGGAAGGGAAAGGGCGCCTGGAAGGAGTGGTTTCTCATATTATTTTTAAGGGTGTCCATTATGAGATGGAAGTAATGGCCGGGGGATTTGAGTGGTTGGTTCACTCTACGATTTGTCATCCGGTGGGAGCGAAGGTGAGTATCGAGGTGGATCCCTTTAATATTCAGATTATGAAGAAACCGGAGTCCGAGGATGAGGAGGCTGTGGGAGTTAATGGGTAAAAAATCGTTAGCAGCTCCGT
Organism: Lachnospiraceae bacterium; assembly: GCA_022792335.1. Taxonomy (GTDB): domain Bacteria; phylum Bacillota; class Clostridia; order Lachnospirales; family Lachnospiraceae; genus Lientehia. The sequence continues at coordinate 1,866 of JAAWAV010000039.1, forward strand.
ACATTATATGGATGGCAGGATTTATCGTCATTCCGCTGCTGTTTGTCTTTTATTATGGGTTGACTGACCGCTCCGGGGCCTTTACGCTGGAAAATCTTGCCGCCATTTCTTCGCCGGAGAAGGTAAGCGCCCTCCTTCGGTCATTAAAGCTGTCGCTACTCAGTACAGCTATCTGTCTGCTTCTGGCCTATCCGCTGGCCATGATTTTAAAAGGGCTTCATGTGAAAAAGGGTAGTTTTGTGGTATTCCTTTTTATTCTGCCCATGTGGATGAACTTTCTACTGCGTACCATGGCCTGGCAGACGCTTCTTGACAAGAATGGAGTTATCAATAACGTTTTGTCGTTTTTCCACCTGCCGGGAATCAATATCATCAACACTCAGGCTGCTATTGTGTTCGGCATGGTTTACAATTTCCTGCCTTTTATGGTTCTTCCTATCTATAATGTACTTATAAAAATTGGCGACGATACGGTGGAGGCGGCCAGGGATCTGGGAGCTGATGGGGTTCAGACCTTTTTCCAGGTAATTTTTCCGCTTAGCATGCCGGGGATTATAAGTGGAATTACGATGGTCTTTGTGCCGGCTCTGACGACATTTGTGATTTCTGACCTTCTTGGCGGCGGTATGGTCCTACTCATCGGAAATGTAATTGAGCAGGAGTTTACTTTTACAGCCAACTGGAATTTGGGTTCCGGTCTTTCGCTGGTGCTTATGGTTTTTATTCTGATCAGTATGGTGCTGTTTGCTAAGTACGACAAAGACGGAGAGGGGGCGGGAGTATAGATGATAAAGTTCATAAAGCGGTTTTATTTGGTGCTTGTGTTTGTGTTTCTTTATGCACCCATTGCCGCGCTGATGGTGCTGTCTTTCAACAGTTCCAAATATATGTCCCGCTGGGATGGCTTTAGCTTAAAATGGTATGAGGCTATGTTTTCCAGTGACTTGATCATGTCGGCTCTTAGGACGACGCTGATCATTGCCCTGCTTTCCGCTGTGATTTCCACCATCATCGGGACAGCGGCCTGTATTGGGATCAGTCGGATGAAACGTAAACCAAGAGCGATTGTTATGGGGCTCAATAACATTCCCATGGTCAATGCGGAGATTGTGACAGGAATCTCTCTGATGCTCTGTTTTATTGCCTTTGGTATAAGTCTGGGTTTTGGAACGATTCTGATCTCCCATATTACCTTTTGTATTCCTTATGTGATCTTAAGCGTAATGCCAAAGATCAAACAGACAGAACAGAGTACTTATGAAGCAGCCCTGGACTTGGGGGCTTCTCCTCTTCAGGCATTTTTTAAGGTGGTATTTCCGGATATCCGGCCGGGAGTCCTGTCCGGATTTTTGATGGCATTTACCATGTCTTTAGATGATTTTATTATCACCCACTTTACCAAGGGGGCCGGGGTCAATACCCTGTCTACCCTGATTTACAGCGAGGTGAGGAAAGGAATTAAACCTAGCCTCTATGCGCTGTCTACGATCATGTTCCTGGCGGTTTTGATTCTTTTGTTAATTGCAAATCTGCCGAAGGGAAAGAGTAAAGAACTTGTAAAGGAGAATTGACAGAATGAAAAAAAGATGGATGGCAACAGTCCTTACGGCAGTCCTTGTGCTTGGCCTTTTTGGCTGCGGCGGGGAAAAGAAAGAATCAAAGGGCCAGGTAAAGATTTTCAACTGGGGTGAATATATTGATGAAGAGGTCATCGAATTGTTTGAGGAGGAGACGGGAATCGAAGTGGTTTATGACACTTTTGAGACCAATGAGGCCATGTATCCCATCATCGAGGCGGGAGGTGTTTCCTATGATGCCATCTGTCCTTCTGATTATATGATTGAGAAACTGATCGCGAACGACCTGTTGTCAGAGATTAACTTTGACAACATTCCCAATTTAAAATACATCAGCGAAGGGATTATGGAAGGCTCCAGAACCTTTGACCCGGAAAATAAATATTCCGTGCCCTATACCTTCGGGACTCTTGGGATTTTATACAATACGGCATTGATAGACGAGGAGGTCGACAGTTGGGAGGCGCTCTGGAATGAGGAATATAAGGGAAATATTCTTATGTATAACAGCCCCAGAGACTTGTTTGTGGCTCCTTTAGAGATTCTTGGATATTCGATCAATACGACGGATGAGACGGAACTTTCGGAGGCAAAAGAGCTGCTCCTAAAACAAAAGCCCTTGTTACAGCGCTATGTGATGGATCAGATCAAAGACAGCATGATTTCCGGAAGCGCTTCGATTGCCATGTGTTATTCTGGTGAAGTGCTCCAACTTCAAAGCTCCAATCCGGATCTAAAATATGTGGTACCGAAGGAGGGGAGCAATTATTTCATTGACTCCTGGGTGATTCCTGCCAATGCGGAGAATAAGGAAAATGCAGAAGCCTGGATTAACTTTCTGAATAGACCGGAGATTGCCCTTAAAAACTTTGAGTATATTACTTACTCCACTCCCAACACCGGCGCACAGGAGTTAATGGATGAGGAACTTCTTAAAAATCCTGCGGTATTTCCTGGAGAAGATATTTTAAGCAAATGCGAGGTGTTCCATTCTCTGGGAGCGGACGGGGATGCCCTCTTTAACGATCTTTGGCTCCAGTTAAGAGACGCGCAGTAAAATTCTGAAGCAGAAGGGTGACCGGAAAGAGACTCCAAAAGAGAAACGATGCGTTATACGGTAGTATTAAGGAAACCTTAATTCTTTATGAATTGGCTGGAAATGGCCGATAAGTCTTTACCTAAACGAAAAAAAGTGATAAAGTATACAGAAAGCTACAAGCCATGCACCGAAAAAAAGATGTACACAAGCCGCATTTATGCGGATTGTGAACTTCTTTTTTTCGGTATAGGGCGCCAGCCCGTGAGCGACAGCGCGTAGCGCTGGAGCGTGCATGGCGATTTATGCCGATACGAAGAGGCTGCTGTAGCGTGCATGGCGAATTTATGCCGATGCTAAAGTTGTAGTGCGCCAGCGCGTGACAATATATGATATAGTATTTAAGAAAGGGATGGTAGTTTGAAATTCGACTTTCATTGCCATACAAGGAACGGTTCTCTGGATGCCAGGGTGGACGTTCTGGAGTATGCGAAGCTCTTAAAGGAGAAGGGTTTTGCGGGAATGATGGTTACCGATCATAACAGCTACAGAGGATATAGAGAGTGGCTCAGGATGAGGGAAGAAACGGATGGACTGGAAGGGTTTACAGTACTTCGGGGGATTGAATATGACACTCTCGATGCGGGCCATATTCTGGTTGTCATGCCGGATGAGATAGAATTGCAAATTTTGGAAGTGCGGGGGCTTCTGGTTCGCCAGTTGGCGAAAATTGTTCATCAGCATGGAGGGATTTTGGGGCCGGCTCATCCTTATGGGGCTAAGTTTTTAAGCGCCATGTGTTCCAAACGTTTGGAGAGAGAGCCGGAACTGATTCACGAATTTGATTTTGTGGAAGCTTTTAATACGTGTGAGCTTCCGGAATCTAACAGAAAAGCGGCATATCTTGCCGCCAGATATGGAAAAGCATGTTTTGGCGGTTCCGATTCTCACAAGATAGATTATATTGGAATGGCTTATACGGAGATCAGCGAACCAGTCGCCTGTGCGGACGATTTGATTCGTCTGGTAAAGGAAGGACGAATTGACGGCTGCGGCGGTCAGGAGCGAAAACCGAAGGAGCGGACTCCGGCGTGGGCGGCTATCATTGGGGCCGGATGGAAGATTTATAACCGAGGCGTGGCGGCGGCCAGATGTCATGCAAGAAAATTGGGACTTCAGGAGGCTGGTTTTTACAGTTAAGATTTGATGGAGGAATTATATGCGGGGAATTAGACAGTGGATGGCGGATCATGGAGAAGTGACCGGTATTCTCGTGTTTTTATTAATCATTATTGCGGTAGGAGGAACTTCTTATGGGATCAGTTATGCGGCAGGCGGGAGCTCTGGAAAAAAGAGCCTGCCTGCCCCTTCTGGGGCGGAGACTCTGGCAGCGGCCCCTTCCGAAAGCTTAGGGAATGGCCTGCCGAAGAATGCGCCTGCTGATGGAGAAGGACCTTCCGTGAAGCCTTCGGAGTCCGGAGCCGGGGAAGGAACGTCTGCGGCTATGGAATCGGAAAGTAGCATGGCTACCGGAAACACTGAGCCTGGAACAGATCCTGGAGCGTCTGATACCACAAAGTCTGGTTCCGGTGAATCGAGCCCTTCCTCCGAAGGACAGGCCCAAGGCGATACCTTCACAGAACATGGCGTTCATTTTCAGCCGGTAGATGAGCAGGTGACAGCCAAGATTGAGACGAATCTTCGTCTGGTTCCCAGCACGGAAAGAGACGAGGATGTAGTTACGAAAATTTATAATGGAGACTGGATCAGGAGAACTGGAATCGGCCATAATGGTTGGTCCAGAGTGGAGTATGAAGGACAAGTACTCTATGCAGTTACCAGTTATCTTTCCACAGACGGATCTTCTTCCTCCGCACCTACGTACCAGGAAGCGTCGGACAGCGTGACGGCTAAAGAGGAAGCATATCTTCGGTCAGCGCCGGATTCTTCCAATGATGAGAATATCGTTGCAACTTTGACCTATGGAGAGTTTGTGACGCGTACCGGGATTGGAAGCAACGGCTGGTCGAAATTGGAATATAATGGGACAGAAGTCTATGCAGTGACCAACCTTCTGACTACGGAATAAAAGAATTTGAAATATAGAAGCTTTTGGAGAATCAGTAAGAAAATCTAAGATGCGCCTTCTCTATGTAGTTATCAAAAAATTCTGCCGGCCGATAAAAACGGCCGGCAGAAAAACATATTACTTGTTACATCCGCAGTTTCCTCCATCCAGACCGTCAAAGGCCGGGTTGAAGGCATAGAAATTCTTGGAATTTAAGTTATCCTGCGTTACCCGAAGCGCTTCACCGAAACGTTGGAAATGGATAATTTCCCGTTCGCGAAGGAAACGGATGGGATCGCAGACTTCCGGGTCTTTGATCAGACGGAGAATATTGTCATAAGTGGTGCGAGCTTTTTGCTCTGCTGCGACCTTGTAAGAATCACTTGTGAAGATAGGGGAGCTGGTCATAGGTTTGACCTCAGGGAGAGCAGGAGCTTTCCTGCTTTTTTAATTCATCTGAAAAATATTCTGCGAATACTCCGATGATTTCTTTCGGATAAGGGGTTCTGCTTTTCCAACAAGTATTGCCCGTCATTTCTTCTAACAGGGAAGCCCCTCCGTTTCTCATCATCACATCCCGAATGGTTCGGATATTTTTTTCAACATTTGTCAAATCCGTATGACAGGATTTGGCCACAGGAAGATAGATTTCTTTGCGTATATTTTGCAGGCGTTCCGGATCTTTGGCGGCTATGGTTACGGACAAAATAAAATGTGGGTACCCGCAGTAATGTCGAAAGACACCGACCGATCGAAGAGTGGTATGTATCGTTTGTCTCATAAAACAGTCCTCCTTCTTATGTATATTTTGGCAACTTTCTTAAAATATAGAACAAAAAAGAGAGAAAGTCCATAGAGCAGAAAATTATCGACAAATAAAGCCACGCATATTTAAGGAAAGAAGTAAAAAAATGGATAAACGGAGCGCTTTATTTATAGAAAGAATGCGATAGTGGCAAACCTTTTAATATCAAAATGTTTTGCTTGCAAAACAGATAAGGCAGAGTTATAATTCCAAAAGAATGATTATAGAAAAGGAAAGAACGAAGTCTGGGAGGAAGTATGAGTCAGCTTATCATCGGGGCCGGGAAAACAGAAAGAACAGAAGTCTATCAGGTTTCTCCTGGAAAAAGGAGGAGCCTTGCCGGGAAAAAACTGTTTTCTTCCGTAATTTTTCATTTTTTATACCATGGATTGGATGTGCTGTATCAGAGGGACGAGCGGGTACGCAAAGAAATAGAAGAGTGGGAGGAGGGCTTCGCCTGGGGGATTGGCATGGGTGAAGGCGCTCCGGTACTTTATATGAGAAAAACGGAAAAAGGGCTTCTTCGACTTTCCAGCAAAGAAGCGCAGCCGGAGAGCATGGATTTGATGATCCGGTTTAAAAGTGTGGATTCGGCTTTTCAGGTCATGTCCGGACAGGTAGGCGTGGCAGGATCCTATGCCAGACACGGGTTTGTCTTAAAAGGAGATATTGCCAGGGCGATGTCTGTGGTTCGTTGTATGGATTTGGCAGAGGCGTATCTGTTTCCCCGGTGGATTACCAGGCGGATCTTAAAGGAACTTCCGGAGAAACGAATGGGACTGTTTCGTACTTACCTGGCAGTCATAAGCCATATGATGGTTCACTGAAATAGAAGCTTCTGGGAAAAGGGATCAGAAAAAGGAGAAAAATATGCTGCCAGTTTACTATGAATTTCAGCACAGCACCAAGCTGCTTTCAGGGAAATCGGCTCTGGAGAACATACCGGCGGAGCTTCACATGCTTGGGGCGGCCCACCCTATGGTACTTTCCGATCAAGTACTTTATGAGATCGGAACACTTTCTCAGGTTTGCGATGCAGTTCAGGAAGATGGGATTCAGATAGGGGCTGTATTCCATGAGATTCCGGCAGATTCCTCGTCAGAGGTGGTCAATAAGATTGCAGAGATTTACAGAAGTTCTGGCTGTGACAGCCTGGTGGCAGTGGGAGGCGGTTCTGTCCTGGATACAGCCAAAGGAGTACGAATGCTTCTGTCTCAGAAGGTACATGATATTATGGAGCTTTTGGGTTGCGAGATTCTGACCAGAGGCAGACATGTTCCTTTCATAGCGATTCCGACCACGTCTGGGACCGGCTCAGAATCGACTCTGGTGGCAGTGATCCGAAATTCAGAAAACAAGATGAAAATGGAGTTTATTTCCTACTATCTGCAACCGGACGCGACCGTTCTGGATGCCAGAATGACCTTGACATTGCCAGCCAGAATGACTGCAGCCACGGGAATGGATACACTGTGCCATGCCATTGAAGCCTGCACCTGTTTGCAGAAAAATCCGCTCAGTCACGCCTATGGCACAGCGGCTATTCGTATGGTGGGAGACTATCTGGAGAAAGCAGCAAAAAATGGAAAAGATAAGGAGGCCAGACTTGGAATGGCCAATGCGTCCACCATGGCTGGAGCGGCTTTTTCCAATTCCATGGTGGGAATGGTTCATGCTATCGGACATGCGCTGGGGAGTGTCTGTCATGTACCTCACGCTGACGCGATGACAATCCTCCTGCCATATTGTATGGAGTACAATATGGATAAGCTTTCCGGAGAATATGGAGAACTGCTTCTTTATTTGGAGGGGCCGGAAGAATATGCGGCCACGCCGGCGAAAGAACGGGGAAAGGTTATGGTAGAGAAAGTAAGAGAGCTGGAAGCGCGGCTTCATGCTCAATATGGTCTGCCTTTAAGCCTCAGAGAAGCAGGAGTGAAAAAAGAAAGTTTTGAAGCAGTGGCAAAAGCGGCCCTTTCTGACGGAGCAATGATTGTCAATCCGAAACAGGTAGGGAAAGAGGATGTATTGGAGATTTTAGAAAAAGCTTATGAACCAGAAAAATAAGAGATTTCACTTGTAGGATTGATGGGATGAGGTCAACCATACAAGTGAAATTTTTTATTGCAGGGAACCTTTGTCTTCTGCACGAGAAAAAGACTCCGGAGATCGTAGAGTCGTCCCAGTAAAACAAGAGCACTACGGCAAAGCGGAAAAGGTGGTCTACGGGATCCACCTTAGATATAGAATCCTGCAGGAGCAGGTTTCTTCCTTCTGGTGTGCAACAATTCTAGATTTTTATGACACTATATAAGTGAACATGTTTATTTTTGACGAAGAGACCCGGAATCAGAAAGATACGGGAGGACTGGCTATAGCGGAAGGTCCGAAAGGGCGGTGGAGTATGGAACGATTAGAGGAACTGCGTTTGATAAAAAAGGCGAAGCAGGGAGATGTCGATGCTTATGGGCGTCTATATGAAATGGTATATTTGGATTTGTATCGCTTTGCACTGTTTACTTTAAAAAATCCCCACGATGCGGAGGACGTAGTCTCCGATACGGTGACAGATTCTTTTGTAGGGATAAGAAAGTTGAAGGCGGACGAGGCATTTCGGGGATGGATTTTTAAGATTTTGACGAATAAGTGTAGACGGATGTTAAAGCAACGCGTAGAGTGCCCGGCGATGAAAGAATATCAGGAGGCTATGTCTGGCGAAGAGGGAAAAACAGGTGGGATTTCATCTTCTGGTGAAGAGGCAAACAGAGAAGATCTGATGGACTTGTATCAGGCGTTTGGAAGCCTTCCGGAGGAGGACCGTCTGATTATCAGCCTGTCTTTTTTCGGAGGATATACCAGCGAAGAGATTGCAAGGATTCTGAAACGAAAATCGGGGACAATACGCTCCAGACAGAGCAGAGCTCTGGCCAGAATGCGGGAGTTGCTTAATGGGACTTACGGCCTGTAGGCTACGGGAAAGGAAGAGGACGGATCATGGGAAAAAAATGGGAGACGGTTCCTTTCGAGGAGAAATGGATAGAGGAAGCAAAAAAAACAGCAGGGCTTGTGGAACCGCCGGAGAGCCTTTCTCCGCAGGCGGTGACGGAACGGCTAAAGCGAGAGGGAAGAAAGCCAAAAGAAAATCCGACGTTATATAAACATCTGGCGCAGGCGGCAGTTTTGTTCCTGTTTTTACTTCTCGGCGGGGGAAGCCTCTGGCTTTTTCGCCAGTTTGGAGGAGAAAGCGGGAAAAGGAGCTTTCAGAAAAGTGAAATAGAAGACGCCGAGGATCTGATGCAGATGAAGGAAGGACAGAGCCTGCCGGGAAGTTACCAGGCGGCGGCTTCTTATGAAGAAATTTATAATTATTTAGAAGAACAGAGGGAGGCTTCTTTTTCTTCTGGTGCAGAAGGCGGATGGGAGGCGGCTACAGAGGCTGGCATGGAAGGAGACGGAGCAACGCCTTCTGATTCAGAAAATGTGCAGTATTCTGAGATCGCAAAGGAAGACTCAGTGGAAAATACAGGAAAAAGTGCGGAGGCTTCTTCCGATTACTCCGAGACGAATACTCAGGTGAAAGGGATTGACGAGGCAGATATTGTCAAGACAGACGGAAATTATTTGTACGTGGTTTACAGCGGGACAGATTTTACAGGGCGGGTGCATATTATTGAGGTGGACGGAGGCGCCATGCGGGAAGTGTCTAAAACAGAACCGGTGACTGACGGAATTTACAGAGATTATGATTCCGTACTGGAACTTTATCTGGATGGAGATACGATGACGGTGCTTATGGACTGCATTGACGATGACAGCGCAAATAGTTATACAGTGACGGCTGTTTACGACATCAGTGACAGGGAAAAACCGAAACTGATCAGTACGCTAAGTCAAGATGGCCGCTATGAGTCCAGTAGGAAAAATGGTTCTTATGTCTATGTGTTTACTTCAGAGTATGCCAGGGCAGAGGATAATACGCGTAGCTATATTCCCTGCGTGGAGGGAGAGCTACTTTCTCATGAGAATATTTACTATTCACCGGAGGCAGAGACGGAACGAATGATGATTGTAACGGCGATTGACACCAAGAGCCCGGATCAGTTTACAGATAAAAAAGCAGTGTATTGCAGCGGGAATATGATGTATGTCAGCGGGAACGCCATTTATGCGGCAGAGACCGTCTATGGGCATGGAAATAACACTCAGACGGAAATTTTTAAGCTCTCTTATAAGGAAGGAAAACTTCAGGCAGAAGGAAGCAAGCGTTTTCTCGGATGGTTGAACAATCAGTTTTCCATGGATGAGTACAACGGCTATCTGCGTCTTGTGGCTACGATAGACGATTACCGGAATGGCAGTAGGGTAAATTCCCTGTATGTCCTGAATCAGGATCTGGAGATTGTAGGGAGCATTCATAATCTGGCTCCGGACGAGAGAATTTATTCGGCCAGATTTATGGGTGATACGGGCTATTTTGTTACCTTTCGGGAAACGGATCCCTTATTCAGCGTAGATTTGTCTGATCCAGAGAATCCAAAAATCATGGGAGAACTAAAAATCACCGGATTTTCCAGTTATCTTCATGGATATTCCGAGGATCTGTTACTTGGAATTGGCGAGGAAATTAACCCCAGGACAGGAGCGAACGAAGGACTTAAGCTGTCCATGTTCGACATCAGTGATCCCTACAATGTGACGGAAGAAGGGAAGGAAGTACTTTCTGATTACCAGCATTCGGCGGCCCTTTCCAATCATAAGGCAGTGCTGATCGATACGGACAAAAATCTATTTGGTTTTCTGGCCTATGGTTACCGTTTTAAAGAAGAAGAATACTGCGACTATGTCCTCTATTCTTATGATCCAGAGTGGGGATTTACAAAGAGAACTTCGATCCGTTTTTCCTGGGATGAATTTTCCGGCGGTTATGGTTCAGAGGGAAGAGGCGTCTACGTGGGAGATACTTTGTATCTGATAGGATTCCAGGATGGCGTGCGCGCTTATTCGATGAAGAGTGGGGAAGAGATCGGCAGACTGAAGTTAAACTAGTTTGGAGAGAAGCTGGTTTGAAATGAAGGCGAGAGGCTTTTTGGCGGCAACTGATATAAGGATTTTAAGCGGAATTAATACTTGCAATTTATACGGAATGCATATAGAATAGAACCCGTGGGCCGAGGACAGCTTGTGGCCGCCGGAAGGGACGAGGGCTTTATGATATACGGGTTTGAAGTGGAAGCAATACAGGCAAAAAAGGGAACACTTCCGAGAGAGGAACGAAACGATATTACGGCATATATTACGACAGTAAGGGTCGAAGCAGAAGAAGGGAAAAAAGCCTTCCGGAAACTGGCAAATCAGTTAAACGGACGTTTGTCCCGGGATTGTACTGACCGGGCGGCGACAATTACACTTCCCGATTATAGTAGTTGTCAGCTCATGGTGAGGCTGAGAACAGGTTTATAAGAGAAAAAACCAGAGAATACGCCATTCCCCGATATTTGGCATATTTCTCTGGCTTTTTCTTTTGGGAAGATGGGAAAGCGCGAAATATTTTCTGTTGCAGTTCGATAAGAACAACCATCGCTCAGAGAAGATTAAAAATTCCAATGGATTTCAATGGGAACATTTCTTGTACCGGGAATCCGTTTACCAATGGAAATATAGTCAATGAGTTTATCAACCGTTTCCCTGTCTAACTTTTCAAGGGTTATATACTGCCTTATAATCTGGCGGCGATTGTCTCCAACAGACAGCTTACATTCCATATCTGCGAGTTTTTTTTCAGCCTCAAGGAGGAATGACTCAAACTGTTCTTTTTCCGCAGAAAATTTTTGGGAAAAATCCACATATTCGTACTCAGATATCACAGATTTTACTTTGTCCAAATAAAGTTCACGAATACATGCTGCGCATTCGGCCACTTTTTTCTGGTGGGCTGCAATCTCTTTTTCCAGACGTTTCTTCTGTACTATCCAATGATCAGAAAATTGGATTTTTTCTTCTAGTTCTTCTTGATTGAGATATTTACTGGAAAGACGGTTGAGTTCAAAAATAACAGCCTGCTCCAACGTCGCCACAGAAATAAAAGCCCCTTCGCAAGCTTCCTTTGACACATGACGGCTCGAGCAGCAAAGATAACGCCTGCCGTCGGACAGTTTGTGAGAACGCATGGTATAACCACATCCACTGCAACGGGCCTTTCTGGCAAAAAGCCCGATCGTCCCTGTCGCGAAAGGTTTTGAACGTTCTGTGACAAGAGTCTGAACTTTATCCCATAATTCCCGCTCTATAATTGGCTCATGAGTTCCTTCTACAATATACCACTGATCTCTGGGGCGGGGCTTGTTCTGTTTTGTTTTATAAGAAATACTCCCATATTTCCCCTGAACCATATTTCCAATATAAATTTCATTGACCAGCATATCAGAAACAGCAAAATATTTCCAGAGAGTACTCAGTTTCTGCTTTGGCTGCCGATATCGTAAACCATGTAAACGCTTGTATTCCGTGGGATTTGGCACACCCCGCTCATTCAATATTCGGGCGATTGCAGTCTTACCATAACCCTGGGAAAACAAAGTAAATACTTCCCTGACAATTTCGGCCGCTTCTTCGTCGATAAGCAGGTGGCCTTTTTGCTCCGGGTCTTTTCGGTAACCGTATGGCGCAAAAGATCCGATATGTAATCCCTGTTTTCGGCGATTTGTCAGAACGCTTTTGATGTTATCGGACATATCCTCCAAATACCACTCATTGACAAGCCCGTTAATCTGACGTGACTTTTTATTTCCCTTGTTTGCCGTATCGGCATTGTCAACGATACTTACAAAACGCACGCCCCAGATAGGGAACAGCCCGTGGATATATTTTTCCACAAGCTCCAATTCACGGGTAAAACGGGACTGGGTTTTACAGAGAACAATATCTATTTTTTGCTGTTTGGCATCCGACAGTAGTTTTTTAAATTCCGGCCGGTTCCGGTCTGCTCCCGTATAATCATCATCACTGTAAATCTGATAAATTTCCCATCCCCGTTCCAGTGCATACTGAATCAGCATCGATTTTTGATTCTGAATACTGGCGCTGTCGTCAGATTTGGATTGTTTATTTTTATCTTCCTCAGATAAACGGCAGTAAATGCCAACTTTCAAGTTTGCCATGTTTTTAACCCTGTCATGTCCTCATCGCTTTGGTCTAGGAGCCCCAAATAGCCTGTAGCTGTTATCAGTTGGAGACAGTAGTACGCTCCTTATTTTTTTCTATCTGATGAATTAACTCAATCCATTTTTGAGTAAATTTTTCTTTTAACTCTTCCTCCCTGTCGTTTTTGAAAACATTGGTACAAATGATCTGAGTTTCTCTTGCCATCCAATCACCTCTTTTACGAAACATGCCCATATCCCAGGACATCATGATATAACAGAAGAATCTTTCTGCAATAACAGCCTATGCGGAAATACTTGTACGTTATGTACTTGCAAAAATGAGAATGGTTGTTTTTATGTGATCGCCTCGTCTGCTGCCATATCTTCATAAAGATCCGTAATGGGATCTCCGGTAGACTGGAATTGACTGGCGCTGAAAGGATAACCGCCGGCTGACTGAGGCCAGATACCTGCAGTATGATCCACATAATAGGGAGCGAATCCCTGTTCCTCCAGTTGCTCCGCTGTCAGTCCACGGGTCAATTGGTGAATAATCGCGGCGATAATTTCCAAATGCGCCAGTTCTTCTGTACCTACATTGTGCTCAGAAATGTTCCAAATCAAGCCCTATGCGGACAAGCCCAGTGCTTTCGGCTTATCTGTACATAGCTTTGTCAGCTATGAAAGAATTGGAAAGCGGGATGAGGAAAGATACAGGAAAGGCGGCAGAAAGCCTTATTTCATCGAGCTTGGCGGCACTCCGAGATGGATAAATCTCTATGCGGTAGCGGATGCAG
>JAAWAV010000040.1 GCA_022792335.1 Lachnospiraceae bacterium
ATTTCCCTTGTAAATTGTTCATAAGGGCAATAACAAGGGAAATTACATCTTATTTCACTATATAAGTGTTTAAGGACTAAAAAGTATAGTTCAATAAATTTATCTGCAAATTACAGATTTATCGGGTAGAACAAATACATTAACAAAGAGATAGACACAAAGCTGACAGATTTGTGAAAGGATTACAGATTATCGGCTTTTTTGAATGATAAAAAGGAAGATTATAGTTTTGAGTAACCGGATGGTGTGCTTGCAATATATGAACCACCCGGATTAGACATTAGACATTGATAAATGATTTTTTATAATAAAAAGAATCCTGCTTTTGCAGGACTCTTTTTTATTTCACAGTCAGTGAAAGGTTTTTTAATTTTTTTCGATCTCCGCCATTTTCATGGACCGTACCAGAGTGGAGAGTCCGTAGAGATTGATGAATCCCTCCGCGTCGTGATGGTCATAGAGGTCGCCGGTGGTGAAGGAAGCGATGCTCTCATTGTACATGGAATAAGGGGAGGTGGTTCCCTGTTTGATGATATTACCCTTGTAGAGCTTCATTTTGCATTCCCCGGTAACGCAGGACTGGGTAGACTCCACAAATGCCTGGCAGGCCTCCCTGAGAGGAGAGAACCATTTCGCAGAGTAGACAAGATCCGCGAACTTATTGCCGACATCTTTCTTCATAGCCAGAGTCTCTTTGTCCAGAATCAGCTCTTCCAACTGGTCATGGGCTTCCATAAGGATGGTTCCGCCGGGAGTTTCATAGACGCCGCGGGATTTCATTCCTACCATCCTGTTTTCCACAATATCTACAATACCAATGCCGTGTTTGCCGCCAAGAGCGTTCAGCTTAGCAATCATCTCCGACAGCTTCATCTCCTTGCCGTTTAAAGCGACAGGAACGCCCTTTTTGAAGGAAATGGAAATGGTTTCGCCCTCTTCCGGAGCTTTTTCCGGCGTCTGACCCAGAACCAGCATGTGATCGTAATTGGGAGCGCATCCAGGATCTTCCAGCTCCAGTCCTTCATGGCTGATGTGCCAGAGATTCCGGTCGCGGCTGTAACTGTTGTCTGCCTTGAAAGGAAGCTTGATGTCGTGACGCTGGCAGTAGAGCAGCTCATCTTCCCGGGACTTCATATCCCAGATTCTCCAGGGAGCAATGATCTTAAGGCCAGGCGCCAGAGCCTTGATTCCAAGTTCAAAACGTACCTGATCATTGCCTTTTCCCGTGGCGCCATGACAGATGGCGACCGCGCCTTCTTTTTCGGCGATGTCCACCAGAATCTTTGCGATCAGGGGCCTGGCCATGGCCGTGCCCAACAGATATTTATGCTCGTATACGGCTCCCGCCTTGATACAAGGGAGAATATATTCATCACAAAATTCATCAACAACATGCTCAATATATAATTTGGAAGCGCCGGTGGAAAGCGCGCGCTCTTCCAGTCCGTCCAGCTCGTTTCCCTGTCCTACGTCGATACAGACACAAACGACCTCATAATCATAATTTTCCTTGAGCCAGGGAATCAACACAGACGTATCCAGGCCGCCGGAATAAGCAAGAACGACTTTTTCCTTCATAATATTTATTCCTCCTCGTAAAACTTTTATGTTTTCATTTTATGTTTGATTGCAGGAATAAATATACAATATAATTCAAGAAAATGCAAGCCCTAAATTTAAAATAAAAAAACGACTTGCATATTATTCATCTATAATGTATAATTATGAATCAGTTCAGAAAGGAATCAGAAGAAATGCAAAAAGAAAGGGAAAACAATGATTAAAGCGGGAATTATCGGTTCTACCGGATATGCGGGAGCGGAACTGGCAGGACTTCTTCTGGGACATCCTGAGGCAGAGGTAGTCTGGTACGGTTCCAGAAGCTATACGGGTCAGGAATATACCTCTATCTATCGAAATATGTTCCGAATGCTGGATGCAAAGTGTCTGGATGATAATCTGGAGGAACTGGCAGATGAAGCAGATGTGATATTCACGGCGACGCCTCAGGGATTTTGCGCCTCCGTGATGAGCGACAGGATTCTGGAAAAAGCCAGGGTTGTGGACTTAAGCGCAGATTTTCGCATAAAAGATGTAAAAATATACGAAAAATGGTATGGGTTGGAGCATAAAAGTCCTCAGTACATAGAAAAGGCCGTCTACGGGCTCTGTGAGATCAACCGGGAAGAAATAAAGAGAACCAGATTGGTAGCCAATCCCGGCTGTTATACTACCTGTTCGATCCTGACCCTGTATCCGCTGGTCAAGGAGGGAGTGGTGGAACTTTCTTCTATTATTATTGATGCGAAGTCAGGGACATCCGGAGCTGGACGGGGAGCGAAAGTTCCGAATCTGTTCTGCGAGGTCAATGAAAATATTAAGGCCTACGGGATAGGGAACCACCGCCATACACCGGAGATTGAAGAGCAGCTTGGGCTTGCCTGCGGGGAAAATGTAATCCTGAACTTTACCCCTCATCTCATTCCCATGAACAGAGGAATCCTGGCCACAGCTTATGCATTTTTAAAGAGACCCTTTTCCTATGAGGAGATAAAAGGTATCTATGAAAAATATTATGGAGAGGAACTCTTTATCCGCCTTCTGCCGGAAGGGGTTTATCCGGAGACAAGGTGGACGGAGGGAAGCAACTTTGTGGACATTAATTTTAAGATTGACGAACGGACGGGCAGGATTATTGCCATCGGGGCCCTGGACAATCTGGTCAAGGGGGCGGCAGGACAGGCGATCCAGAATATGAACCTGATGTTCGGACTTCCGGAAGTCCTGGGTCTGGAAAGAGTTCCTTTATTTCCATAAAGTATAGAAGCTTGGCGGAAGAAAAGTAGCTTTTTCCTTTCATGGGAAAGTGCGTCCGGTGAAACAAAAACGCTCCGCGGGGAGCGTAGGGTCTGCCCCAGCGAAGCAAGGGTACAAAACACCTTTCTTCTTAAAGCGGAACTTAGAAACCAGAGCTTAGAAATCAAAGAAAGAGAAAATAGATTATGAGATGGATTGAGGGCGGCGTGACGGCGCCGAAGGGGTTCCAGGCGGCGGGGATAAGCGCTGGGATTAAAAAGGGAAAAACAAAGGATATGGCCATGGTTTACAGTGAGGTTCCCTGTCAGGCGGCGGGGGTCTTTACGACCAATGTGGTAAAAGCGGCTCCGGTCAGATGGGATTATGAAGTGGTACATAAAAGTGCATATGCCCAGGCGGTGGTTGTAAACAGCGGGGTTGCCAATGCATGTACCGGGGAGGAAGGGCTTCGCCACTGTGCGGAGACGGCAAAGGCGGCAGGGGAGGCGCTGGGGATTTTGGACAGGGCTGTACTGGTGGCTTCCACCGGGGTCATCGGTGCAAAACTTCCTATGGACAAAATCAAAGCTGGCGTAGAGGTACTGGCAAAGTCCCTGGGAGCGGACCGGGAGGCCGGAAAACAGGCGGCTGAAGCGATTATGACCACGGATACGAAGTCGAAAGAGGTCGCTGTAGAAGTCGAAATTGGCGGAAAGACGGTGACTGTGGCCGGTATGTGCAAAGGTTCCGGTATGATTCACCCCAATATGGCGACCATGCTCTGCTTTGTGACAAGTGATGTGAAGATTTCCGGAGCGCTTTTGCAAAAAGCCCTCAGCGACGATGTGGTAGACACCTTCAATATGATTTCTGTAGACGGGGACACCTCTACCAACGATAGTGTTTTGCTTTTGGCTAACGGCATGGCGGAGAATGAGGAGATTCAGGAGGAGAATGAAGATTACCGGATGTTCTGTCAGGCGCTTCACCAAGTGATGGAGGAGCTTTCCAAGAAAATCGCCGGGGACGGCGAGGGGGCGACCTGCCTGTTTGAGGTGAAGATTTTGGGAGCGCCTACGAAAGAAGCGGCAAGAAGGTTGGCCAAATCCGTGGTGACGTCCAGTCTTACCAAAGCGGCTGTTTACGGACATGACGCCAACTGGGGAAGGATTCTCTGTGCGCTGGGTTATTCTGGGATATCCTTTGATCCGGAACAGGTGGATATCTGGTTTGAGAGTCAGGCAGGGAAGTTAAAGATCGTGGAGAACGGCGTCTCCACCGGTTACAGCGAGGAGGAAGCGACGAAAATCCTTTCGGAAGAGGCGGTGACGGCTATCGCCGATATGAAGGCAGGAGAAGAATCCGCCACGGCTTGGGGATGTGACCTGACCTACGACTATGTGAAGATCAATGCCGACTATCGCTCCTGATACTTTGTCCTGCTCTTGCCATTCGGCAGAAAATAAGGTATACTGGCTTGGAATATAAAAAGGGGGTTTCATAAGATGAAACGAGAGAGATTTTCTTCCAGGCTGGGTTTTATCCTGATTTCTGCCGGATGCGCCATCGGCCTGGGCAATGTATGGCGTTTTCCCTACATTACCGGAAAGTACGGCGGCGCTGCCTTTGTGCTGCTTTATATTTTCTTTCTGTTGATCCTGGGCCTGCCGATTATGGTAGCGGAGCTGGCTGTGGGAAGAGCGAGCCAAAAGAGCGCGGCCCATTCCTTTGATGTACTGGAGCCGGTGGGCAGCAAGTGGCACTGGTACAAATGGGGAGCCATGGCGGGGAACTATCTGCTGATGATGTTTTACACCACCATTGCAGGCTGGATGCTTTATTATGTGTATAAGATGGCGTCCGGACAGTTTGTGGGACTAAATACGGAGCAGGTGGCGGGAGAGTTTGCGACGATGACTCAGAAGCCGGGGCTGATGGCCGCCTTTATGGTGATAATTGTGGTGTTCTGTTTCGGAATCTGCGCCATCGGCCTTCAAAAAGGTGTGGAGCGCATCACAAAGGTTATGATGATCAGCCTGTTGCTTATGATGATTGTGCTGGCGATCCGCTCTGTCACTTTGCCGGGCGGCGGCGAAGGGCTTAAGTTCTACCTGGTGCCGGATTTTAGCAAGTTTCAGGAATACGGAATTTTTGAAGTGCTTTATGCGGCCATGGGTCAGGCCTTCTTTACGTTAAGTCTTGGGATCGGCGCTATCGCCATTTTCGGAAGCTATATCGGCAAGGATCGGAGGCTGATGGGAGAGGCGGTCAGCATTACAGCGCTGGATACGCTGGTGGCGCTGATTGCAGGTCTGATTATTTTTCCGGCCTGCTTTGCCTACAAGGTCAATCCAGGCGAAGGCCCCAGTCTGATTTTTATCACTCTGCCGAATGTGTTTAATGAAATGGCCTTTGGGCAGCTCTGGGGAACTTTGTTTTTTATCTTTATGTTTTTTGCGGCAATCTCTACGGTTATTGCCGTCTTTGAAAATATTATATCATTTGCTACGGATTTAACGGGCTGTTCCAGAAAAAAAGCAGTCCTTGTCAATATAGTTGTGATCAGCGTTTTGTCCCTGCCCTGCGTGCTGGGCTTTAATCTCTGGAGTGGGTTTGCTCCTCTGGGCGCCGGCAGCAATGTGCTTGATCTGGAAGATTTCCTGGTCAGCAACAACCTGCTTCCCTTGGGAAGCCTGGTTTATCTGCTGTTTTGCGTCACCAGATACGGCTGGGGATGGAAGAACTTTACGGAGGAGGCCAATGCAGGCAAGGGACTTAAGTTCCCGGGCTGGGCAAGATGGTATGTGACGATCCTCCTGCCTCTGATTGTATTGTTTATCTTTGTCTGGGGGTATATTTCAAAGTTTTTCCTTGGTTGATCGGAACGTCCGTGGCGGAAAGGAACATCAGATTATGGAAATGGATGCACGGATTATGCATAAGGCGGAGGTGCTCATCGAGGCCCTCCCCTATATCCGGAGGTTTAACCGGAAAGTCATCGTGGTTAAATACGGCGGCAGCGCCATGGTGGATCAGGAACTGAAACGGGACGTTATCAAAGATGTGGTGCTTTTAAAGCTGGTCGGGTTTAAGCCCATTATCGTTCACGGCGGCGGAAAAGAAATCAGCGGCTGGGCAGAGCGGGTGGGAATGGAGCCCCGCTTCATCAACGGGCTGCGAGTGACGGATGCGCCGACCATGGAAATCGCGGAAATGGTATTAAACCGGGTCAACAAAGGCCTTGTCCAGATGGTACAGGAACTGGGAGTCAAGGCGGTGGGCATCAGTGGAAAAGACGGCGGTCTCCTGAATGTGGAGAAGCGGACTCCAGGAGGGGCGGACATCGGTTTCGTGGGTTCCATCAAGCATGTCAGTCCCAAAATCCTCTATGATCTTCTGGAAAAGGACTTTCTTCCGATCGTCTGTCCCATCGGTTACGACGACAATTTCGACACGTATAACATCAATGCCGACGACGCGGCCTGTGCCATCGCCAAGGAAATGAATGCGGAGAAGCTGGCGTTTCTCACAGACGTGGAGGGCGTTTATCGGGATTTTGAGGACAAATCCAGCCTAATTTCGGAGCTTTCTTTGGAGGAGGCGGAGCAGTTTATTTCCAGAGGAATGGCCGGGGGCGGCATGATACCCAAGCTGCAAAGCTGTGTGGACGCGCTGAAGGAAGGCGTATCCAGAGTACATATTCTGGACGGCAGGATTCCTCATTGTCTGCTTCTGGAAATCTTCACCAACAAAGGAATCGGAACAGCGATTTTAAACGGCAGGGAGGAGCGGTATTACTATGAAGGCTGAGGCATATATGAAACGGGGGGAGCAGGTACTTCTCCATACCTATAATCGGACGCCTGTGGTATTCGACCGGGGCGAGGGGGTATACCTCTATGACGTGGACGGAAAGAAATACCTGGATTTTGCGGCTGGTATTGCCGTAGTAGGCCTTGGCTATGGCAATCCTGAATTTGAGGACGCCCTGAAAAACCAGGTAGAAAAGCTGACCCATACTTCCAATCTGTATTATAATTTTCCGGCTATCGAGGCGGCGGAAAAACTGGTGAAGGCATCCGGTATGGACCGGGTGTTTTTCACCAACAGCGGGACGGAGGCAATAGAGGGAGCCATTAAGACAGCCAGAAAGTATGCGGCGAAAAAGGATAAAACTAAAGACCACGAGATCATTGCCATGGACCACTCTTTTCATGGGAGGAGTATGGGTTCTTTGTCTGTCACAGGAAATCCTCATTATCAGGAGGACTTTAAGCCCCTTCTTTCCGGTATTCATTTTGCGGAGTATAACAATCTGGAAAGCGTTGTATCCCTGGTAAATGAAAAGACCTGCGCCATTCTTCTGGAACCGATTCAAGGAGAGGGCGGTATTTATCCGGCGGACCCGGAATTTCTGCAGGGGGTAAGAAAGCTCTGCGATGAGAAAGACATCCTTCTGATTTTTGACGAGATCCAGTGTGGCATGGGAAGAAGCGGAAAGATGTTTGCCTGCCAGAGGGCAGGCGTCAAACCGGATGTGATGGCAGTGGCGAAGGCGCTTGGGAACGGCCTCCCCATCGGAGCGTTCTTGACCACAGAGAAAGCGGCAGTCCTGGCGCCGGGGGATCACGGAACCACGTATGGCGGCAATCCTCTGGTCTGCGCCGGAGCAAGCGCGGTGCTTGATATTTTTGAGAAGGAGCATATCCTTGAAAATGTAAACCGGGTGGGAGCATATCTCTGGGAGAAGCTTAAGGAGTTTAAGGAAAAGTATCCAAAGATTAGAGCACACAGGGGTGTCGGTCTGATTCAGGGGCTGGAGTTTGAGGAAGCTCCCGGGAAGATAGCAGCGGCGGCCATGAGAAAAGGTGTGATTCTGATTACGGCAGAGCATAACGTTCTCCGCTTCGTTCCACCGCTGATTATAAAGGAAGCGCATGTGGATGAGATGATCCGGGCGTTGGAGGCGGCGATAGAAGAAGCTTGATTTTCAAGGCAGACGGTAAAAGGCCTTGACGGCCTTTTTTGCTTTACTTTATAGGAAGAGCAGGTGGCATAGAGGAAAAATGCCGCCTGCCCTTTTTATATTGAATGATTCCTGTTGTTTTCGGTTACACTACTTTCAAGGAAAAGAAACTGCCCGTATTGCACATAAAACCTGTTCGGAGTCTTTGTCTGAAAGGCCGTGCGGGTGGTTTCAGAACGGAGGAATCGTTTATGTTTGGAGTACTGCTCGCTCTGCTTTCCGGGGCGCTTATGAGTATCCAGGGAGTATTCAATACGGAAGTGACAAAAGCCAGCAGTGTCTGGGTGGCGGCCGGGTTTGTTCAGCTCACCGCCTTTTTAACCTGCGTGGCCGCCTGGTTTTTTACGGGACGGGAACCTGTGCTGGCCTTCTGGCAAGTGGAACCGAAGTATATGTTACTTGGCGGTGTCATGGGGGCCTTTATTACGTATACAGTCATTGAGGCCATGGGGAGCCTGGGACCGGCCAGAGCTGCCATGCTGATCGTAGTAGCTCAGGTGGCCGTGGCTTATGTCATTGAACTTTTTGGACTCTTTGGTATGGAAAAAGCAGAATTTGAATGGCACAAGCTTTTGGGCATGATAATTTCCGTGGCCGGAATCGTAATTTTTAAGTGGTAGGCACTTGTAAAGACGAGGGGTTTCAGGTAGAATAAAGAGGTGTGAGAACTGTAGGTATCCGCCGGAAGGAGGATGCCATGTACGGAAAAAAAGAAAAAATCAGATTTACAGGATGGATAACCCTTTTACTTTTGTCAGCGTTTTTTGCAGGGCTTTCCGGATGTGGAAAAGAACCGTCTCTGATTTTGGAAACGCTTCCTGTTTCAGGTGAGGCAGAGGGCGGAAGGGATGGAAGCCAGAAGGAGGAAACCGGAGTCAAAGAAAAGCAAAACGCAGATGACGCAGACGGTGTTGGAACACGGGAAGAGGGAGCGGCCGGGGACAGTGCGAATACCCAAGTAGAAACCATGGCGGAAATGTTCCAGGTCCATGTCTGCGGCGCTGTAAAACGTCCGGGAGTTTACATGCTGCCGGCGGGAAGCCGGGTCTTTGAGGCGCTGGACGCGGCCGGAGGTGCGACGGAGGACGCGGCCGGAGATTATCTGAATCTGGCGGATATGGTGTCCGACGGATCCAAAGTCAGAGTGCCCTTTCTTTCAGAACTTTCCAAAGATGAGGTCTACGGAGAGGCGGGAGTATTTGGAGCGGCTGGGACCGGAGGGCCGGAAGAGAACGTCTCTGGATTTGAAGAACCTGTGGATTTGAACAGCGCGGACAAGGAGGCTTTGATGACCTTGCCCGGCATAGGAGAAGCGAGAGCGGAGGCTGTGATTTCCTGGCGGGAAGAGCATGGAGGGTTTGGAAAACCGGAGGATATCATGCTGGTGCCAGGTATCAAGGAAGCTGCCTATGAAAAACTGAAAGATAAAATTACAGTAAAAACCGGAAAGATAAAATGACGATCAGGTAAGTAGCTAGTTGAAGGGCAGGGTGAGCAGATGGCAAACAGGATTCTGGTGGTTGACGACGAAAAATTGATTGTAAAAGGGCTGCGCTTCAGCCTGGAGCAAGACGGCATGAAAGTGGACTGCGCTTATGACGGACAGGAGGCCATTGACCTGGCAAAGCGGGGAGAATATGATTTGGTACTTCTTGACGTAATGCTTCCGGTTTTTGACGGTTTTGAGGTCTGTCAGCAGATACGGGAATTTTCTGACGTGCCGATTATCATGTTGACGGCTAAGGGCGACGACATGGATAAAATTCTGGGTCTGGATATGGGGGCCGACGATTATATTACCAAACCGTTCAATATTCTGGAGGTGAAGGCCAGGATCAAGGCCATTACCAGGAGGAATGCGAAGCGGGTAAAGACGGCGGAAGAAAAAAGTGTCCTGAAAGTCAAGGATCTGACTATGGACAAGGAAAGCCGGCGGGTATGGAACGGAGAGCGGGAACTGAATCTGACCGGGAAGGAATTTGATCTCCTTGAGCTTCTGCTTACCAATCCGGGAAGAGTTTACAGTCGGGAAAAGCTTTTAAATATCGTATGGGGCTATGAGTACCCAGGCGATGTCCGGACGGTGGACGTACATGTGAGAAGGCTGCGGGAGAAAGTGGAGGCAAACCCCAGTGATCCGCAGTATGTATATACGAAATGGGGCGTTGGCTATTTTTTCAAAGGATAAGAAAAACAAAGAGCAGAAGCAAAACCGGTTCAAAAGTTTGCGGCTTGCCTGGTTTGCGACATTGATGCTGTTCGGTACAGTACCGATGTTTATCGTCAATCATGTGATATACGTCACATCGACGGCCAATGAGGTTCAATCCAGAATCGCAAGGATTCAAAATCAGTGGATGATTGTGGCAAACCAAGTATCGAAAAGCGGCTATGTGGATAATCCGCAAAACGAGGTGATCGACTCTGAACTGGAACAGATGGCTCGTCTGCAGGACGGCCGCGTCATTGTGGTCAACAAAAGCTTCCGAACGATTAAAGATACATATGAGATCGATAAAGACAAATACAATATTTCTGAAGCAGTGCTTCAGTGTTTTTCCGGCGAGACGAAGGTGAACTACAAGCAGGGCGATCGGTATCTGGATTTTGCCCAGCCGATTTATGGCGCGGACAATACGGAGGTGGTCGGGGTGATGCTCTTATCCTCCTCCACAAGCTCTCTGGACGAGCTGGCGGAAAAGCTGGAAGTGAGAATCCGTCTGTTGGAGATGATTGAATTTGCGATCATTATTGTTCTTTCTGCCGTTCTCTCCAGTCTGATGGTGAGACCTTTTAAACGAATTGCGGCGTCTTTGAATCACGCTGCGGAAGATCCTCTGGGCGAGGAGATTAAAGTGGGCAGTTTTGTGGAGACAAGGAGAGTTTCAGAGGCGTATAATAAGACCTTAAAGCAGTTAAAACGACTGGATGAATCCCGTCAGCAGTTTGTTTCCAACGTATCTCACGAGCTAAAGACGCCCATTACGTCCATCCGGGTGCTGGCAGATTCCCTGATGAGTCAGGAAGAAGTACCGGTGGAGCTTTACCGGGAATTTATGGGAGATATTTCTGAGGAAATTGACCGGGAAAGCCAGATTATTGAGGACCTTTTAAGTCTGGTACGGTTGGATAAATCTTCTACAGAGTTAAATATTACCCAGATGAATGTCAACGAACTTCTGGAAGGAACCCTGAAGCGGCTGCGTCCCATCGCCAGACAGAAAAATGTGGATCTGGTTCTGGAGAGCTTCCGTCCGGTGGTAGCTGAGGTGGACAAGACGAAGTTTACGCTGGCAGTCAGCAATCTGGTGGAGAACGCGATCAAATATAACAACCGGGACGGCTGGGTGAAGGTTAGTTTAAACGCCGATCACAAGTTTTTCTATGTGAAGGTGGCTGACAATGGAATCGGGATTCCACCAGATGCTCAGGAGCATGTCTTTGAGCGGTTTTACCGGGTGGACAAGGCCCGCTCTAGGGAGGCCGGCGGTACAGGACTGGGGCTTGCCATTACGAAGAGTATTATTTACTCCCATCACGGAGCGATCAAGCTTTACAGTCGGGAAAATGAGGGAACAACTTTTACTGTGCGGGTCCCGCTTATTTATATTGCGTGACAGGAGGAAGAGATGAAACGTAAAAGGTATCTGTTTTTTCTCCTGGCTGTTTTGAGCGGACTTTTGGCCTGCGGACAGACAGAGACAAAGCAGGAGGAGCTCGGGCCGGGAGAGTATTATCTGTATTATACAAACCAGACGTTTACAAAGCTGGGAACGGAGGTTTACAGGGCGGGAGAAGAGGAGCCTTCCCTTCTGGCGGATGAACTTTTGGAAAAGTTGCAGGAAGCGCCTAAGAATATGGAACTTTTACCGACTATGCCAGAAGAAGTCCGCGCCATCAGAACGCAACAAGGAGACGGAGGTCAGCTTTTTGTCTACTTTAACGCTGCTTACAATGGGATGGAGCCAATCCGGGAAATTATGTGCCGGGCGGCGGTGGTCAAGACTCTGACCCAGATAGAAGGGGTGGATTACGTAGGCTTTTATATCAATGATCAGCCGTTAATGGACGCCGCCAACAATACCATCAATCTAATGTCCGCCTCCTCGTTTGTGGAGAGTTCCGGAAACAATACGGCGGAGCTGCAGCAGGTGGATTTGACCTTGTATTTTACAGACGAGACGGGGACAAAGCTTTTGGAAACGGAACGTTCTGTGGTATGCAGTACAGGGATTTCTATGGAGTCCCTGGTGATTGAGCAGCTTTTAGCAGGATGTGAGGAAGAGGGACGCTACGCCACGCTGCCAAAGAGTGCAAAGGCGCTGTCAGTGGCCATGAGAAAGGGCATCTGTTATGTAAATTTTGATTCGGCATTTATGAACGATGCGCTGAATGTCAGTGATTATATTCCGATTTATTCCATTGTGGATTCCCTGACGGAGCTTCCCAATGTGAGCCGGGTCCAGATTTCTGTAGAAGGAGTTAGCAATCTGAAGTTTCGGGATAGCATAGCTTTAGAACAGCCTCTGGAGCGGCGGTTAGAATATATCGAGAACGGAGACAGCATAGACGAAAAGTAGATAAGGTAAGAAAGGAAAACGTTGATATTGTTGATAAAAAGACCATTGCTGTGGTATGCGGGAGCATATGCGCTTGGAGAGGTGCTTGCTCGGCGAAGCGAGGGTCTTTGGCCTGCCGCCCTTTGTCTGGCGGCGGGGATGGCGGGAGCGATCGTTGGTTTTCGCCTCAAAGGAAAGAAAAACGGGCAGGGCAGGCAGAAAATATGGCTTGTTCTGCCCGCTTTTTTTCTGTTGGGATTTTGGCGGATTTGTCAGGAAGGAGATTCGCCGGCGATCCAGGAGCTCGACAGGCGTCTGGAACTGGAGGGACGTCTGGAGGCAGAACTTTCCGGGCAGATAGAACGGATAGAATTTCGGAAAGTAGAGGCAGAGGAAAGCTTCCGGTTGTATCTTTCCGGATGCCGTGTTCAGATGAAGGGAAAAGAGACGGAGGAAACGGAAAGATTTTTCGTGGGCGGCGTGCTGCTTTTTTGGGAGGAGCTTCCGGAGGGAGTACAGGAGGGACGGACAATATCTGCAAAAGTCCGTCTGATGGAAATGGAAGAGGCCAGAAATCCGGGACAGTTTGACAGCAGGAGCTATTACCGGAGTCAGGGAATTGCTTACCAGGCGAAGGGGAGAGCGCTTTTGGATGTATCCGGCAGAACAGATTACTTGAGACTGGGACTGAGGACTCTCAGGCGGCAGTTTGTGGAAAATCTTCTGAAAACTGCAGGAGAAAAGCAGGGCGGAATGCTCTGCGCCATGGTTCTTGGAGAGAAGTGGGCGGCGGATAAAGAGAGCGTCTCCCTCTATGAAGAAAGCGGGATGGGCCATCTTCTGGCTATCAGCGGCCTTCATATATCGTTGGCAGGCATGGGCGTTTATCATCTGATTCGGAAGTTCTTTCGTGGGTCTTATGTGCTGGGAGCGGCGGGATGCACCGGGATGTCTTTTTGCTATTATCTTCTGACTGGAGAAGGGACCAGCGCAGGCCGGGCGCTTCTTATGCTGACCGTCTATGGAATCGGTCAGGTTTTGGGAAGGCAGTATGATCTGGCCTGCGCGGCTGCCGGAGCCGCTTTGCTTATGCTGCTTCGCCGTCCCCTCCTTCTGTTCCAGTGTGGTTTTTTGCTGTCTTTTGGCTCTGTACTGGCGTTGGGGCTTTTATATCCGCTTTTTTGCAGAGAAAAATTTCCTAAGATTTTGGGACCGGTTCTACCGGGGCTTTCCATCCAACTTGTGACTCTTCCGGTGCAGGCCAGCTTTTTTTACAGGCTTCCGGTTTATAGCCTGATCCTGAACCTGGCGGTATTGCCTCTTTTTACGGCGGCGGCCCTTTTGGGGATTGCCGGAGCCTTATTTGGCGGAAGTTTGCCGGGGGTGATGTCCATCCTCCTTTTTCCTGCCAGGGGGATCCTGTGGCTTTATGAATTTCTGGGAGAGCAGAGCTTATGTCTGCCCGGCGCCGTCTGGAGGACAGGAAAGCCGGAGGAGTGGCAGCTTTGGCTGTACGGCACTCTTCTTCTCCTTCTTGGACGGCAGCTAGGAAAACGGGAGATCGAAAAGAGGGAAACGGAAGATGGGGGAAAACTTTCTAATAAAATGTCTGCGCGAAAAGGGAGGGTACTTTGTCGGAAAGACCGGAAAAAGGGCTTGTGTAAGCTCTTACTTTTATCTGGATTGCTCTTTTGTCTGGCGCCGATTCCTTTCCGGGGAGTGGAACTTACGTTTCTGGATGTGGGACAGGGCGACAGTTGTTTTCTGCGGACAGCGGAAGGATTTACTTTTTTCATTGATGGCGGCAGCAGCGACAAACGGAACATAGGAGAATACTGTCTGGAGCCATTTTTGGATTTTCAGGCAGTGGGGCAGGTGGATTTTGCGCTGCTCAGCCACGGGGATGCCGATCATATAAACGGAATCAGTGAACTGATGGAAAAAGGAAGGATCGGAGCGCTCATCTTGCCGCAAAGGAGGGAAGAGGGGGAAGGGTTAGCCGCGATAAGAGAGAAGGCGGAGCAGGCGAAAATCCCGGTCTTTTTTCTGGGGCAGGGAGAAAGGATGAGAATCGGGGAGGCGACTTTTACCTGTCTCTGGCCGGAAAGCAGGAAAGAAGTCGGCGAGGATGGCGCAGGATTTTCAGATGAAAACGAGACTTCCATGGTCTTGTGGTTTTCCTGGAGGGAACTGGACGTATTGTTTACAGGAGACCTGGAAGGGCGGGGGGAGGAAGCAGTAACCACATATCTGGAAGAGCGTCATAGCGACAGGAGCAAAGCGTCTGTTGATATTCTAAAAGTATCGCACCATGGCTCTGGAGGCGCCAGCTCTCTTCCTTTTTTGAAAGCGACAGCGCCGGGATATGGGATTATTTCCTGCGGAAGGAACAATCGCTACGGCCATCCGGCGAAAGACACGCTGGAGCGTCTGGAACGTTTCGGCTGTCAGATTTTTCGCACAGACCAGGGCGGAGCTGTGACTGTCCGAAGCGACGGAAAGAGGATGGAGATTTACAGATAGAAAAGAAAGGTTTTATATATGAAGAGGAGATAAACAGGAAATCATTGTTTTAATTGCTTTCGCAACTGCCGGTTGACAAATTTCCAAGCGCACTTTCTGGTTGTCAACCGGAGTTTTTGCTAAAATATCCATGTTGAAAGACGCCCCGGAGGTAAATGGGGGCAGAAGAAAAGGAATCAGGAGGAACAAGCAATGACATTGGCAGAAAAAATCATAAGGCTTAGGAAGGGCAGAGCCTGGTCCCAGGAAGAACTGGCAGAACGTTTGGAAATATCCAGGCAGTCCGTGTCCAAATGGGAGGGAGGCGTATCCATCCCAGAGCTTGATAAGATTGTAAGAATGAGTGAAATTTTCGGAGTGACCACGGACTATCTTTTAAAAGAAGGGGAGGAGGCAGAACAGGAGAGGAAACTGGCAGAAGCGGAGGCGACCCACCGGACAGAAGAAATTCCTTGTAAAGAAACGACAGTTTCTGAGAAAGAGGCGTCTCGATTTGTTTCCGTCAGTGAAGCAGAAACATTTATGAAAATCACAAAAAAAGTATCCAGATGGATTGCATTTGGAGTTTTTCTGTGCATTCTCTCACCGATCTGTCTGATAATGCTTGGAGGATTGGCAGAAAATAAGATTCTTTCCTTGTCCGAGGATGCAGCCGGAGGACTTGGCATGGCGATTCTCCTGGTACTTGTGGCGATCGCAATAGCTATTCTGATCTTTCAGGGATTTAAACTGTCAAAGTATGAATATATGGAAAAAGAACCGCTCCTTCTGGAGGAGGGAACCATGGAACTGGTAAAGGAGAAGGAGGAGGCCTTTGAACCGACATTCCGTTTGGGCATCATGGTTGGAGTGATTTTATGCATTGGGGGCGCCATACCGATTATGGTGGCAGGATTTTTGGAGAATCCGATTATGGAGGTGGTTTCTGTGGGCGTGGTACTTTTCCTGCTCGCCTGTGGGGTATATCTATTTGTCTGGGTGGGAATGATAAAAGGGAGTTTTCAGAAACTTTTGCAGGAAGGCGATTATACAAGAAAAAATAAAGAGGCATCGAAGGTACTTTCCGTTTTTGCAGGCATATACTGGTGTATTGTTACAGCCATCTTCCTGACCGTCTTTTTCCGGACAGAAAACGGCAAGGCTTCCGGGCTTATCTGGCCTGTGGCCGGAGTCCTTTTTGCAGCGTTTTACCTGGCACTGAAAGGGATTGTGACGGCAAAACGAAAATAAAAATTTTTGAAGGCAGAGAAACCGTCCGCCTCCAGCTCCCACGGCGCTGGAGGCGGACGGTTTTTCTTCTATTGATTTATCTGGCGGCGTCCCAGGCAGCCTCTTTATCAAAAAATTCGATTTCCAGTTCAAAGTGGCGGGTTTCCCCGGGCCTTATAAACTGTAAAGTACCGTCTTTTCTGAGGGCGGCGCGTCCTTCCAGCTTATTGGTGCAGGGCTCCAGGCCAAGGACATAGTCCCGCTCGCCCATCATCTTCCACTCTGTCATATAGGGAATCTGTTTTTCATCCCAGCGGATGGCAAGCCCGACCATAGCGTCTCCATTCCAAATCTTCGCACAGGGAGAATTTCCTTCAAACTCATGATAATAGCACTGTTCCTGGAAATTGGGAATAGGAGCAAGCATCTGATCCCAGGTATCCAGGTCTCTTGCAGCGTGGTCGTCACGGGGAATTACCTGCTTGGAAGAGACGGCTACCTTTGCATGTTCGCTCAACAGAGGATAGCCGATATTCATATGATAAAGGAGCAAAAGCGGCTCGTCGGCGGAACCTTCATTCTTTACAGAGTCGGAAATACGGAGAATGTTTTTGCCATATTCGCAGGAGATGGTTCTGTTTAAAATGAGCTTCTGCTTAAAGATAACAGTGTCGTTGATTCTGGCGTGAAGTTCAATTTTTCCATCTTCTTCCGTATAATAAATCCGATCGGCAGGAAGATTGGAAATGGTTCCGTGCAGTGGACAAGGGACATCGCCGTCCATGCCGGGAGTACCAATGCTTTGCAGGCCGCAGGTGGTAAGGAACCCGCAGGTAAAGGATTTTAAGAACCCGAAATCCGGCTCGTCATAATAGGCCGGAGCCACATAACCGGCAGAACCCATATAATTCAGATTGACGCCTTTGTAGGAAACCCGGGAAAGATCGGCAGCCCTATCGGCAGAAACCGTAAACTCCAGTCCGCTTCCATTTCGCACCTGGAACAGTCTCATACCGTCTCCTCTGCCGCCCACCAGGCGGTGCTCTTCCACCCCGTAAAACTGAGTGTCATGTCCGTAATAACTTCTGTTTACCATTCTGAAACCCTCCTCATCCATGATTCTTTCCTTAATTATAATGCGGAAACCTTAGAATGCCAATAGTTTTTATAAACAGGTTTCCGTGCTTGATACGAAGCCAGGAAGAAAACAGATGTTTTTATAAAAGCTTATGAAAAAACGCAGAGAATTTTTGGTAAAATCCTCTGTTTTGGCGATTCTTTGACGCTTTTTTTGACGGCCGAATTGTTATACTAATGTCAATTAAATATAAAACTAATACGAAACCATGCCAAGAAGGCGCCTACAAGGAGGCGTCTTTCGAGGATTGAATAGGAAATCACGGACCTACCGCACCAAAAGACGCGGGGGAAGGACGCAGACAGGGAGTACACAATGACAGAAAAAGAATTTCGGAAACTAAACCGTCGGGAGGTTCTCCAGTTACTGCTGACACAGGTGCAGGAAGAACGGGAACTTCGTCTGCGGCTGGAGGAGACGGAAACCAGGCTTCAGGAACTGGAGAAGGTCTATGAGCGGTTAAAATCTCGCCTGAACAGTAAGGACGCCAAAATACATAAGCTGGCCGGACGCCTGGATAAAAAAGATATACAGATCAAGGCGTTAAAAGGCGAACTGGAGAGACAAAGAACGGAAAGAAGGATTCGGCTGAGGGAGGCCGGCTCCATTGCGGAGGCTTCGCTGAGGCTCCATGGAATCTTTGAGTCGGCTCAGAAGGCGGCAGATTTATATCTGGAAAATATAGAGAGGTTGTACGGCGGCCGGAAACAGTCCAGCATTTCTGACAAAGAGGAGGAACTGCCTTCCGAAAGGAGCCATACATGGGAGTAGAGGAAAAGACACTCGCCGAACTGGTGGAAGAGGAGCTGCAGAAAGAAACCCACAAGCATTCCCGCAGACGAATTGCAGGAGGGACGCTTGGCGTTCTCGTGGTAGTGATTGCGGCAGTAGTCCTGGTGGCAGTGTTCTTGTGTCCGGTCCTGCAAATTTCAGGTAATTCC
This sequence comes from Lachnospiraceae bacterium, assembly GCA_022792335.1. GTDB lineage: Bacteria > Bacillota > Clostridia > Lachnospirales > Lachnospiraceae > Lientehia. Next base: position 18,193 of record JAAWAV010000040.1, read on the forward strand.
ATGGAAGAGACGCTTTATGACGGCGATGTTGTAGTAGCGATAAACAGTAAAAATCCGGAAGCCGGAGATGTAATCGCGTTTTATTATGGAAATGATATTTTACTGAAACGAGTCATTGCAACCGGGGGACAAACGGTAGATATTGATGAGGACGGCAACGTCTATGTGGACGGTCAGCAGCTTGAAGAGCCTTATGTCAGTGAGAAAACTTTGGGGAACTGCGATATTGAACTGCCTTATCAGGTGCCGGAGGGAACCTTTTTTGTACTGGGGGATCATCGATCGGTTTCTATAGACAGCCGGAGCCGGACCATCGGCTGCGTGGAGAAAAAAATGATAATCGGAAAAATTATGCTCTGTGTCTGGCCCCTGTCAGACATGGGTCTTGTAAGCGGATTTTAGGGAGGAGGAAAAAAGATGGTATCTTCGGTATTTAGACAGGCGGCGGAACTTTTACGCAAACGGAAAAGAAATAAACGGTGGATGGCGGTACTTCTTTGCTTAGCAGTTTTAGTGGCGGCAGGTACCTTTATGCTTTTAAAGCCCACCGGCAGGGCGATGACCCGCGAGGAGAAGGTTTTTCACTGTTCTTACGTGGCTCATGCCCATACGGAAACCTGTTATGACGGGGAAGGGGCCTTGCTTTGTGGCTATGGAGATTATGTGATACACACCCATAAGGAGGACTGCTACGGAAGCGAAGGCGCGCTAGTTTGTCCCCTTCCTGAGGTGGAAGTTCACATTCACGAGGCCGGTTGTTTTGAAGAAGAACAGACCTTGATTTGTGGTCAGGAAAGTGGAAATGGCGGCCACGAGCATACGGAAGCCTGTTTTACGGGGGAGAGGACCTGCGTCTGCGGACTGGAAGAACATGCCCATACGGAGACATGTTACGGAGAGGATCAAACCGGTATCTGTGGTTTGGAAGAACATATTCATGTGGAAGAATGCTATACAGTAGATACCAATCCGGTCTGCGGTCTGGAAATAGGGGCCGGCGGTCATGAACATACGGAAGCATGTATTCAGACAGAACAGAGGCTTCTCTGTGAAAAACCGGAAATCAGACCTCATATTCACGAAGCAGGTTGCTATGGAACAGAAGAAAGCGGAAATGAGGTTCGGATCTGTGGTCTTTTGCAGGTGGAGGAACATATTCACGGGGAAGAATGTTTTGAAACCATAGAGGTTGCCGTTGCAGAGACGATGGACCCTACAGTCTCTCAGGAAGAAACATCTGGAGCAGCGGGAGAACAGACAGAGACGGACGGGGAAACAGTAGAAACGGAAGAAACGACGAAGCCGGAAGGAGAGACGGCAGAAGAGACGAGCGGCGCGGAAGAAGAAACAGAAGAAGTAGAAGAGACGACTGGAACGGAAGAGGAAACAGAAGAAGTAGAAGAGACGACTGGAACAGAAGAGGAAACAGCAGAAACAGAGGAGACAGACGGACAGGAAGAGACAGAGGACGTAGAAGAGATTTTTACACAGAGCTGGGAAAACGAACGGTATATAGTTACGGCCGCCTATAAGGCTGCAGCGAATCTGCCGGAGAATGCAGAGCTTCAGGTGGAGGAGATTACTCCGGAAAGTGATCCGGAACGTTATGCAAGGCGAGACGCCCAGGCCCAGGAACTCCTGGAAGAAGATATGAGATTGCGTTGTCTGTTCCATATCGGATTTTATGTAGACGGCGTGGAGGTGGAGCCGGAAGATACCGTCAAGGTGACAATCCAGTTTCTGGACGAAGAAGGCTGTGCGAAGGGAGCTCCTGTTACAGTAGTCCATTTTAAAGAAGAAGAAACAGAAATTCTGGAAGGTTCCCAGGTGGATGAAAACGGCGCCTCCAGTTTTGATACCGATTCCTTTTCAGATATTGCACTGTATCTGAATGAGTTTGGCGTACTGACGGAAAGCGACGGAAAAGTCCGTGATTACAACGGACTGAAGCAGGAGGTTGAGCGCCTTTCTGAGGGCGGGACTAGAGAGATCACACTGGAAGCAGACTTTGCCGTCGAGGTAGGTCAGGGGCCTTTGACCCTGCCGATCAATGCAAACGTAGTTCTGGACTTGAACGGCCATACGATTACAGTCAATTCAGGAGTGAGTTTATTTTCAGTGACCAATAACGCGACGCTGATCGTTAAAGACAGCGGCGGAGAGAATCCGGTTCAGGACTCCGGGGCAGACGAGGGAGAATGGAACGGATACGGCTGGACCGGAGATCCGGGAAGTATGGACGGGGGAGTGCTGACCTACTATGAAATTCGTTCAGAGGGCCAGGGCAGCAGTACAGTGGAACGGCTGTATCGGCATCAGGTGACCGGGGGCGGAAGGATTATACGAAGAAACAGCGCCGGGGCTTCCAACGACGCGCTGATATTTGTCAAAGAGGGAACATTTACGCTGGAGGGAGGGATGCTGGAGGGCGGAGGCCTGACCGGCATCATTACTCTGGCGGAGACGCCGCTCATTGCGAACACATTGAATTTGCAGGGCGGCTATATCTGTAATGGAAAAAGCAGTCTGACTGGGAATAACTGGGTTGATAAAAAATATCAGGCCAGCGGCGGCGCAGTTGTCGCCGGAGCGAATACAAATATTCACTTGAATGGAACTGTCATTGCCAATAATCGCACCGAATATGCCGGAACACAGGAGAACTGGGGAAGCGGCGGCGGGATTGCCATGCTTGGAAGCGGTACGCTTCGGATATCCGGCGGAATGGTCACCGGAAATCAGTCCAGTGTATACGGAAAAGGCGGCGGAATCTACACAGCCGACAATGTGGCAGTGACAATGGAAGGCGGCAGTATCTGCAACAATCTGGATGCTTATCGCGAAGTGACGGGAAGCGTAGCAGAGAGAAAAGCAGAGTACGGACAGTATGACGGCGGCGGCGGAATTTTGGTGGGTAAAAGCTTCACAATGACTGGCGGCCAGATTGTCGGGAATACGGGAGCCGGAGGCGGTGGAATCCAGACCACGGCAAACGGTTCGGATATCTCTATCCAGTGCGGCGTCATTGCCCGGAACCTGGCGACGCTCCATGAAGGCGGCGGCCTGGTGGTCGTCGGGGAAAAAGGATATGCAAAGATCAAAGGAGAAGCAGGCGCTGTCTACATCACCAACAACAGGACGGCGACACTCCATGACTGGGGCGGCGGTGGAATTTTCTGTGTGGAGAATGCGACGGTAAATATTCAGAGCGCGCTGATTACCAATAACAGGGCTGCGGGCTATGGCGGAGGCGTCGGCGGTTGTTCCAACGCACAGATTGTCGAGATGAGTCCTATCACTCTGGATATCGGTACGGCTGTTTACGGAAATCAGGCGGAGGGGAGACGGACAACAGACTCTTGGTACAAAGAACCCGGTTCTTTTACTCAGGATGAGGAATTTGCACAGCATGACGGTACCTTTCTCAGTGATTTTTCCCAATGGTTTCAGAATATAGCAGGCTCCAATGGTTACAGCGATTATTACTGTGAGCAGCACAGCATTGTAAGCAACCGGATGTTAGGAGGGGGGTACTCCAACTGGATCGGAAGCTCCAATAGTACGGCAGATATCAGCGGGCAGAGCGGCAATGAAAGTACGCAGCTTATCTTTTCCCGGGAGAAAGACGATGTTCGTACTTCGACCAACCGGATGGGGTTGACGGCAGATCCTTCCGAGCAGTCCAGACAGGCCGCCGCCGGGGCGGCAAGAGTCTATATCACCGGAAATCACTCAGAAACTCATGGCGGCGGAGTACAGTGCAACGGGATTTTGGTCCTTGGAGACTATCAGGAGTGTATATTCGGGGATACTCTGGTTTTGACCGGATTGAAACAGCTATTTGGCGCGGACGGGCAGGAAAAAACTTCCATGGAGGCGGGAAGATTTACCTTCGGCCTCTATGAATATGAAGAGACAGAAGAAGAAAACAAAGGAAAGAAAATAGGAGAAGCCGTCAATGGAACAGATGGCACAATCAGCTTCTCTCCCCTTTCCATTACTGGAAACGGGACGGACACTTCGTTTTCTGTACAGTATCTGATTTTAGAAGAAGAACCTTCCGTGGGCGGCGTTCTGAAAGACTCTGCCAGATACAGGGTGAGAGCCGACGTAGCAATGGATACGCTGACGGCAGTGGGAAACCAGAACTATACCTGGAAACAGTACAACATTGAACAGGTAACCGTGGAACGCTGGTCGGAAGAAGCCGGAGACTGGGAACCGGTCCGGACAATGACAAAAGACGACTGGCAGGGAACCTCCGGAGCAAAAACGGCTTCTCTGACGGAACCGGGAGTACCGACGTTTGTCAACCGGGAAATTGAAAAAATAGACTTGAGGATTCAGAAGGACTGGAAAGACGGCAGCGCTACAGATGAGGCCAAAGCGTATATCCAGTCTGTCACTGTACAACTTTATCGAAGCGAGGATGACGGAGGCTCCTGGTCGGAATATGATCCGGCCGGAGACAGCGGGACAAAAGAGCTGACAGAAGCTGACGGCTGGACCTATGAATGGAAGGGACTGGATGTCCGGAGAGACGGCCAGATTTATCAGTACAAAGTCAAGGAAATAGGGATCAATTTTATGCCTGACAGCCCCTTTGACGAAGGAGATTTTGTCAATGACGGGGCGAAAGAAACAGACACGAAGGTAGAAACATCCGGAGGGCTTGGGGCTAGCACGCTCACCATTATCAACACACATGTAGACGATTTGAAGTACAGTTTACGTCTGTCCAAATGGATCGGAGATGAAACGGGAGCTTCGACCGGTTCTTTACTGGCCGGCGCAGAGTTTTCCCTGTACCGGATAAATCCGGATGGCAACGAGACGTTGCTTAGTTTCACCGGGAGTAATGGGAGCTTTGAATATGTCGGTGATGCGGACGCAGAGGTTGTGGAAGAAAGAGCGCAGTCAGAAGAAGAGCTGTCGGAGGGGGTGCAGGCGGAAGAAGAGCATCCGGAAACAGAGGGACTGCAGAAACCTTTTGTAACATTGATTACCAACCAGAACGGCGAAATATTTGTCCGGAATCTGCCGGCAGGGACATATCGAATCCGGGAGACGAAGGCCCCCGCTGGATATCTGCCAGTGGAAGATATGGATGTGAAAGTGGATGCGGACGCGGCGGCAGAGTCTGGGGCGCCTGTGAAGGAGGATGCAGCCGATTCGGCAGCAGGAATACGGACGGAGGTTCCGACAGAAGTCCGCGTAGAGATTGTGGATCCCCTTTATTCTTATACACTTCCGGAGTCCGGCGGTATCGGAACGACAATATTCTATCTTGCAGGTGGAAGCCTGATAATTGTGGCGGGAATCCTGCTGTTGATCCGACGACGCATCATCAATAGGACGAAATAAGAGAGCCAGAAAGCCACAGGAAAAAACAACGAATATCAGTAACCCGGTTCTGCTCCGAGAGGGAGCAGGGCCGGGAACATCAGGAAAGAATACTCGATACAGCAGTAAGGAGAGGCCCGCAGGATGAAGAAATTTTTGAAAAAACGTGCGGTAGGGATCGCTTTGGTCATAGTCATGGTTGCGGGACTGTGCTTAATTCTGTATCCTACGGTCAGCGACTGGTGGAATACCTTCCGCCAGACCCGCGCGATTACTTCCTATATAGAATCAGTGGAAGAAATGGCGGAGGCGGAATGTGAGACGATGATGGAAGCGGCCCGTTCTTATAACGAAAAGCTGGCGGCGCGAAATGCCGGATTTGTTCTCAGCAGACAGGAAGAAGAGGAATATCTCTCTCTTCTGGATATTTCCGGTACGGGAATCATGGGATATGTCCAGATTCCATCTATAGGAGTGAATCTTCCGATTTATCATGGGACGGATGCAGATGTTTTGCAAACGGCTATCGGTCATTTGACCGGGAGCAGTCTCCCTGTAGGAGGGGAAAGCGCCCACTGTCTGATTTCCGGACACCGGGGGCTGCCATCGGCGAAGCTTTTTACCGATCTGGACCGGTTAGAGGAGGGGGATATTTTCACCCTGACGGTATTGAATCAGACAGCCACTTATCAGGTGGACCAGATACGGGTGGTTCTGCCGGAGGAACATCAGGGCCTTGGAATCGAATCGGGGGAGGATTTTTGTACACTGATTACCTGTACTCCTTACGGAGTCAATAGCCACAGACTTTTGGTGCGCGGACGGCGGATAGCAAACCTTACCGGGGAACAGGAAGTCCGGGCAGAAGCAGTGAAGTATCCGGCTTACCGGGCGGTTTTAATTATCGGGATTCCACTGGTGCTTTTTATTCTTCTGGTTCTGGCAGTCTATCGTCTGATCAGACGCCCCAAAAAGAGTACAGGAGAACTTTTGGCAGATTTGAGGAAAGACGATCATTCATAACAAGTGAAGGAGGGATGGCTCATGAAAAAGAAAGGAATCTGTTCGGCCATAGTGGTTTTGCTGGCGGTGGGCCTGTGCCTTGCAAGGCCGGTTATCGGCGGAGCGGCGGAAGATACCGAATATCTGAAAAAACCATGTTCTGTGACGGTTCAGACCGGAAATAAGGAATATGAAGAAGATATGGAAGAGGCCCAGGTAGTCCTGGAACTATATAAGGTGGCAGACGCAGTGGCAGTACAGGGAAATGCCGGCTATGTCTATGAACTTACGGAAGCATATAAAGGCCTGACGGTGAAAGAAAATCCCGAGAGGGAGGACTGGATGGCTCTTGCGGAGGAGGCAGCGAAGCGAACCCTGGCTCCGGAAGAGAATCGAACTCCGATGGATCCTGACGTACAGGGAAATCCCGGGGAACGGATAGGGACAGGAAGCGGTCTGTATCTGCTGGTTGCCAGAGGAAGTGACTTGGAGACGTATACAGACGTCATACAGACAGAGGATGGGGAGAAACTGGTCACAGTTGCCAAATCCCCTCGGTATACGTATCTGTTTGAGCCGCAACTGCTCTCCTTGCCCGTGGGGGATCCGGAGAATGGAGCAGCCATGAATACAGTCTCTTCGGGAAACTGGGTTTATGACACGGCGGTGGCATTAAAGACAGAACGGGTTCCAAGGTATGGTTCCCTGGAAATCGTAAAGACTCTGCAAAGCTATGAGACGAAGGAACCGGCCATGTTTGTATTCCAGATTGAGGCGGTTTTGGATGGAGAGACAGTCTACAGTGACGTGGAGAGCCTGATTTTTGAAGAGGCGGGACGCCAGAAGATACGTTTGGAAAATCAGTTTCCGGCCGGAGCCCAGGTGACTGTGACGGAGGTTTATAGCGGAGCGGTCTATCATTTGGAGACGGAGGAATCGCAGACGGTAGAAATTGTCGCAGACTCAGCAGGTTTAGCAGAATTTATCAATGATTACGAAGAAGAGCAAAAAGGCGGGCACGGAGTTGTCAACCAGTTTAATTACAGCGGTACAGGAGCTTTTGACGGATGGGAATGGACGCAGATTTCGGCGGGAAATCCGGAATAGGAGGGATGTAGATATGAAAAAGAAAAGCAATCTCCTGGCGGTTCTTGCGCTGGCGGTGATACTGAGTGCCGGAATCGGAAAGGCGTGGGCTTATTTTACGACTTACGCAGAAGCCGCCGGAGGGTACACCATTGAGCTTGGAGACCGGACGGAAATTCAGGAAGAGTTCGGAGAATGGACCAAACGGGTTTCAGTCTCCAACAATGAGACTTCCGGGCAATCCGTATATATCCGGGCTAAAGCATTCAGCGGGAATGCCTATGAGCTCACTTATGAGGATGAATCGGGAAAATGGACGCCGGGAGACGGCGGATACTACTATTACAGTGACCCGGTAAAAGCCGGAGAGGCTACAGGGGAACTCCTGGTCCATATCGGAAACATCCCTCAAAATGCAAACGAGGGAGACCGTTTCCATGTGGCTGTTGTTTATGAAAGTACGCCGGTCCGGTATGATGCAGATGGAAATCCGTATGCAGACTGGAATGAAGTCCTGGATACTGGGGCAACGGAAGGGGGAGAGTGAGCATGAAAAGACCGAAAAAACTTCTGCCGCCGGCCCTGACAGCAGTGATGTTTGTCGCAGCCATGGCGATGTTACTCTTCGGCTCTGTGGAAAGCACAAGGGCGGCGCTGACTTATTATTCCGAGACGTATGCTTCCAGGGTCCAGATGTATAATATCGGCGTATCTTTAAAGGAAAATGGAGAGCGGGTTTCCTGGAGAGATTATAACAGCGCCGGAAACGGAACCTGGAATGAACATACGGGAGTACTTCTTTCCCACATGTTGGAAGAAGGGGAATCTCTGAAACTGGGAAAAACCTATGAGGAAGTTCTGAATGTGGTCAACAGCGGGACCATTAACCAGTATGTGCGGGTAACCATTTATAAATACTGGATGGATGCAGAGGGAAAGAAACTGCAGGAACTTTCCCCGGCTCTGATTGATCTGAACTTGGTCAATCTGGGAAGCGACTGGATCCTGGATGAAGAGGCGACAACGCCGGAACGGACGGTACTATATTACAAGAAACTCCTGTATGCGGAGGGAGAAGGCGTATCGGAGACGTCGCCTTTTGCCGATACACTGACGATTGACGGTATGGTGGCTTCCAAAGTGAGTCAGGAGAAAGTGACAGAGGGAGGCTATACGACGATTACCACGTCCTATGATTATGACGGAGTTCAGTTTATGCTGGAAGCCAAGGTGGACGCCGTACAGGAACACAATGCGGAAGATGCGATTTTGAGTGCATGGGGAAGATCTGTGACAGTCAGCAATCATATGCTGAGTCTGGATTAAGGAGGATAGCATGAGGAAGAAAGGAATTGGCCTACTTTTGGCGCTGGCGTTGTTTTCCGGCTGCTTACTTCCGGCCCGGGCGGAAACCTTTTACGGAGATAAAGACTGGCATGTGGATTTTACAGCGGAAGAAGAGATGGAGAGCAATTTTAAGACCTCCGATTTGGATGAAGTAGTCAGCGGCTTGCAGCCGGGGGACAACATCTTGATTACGCTGGCCCTGGAAAACAGCCACAAAGAAACAACAGACTGGTATATGACAAATAAGGTCCTTTACTCGTTGGAGGACAGGAGTGCGAACTCGGCTACCGGGGGAGGCGCATATACTTACCGGCTGACCTATCAGGATAAGGCCGGTACGGAGACAGTACTTTTTGACAGCGAAACAGTAGGCGGCGATACCGTCAGCGCTGCGGGCGAGGGGCTGCATGCGGCGACAGACGCCCTGAAAGATTATTTCTACCTAGATACACTGGAGAGCGGACAGAAAGGGACGATTACTCTGGAAGTTGCTTTGGACGGAGAGACACAGGGGAATGATTATCAGGATACTCTGGCAGATTTGCAGATGAATTTTGCCGTGGAACTGCGAGAAGATACGCCGGCAGAGCCACAGACGCCGGGAACGCCCCGGAAGGAGACCGGAAAGAGCGGTCTGATCAAGACGGGGGATGAGAGCCAGCCGGTTTTTCTGGCAGTGCTGATGACAGGAAGCGGTCTGCTTCTTCTGCTGTTTTGTGTATTTCAGTGGAAAGAGGGCAGAAGAAGGAAAAAGGAGGAAGGGTAGGATGAAAAGAGGGAGACAGCTTTTCTGTATAGTACTTTCGCTGTACCTGCTTTGCTTTTCAGTAGTCGGCAGCCTGGCGGCTGACGCGAAGGAGTCGGCATATACCTATACGGTCCGCTTTTTTTCCGGGCAACAGGGAACGATAGACGGACAGGAGATGGTGGTACTGGAAAATCTTCATTACGGGGATCAGATTACCTTCAACCGAAACTCCGTGTCCCTGTACAACGGAAGCAAATATTATTTCAAAGGAATCCGGAGAAGCGGGGAGGACAATAATACAGTCGGAACACTGACCTTTACTGTGACGGAGGATCAGGACTACGTGGTTGCTTACGGAATCCTGGGAAACAGCGCCGCTTATACGGTCAACTATGTGGACGAAGCAGGAAATTCTCTTGCGCCCAGTGAAACTTATTATGGAAACGTGGGAGATAAGCCGGTGGTTGCGTATCTTTATATTGACGGTTACCGTCCGCAGGCTTATAATTTGACAAGAACGTTGTCTGCAAATGCCGCGGACAATGAGTTTACCTTTGTTTATGCGGCCCTTCCCGTAGGAGAGGGAGAGGCAGCGCCCGGGCAGGAAACGCCAGAATCCTCGGGAGCGCCTGACGAGGCGGTGGCCGTGATCCCGGCGGAAGAGGTACCAGGGGCTCAGGAGGGAGAAGAAGAGGAGGAAGAGGGACAGGATATTGACGACGAGGAAGTCCCTTTGAGTAACAGAGGACCAAAACAAGTCATGAACCTGGACGATGAGAAGGTTCCTCTGGCGGCGTTTTTCTTTGACAGTAATGCAAAGCTTCTGGGAATCCCGGTTCCGGTAGTTCTCATATCGGGCGGAATCCTGGCAGGAGGCCTTCTGTGGTATTTGCTTTTGTTCCGGAGACGGAAGAAAAAGGAACGTATATCATGAAAGAACAATCATCTATGCAACCGGGAAGTATTTCCGGAAAAAGGAGCAGGAAGCCACTTCCTGCCCTTTGCAGATTCATCGGAACTTTTGTTTTGGTCGCTATCATCATCGCTTTTTTGCCATTGACCCTTCCTCGCGTAGTAGGGTGGGAGGTCTATGAGGTGGTCAGCGGGAGTATGGAGCCGGAGATCCCGGTGGGAAGTGTGATTTATGTAAAGTCGGCGGAGCCGGAAGAAATCGGAACAGGCGATATCATTGCCTTTCAGAAAAATGGATCGGTGATCACTCACCGGGTGGTGGAGAATCGTCTGGAAGAGCGGGAGTTTATTACCAAAGGGGATGCAAATCGGACAGAAGATATGACTCCGGTAGCCTATGAGAGCCTGGTGGGAAAGGAAGCGTTTCATATTCCCCAGGTAGGGTTTTTGATGACTGTTCTGGCTGGGACGGCCGGGAAAGTCTATGTGGTATTTTTGGCTATAGGAGGGGTTATGCTCCGCATGTTTGCTGGAATCCTTGAAAGACGGGAAGGGGAAAAGGAGGATGGAGCGTAGAGAAAGCGAGGAAGCCCCTGTGTTATATGTACAGATGTTCGGCGGCTTTTCCATGACTTGGAAGGGAGCGCGGCTTTTTGGCGGATCGAAAACCAGGGAATCTCAGTTTGTCTACCTGATGCAGCTTCTTTTACACCAGCGGGAAACAGGAGTCAGCCGGGATGCACTGGAGGAAGTCCTGTTTGGGGAACGAGAGATCGACAACACTCACAACGCCATGCGAAGTGTGATTTATAATGCGAAGAAGAAGCTTCGGAAGGCGGGGCTTCCGGATGTTCCTTATATTATACAGAAGAGGGGAGTTTTTTACTGGACAGAGGCCATTGCCGTTTCGGAGGACTCTTCCAGGTTTGAGGAACTTTTAGGGAAAGCGGAGGAAACGAAAGGGGCAGAAGAAAAGATCAGATATCTCCTGGAGGCCTGTTACTCTTATCGCGGAGAATTTCTGCCGCAACAGGCGGCAGTCCTCTGGGTAGCCCAGGAAAGCAGAAGGTTTCAGGAATTATTTTTTTCTGCTGTAGAGAAGGCCGCCGAACTGCTTAGAAAGCGGCAGGACTGGCTGCGGATGAAAGAACTTGGCATCCACGCTTCCACAGTCAGCCCTTTTTCAGACTGGGAAGTACTTACCATGGAAGCTCTTGCTGCCATGGGGCAGTACGAGGAAGCCAGGAAGCTGTACGACGAGACAGTGGAGTACTATGTCCGGGAGCAGGGAGTCCGCCCTGCAGGACGGATGCTGGAACTGCTGGAGAAGCTGGGGAAGCAGATGAGCCATCAGTACGCTCTGTTAGATTCCATACAGGCGGAACTGTCAGAGGGGGCGACAGAACAGAGCGGAGGTTATCTTTGCGTTTATCCGGAGTTTCGAGGAATCTATCATATGGTGAAACGAATGATGGAACGGGGCGGTCAGTCGGTGTACCTGATGCTCTGTACTATTATAGACAGCCGGGGAAGGCCGATGAAAGACGGGCCTTTGCTGGAGCGTCTGGCCGGGCGTCTGGAGCAGGCTATCTGTCACTCCATCCGTCGGGGAGATACGCTGTGTCGCTATGGAAGAAGCCAGTATCTGACCCTTTTGATTAACACCACCAGGGAAAGTTGCACCGTTGTTCAGAAACGGATCAATGAAAAGTTTGTCATCGGACGTCAGCGGATCGGAATCAGATACCATGTAAACAGTGTCCTTTGCCCCATTGGGAAACAGGAGAGTCTGGAGACGGCAGAGAAAGGATGAGTCATATGGAACAATCAGACTGGCATATCGGGGCGCCCAACGGCGTGGTGATATGCATCAATGGGTGGAAAGGACAGCAGATTGTAGGGTGCTTTTATCATAGTTACAGTGGCAAAGCTACAGAATTTGAAACCATTGACCAGATCCTTTTTCAACTGGAATGTTTTTTTGACTTATTAAATTTTCCTTATGCGGCTACGGCTGAACGGACATTTGGGCGGCAGAACAGGAAGGCAGACAGAGATAGGAAGTGGGTAAAGACAATGAAGGATAAAGAATTGCTGCAAAAACATGGAGAGCTGGGAACGTTTATCGTCCGCGTTCAGCACCGTCAGCACAGTAGCTGGCAGGGACGGATCACTTGGGTCGAGCAAAATAAGACCATGTCTTTCCGCTCCATCTGGGAATTGATTAAGCTGATGGTAAGCGCTGTGGAAACGGTTGGCGCGAGCAAAGAAGAGGAGAACCTTTCCTGGTTCGACTGACTGATTATAGAAGAAAGCAGGCTGCAAAATGACTGGAGTTTCTGTATTCCTTTCAAATGGAAATTACGGAAACTCCAGTTTTCTATTCTTGTAAAGAATGCCCATTGATGGTATACTGTTCATAAATATTGAGGAACGACGGCGCCGGAGCAAAGCGTGGATGCGCGGGCGGGGCGGAGGGGGATTGGCCCCTGTTCAAGGAGAATCGTATGAAAAATGATGTAAAATTGAAAGGGTGGCTGCAAAATTTCCTGGGATGGCCGCTTTATATGGGGATTTTGGTTCTGGCTATGACGGCGACGGCTTATGTGTTTGATATCAAGGCCGGCTTTATCTGTACGGGCCTAGCGGCCGTTTATCTGATAATTGCGCTGTGGTTTTATTTTGCGAAACGTCCGCTTGTGATGAGAGAGCTTCTGCTCTTTGCAGTGAACCATGCTCAGATCCAGAAGCAGCTTTTGTCTGATCTGGACGTACCTTATGCTCTTCTGGACGAGCAGGGACGGGTGCTTTGGATCAATAAGGCTTTCGGTATGGTGATACGGAAGGACAAAAGCCTGAGGAAGCGGATCACCGATCTGTTTCCGGAGCTTTCTTCTCATCCTTTTTCTGATTCAGACCAGGAGGCGGTCTGGGACGTCGCCTATGAAAACCGCTTTTTTCGGTTACACCTGAAAAATATTTACATGTCTGATGTGGATGAGGAAACGGAGGGGGAAGGCAGTTTCCGGGTAGGGCTTATTGCTGCTTACCTTTTCGACGAGACGGAAAAGATTCAGTTCCAGCAGGAGATTGAAAATCAGAAGCTGGTGGCGGGACTTATCTATCTGGACAACTATGAAGAGGCGTTAGAAAGTATCGAGGAAGTGCGTCGTTCCCTGCTGATTGCCTTGATCGATCGGAAAATCAACAAATATCTCGCAAGTATCGGCGGAATTGTCAAGAAGGTTGAGAAAGACAAATACTTTATCGCCATTAAAAAACAATACATGGAGAGTCTGACGGCTTCCCGGTTTTCCCTTCTGGAGGACGTAAAAACAGTCAATATAGGAAACGATATGGCTGTAACGCTTTCTATCGGGCTTGGAATGGGAGGCGGAAGCTATGTTCAGAATTATGAATATGCCAGAACAGCCATTGACATGGCGCTTGGCCGTGGCGGAGATCAGGCCGTAGTGAAGGACGGGGAGACCATTAATTACTACGGTGGAAAATCCCAGTCCCAGGAAAAGAATACCCGTGTGAAGGCCCGTGTGAAGGCTCACGCCCTCAGGGAGCTTCTGGAGACGAGAGAAAAGATTTTTATTATGGGCCACAAGATTGGCGATGCAGACTCTCTGGGAGCAGGGATTGGCATATACCGGGCCTGTGCGACCTTAAACAAAAAGGCGCATATTGTCCTCAATGACATTACTACTTCTGTCCGTCCTGTCCTGGAGCGGTTTGTCAACAATCCGGATTATCCGGACGATATGTTTGTCCGGGGAGACCGGGCAATTGAAATGGCTGACGACAGCGCCCTTTTGGTAGTGGTGGATGTGAACCGGCCAAGTCTGACGGAGTGCTCGCCGCTTCTTGGCATCATTCCCACGGTGGTGGTTTTAGACCATCACAGGCAGACCAGCGACAGCATTTCCGGTGCGGTGCTTTCCTATGTGGAGCCTTATGCATCGTCGGCTTGCGAGATGGTGGCAGAGATTTTGCAGTACATCGGGGACAATATCCGAATCCGCCAGGCCGAGGCGGACGCCATGTATTCCGGAATTGTCATTGATACCAATAACTTTATGAACAAAACCGGAGTCCGTACCTTTGAGGCGGCGGCATTCCTCAGAAGAAACGGAGCCGATGTGACCAGGGTAAGAAAAATTTTCCGCGACAGTATGTCTGATTATAAAGCCAAGGCGGAGGCTGTGCGCCATGCGGAAATTTTTGAAGATGCGTTTGCCATCAGCGTATGTCCGGCGGAAGGGGTGGAAAGCCCGACCATCATCGGCGCACAGGCTGCCAATGAATTGTTGAACATCGTAGGGATCAAGGCCTCGGTGGTCCTTACGGAATACCAGAACAAGATTTATTTAAGCGCCCGCTCTATCGACGAGGTGAATGTGCAGATTATCATGGAAAAGCTTGGCGGCGGCGGTCATATGAGCGTAGCCGGAGCGCAGCTTAAGGATTGCACCGTTGAAGAGGCGAAGGCGAGAGTCAAAGAGACCATTAAGAAAATGCTAGATGAAGGAGAGATTTGACATGGAAGTTGTATTATTGGAGGATGTAAAGTCCCTGGGAAAAAAAGGAGAGATTGTCAAGGTAAACGACGGATATGCGAGGAACTATATTCTGCCGAAAAAGCTGGGAGTGGAAGCCAATGCTAAAAATCTGAATGATTTAAAGCTGCAGCAGGCCCATGCGGACAAGGTGGCGGCGGAACAGCTTGCAGCGGCGAAAGAGTTTGCGACGAGGCTTTCCGAGTGTACGGTGGAGCTGGCGGTGAAGTCCGGAGAGGGAGGAAAGGTATTCGGTTCTGTTTCCACGAAGGAGATCGCGGCGGCGGCGAAGGAGCAGTTTGGCATGGAGCTGGACAAGAAGAAGCTGCAGATCCAGGAACCGATCAAAACTCTTGGAACTCATGAGGTGCTGGTGAAACTTCACAGGGAAGTGACGGCAAAATTAAAGGTTCATGTGGCAGAAGCGTAATAGTTGACGGGGAAAGTTCCTGTCAGAAGTATGGAAATAGACCGGGAAACAAAGGAGGCGTGCATGGAGGAAACGCTGATCAGGCGGATACAGCCCCATAGTATAGAAGCGGAGCAGTCGGTGGTCGGAGCCATGCTCATGGATCGAGACGCGATTGTGACAGCAGCAGAGATGATCCATACGGATGATTTTTATGATAAGCGCTATGGTTCTATATTTGAGGCCATTGTTGGATTATATACGGAGGGAAAACCGGTGGACCTGGTGACGCTCCAGGAACGGCTGCGGGAGAAGAATGTGCCGCCGGAGATTGGAAGCGTGGAATTTCTCCGGGATCTGATTGCAGGTGTTCCTACTTCGGCCAACGCCAGACAGTATGCGAGTATTGTGTATGAGAAGGCAATGCTCAGGAAGCTGATAAAGACAAACGAGGAGATCGCCGATCAGTGTTATGCGGCTTCCGATCCACTGGATACAGTCCTGGAGGAGACGGAAAAGAAGATTTTTGACCTTTTAAAGAACCGAAACGGCGGTGATTTCACTCCGATTCGTCAGATTGTTCTGGACGCCCTGGAGAAGATTGAGAAGGCTTCCAGAAATAAAAGCGCCATCACCGGGGTTCCCACTGGTTTTACAGATCTGGATTATAAACTTTCCGGCCTGCAGCCTTCGGATCTGGTGCTGGTGGCGGCCCGCCCCTCCATGGGAAAGACGGCTTTTGTACTAAACATTGCCCAGCACGTGGCTCTGCGGAAAAGTTACACGACAGCCATCTTCAGTCTGGAAATGTCCAGAGAACAGTTGGTGAATCGTCTGTTTTCCATGGAGTCCAGAGTGGATTCCCAGGCTCTTCGTACAGGGAATCTGTCTGATTCCGACTGGGACAAGCTGGTGGAAAGCGTAGGGGTCATTGGAAATTCCAGATTACTCATTGACGATACGCCGGGGATTACTGTATCGGAACTTCGCTCTAAGTGTAGGAAATTTAAACTGGAATTTGGACTGGATCTGATCATTATCGACTATTTGCAGTTGATGTCCGGCGGCCGGAAGAGTTCTGATAACCGACAGCAGGAGATTTCTGAAATTTCCAGATCTCTGAAAGCACTTGCCAGAGAAGTAGGAGCCCCGGTCATTGCCCTTTCCCAGCTCTCTCGTGCGGTGGAGAGCCGAAACGACAAACGGCCCATGCTTTCGGACCTTCGTGAGTCCGGAGCCATCGAGCAGGACGCCGATGTGGTGATGTTTATCTATCGGGATGATTATTACAACAAAGATACAGAAAATCCCAATATTGCGGAAATTATTATTGCGAAACAAAGAAACGGTCCCACAGGGACGGTAAATCTGGTGTGGCTGCCGGATTATACCAAGTTTGTCAATATGGAAAAACCTTAAGTAGCTACATACCATCGGCTGACAGGGACACATGCGCCAGGTTTCGGATCAGATAAGCGCTGATTTTTTTCGCACGATAAAATAGTGAAATTTGTGACTGAAAAGAGGAGGATGGGGATGGGAAGAGAGGTCTGGAAAGCTGGGAATTTTATCTACCCGGTTCCGGCAGTTTTAGTGAGCTGCAGGGGTAGAGAGGGACGTCAAAACCTTTTTACGGCAGCCTGGACAGGAACTGTTTGCACCAATCCGCCGATGGCTTATATTTCCGTCCGCCCGGAGCGCTATTCCTACCATATGATTCGGGAAACCGGAGCGTTTGTTATCAACCTGACGACAGAAGCCATGGCGAAAGCGGTGGATTTTTGCGGGGTAAAAAGTGGCAGGGATGTGGATAAGTGGAAGGAGACGGGGCTGACAGCGGGGAAGGCTTCTCTGGTGGAGGCTCCTATTGTTTTGGAAAGTCCTGTGAATGTGGAATGCCTGGTAAAAGAAGTTCTGGAGCTTGGATCCCATCATATGTTTCTGGCTGAGGTGAAAGCGATCCTGGTCGACGAGCGTTTGATAGATGAGAAGGGGCGGTTCTGTTTTGAGGCGGCAAAGCCGCTGGCTTATTCCCACGGGGCCTACTGTGGCCTTTCCGGAGCTTTGGGAAGCTTTGGTTACAGCATTCGAAAAAAAACGACAAAGGCTCGGAAAAAACAGAAAAAATCCGGCAGGAAACCGGGTTAAACCCATTGCAAACCGGCATAGTTTTGATATAATGGGCTTATCGCCGGGCGGAGTCCGTCCGGAAAGCAATCGGAAAGGAGCTTTCCCAGAGGTGACCCATTATTTAATTTCCGAGGCTTCACGGAAGCTGAACGTGGAGGCTCATGTGCTACGGTATTGGGAAGAAGAGTTAAAACTGGAAATACCCAGGAACGAGTTGGGACATCGTTACTATACAGAGAAACAGCTTGCACTGTTTCAGAAGATAAAGGAATTAAAGGAACTTGGATACCAGCTAAAGGCTATTAAGACCAGTCTGAGAGAAGAATACGGACCGGAGGAGAAGGCCAAAGAGGCTGGATTTTTATTGGAGCCTTCCGAAGGTCAGGAGAAACGATTCAAAATTCTGGAGGGGCAGACCACAGAGAAGGAATCGGAGAGTAAAGAAAACAGTCCCGGAGAAGTAGAGTTACATATTCATGGAGCAGAGCAGCGGGGAAAAGAAAATGGGACAGGCCATCTGGATCAGTTGTCCAGACGGCTTTCTGCCAGTTCGTCAGGTCCCATGACAGAGGCTGTATTGGAGAAGATGACTGGAAAATTAGCAGAAACTATGGGAAAAGGAGCAAAGGAGCAGGAGATATTGCCTTTTGCAGAGACGGATGAGGAGCGTTTAGAGAACACAGAGGAACAGACGTCGGCAGAGAGACTGGAGACGGAGATAAGCCCGGAAACAGCAGACGAAGAAGGAAGAGAGGCAATGCTCGGGAAAAAAGACGGGCGAAGCCAGGAAGGAGAGGAGACAGGACGCCAGGATCAGAAGTCGGGAGAGGAAGCCGACCGGCAGAAGGCCGGACAGGTGACTGCTTTGGAACTGGTAGAAAACGGAGGCCTGGCGGCTTCACCGGAAAAAATGCAGCAGTTTCAGACCATTATGACAGATGTGTTGGCTGAAGCTTTGCGGCGTAATCAGGAAAGCCTGAGCCAGGAAGTAGGAGGAAGAGTTTCTGAGAAGCTGGTCAAGGAGATGAATTATCTGATGCGGGACCGGGAAGAGCGAGAAGAGGAACGCTACCGGAAGTTGGATGAGACCATACGGGCCTGCCAGCGGGTACAGAGGCAAAAGAGCGAGGCAGCGGCTACCAGAGTACCGGTCCGGGGGATGAAAAAAAGCCGGTTTCCATGGGGCAGACGGAAAGATTCCTGAAGTTTTATATTTTACAGTTAGAGATCGAAAAAGCAGGGAAATCGGTGTTTTTTTCTCGGGGCGATAAAAGAAACGGCCGTTCTGAGAAGAAAGTACCGATTTCCCTGTTTTGGAAAATGACAAGATCCGATAAAAAGACCTAAGGGTTTACGATATTTCCGGAGATCGGATTTCCAGCTTCGTAAGCGCTGGCATTGGACAAGGTGGTGCCGGCGATGGCGTCCAGAGCCTCCTGAGTGAAAAATCCCTGATGGGAGGTGATGACCACATTGGGGAAGGAAAGCAGTCTGGAGGTGGTAGAGTGCTCCAGAATCTCGTCGGAACGATCCTCAAATACATTTTTGGTTTCTTCTTCGTATACGTCCAGTCCTACGCCGAAGAACTTCCGCGCGCGGATTCCGAGGATCAGGTCGTCCGTCTTTATAAGGCCGCCGCGGGAAGTATTGATGAGGATAACGCCGTCTTTCATCTTCTCAATGGTGTCCTTATTGATCAGGTGATAGGTAGAATCCATCAGAGGGCAGTGGAGGGAAATCAGATCGCTGGAGGACAACAGTTCGTCCAGTTCCACATAGGAGGCAAAATCCAGTTCCGGATTCTGATGTATATCGTAGGCCAGCACTTTCATACCAAAGCCGTGGCAAAGTTTGGCCATGGCAGCCCCAATTTTTCCCGTACCGATGATTCCGGCCGTTTTCTGATGAAAATTGAAACCCATAAGCCCCACAAGACTGAAGTTATTTTCCCGAACTTTGATATAGGATTTATGGAGATGACGATTGACTGCCAGAGCCAGCGCCATAGCATGCTCAGCGACGGCTTCCGGGGAATAGCCGGGCACGCGTAAAATGGTGATACCGTAACGCTTAGCTGTTTCCAGATCGATATTGTTGAAACCGGCGCACCGCATGAGGAGAAGCTTGATGCCGCATGCATGGAGAACGTCAAGAGTCGCTGCCCCCAGATCAGAGCTTACAAATGCGCAGACGGCATCGTAACCTTTGGCCAGGGGAGCTGTTTTGGGGGATATGTCAGTTTTAAGAAAATCTATGGAGATGCCTGGAAATTGGGAAAGCTGATGTTCAAAGGTCTCCTTGTCATAGGGTTTTGTGTCATAGAACAGAATTTTCATGAAATGTCCTCCTTATATCATACCGTCGCTTGACAAGAGCACACACGGTCGAAAAAGGGGGAAATTCAGCTCCTGCGGCGTTACTTTCACTCCGCGTACGTCCAGTACGCGCCGGTCAAGTGCCTTGCAGGGGCTGAATTTCATCCCTTTTCGACTTTTCAACCCTGACCACTGACATTTGTTTGATTTTCAAGGCAGACGATGGAGGCGTACCGGACGTACACCGACTAAGGATAACGCAGAAAATCAAGCAAATATCGTGGTTCAGGGCGTATATGTCCTTGTCAAGCGACGGTAACTATTACAGTTAGTATTATACAGGAGGAATCGGGATATGCAAGTAAAAAGATTATAAAAAATAGAAAATTTTAGAAAAAATACAGCCGACGAACGCCGGCTGTATCTGATGTACTTGGTGAATTATTCAGCGGAAATAGCGCCTGTCGGACATACAGCCGCACAGGAACCACAGTCTACACATTCATCCGCATTGATCTCATACTTTCCGTCACCTTCGGAGATTGCGGATACGGGACATTCGTCAGCGCAGGTACCGCAAGCTACACATTCGTCAGAAATTACGTGTGCCATAATCGAATCCTCCTTCTCTTAATTTAGAAACAACGTATATTGCCTGTGTGTATTGTAATACATGGCAAATAGAATTGCAAGTGCAAATTTCAATACAGAAAAGGCGATACGGGCGCCTTACAGAATCTGGCAAAATTCAAATTGCTCTCCCGTGGGGCTTGCGATTTTAAAATAGCGGACGCCCTTTTCCCAGAACGTGGAAAGCTCCTCGATGCCGTTGGTGGTGATGGAATAACCCTGCTCCACACAGTACCTGTAATCTGCTTCGATATCACTGGAATCAAAACTATAATGATCGATTTTTCCGGCGGTTTCCGGCGGAAGAAGCGGATCTGCCTGATACATCTCATAGACGACATCCTGGTTTTTCAGGAAATAGACGTTGTTCCCCGCCCCGTTGGGAAATTTGCCGATCACTTCAAAACCCAGTACGTCGACATACCATTTGGCATCCTTTTCCACATCGTTGGTGGCAAGGCCGATGTGACCGTGTTTTCTGTTTTTAATCATAAAAAAGCCTCCTCGTATAATATTTTCGTATAATATTTTCAGACAAATAAAAGCGCCCTGATAACTCAATGAAATTTGTTTAATAGGCTTAGCAAAGCCCATGATATAATTGTCTCAGTGTCAATCAGGTAAAATAGTTCTAATGCCTCCTGTTGAGCCAATAATGGCTGCTTCATTTATAAGTCTGTTCCCCTGACACGGAAGTTAGCTTCAAACCGGCTGGCTGTTTGCTTAAGTACATGGACGACCATCTAGCAGTGTGGTTTCGCATCTGTCCATCTTAAGCCGGATTCTTATATGCGAGGGTGTCGATGCTCTGTGATCATGGGTTTTACTAAACCGATTGAACACTTTAATCCATTAACGAAAGAAGGTGATTTTTATGAACCCACTTTACGTCGGAATTGATGGAAGCAGCAAAACCAATGTCGCTTATCTGATGCTCCCGAATGGTGACAAGCACAGTAACTTTTCTGTTGCCAACTCTCTTGATGGTTCTACTCAGTTGGTAAAACGAATCCTTTCTGCCTTGACCTCCCATTCCCTTGACACGGTTATGATTGGTCTCGAAGCAACCTCTGTTTATGGAGACAATCTCGTATACTTCCTAAGGGAAGATGCCACTCTGGCACAGTTTAACAGAAAAATCCACGTCCTAAATCCTAAGCAGGTAAGAAAGTTCAAAGAAGCTTACAATGACCTGCCTAAAAATGACTATGTGGACTCTTTTGTCATCGCTGACTGCCTGCGTTTCGGCAGAATCAACAAAGAGGTATATATCGGGGACTATCGCTACAAAGCCCTCCAGAACCTCACACGGGCACGTTACTTTGCGGTCTGCAATCTTACCAAAGAAAAACAACGCTTTATGAATGTGCTGTTCAAGAAGTATTCTGCCATGACACAGGAGAAGGTATTTTCCGATACCTTCAGCACTACAGCTTTAGCTGTCTACGATACATTTGAATCCGTAGAAGCTTTAGCATATATGGACTTACAAGAACTGACTGAATTCATTATGGAAAAAGGAAAGAACCGCTTTCCTGATCCGGATTCAGTAGCCAAAGCCATTCAGAAAGCAGCCAGAAGCTCTTACCGTTTGCCTAAGACGGTAAATGACTCCGTTAATCAGGTGCTTTCCATATCCATAACCTCGATGAAGGCATTGGAAGCTCAAATCAAAGAGTTTGATAAAGCAATCTCTGCTCAAATGAAACTCTTGCCAAATGTGTTGATATCTGTTCCTGGTGTTGGGCCGGTATTCTCTGCCGGAATCATGGCTGAGATTGGTGATATCAACCGTTTTGAAAATCAGGCACAACTTGCCAAATATGCAGGCCTTGCCTGGACTCAGTATCAATCCGGTAACTTCGAAGCAGAAACATCAAGGCTTATCTGCACTGGCAACCGGTTTTTAAAGTATTATCTGTGTGAAGCTGCATTCTCGCTTGTAAGATGCGACAAGGAGTACAGTAACTTCTACCACCTCAAATATAAAGAGGTAAACAGATGCCAACACAAACGTGCACTCGCATTAACTGCCCGTAAATTCGTGCGGTTAGTCTTTGCACTGCTCAAAGACAATCGCCTATATCGCCCGGCAGAATAGATAAACCCATCTGCCGGTAAATACCCTGTTTCAAAAGAAGATAATGCAGGGTTTGGTTTGTATACCCATTTTTCAGCAGTAGATATGAAAAATCCTATAAAATGTTTTCATTTCACACTTGACATATCACCGCTGGACTTATCATTCCTTTGACCTTTATTGTAATGCCTCAGGAAAAAATCTTCAAGTAATAAATTGCCAGAAAAGAAAAAGTATAGTAAACTAAACATATACTTTTGGCTGGCAAGATTTTTGGAAAGCCGGGTATAGCACAAGAACAGGAAGTCAATACTGAGTGAAAAAAGAAATTTAGAATACAGGAGGGATTCTAATGTCAGTAATTGAGATTACGAAGGGCAATTTTAAACAGGAGGTTCTGGAAAGCGAAAAGCCAGTACTTCTGGACTTTTGGGCTGCATGGTGCGGCCCCTGCCGCATGGTAAGTCCCATTGTGGATGAAATCGCGCAGGAACGGCCGGACATCCGGGTAGGAAAGGTCAATGTGGACGAGCAGCCGGAGTTGGCGGCCCAGTTTGAAGTCATGAGCATTCCGACGCTGGTGGTCATGAAAGACGGGAAAGTGGTGACACAGGCGGTGGGCGCCAGACCGAAAGAGGAAATCCTTTCCATGGTATAGGAGCAGTGCAAAAGAGGGGAAACGGAAAGTTTTCCCTCTTTTTTCCGGTTAAAAGTCTGTGTTATAATCATAGTATACCATCGGCTCACAAGCGCATACACGGTCGGAGTGCGCGTGTCTTTACCGACTGATGGAAGAAAAAGCGAAGGAAAAAATAGAAAAGGGCGGGGATTATGGGGAAAGGGAGAAGATGGAAGAAGATACTTTTGATTGTGACAGTCATTTTCCTGGTTTTGTACATAATTGCATGCAATATTCTGGTCAATGTGGCTCTGGTGCCAGAAACCATGGAGAAACTGCAGGCTTTCGAAGATCTGACAGAAGAAGGACTGGAAGCGCTGGTACAGACGGACGATATTCTGGAAAACCAGGCAGAGTCCAGGGACGAGACAAAAGAATGGCTGGAGGCCGCGGACTCAGAGCTTCTTACCGTGACGACGAAAGATGGTTATGAGCTGGTAGGACGGATCTTTTATCAGGAAGAGGGAACCGGTCACAAATGGGTACTTCTGCTCCACGGCTATACAGGATGGAAAGAAGAGCTGTACCCCATCGCCTGCCAGTATGCGGGGGAAGGATATCAGATTCTTGTCCCGGACATGCGTTGTAACGGCGAGAGTGAAGGAGATTTTATCGGTATGGGCTGGACAGACCGACTGGACAATCTGCTTTGGCTGGATTTGATTCTGGAAAAAGATCCGGAGGCTGAGATTGCCATCCATGGACAGTCTATGGGAGCTTCCTGTGCGCTTATGATGGCAGGAGAAGAAGCGCTTCCCAAAGCAGTGAGAGCAATTGTGGCAGACAGCGCCTATACGGATGCGTACGAGATGTTTGCCAAGCAGATGTGGGAGTGGTTTCACCTTCCGGCCTTTCCGCTCCTTCCAGGAGCTTCCATGATGCTAAAGCTCAGAGCCGGTTACAGCCTGAAGGAGGCTTCTGCTCTGGAGGCCGTCAAGAGGACTTCTCTGCCGGTTCTTCTGATTCACGGGAAGGAAGATGCATTCGTACCGTCGGAAATGAGTGAAACGCTTTATGAAGCAGCGGCCGGAGAGAAAGAACTTTTGCTGGTGGAAGGGGCCGGACATGTACAGGTGCAGGACAAGGAACCGGATTTGTATTATGGAACAGTATTTTCTTTCCTGGAGCTTCATGGAATCCGGTGACTTCCGGGACAGACGGAGAGAGGACGGATGACCTTGAAAGGTCTGGATAGTTTCCAAGTCCATGTGAGAGTGAAGCAAAGAGCTGGGGAAGAAAGGACGGCCGGCGGAGGAGAAGAATGGATTTTTACAGGAGGGCAGAACTTGTATGTAAGAGGATTCCAGAAGGAAAAGTGGCCACTTATGGGCAAATTGCGCTTCTATGCGGAAAACCTGGAAACGCCAGGCAGGTAGGCTATGGTCTGGGACATGGCCTTTTGGGCAGGAACCTCCCTGCCCATCGGGTGGTAAATGCCAGGGGCTTTATGAGCGGGGCCGCTTCTTTTGAGCTACCAGATATGCAGCGCCTTCTTTTGGAAACAGAGGGCGTTTCTGTAGACAGAGAGGGAATTGTCGATTTGAAACGATTTGGCTGGAAACATACCATGGAGGAAGCCCTTGCATTGGAAGCCTGTTTTAAAGAATATGGGATCTGAAGCAGGGGACTTTTGGGCGGGGAGATCAGGATTCTCTCAGACAATCGGCGAAAATTCCGATAATTTCTTTCGGATAAGGAGGATTTTTCCGGCGGAACTGACAGCCGGACAGGTTTTCTAACAGTTCATATCCACCGTTTCTCATAATAACGTCACGGATTGTCCGGAGATCTTTTTCAAGTTGAAACATGGTAATGTTGTGCCGAAGCGTAATGGGAAGATAAATGCTTTTCTGGATACTGCTCAGCCGGGCCGGATCCTCCAGCGCCATGTAAACGGCTTCTACAAAAAATGGATAGCCAGCATAGCACTGGTTTACTCCCGCCCGAAAAAGCAGGATGTCGAGAGTCTTTTTCATGTTATCGTAAATCCTCCTGTTAAAGTGATTATATTTATTATTAACTATAAATGAGCAAATATAGAAATTTGCACAAAACTACCCTACCAATTTCAAAACAGCTTCAAGTGACGCACCATTTTTTATGAACTGGTGCAGATTACCGATTCGCTCTGTTTTGACTTGATCTTGAAAATACC
>JAAWAV010000001.1 GCA_022792335.1 Lachnospiraceae bacterium
CAAGCAGCAGCTTCTACTTACATATACCATACCGAGGATGGGCGGATAACCTGTTAAAAAAATCCTCGCTACCGCAAGGGGGCTTTGCACCTCAAAAGTAGAAGTCAAATCTCTACATAATAGAAATAAACTTTCCTTAAACCGTAAAGGTATGACAGCCTTAGCCATCTTTTTTCTATTTTTAAAAGATTTTAGGGGCAGATGCGACTTTCGCAAGTCACACCTGCCCCTGTTTAGAGCTATCTATTTTCCGACAGCCCCTTATTAATAGGGGGGAGATTATTTATGTTTCTGAAGGGACATATGATTTTGGATGGTCCCCATAATAGTTTCCAGAAGGAGTGGAATGTCCAGAGGTTTTGTCAGGTGGGCGTCCATACCACTTTCGATGGATTTACGCCGGTCACTTTCAAAGGCGTTGGCGGATAATGCAATGATGGGAATCTGGGACAGATAGGGATTCTCCAGTTTGCGGATGGCCATGGCGGCTTCCCGCCCGTCCATGACCGGCATCTGGATATCCATCAGAACGAGGAGATAATCGCCCGGCTGGGAAGATTTTACCTTTTCAACCGCGATTTTACCGTTGAGAGCTGGTTCGATGAGAAATCCCAATTCTGTAAGAAGGTCCGTCTCGATTTCCATATTTAATTCATTATCTTCGACCAGAAGGATCCTCCGGCCGACGAGTTTCTCCAGAGTGATTTCAGGTCCGGAGGAAAGAGGAAAAGGATGCTTTTGTATGCGGAACCGGAAGGTGGCAGTGAAAATACTTCCCCGATGGAGGGTGCTCTGGACTTCAATGCTTCCCCCCAGTCGCCCAGTCAGATTTCTGGCAATGGTCAGTCCGAGTCCGGAGCCGTGAACGCCGCTGAAGGTGGTATTCTTTTCGCGCTCAAAAGGCTCAAAAATATGACCAAGAAAATCTTGTCCGATACCGATGCCCGTATCTTCCACTGCAAACTGATAGACGGCATAGTCGTTGGGGAGACTTTCCAGTTCCATGACAGACAGAGCGACACGACCATCGCCTGGGGTATAGGTGATGGCATTGTTTAACAGATAGAGAAGGATCTGTCTTAATTTTTCTTGGTCACAGTAGACATCGCTATGCATCAATCCGGAGACATCAATGGAGAAATCAATACCTTTGTCTGCAGCCGAGGCGGACACAGTATGATAAATCTCCTGCATCAGTTCAGACAAAACACACTCCGACTCGTTGATAGGAGAATCATTGGCCTCACTCCAGGAAATTTCCAGGACTTTTTCAATCAGATCCAAAAGCTGTCTGCTGGCAGTTTCGATCCGGCCAAGATAGCCAAGAACGGCGCTCTGATCTTCTAGATTTTGCTTTGCCAGGTTTGCATAGCCGAAGATCGCGTTCAAAGGGGTGCGCATATCGTGAGACATATTGGAAAGAAACGCATTTTTGGCAGTAATGGCCAGGTTTGCATGTCCGAGGGCGTCCTCAAGAAGCTGATTTTGTTCCATTTCTTTCTGAATTTCGTCGTCGATTCTTCGGCAACCCAGAACAATCTGAGAAGTTTCTTCCTTGTTTCCGACATTTACAATCCGAAGCTGGAGATACTGTCGCTCCCCTTCACAGGAAATTTGATAATTAATGTAATAGGTTTTACTTTTCGAGAGCTTTTGGCGGATGTATTCCGGGGAAGTTGTTTTTCGGACCAATTCTTGGTACTCTGGTAAAACCCAGGTATTCGTATATTCAGACATATAGGAACGGAAACCAAAAGCCTGAATCGAATCGTCAAAACGCTGTTCAATCCGGCCGCTGAGACGATAAGGCAGAATACTGTCTGCATCCAGATTGATATAAAGAATCGATTCGTAATTGACACTGAGTCCCTCGATGACCTCCAGACGCCGAAGATGCTCTTGGGTGATCAGGCGTTTTTCTTTGTCATATTCTTCCATCAAAGTCCGTATTTTTCGATCTTTTTCATTCAGAAGAGCGGCGCGTTCGGCCATACGGCGGTTTTTCTTTTCTGTCGCATCGCCTAAAAATACATAGAAAATATCACCGACAGAATCTGTATGGACGAAATGTCCGTAATCTTCAATCCAGCAAATACCGCCGCCTCTTTGAACAGCCCGGTATTCTACGTAGTCCAGATCATACTGACTGGCAGCGATCTGTTCCCAGATACTTTTTTCCACTGATTCCAGATCCTCCGGATGGACGATTCCCCGAAAAGAATTTCCGGTCAGTTCCCGAAATTCTTCCCGGTTGTCACAGCAAAGCATACGAACGAGAGCCATATTGGCATAGAGAATCCGTTCGTCCCGATCCGCCTGATAGATTAAAAAGCCGCCGGGCATTTCATCCATAAACCGGATGACTTCATAAACTGTCTGAATGTTCTGAGAATCCAAAAGGGGAGGGAGTGGTTCTTTACTTTCCATAAGACGGTACATATCCATACCATTTTCTTCCAGAATACTTAATAGAGACAACAGCGATTCGATTAAGTTGTGTCCCAATCTCTGATTGTTCATGCGGCCTTCCTCCTGACATCGTTCAAATAAATTCTATCATAAAAAAAAGAAGCTGTCATTATTCGGCAGAAGTTTTCAGAAGGAAATTTTTTTGTCTGTCTTGAATAAGACGGGCAAGTATGGTAAATTTATAGACATACAGGTGGTCTGCACATATTTGATAATAGAAGGAGCTACATATCAATGATTCAGAAGCCGAAAAAATTTTTAGTAACCAGCTTTATCTGTCTGATACTTTTGTGTATCGGGGTGTTTTCTTGGACTGCGTTTACGATGTCTCAGAGAAGCGAAGCTTCTATCAGTGAAATCGGTACGATTTACATGGCGGAGATGAATAAACAGCTTCAGCAGAAATTTACGGCGATCATCAATCTCCGTCTGTCTCAGGTACGGGGGATTATGGAACAGACCAATCCGGAAAAGACAGAGTATGGTCCGGAATTTCTGGAGGATATGTCTTTTGGAGCTGAGGTTCGTGAGTTTACTTATCTGGCTCTTTATACAAAAGAGGGGAACTGCGAGCTGCTTTATGGAGATCCGGTGGAGATGATGGATCAGGAGGGCTTTCTGGCTAGATTGGAGAGCGAAAGAAGCGCCGTGACCAGCGGGATGGGACCGGATGGAGAACGGGTTTTGCTGTTTGGGATAGAAAGTATCTATGAAATGGAG
The DNA here is from genome assembly GCA_022792335.1 of Lachnospiraceae bacterium. Taxonomy (GTDB): domain Bacteria; phylum Bacillota; class Clostridia; order Lachnospirales; family Lachnospiraceae; genus Lientehia. The sequence continues at coordinate 3,190 of JAAWAV010000001.1, forward strand.
AGCGGGGACGCCAGTATGGCTCTGGTAGCGGGGATACCCATGACGTATCTCCAGGAGGCGCTGGTGCTGGAAGATGAAAGCTCTTTGATGTATACCCATATTATCCACGGGGATGGAAGTTATGTGATCCGTACCGGGGACGCCTATAGAGAAAGCTATTTTGACCGTATGCGGGAGCAATATGGAGTAGAGGGAAAGAGCGGCCAGCAGTATGTAGAAGAGCTGCAGGCGGCGATTGTACTGAACGAAGAATATTCGGCCCTTGTAGAGATGGGCGGGGTACATCATCATATTTATTGTACGCCATTGCCTTTTTCCGGCTGGTATCTGGTCAGCGTGATGCCTTTTGGAAACCTGGATGATGCGGTCAACCGGCTGGGAAATCAGCGGGTGTATACTATGACGGGAGCCTGCGCCATTATTATGGTGGCGATTATCACGATCTTTATTCTATATTACCGAGTATCTCAGCGGCAGATGAAAGAGATGGATGAGGCAAAGGCCGAGGCGGTGCGGGCAAATCAGGCCAAAAGTGAATTTCTTTCCAATATGAGCCATGATATCCGCACGCCTATGAACGGGATTGTGGGAATGGCGGCGATTGCCACCACAAATATTCACGATACACTCCGGGTACAGGATTGCCTGCGAAAGATTACCCTGTCCAGTAAGCATCTGCTGGGCCTCATCAATGATGTGCTGGATATGTCCAAAATCGAGAGCGGGAATCTGAGCCTGAATCTGAACCAAGTTTCTCTCAGGGAAACGATGGATAATATTGTAAATATCGTACAGCCCCAGGTGAGAGCCAGAGGACAGCACTTTGATATTTTTATCCAGAAAATTCAGACGGAGGAGGTATACTGTGACAGCGTTCGTCTGAATCAGATTCTGATTAACCTGTTGTCCAACGCCATTAAGTTTACTCCGGAGCATGGTTTTATCAATGTGTATCTGGAGCAGGAGGCTTCCCCCCGGGGAGAGGCTTACGTACGGTGTCATTTTCGGGTAAAAGACAGCGGAATCGGTATGGAACCGGAATTTCAGGAGCGTATTTTCGATACGTTTTCGAGAGAGAAAAATTCCAATGTGGATAAGATTGAAGGAACCGGTCTTGGCATGGCTATCACCAAATCCATCGTGGACGCCATGGAGGGAAGCATTGAGCTAAAGAGTGCGCCTGGAAAGGGCAGTGAGTTCCGGATTACGGTGGATCTGGAGCGCGCCGTTGTCCGGGAAGAGGATATGATTCTGCCTCCCTGGAAAATGCTGGTGGTGGATAACAATGAGGATCTGTGTCTCAGCGCAGTGACTACTTTGCAGGAAATCGGAATTGAGGCGGAGTGGGCTGTGGATGGAAGAACAGCCATCGATCTGGTGAAGAAACACCACGAGAGGCAAGACGACTATGAGATTGTGCTTCTGGACTGGAAGATGCCTGGTATGGATGGGCTGGAAACCCTTCGGGAGATTCGCAGATATCTGGGTGAGGCCACCCCGATTCTGATTATTTCAGCCTATGACTGGAGCGACATTGAAGAGGAGGCCAAAGAGGCGGGCGCTCAGGGCTTTATTTCTAAGCCTTTGTTCAAATCCAATCTGTATCTGGGATTAAGTCCCTTTGCCGGGATTCAAAAGCCGGAAACAGAACAGACGGAGGAGCGTCCGGAGGAGTTTGCCGGAAAGAAGATTCTCCTGGCGGAGGATAACGATCTGAACTGGGAGATTGCAGAGGATCTCTTGACAGAAGCAGGCTTTCAGATAGAACGGGCAGAAAACGGAAAAATCTGTGTGGAGATGTTTGAGAAATCAGAAGTCGGGACCTATGATATCATTTTAATGGATATCCGTATGCCGGTGATGAGCGGTTATGATGCGGCAAGGGGAATCCGCGCTTTGTCTCGCTCTGACAGTGGTTTGCCGATTATTGCCATGACTGCGGATGCTTTCTCAGAGGATATCAAACGCTGTCTGGAGTGCGGGATGAATGAACATGTGGCAAAACCCATTGACGTAGACCGGCTGACCCAGATATTGAAAAAGTATTTAAAATAGAAAGAACAGAGAAGAAAGGATGAAACAGGTGGAGATGAGCGACGAGGTGTCTGTATCATGGCCGCCTGTTTCTATATCAAAAGAGCCTTTTTCTGTGTGGAAAAAGTGGGAAAATTCGTGAAAGTGCTGCCAGAATAAAAGAATTTGTCCGGAAAATTAGATAAAGTGCTTGACGCAAAATTGTCGACAATATATAATATACAAATAAAGGAGCTATTTCAGGGGAAGGTACCCAATAGCAGGAAAGGAGAAACGTTTATGCCAATCGTAAAAGCATCAGAAAACCGCGTAAAGACCGGCGTACATTTTATGCTGGGCAATTACGCACTTGTGGAAGGCGCGATCAGCGCCGGATGTAATTTCTTTGGCGGATATCCTATCACGCCGGCCAATGAGATTTCAGAGAGGATGTCCCAGAGGCTGCCGGAGGTGGGAGGAAAGTTCGTACAAGGAGAGGATGAACTCTTTTCCATTTTTGCATGTACCGGAGCGTCTCTGGCCGGTGGAAAAGTGATGACGGCTACGGCCAGCGCCGGATTCAATTACATGCAGGAGGGCCTTGGATATGCATATACCATTGAGGCGCCCCTGGTGATTGCGGACGTACAGCGCTGCCGCGGTGAAAATTATGCCAGCCAGGCAGACGTATATCAGATGCGTTACGGCGCCAGCGGTGATTATGAGGCGATTGTGGTCTGCCCTTCTTCTGTCCAGGAGCTTTACGATTATACCATCTGGGCGTTTAATCTGGCGGAAGAGTATCGGAACCCTGTGATTGTGATGTCTGAGACGACCATCGCTCTGATGCGGGAACGTCTGGATATTCCTGAGGCTTCTAAAATCGATTTGTATAACAGAAACTATACGACTCTGTCGCCGGAAGAGTATATGCCTTTTGCAGCTCCGGAGTTTGGCTGTCCTGACGCGGCTCCTCTGGGAGAAGGTTACAAGACCATTTATTCCCTGAATCCCCATGATGAAAAGGGAAGTATTGACTGGGATCCGGTGGTGTTCGACAAATTGTATAAACGAGTTTGCGGAAAGGTCCGTGAAAATGCGGATAAGATCTGCAGGACAGAGCGGATTATGATGGACGACGCTGAGTATGCGCTGATTGCCTACGGAAGTGAAGTGCGTCCGGCTGTTGAGGCTGCAGAACTTGCAAGGGAATGCGGGATCAAGGCAGGCGTTCTGAAGCTCTGTAATGTGTGGCCGGTTCCGGAGAAAGCCATCGCGGAAGTTGCAAAAGAAGTAAAAGGAATTTTTGCAGTGGAAATGAATATGGGCAAGTATGTGAATGAGATCGTGCGGGTGGCGGCGGGCCGTTGTCCGGTGATTCCTGTTACCAAGAATTTGGGCCTTGTACATACCGGTTACGAGATTTTAGAAGAAATCAAAAAGGGGGTTAAGTAAGATGAGTGAACTGAAAATCAATCCCAGAAGAACCTATTTAAGACCGGAAAAACTTCCTCACTTTTTCTGTTCCGGCTGCGGCTGCGGACAGGTGCTGAATTATTATATGCAGGCGCTGGAAGAACTGAACATGGATCCTAGGAACATGGTTCATATAGCAGGAGTGGGCTGCACGGCCAGAATCCCCGTTTATATTAAAACAGATATGTTTCATGGCGTTCATGGAAGAACTCTGGCCTGGGCGACCGGCGTGAAAATGATGAAACCGGATACGCCTGTGGTGATTTTTGCCGGAGACGGCGATGTGGCTTCCATCGGTGGAAATCATCTGATTCATGCAGCCAGAAGAAATCTGGATGTGACGGTCGTGATGGTAAACAATATGAACTTTGCCATGACGGGAGGCCAGGTGGCTCCGACGACCCCGGAGAAGGCCAGAACTATGACGACTCCTTACGGAAGCGCAGAGCCGAGGTTCGATGTATGCGCTCTGGCTCAGGCGGCAGGCGCCACGCATGTGGAGCGGTGGACAACGGCGCAGCCGGTTCAGTGTAAAAAAGCCCTGGAGCGGGCTCTGGAGCATAAAGGATTTTCCCTGATTGAAATCGTTTCCCAGTGTCCGACACATTTCGGCCGCTATGCGCTTAAGACTGGCGATCCGGGCGCCGTGATCGCGTGGATCAAAGAGCATACCTATACGGATGCCCAGGCGAAGAAGATGAGCCCGGAGGAACTGGAAGGCAAACTTCGCTGCGGCGAGTATATTCGTGTGGAAAAGCCCGTTTATGAGGGCACCAACGAGTTAATGTAAGGAGGAGAAGAAATGATTACATATCCCCAGAGAGTTACCTTATGTGGTTTTGGCGGACAGGGAATCATTTTGTCCGCAGTGATTTTGGGAACAACCGCCGTGACAAAAGGCAATCTCTATGCGGTGCAGACCCAGTCTTATGGATCGGAGGCTCGCGGCGGTCAGTGCCAGGCGGAGCTGATTATTGATAAAAAGGCGATTAATTCCCCTGTTGCGGAGAAGAAAAATCTGCTGGTAGCCATGTTCCAGACTGCTTATGAGAAATATATTCCCACACTGGAGGAAGAGGGCGTTCTGGTAATTGATCCTGGTCTGGTGACGAATATTACCCGTCCGATTAAGAATACCTTTGAAGTGCCGGCAACTCAGATTGCCGTAGATCTCGGAAACCGTATGGCGGCTAACATGGTGATGCTTGGATTTTTGAGCGAGGCTTTGGGTATCATCGGACATCAGGATCTTTTAGACGTGGTAAAGGACAATGTAAATCCCAGATTTGTGGAATTGAATTTCAAGGCGGTAGAGGCCGGAGTAGCTTATGCGAAAGAGCATAATCTGTACTATAAATAAGGAGAGGCCATGAATTTATTTGAATATGAAGGCAAACAGATGATGCGGGAATATGAAATTCCCGTGCCAAAGAGCCATCTCATCGTCTCAGAGGGGGAAGCAGTCCCCATGGCTTTTCCCTTTGTGCTCAAGGCGCAGGTTATGACAGGAGGCAGAGGTAAGGCCGGTGGTGTCAAGGTCTGTGAGAATGAAGCGGATTATCGGAAATATGCCCATGATATTCTGAATATGGAGATTAAGGGGCACAAGGTTCACGGGCTTTTGGCGGAACAGATGATGAAAGCAGAGAAGGAACTGTATCTTTCCATTACCCTTCAGGGCGTATCGAAGCCGACCCTTATCGCCAGCCGAATGGGTGGAATGGATATTGAAGCAGTCTCCAGAGACAATCCGGAAGAAATTGTAAAAATAGAGATCGATCCTTTCACAGGTCTCAAGGGATATCAGCTTAAGTATCTGGCCAAAATGCTCCAGGTGGAAGATACCCAGGATTTATTTGCGCTGGTGAAAAAGGTGCAAAACGCCTTCTTTCAGGCCGGAGCTCTCCTGGTGGAGATCAATCCTCTGGGAGTTGTGGATGGGAAGCTGGTTGCGATGGATTCTAAATTTGTCATCGACGATCACGCCCGTCCCATGCAGGGAAAGCTTGCAGAGCTGGAGAAAGCACGGGAGAAACTTCACGCTTACCAGACTCCGGAGAAAGAAGCGACTACCATCACTTATGTTCCTCTGGACGGCGATCTGGGACTGATCTCTGACGGAGCGGGAACTGGAATGCTGACCCTTGATCTGCTCAACGATGCCGGCGGTCACGTGGCCAGTTTCTGTGAACTTGGCGGTATGACCACGGAGGAAGTCATGTACCGGGCCATGGATCTGACACTGACCGGACATCCGGAGATTAAAGGCGTCATTGTGGTGTTAATTGGCGGCTTTAACCGGATGGACAATATGGCGCTTGGTATAACAAAGTATGTGAAAGAACATAACGTAACGATTCCCATCTTCACCAGAATGTGCGGCACCATGGAAGAAGTAGGACTTAAAACTATGGAAGAGGCGGGAATGCCCACTTACAATATCCTGTCTGACACAGTGAAGGAATTTGTGCAGCAGATTGAGGGAGGTGCAGGGACATGTCAATCTTAATCAATAAAGATTCCAAAGTACTGGTTCAGGCAATCACGGGAAAATCCGGTTCCCTGCAGACAAAGGTTATGCTGGAGGCGGGTACCAATATCGTAGCCGGTGTGACCCCTGGAAAGGGGGGACAGGAGGTTCACGGTGTTCCCGTATACGACTATATCTCCGAGGCCAAGGCGAAGCATGATTTTGATACGGTGATTTGTTTTGTGCCCCCGGCAGGAGCAAAGGATTCTTGTTTTGAGGCCATCGATGCCGGAATCAAGGTTCTGGTTTTGACCACAGAAGAAATTGCGCTTCATGATGTGGTGGAGATTATCGCCTATGCCAAGGCTCATAATACCATTCTGGTGGGGCCTGGCTGCGCCGGAGTCATCGCACCCGGGGTGTGCAAGGTAGGCGCCCATCCTATCCGGTTCTTTAATAAAGGCCGTGTGGGCGTTGTATCCAAGAGCGGCGCGCTTTCTTATGAAATCGGAAAAACTCTGACGGACGCGGGGATTGGCCAGTCCGGCGTGGTTGCCATCGGCGGCGGTCCGATCTGGGGTTTTACTCAGAAAGACGCAGTTGCGCTTTATGAAGAAGATCCGGACACAGACGTGATTGTTTTGCTGGGAGAAATCGGCGGCGGATCGGAAGAGGAAGCGGCGGCTTATATCAAGGAACATGTGAAAAAGCCCGTAGTCTCTCTGATTGTGGGACGGAATGCGCCTCAGGGAAAGAGCCTGGGCCACGCAGGCGCCATTGTCAGCGGCAATGTGGGGACGGCGAAAACCAAAATTGCGGCTCTTCGTGACGCCGGAGTCCATGTGGTGAAAAATCCTGTGGAGATGGTGGAAACTATCCGGACGCTTCTGTAAAATTCTGTAAAAGAAAAGTACGCGGACGACATTTATTGGATGGCGTCTGACGCAGAAAGAGAGGAATTTGTCATGGCGGTATATATTGATAAAGAGCTTTGCAAGAGCTGTAAAATCTGCATGAGTATCTGTCCCAAAAACGTATTTGAGATCACCAATCATGTGAACAAGAAAGGTTACAATTACGTAGAAGCGGCCAGAGAAGAGGATTGCATCAAATGTGGCCAATGTGAAACTTCATGTCCTGATTTTGTCATTCATGTGGAATAACTCCCGGGAAATATCGATACTGGGGACTGGTTTTACGCGGTAAGGAAACAGGAAATTACCGAGAAATCGATTCAGAAGAAAGAGTTTCGGGGAGGGAACGGACATCATGAAGAAAACCATCGGCATCGTGGGAGGTATGGGACCTTTAGCGACCAGCGACCTGTTTCGCAAAATCGTAGAAATTACGGATGCGGCAAGCGACCAGGAGCATGTGCGGGTCTGTATTGATAACAACACGGAGATTCCGGACCGGACGGCCGCCATCTTAAAGGGCGGGAAAGATCCAGTCCCGGAAATGGTAAAAAGCGCCGTAAGGCTTCAGGGTATGGGGGCCGATGTTCTGATTATGCCCTGCAACACGGCCCATTATTTTTATGACCGGCTTACCCCCTTTGTGGATACCCCCTTCCTCAATATGATTGAGGAGACTGCAAAGGAGATTAAGAGGAGGGGAATAAAAAAGGTCGGGCTTTTGGCCACAGACGGGACCTGTCAGTCAGGAGTCTATAAGACTGTGTTTGACGCCATGGGGATTGAGATGTGCGCGCCTTCCCCGGTTCATCAAAGCGCCGTTATGGACGTGATTTATAAAGGCGTAAAGGCTGGAAATTTGTCTATGGATTTGACCGGCTTTTATGGGGCCATGGAAGAACTTTTTGCCGATGGAGCAGAAGTTCTGGTTCTTGGCTGTACGGAGCTTCCGGTAGCTTTCGATCTGTTTAAGATTGACAAACCGAATCTTGATCCAACCCTTGTGCTGGCGAAGGCAGCCGTGCGCTTTGTCGGAGCAAAAGTCAAGGGAGAATAACTGAAAAGGAGGATGATTATGTTAAGCAGAATCGCTCAGAATATTACTCCGTCCGCTACCTGTGAGCTGGAGGGGGTTGTAGCCGATATGAAAGCGGCGGGCGTGGATATCATCGGTATGAATGCCGGGGAACCGGATTTTGATACGCCGGAGAACATCAGAGACGCCTGTAAAAAGGCCCTGGATGAGGGGGCGACCAGATATGTCAATGTACCTGGAATTGCCGTACTTCGCCAGGCAATCTGCGAGAAGCTAAAGAGAGATAACAGAGTAGAGTATACGCCGACTCAGATCTGTGTATCCACTGGGGCAAAACAGGCCTTAAACAATGCAGTGATGGCAGTGGTCAACGCAGGGGATGAAGTCATCATTCCCATGCCCGGCTGGGTAAGCTATGTAGAAATCGTAAAGCTGGTGGGCGGCGTGCCTGTCTGTGTGGATACCAAAGAGGACTTCCAGCTTGACCTGGAGGCGATTGAAAAAGCCATTACGCCAAAGACAGCGGCTATTATGATCAATACGCCCAACAATCCCACCGGCGCCGTTTATACCAGAGAGAGTCTGGAGAAGCTGGCCGCTCTTGCCGCCGCTCACGATTTTTACATTATTTCTGACGAAGTGTATGAGAAGCTGATTTACAATGGAAAGGTTCATGAGTGCGTGGCTTCTTTCTCTGAGGAAGCTTACAATCATACCATCCTGATCAACGGAATGTCCAAGGCTTTTGCCATGACAGGCTGGAGGTGCGGCTATACGGCGGCTCCGGAAGAAATCGCTGCAGGTATCAACGCCATCCAGGGCCATACGACTTCCAATGGGACTACCTTTGTGCAGTGGGCTTCGGTAGAGGCTTTAAAGAACAACGATGAGAGTATCAAAGAGATGGTGGCAGAATACGCCAAGAGAAAAGATTATACCTATGGACGTCTGACGGCGATGGAGGGGATTACCTGTGCCAACGTGGACGGAGCCTTCTATCTGCTTCCCGATGTGAGCTATTATTTCGGAAAGAAGTATAATGGAAAAGAGATCAAAGATTCTTTTGACTTTTGCAGTTATATTCTGGAGGAGGCTCATGTGGCCATTGTTCCGGGCGGAGCCTTCAACGCGCCGAAGTGTGTGAGAATCGCCTATACCAATTCCATGGAGAAAATCGTGGAAGGTATGGATCGGTTGGAGAAAGCGCTTAAAAAATTACAATAAATAAGGGGCGGGGTTGCCTCTGACAGCCGAAATCCGGTAACGGACAGGCGCCCCGCTCTCTGTTTTCCTCTATGTCGATTCTGAGGTTTTGTGCGCAGCCGTTTGCTGTCTGTCTCTGATTTTACAGAAGCAGATTAGCGTGACGGACGAGCTTATGCTCATGAAACCTGTAGAATCTGACAGCAGATGAAAACAGAGAGCGGGGCGCCTGTTTGTTATCGGATTTCGGCTATCGAAGGTTGTTTTGCTGCTCCTGGAAAAAGCAGGTGGATTCCGGACAGAATCTGTGATAAGATAGACGAGAAAAGAGAATAGATAGGAAAAAACAGACAAGGCGAAACGAATTTGCCGGTAAGGAGGAAACGAATGTCAGGAACAAATTTTGGCTCCAACCCGTCTTTGAAACAGCTTGCTTATGACAACCTGAAACAGAGAATTATAAGCGGGGAGCTGAAGCCGGGATACCGACTGCGGGAGGAGGACTTGTCTGCGGAGATGAGTATCAGTCGGGCGCCCATTCGCGAGGCGCTTAATATGTTAGAGCGGGATGGATTTACCACCATTGTGCCCAGAAAAGGCGCTTTGGTGTCAGAAGTGCTGAAGGAAGATATCCGTTATATTTGGGAAATGCGAGCACTCCTGGAGCCTTACGCCGCCAGGCTGTCTACGGATCAGATTCCGGAAGAGAAGATTGGAGAGGTAAAAAAGAAGCTTCAGAAAGTCTTTGATCATCCGGATGACTTGGCGCAGTATGTCAATTCTGATTTGGAGGTTCATCAGATGTTGGTGGATTATCTTCAGAACCGGTTTTTAAAAAGTACTCTGGAGAATATGAAAGCCCATTCTCTGCGGATTCGTTGGGCGGCTGAATATGATAATGAGGAAACTCAGACCAGTATCGTGGAAGCGGCGACACAGGAACATATGGAGATTGTTCATGCTCTGGAAAAACGAGACGAAGCTCTGGTTTACCAGGTAGTGAAACGACATCTGGAGAATGGAGCGGAACGGCTTTTGGGGGCCAATTATGTGAATTATGGAGGATGAAACAGAGAATTAGAGTTTTTTTTTGTAAATACTTGACAATGGAAAGGATTTTATTATAAAATAAGGTATGTAGGGATTTTGTGGAAATTGTATAGAGAGCCATTTTTGGTAAAGGAGCCATTAGCAAATCAGTCAGATAGAGCACATTGATTTTCTAGTGGTTTTTTCTTTTTTTAAAATTGTATACAATCTTCAATATACAAATGCAAGCGATAGATGATAAGAAAAGAATGGGCTGTTTTCAAGAGACATCCCGTGCCGTCTCATTTCGCATGGATGTGATATATGCTATTTTTATTAAGGAGGAAGTTTGTATGAGTGGTGAAAAGAAACTGACGTTCAAAGACTATGCAAAAGCTTTGGGCCCCGGTGCAATTATGTCGGCTGCCATCATTGGACCGGGTACTGTGACCACAGCGTCTACCCAGGGGGCGAGCTATGGTTATACGGCGCTTTGGATTCTGCTGTTGGCCTGTGTGATTGCATATTTTTTCCAGGAGCCTGCAACGAGGATTTCCATCGGCTGTAAGGAATCTGTAATGGTAGGAGTGAGAGAGCATATCAACCCGGGAGTTGCGAAATTCCTGTGGGTGGTGTTGTTTGTGGGGAGTATCGCTTTCCAGGCTGGAAATTTAAGCGGCGCTTCTATGGCCCTTACTTATTTCTTCCCCGGAACCACGTATCTGATGTGGGCAATTATCATGTCCGTATTGGCTTTGGTGATTGTTCTTTTAAACCGTTATAAAATCATCGAGAATGTAAACCAGGTATTGATCATTTTGATGGTTCTCGCTTTTGTGCTGACGGCCTGTACCTCCGGACCAAACATCGGGGATATGTTTGTAGAAGGTTTTTCCTTTAAGATTCCCGGTGGCAATGCGATCCTGGCTGTTTCGCTTCTGGCAACCACAGTGACGCCCAATCTGGTTCTTGGTTATTCCGGTTTCTTGAGAAAAAAATATCCGGATTCTAAACAGCCTAAGACGGATATCAAGCTGGCGAAGGCAGATCTGGGCCTTAATATGGTGATTACGTTTTTGATTACCGGTGCGATCATTGTCTGTGCCGGAACGCTGCTTCATCCTCAGGGAATCCAGGTTTCATCAGCGGCAGATATGGCTATGCAGCTTACGCCCCTTCTGGGACGCTATGCGGGGATTTTCTTCTCTCTTGGACTGTGGGCGGCGGCGATTTCTTCTGTACTTTACCAGATTTCCATTCACAATATGCTGTTCCCGCCGGCCTTCAAGCTGGATGAAAATCCCAAGGCGACTCACAATATCGTCGTGACCTGTCTGGTGGTTCTGGTACCCATTATCCTGATTGTGATTTTCGGTTCTTCCCCGGTACAGCTTATCATCGCGGCTCAGGCCCTGAATGGTATTGCGCTTCCGATGGTATGTATTATCAGTTGGATGCTCTGCAATAAGAAATCTCTGCTTGGGGAGTTTGTCAATAATACTAGGCAGAATGTTAGTATGGGAATCGTAACTTTATGTACGCTGGTATTTGCAGTCAATGCGCTTTACAGCGTGGTGCAGAAACTGATTGCGATGTTCTAAAATGAGTCCGGTCCGGAAATAGGAGGATATTTGTCTGAAAAAGGAGGAGAAAAATGTATCAGAAGTTACTGGATCTTATAAAGTCTTATGATGAGGAAATGATAAATTTGCTGGCTGAGATGGTAAAGATTCCCAGCGTCAGCGGGGATGAAGCGGCCTATGCAAAGTTCCTCTGTGATTATTGCGGAAAGCTTGGATTTGAAAGCTCCATTGACCGTCATGGGAATGTCCTGGTTCTGATTAAGGGGGCAAAGCCCGGAAAACGAATTGCCTACAACAACCATCTGGATACCGTACCTGTGGGAGAGGGCTGGACGAAGGATCCTTTCGGGGCGGAGATTGTTGACGGAAAGATGTATGGCCGCGGTTCCACCGACTGTAAAGGCGGAATTGCCGCACAGATTATGGCGGCGAAAGCTCTGGTGGATTCCGGGATTCCCTTTGCCGGTGAGATTGCCCTCATGTATCCGGTGGAAGAAGAAGTGCAGAATGTGAGCCGGAAGGGTACGCTTAAGATGCTACAGGACGGATTCACAGCAGATATGTGCGTAAACGGCGAGGACGTGGACTTAAAGTGCTGTCTGGTATGTTGCGGTATGCTGGAGGTGAAAGTCACGACCATGGGCGTGGGCGCTCATGGAGCGACTCCTTATAAGGGCGTCAATGCCATCGGGCAGATGTGCCGGGTCTATGAGGAAATCCAGAAAATCAAGCCCGGCGTCCATAAGTATGCCACTGGTTCCATCAATCCTGGCGTGATTAGCGGCGGCGAGCGGTCCAGTGTGGTGCCGGATCGGTGTGAGCTGCGGGTATCCCGCTTTACGGTGCCCGGAGAGACGGGAGCGATGTTCCTGAGGGAAATCAATGAGATTCTTGCAAAGCTAAAAGCAGAGGATCCGACCTTTGACGCTGTGGCGGAGCTGACCTATGACAGCAATCCTTCCGAAGTGGCGGAAGATGCGGAGATCGTACAGGCAGTTGTAAAAGCTCATGAGATGATTGGGAAGGACTGTCCTTTTTATGGGACGCCTCAGCATGATGACGCGGACTATATGACGAATGTTTCACACATTCCTACCGTTCTCTATGGACCTGGTACCGGTTTGGTGGCTCATATGCCGGATGAATATGTGCTTTTGGACGAAATCAGAGAAGCGGCTCAGGTGTATGCGCTGATCAATTATAACGTATTGGCAGAAAAATAAAGAGAAAAGCGGACGGCGGGGAGCGAAAGGTTTCCCGCCCACCCTGCCGGGACATGGAGGATAAGGCATGCTGATTGGTGGTTTTTATCATATAGATCCGGTGCTTCTTGCCAGAGAACCGGAGAAAAAGGAATTTCCCCTTCGCTGTGACGGCGTGGGACAGTATCAGAGGAAGATTTATACAGGGAATGGGCGGACGGCGACGTCTTATATTTTGCTGAATGCCGTCCATCTGACGGAAGAGGATGTGATTCTTCTGCCGGATTATCTTTGTGTTTCCGTGATTAATTCCCTGGAAGTCTGTCCGGCAAGCTTTCGATTTTATCGGGTAAAACGGGATCTGACCGTGGATCTGGAGGATTTGAAAAGCAAGATTGACGAACATGTCAAGGTTCTTTATGTGATTCACTATTTTGGGATTCCTCAGCCGGAGGCGGTAGTATCGGGGATGCTTGCAATTTGTCGGGAGCATGAGCTGACCTTGATTGAAGATCTGACGCAGACACTCTATACCATGGAAGAGGGACGGATTGGTTTCGGTGATTACCTGGTGGCCAGTACTAGGAAATGGATGCCTGTGACAGATGGAGGGATTTTGGCTGTGAAGGACGGGATAGACTGTCCCATGGTGCCTCTTGGAAACGCCTATGACGAGGCTGTTTATAGGCAGCTTCTGATTTCTGTGATGCGGGATTATTACGATGCTCACCCGGAAGCAGATATTTCCTATTACCTTCAGTTGGAGCGGGAGGCGAATAAGGCTCGTTATCTGGATTTTACCCCCAGGGAGATGACTGAACTTACCAGCCGGATTCTTTTTAACCTGGACCATGAGGAGTCTATCCGGAGGCGGAGAGAGAATTATGGATACCTTTACGAACATCTAAAAGAGGTGGAGGGACTGACTTTGGCAGGAGGGCCATTGGATGAGGAAAATAAATATGTGCCCTTTGGATTTGTCGTCCTGGTGGAGAACCGTAGTGAATTTTACGACTATCTGGCGAAAAATCAGATCATCGGAGAGATTCAGTGGGTTCTTCCGGAAGAGTATTATACGCCCGGCGAGGACGCCAGATATTTATCAGAGCATAATGTGATGCTTCAGTGTGATCAGCGCTATGGCGAAAAGGAAATGGCTTTTGTGGCAGATAAAATCAAAGAGTATTTCAGGAGGTAGCGATGAGCGAGAAAGCGAGAAAGGGTTGTGAGATCCTGCTCCACACCTGTGGAGAGGTGAAAAAAGGGGAGCGTGTTCTTGTGATCACGGACAACACCAGCAAAGAGATCGGTGAGGCGATGTACCGCTGTGCGGCGGATTTTACAGATGCGACGTTAGTCTGTATGCCGGATCGTTCCACCCATGGAGAGGCGCCTACAGACGCGATTGCAGCGGCTATGAAGGAATCAGACGTCATGTTTTCGGCAACTACGTTTTCTCTGTACAACAGTGCGGCCAGGATTGCCGCCTGTGAGGCAGGATCCCGTTTTGTGAATATGGCAGATTATTCCATGGAGATGCTGGAGGAGGGATGTCTCTTTACGGACTGGGATGAAGTGCGCCGAATTGTAGATGATCTGAAACCGAGAATTGTGGGGAAAGAACTGTCCATCACAACTCCTGCCGGGACAGATTTCCGCACTTCCATTGAAGGACGTCATGCAGATACTGGCTATGGAGTGTCCAGGGAAAAAGGAGAGGCTTCTTCTCCGCCGGATGCGGAATGTGCCGTAGGGCCTGCCGATGATTCTGCAGAGGGGACTTTGGTTATTGACGGAAGTATTCCGCTGCCTGGCCTGGGAGTACTGGAGAATCCCATTACCCTGAAGGTGGAAAAGGGATATATTACGTCGATTGAGGGCGGGAAAGAAGCAGACGTCCTCAGGGATACGCTGGAGGCGTTTCATGACAAGCGGGTTTATCTGGCGGCAGAAGTGGGCTTCGGCTTGAATCCGGCAGGTCGGCTGAGCGGACGGATGCTGGAGGATGAAGGAGTTCTTGGCACCATGCATATTGGTATCGGAAACAATCTGTCTTATGGCGGAACCTGCGACACGCCGGTTCACATCGATCTGATTATGAAATGTCCCACCTGTATCGTGGACGGGGTTTGCGTGATGAAAGATGGGGAACTGGTAAAATAGCCGGGGAGGCGTGATTTTTGTTGGTTGGTCAGAGAGGTCATTACTTTCTGGGCAGCAGAACTGCCTGTTGGTAATGGCCTTTTGACTGTCTTTATACCTTGAGGGATATAAGGATATAGCAATTAAGCATTGGACGTCATAAAAAAGTATGT
The DNA here is from genome assembly GCA_022792335.1 of Lachnospiraceae bacterium. Taxonomy (GTDB): domain Bacteria; phylum Bacillota; class Clostridia; order Lachnospirales; family Lachnospiraceae; genus Lientehia. The sequence continues at coordinate 18,431 of JAAWAV010000001.1, forward strand.
GTATAATTGCATTATAAGAATGAATATCGACATACATTATAGGAGGCAAAGACGTCATTGTAGGAATTTATGGCGTCTTTTTCTATAAACAAAAAAGAAGTGCGAAAATTTAAGGGGAGGGAGGAACAAGACAGGCAATACAGAAAGATTCGAAAAGAAATTAGGAAGATATAAACAGAAAACGGAGGTGTCAAAATGAAAAAACGATTGATTGCATGTACGATGGCGGTGATAGTAGTTGCAGGTCTGTTTGCTGGCTGTGGAAAGAAGGAGAGTGAAAAGTCTCCTGCAGACAGTGATACTATCAAAATCGGTGTAGGCGTACCGATGACAGGAGGCAGCGCGGAGCTTGGGAAGCGGGTATTCAACGGAGCAGAGCTGGCAGTGGAGGAGATCAATGAGGCCGGCGGTGTAAACGGAAAGAAGATAGAATTAGTATCCATGGATGACAAAGCCGATCCCAAGGAAGCGGCCAATGTGGCGAAATTGTTTGTGGCGGATGAGGAAATCATTGCCTGCATTGCGGGATATAATAGTTCCTGTACCCTTTCCGGGGCGCCTATCTACAACGACGCGGGTCTGGTACATATTGCAGTCGGTTCCAGTTCTCCGAAAGTCAGCGAAGCCGGAGACTATACCTTCCGTGTCTGGAACTCAGATATTTACCGCGCAAGCTTTGACTTGGATCTGATCATCAATGCAGGATATGAAAAGATCGGTATTATTTATCAGAATGACGATTTTGGCCAGGGCGCGCTCAAAGTGGCCCAGGATAGCCTGAAGGAGAAAGGAATCGAGCCTTTGGTTGCAGAAGGATACCTTCTCGGAGAAACCATCGATTTCAATACAGTCATTACCAAGATGATGGACGCGGACTGTGAGGCGGTTTTTGCCATCGCAGATGAGACGGAGCTGGCAGCTTTTGCAAAACAGTGCGCACAGCAGGGATATAAGCCGTTTATCTCTGCCACAGGTACCTACAATCCTTCCGTTATCAGCTTGGGTGGAGACGCAGTAGAAGGCATGGTAGGAGACGGTTATTTTGATCCGGATAATATGCCGGAGAAGGCAGTAGAGTTCTTTGATAAATACAATGAGAAATATTCTGCAAATGGGGAACGGACGGAGGATCCGACCTCTCCTTGTGCCTATGCGGCAATCTATATGATTAAAGCGGCTGTTGAGGACGGTGCCAAGACTCGCGAAGATGTTCAGAAATATTTGGCAGACCTGAAGGATTTCGATACGGTGGTTGGTTCTCTGAGTTATGACGAAAACGGCGATGTAAAGATTCCTCTGGTAGCAATCCAGATTAAAGACGGAGCCTTTGCGGCATATAAATAAGACAGAACATATCCAAAAAGGAACAAGGAGGCTGCCGCATATCACAGAATACGGCAGCCTCGTCTTGTTCCGAAAAAGTAGAGATACAAGAAACCTGTAAGAAACAGATTTTTTTGTATGACGGATATAAGGAGGCGGAAACTTGATAGCACAACAATTAATTAACGGTCTGACTCTGGGCGTGCTGTATGCGCTTCTCGCTCTGGGGTACAGTCTGATATTTGGAACTCTTTCTTTTATTAATTTTGCTCATGGCGAGGTTTCTCTGCTGGGAGCATATCTGGCCTGGTTCGCCATGTCACGGATGGGATTTAGTATTATACCAGCCTGTCTTTTCGGCATTATTCTCACAGCGGTGGTCGGCGTTGTCATGGAACGCGTCGGGTACAAACCCATTCGTACGGCCCCCAAGCTGGCGATGATTACGGTATCTGTAGGTTTTTCTTATATTGTACAGACGTCGATTCAGTTGATCTTCGGTACACAGCCCCATGAATTTAACGTTATTCAGACTTCTTCTTGGTCTTTTGGAGGAATTACCATCAACTCTATCCATATTCTGGTACTGGTGGTATCTATTCTTTTGATGATTGGTTTGCAACTTTTTATCAATTATACGAAGAGCGGAAGAAGCATCCGCGCCATTTCCTTAGATCAGGATACGGCCGGACTGATGGGAATCAATGTCAATGCGACTATCTCTATGACGTTTGCCATCGGCTCCGCCTTGGGTGCAGTTTCTTCTATTCTGATGGGAATGTATTATGCACAGGTCTATCCTATGATGGGGACCTCTATTGGAAATAAAGCTTTTGCAGCGGCAGTACTTGGCGGTGCAGGAAGCGTACCGGGAGCTATGCTGGGCGGTATTTTGATGGGACTGATTGAGAGCGTGGCGGGTACGGTATTAAATGCCCAGCTCAGAGAAGGCGTGGCTTTTGTGGTTATGATTCTGTTCCTCATCTTTAAGCCTTCAGGAATTATCGGAAAGGAGGTCGTCAAGGATTGAAACAATTGAAGCAGGTACTGAATTTTCTTAAAAAACACTCGATTCTTGTGGTTGCCCTTATCGGAATCCTGGCGCCAATTTTGATTACAAACACCTATCATGTACATATTATCCTGATGTGTATGATGTATGGGATTCTGGCATCCAGCTTAAACATCGCGGTAGGTATGACCGGCCTTTCCAATTTGGCTCATGCCACTTTCTTTGGAATCGGCGCCTATGCGGCGGCTATTTTGAACAGCAGATACGGACTTCCTTTTTATATTACCTTTTTTGCCGGAGGGATTGTGGCCATGGCCTTTGGCTTCATCTTGGGGGCTCCGACTCTGAGACTGAAAGGAGTATTCCTGGCCCTGGTAACCACTGGTTTCGGGCAGGTGATCCGGATTCTGGAGATCAACTGGGTATCCCTGACCAACGGCCCCATGGGAATCAGCGGCATTGACGGCGCCAAAATCGGCGGATATAAATTTTCGACCAATGCCTATATTTATTATGGGTTAGCCCTTCTGGTGTTCTGTATGTTTATGAGCAAACGTCTGATGCATACCAAGGTGGGACGTGCGCTATTCGCGATTAAGTATGACGAGACCGTAGCTCGTTCTCTGGGGGTGAATCTTTATTTTTACAAAGTAGGAGCTTATGTGCTCTCTGCCTGTATTGCCGGTATGGCGGGCACTATTTTTGCGCATTACGTTTCCTTTATCAGCCCGGATACCTTTACAGTGGCCGATTCAACGACTGTGCTTTGTATGGTTATTCTAGGAGGCGCCGGTTCTCTTCTGGGACCGGTACTCGGAGCCTTTATTTTGACGATTGCCCCGGAGATTTTCCGCTTTGCCCAGACGTACCGGATGATTTTCATCGGCGCAGTGATGGTCATCGGCGTCATTGCCAACGAGCGGGGCTGGGGACAGATGATATCTGCAAAATTTAAGGGGCTATTTGGAAAAAAGACTGTGGAGAAAGAGGGAGGTAAGGCATAATGGCATTGCTTGAAGCGCAGCACATCAATATGTTTTTCGGAGGCCTGAAGGCCCTGAACGACGTTTCTCTGCAGGCAGACGAGGGAATGATTTCTGCTCTGATCGGTCCCAACGGCGCGGGGAAAACCACTCTTTTCAATGTGATGACTGGCTTTCTGGCTCCCACAGCAGGAAAGGTGATTTTTGACGGAGAGGAGATTCAGGGGCTTCCTGCCCATAAGTTTGTGGATAAGGGACTTTCCAGGACTTTTCAGAATATTCGCCTTCTTCAGGAGATGAGTGTTCTGGAAAATGTTCAGCTTGGCTTCCATCACAATATGAGACAGAATATTTTTGATGAAATTTTCATATCCAGAAGGTGCAGAGGAGAGGAGAAGGAGAGTAGAGATCGTTCGCTGGAGGCTTTGGAATTTGTGGGACTTTCCGATGTGGTGAACGAGAAAGCCAAAAATCTTCCCTACGGTCACCAGAGAAAGCTGGAAATTGCCAGAACACTGGCTACAGGTGCGAAGATGCTGCTTTTTGACGAGCCCTGCGCCGGTATGAACACGGCGGAGAAGGCACAGCTTTCAGATCTGATTCTCGCCATCAACCAGGAGCTTAAGAAAACGGTGATGCTCATCGAGCATGATATGCGTTTTGTGATGAAGCTTTCGGACCATATTACCGTGTTGGCCCAGGGGGAATGGCTGGCAGCCGGCACTCCGGCGGAAATTCAGGCCAATCCCAAGGTCATCGAGGCATATCTGGGCACAAAAAGAAAGGCGGTGGGTTACAATGCTGGAGATTAAGAATCTGACGGTACGCTATGGAAACATTACGGCCCTTCACGGCATCAGCATGGAGGTTCGGGAGAATGAAGTGGTGGCCCTGGTCGGAAACAATGGAGCGGGAAAGACGACGACCTTAAGGAGTATTTCCGGGCAGCAAAAGCCGGTGTCCGGGGACATCATATTCCGGGGAGAGTCCATTGTGGGGAAACCGGTTCATAAGATTGTACAGATGGGACTTATCCATGTGCCGGAGGGACGGAAAATTTTTACGAAGCTGACCATCCGGGAAAATCTTTTGATGGGCGCCTTTGCCTTAAAAAATAAAACGGAGATTGCCTCCAACCTGGAACGGGTGATGGAGGTGTTTCCAAAGCTGAAAGAGAGGATTAACCAGCTTGGCGGGACCCTCTCCGGCGGCGAACAGCAGATGCTGGCAGTGGGGCGGGCCATGATGGCGTCCCCGAAACTTCTTTTGCTGGATGAGCCGTCCCTGGGACTGGCGCCGCAGATTGTAGACGTCATCGGAGATACGGTTTTGGATATCGCGAAGCTTGGTATTCCCATCCTGTTGGTAGAACAGAATGCCAATCTGGCTCTTGAAATCTCCAACCGGGCCTACGTCATTGAAACAGGAAATATTATGATGACGGCAGACTCGGCAGAGCTTTTGAAAGACGATACGATTCAGAAAACCTATCTGGGAGTATCATAACAATCAAAGATGGAAAAATCAGAAAGGATATGCGATTATGGATGAGAGAATTTTGTATCCCTCCTTTAGCGGAATCAATACGTTTCTCAGAGCTCCCTATGTGACGGTGGATGAAGTACAGGCAGGGGATTATGTGATCTCTGGGGTGCCTTATGATGTGACCATCGGAACCAGACCAGGCCCCCGCTATGCGCCCAACGCCATTCGCGAGGAGACCAAGCATTTTATTTATCATCTTTGCGCCATTGACGGGGAAGTCATCGATGTATGTACGAAAAAACGGATGCTTGCGAAACCGAAGGAGATTGTGAAGGATATTGGAGATATCCGGGTCTATCCTACGGACGTCTGCAAAACGACAGACAGTGTGGCGGCAGTGATTTCCAAGATTACGGAAAAGGGAGCGACCCCTGTGACTCTGGGCGGCGATCACTATGTGGCCTGGCCCATCGTCAAAGGCTTTGAAGAAGGCTATGGAAAACGGCTTGGCCGGCCGGCAAAAATCGGATACATTCACATCGATTCCCATATGGACATGTACGAGGGGAACGATACTTGGGGGAAATACTATCAGGGTTCTCCGGCCAGACGCATCAGCGAGCTGGAGGGTGTGGATCTGAAACATATGGTGTTCGTAGGCTTAAACGGAACCACCGGGGTGGAAGGCTATGAATATGCGATAAACGGTGGAGCTTCTCTTTATACCATTGATGATATCCGGTCACAGGGAATCCGGACCATTATGGAGAAGGCCATTGAGACAGCGTCAGAAGGCTGCGATACGGTTTATGTGACCATAGACATTGATGTGGTAGATAATGCTTTTGCCTGCGGAACCGGCTGCTATGTGTTCGGCGGAATTACTGCAGAGGAACTTCTGACTATCGGCGCTATCCTGGGGAGTACCCCTGTGATTGGAGGGATTGATATGGTAGAGGTGTCTCCGCCTTGTGATCCGACTGGATCGACCAATCGTCTGGCTGCAAGTACTTTGATTAATTTCTTAAAGCCCAGGGTGTTTGAATTCCGATAAGGAGGTGTCTATGAGTCAATATTATCAGGGAATCCGCTGTATCAAATGCGGGCATCCCATAGAGGAGAAGGAAGCATTTGACGGCTGTCCGGTCTGCCGGGGAACGGAAACCTCTGTCAACGGAGAAACCTGGTACGAGTTTGGCCAGGATAAAGAAGCTCTCCGGAAAGGATTTGGAAAAGCGTCCGGACCGGGACTCTGGGCTCACCGGGAATTTTTGCCTGTCAGAGAAGAGACAAAACCAGTGACCCTTGGAGAGGGAAAGACGCCTCTTCTTCCTCTTTTAAGACTCGGGGAGCGGATTGGGATTCCCAACCTGTACGTCAAGGTGGAGGGAATGAATCCCACCTGGTCTTACAAAGATCGGCTTTGCAGTGTGGGGGTCACAAAGGCTCTGGAAGCAGGAGCACCTGCCATCACCGTATCTTCCACGGGGAACCACGGAGCTGCTACGGCAGCTTACGCGGCGGCGGCCGGGCTTCCCTGTGTGGTATTTACTCTGGAGAGTGTACCGGAAACCATGAAAACGCTGATGCAGTCCTATGGAGCTTATGTATTTGCCTTAAAAGAGCCGTCGGATCGCTGGAAAATAATGAAACGGTGTGTGAAAGAGTTTGGCTGGTATCCCATGAGCGGTTATGTTTTGCCGGCTATGGGAAGCAACTGTTTTGGTATTGACGGATATAAGACGCTGACTTATGAAGTCTTTGAAGATCTTGGGGAACTTCCGGATCAAATGATTGTGCCGGGCGTTTATGGGGACGGCCTTTATGGGATCTGGAAAGGCGTAGAGGATATCCATACCCTTGGACTTTCAGAGAAGCAGACAAAAATCAATGCCTCTGAGGTGGAAGGAGCTCTGGCGGTTACGCTCCAGAGAGGAGCCGAGTTCCCGGTGAAGCTTCCTCCCAGAAAAAACAGCGTAGCTTTCTCTATCTCCGGAGGAGTAAGTACTTATCAAAGCTACGCGGCAGTTACCCGTTCTGGCGGTTATGCAGAAGGAACCGGCGAGGAGGAGGCCATGGATATGCAAGCACTTCTTGGACGGACGGAAGGCATTTATGCGGAGGCCGCTTCTGTGACTTCTCTGGTAACGGCGGCAAAATTTCGTGCCCAGGGAAGAATCAGGGAAGATGAGACTGTGGTAGCGGTCCTTACATCCAGTGGTTTAAAGGATCCAGGCAGTACGGCGGTCAGGCTTCCGAAAGCGCCGCTTATTGAGCCAGATACGAAGGTTCTTTCAGAAGCGCTGAAGCGGGAGTATGGGATCACGCTATTCTAAGTGCAGGATAGAAATAAAATGGTGGGGGAAGAATGCTTTTTTAGAAAGGTACAATTTATCCTATATTTTTTTGGAAAGCAGGGGTATAATGGAAAAATAGTGCCTGACTTCCTTTACCTTATTTGAAATAGCATATGGAAAAGAGGACTGCAGGCAGTTGCAGTCCTTTTTTCTGCAAAAAAGGATCGATTTTTAAGTTAAATATTGTCTGGCGAAGGAGCCATTACTGATGCGACTGAAGGGACTGGTTGGCTAGGTAATGGCTTTTTTTACAAAGGATACCATCGATGACAAGAGGATATATGTTCCAAGCCGCATGATCTGTCCTTGTCTATCGAGGATAAGGAGGGAAAAGCGATGGAATTTAAGACCTTTTGTACGGGAACCCATACCACCTACCAAGAGATACGGATGGAGCATGATTTGATCCACAAATTTTATGAAATCGGGAATCCTATGCAGGAGAAGATCTTGTCGATTCCGGACGGCTGCGTCAATATCTGGTTTTTATGGAATCAGGGAAAATGTCATGCCCGCCTTATCGGAAGCGCATTGATGGGAAAGCCGTCCCTGGTCAGTAACCATGAGCGCTGTTTTGGAATCAAATTCAATGCGGGAGTAGTACCAGAGGTATTTTTAAATGACATCGGCCATATTATCAATAACAACTGCCCAGTCAATATTTATAAAGATATTACTTTTATGGAGAAGGCTGTGGAGCAAATGGGGAGTTTTGAAGAACGAGTCCTCTATATGCTGGAGCGGGACAATGTATTTGGAAAAAACCAGGTCAATACCATTACGAAACTGATTGTGGAGGATGTGGCGAACAGAATGGGGAACCTGGCTGTCTCTGAACTGGCGCAGGCGTTAGGTTACAGCCAGCATTATACCAATCTGGTGTTTCGTCAGAACATCGGGATGCCCATCAAGCAATATTCCGGTATTGTGCGAATCCAACAGGCAATTTATGGAATTGAGAAGAAAAGCCACGACTTTCTCTATGAAAGTCTGGGATATTATGATCAGTCTCATTTTATTCGGGAGTTTAAACGGTACACGCTTTTGACTCCAAAATCTTATGACAAGGATGACTGGATGTTCGTATAAGGGCGACTGCAAAAGCGGGGCCTTGGCCGGCAGCCTGACATCCCGGTAACACTCCGGTCCACGTTGATTTTTTGGTTTTGTTGCGTCGCTATTTGCCCTCTGCCTCTGCTTCCATAGAAACTGGTCAGCGAGACAGACGACGCTATGCTCACAAAACCCGCAAAATCTGCCTATCGGACTGGAGCGTTACCGGGATGTCAGGCTGCCGGCCAAGGCCCCGCTTTTGCAGTCGCCTTTATTTGGCTTTCTTAATTTTGTTCGGAATTTTCATTTCTGAGTCGGAAATTTCTTAATTATCTGAAGCATTTATGTCCATTTCCTACAATATTTTTTGCATATTAATTTTGTAAAATAAAATCAGGATTTATTTTCTAAAATGTCTTTTAAATCAAACATGGAACTTTGATTTTACATATAAACTGATAAAATATCAAATCATAAATATTCTTGTTTTAAAAACACAATGTAAAGAAAAACACAAAAAAGAATAACGAAAAGGGGGAGGATTGGCAATGGAACTTTTACAAGAAGCCCTTTCGCTACTGACACGCATGGTGGCAGTTCCCAGTGTGGAGGGACAGGAAAAGGCCATGGGAGATCTGGTGGCGGACTATACGGAGAAGCTGGGAATGACGGTGGAACGACAGGTGGTAGAAGGGGATCGGTTCAATGTCATTGCTAGGGCGACAATCGGAAAAGGCGGAAAAACGGTGGTGCTCAATTCTCATATGGATGTGGTTCCTCCTGCAGACGGCTGGAATACAGATCCTTATGTGCTGACAAGGGGAGAGGACAGAGCCTATGGACGGGGAGCTACTGATGCAAAAGGCTGTCTGACGGCTCTTTTGATGGCGGCAAAACGAATTATCGAAAATCCAGGAGAGACCAACGGAAACCTGATAGTCGCGGCTGTGGTAGATGAAGAAACCTACAGCAAGGGGGCCAGATTTTTGACGGAGCATACAGACCTGAAAGCAGATTACGCCATTGTGGGAGAACCGACAAACTGTCGCGTCGGGCTTGGACATAACGGGAGTATCCGCCCGGTTATCGTAATCCATGGAAAAACAGCCCATTCCTCCACGCCGGAAAAGGGGATCAGCTCCGTGAGAGTGGCGGCTTATCTGTCTGGTCTGGTGGACAAGATTCAGGAGGGACTTCATGAGATCACACATCCTTCCACAGGAAAACCTTCTATTTCCATTACCATGCTGAAAGCGGGAGTGAAAGAAAATGTTCTTCCGGACTGGTGCGAGCTGATTTTGGATCGGAGGATGATTCCCGGTGAGGACGAGAAAGAAGTGATCCGGACATTTGAAAAGCTCTGTGCGGATACAGAGGCTGCCTTTCCGGGAGCAAAGGTGGAAATTGAACGGTATTTGGTAACGACAGGGCCGGCTTCTGCCGTCAGCCCGGACAGCGAAATCGCGCAGATTGCCTATGAGGCCTGCGAGCAGGTGACTGGAGTAGAACAGACTCCTTACGGCGTCATCTGCAATACCGATATGAATCATTTTATGCGGAAAGGGATTCCCACGATTATTATCGGCCCGGGAAATATTGATTACTGCCATAAACCCAATGAATATATCGAATATAAGGAACTGGAAACTGCTTGTCTGGTGGATGAACAGGTAATTCGGGCGCTACTTCATTAATCTGGATTGGCTGGAGGAAAAGGGTTCTTGCAGAAGATTTTTGAAAAGGATTGCCAGAGCCCGGTTAAAAAAGATTCAGAAATTTCCATAAAAAGGAGAATGGAAAATGAAAATTATAAAAGTAACCGTATATACCTGCGCGGAACCGCTCAAAATTCCTTTTCGTCATGCTTCTTCCGGACTTGTGACAGCCCTGGACGGAGTTTATGTAAAACTGACGGCTGAGGATGGCACAGAAGGATTCGGAGAGGTTCGGGGAAACTGTTCCTATTTTACAGGAGATACGACGGGAGCAGTGGTTTCCACTATCTCTACGGTGGTGGCGCCGAAACTTTTGGGGCTTCCGGCAGAGAACTTAAATCGCATTCATCTGGCGATTGAAGGAAGCGTGGAAGGGAATATGGCGGCGAAGGCGGCCTGCGACTGTGCCGCATACGATCTGGCGGGAAAGCTGGCGGAAAAACCGGTTTATGATCTGCTTGGAGGAAAGATTCACGATGTACTCCCCTCAGAGGAAAACATCCCTTTTATGTCTCCGGAGGAAGCAAAAGCCAGGGCAGAGGAAATCTTGGAAGGAGGCTGCCGGTTTCTCAAGGTGCGGGTGGGAGCAGACAGTTTCTCCTATGATTTAAAAAGGGTTCGTATCGTATGGGATGTGATTCGGGACAGGGGACTGGAAGATGAGGTGGTCTACAGTGTGGATGCCAATCAGGCGTGGAATGTCAGAGACGCTATCCGGAATCTGAATGTTCTTGTAAATTATGGAGTGACAGTGGCAGAACAGCCTGTCAGATATCAGTCCCCTCTCCGGTTAAAAGAACTGAAAGCGCATTGCCCAATGAAACTTTTTGGAGACGAGGCAGTAGCGACCGTGGAGGATTTTGTTCGTTATGCAGAACTGGGAGTTCTGGATGGGATTCATATTAAACTGATCAAATGCGGCGGCATTTTCAACGCGGTTCGCCTGATGACGCTGGCAAAGGCCCATGAAATTGAATTTATGATAGGAGGGATGGATGAAGGAATGATGGCGGTGGCCGCTGCAGTCCAGTGTGGGGCTATTGCGGAAACCAGACTTTTTGAGGTTCATGGGCATGTGAGGATTGAAGAGGATCCCACTACCGGACTTTTGGTATGCGGCAGCAAGGTTTTTGTGCCGGAGGGAGCCGGACTTGGGGTGACAGTGGATGAAGCAAAACTTACGGAGGTGTTTACGACTGACTGACAGGAAAATATAGATAGGAACGTATGCTCCTGTCAATCGACAGTACGCCCTATGAAGGCCTCTTGGGAGGAAAGAAAATGAAATAGAATGGGAGGTACTTAAGATGTCATTAGGAATTACGATTGTAGCGATTTTGGGAATTGTTATGCTTGGTGTCGGCCTGTGGTCGTCCAAAAAGGTCAAGACTTCAGACGATTATTATGTAGGCGGTAGAAGTTTGGGGTCTCTGGTAACCATTGGTACTCAGTGCGCCACCTTTGTGGGCGGCGGTATGACACTTGGCTGGATCGGAAATGGGTTCCGCTACGGGACAGCCTCTATCTGGTATGGAGCGCCTCAGGCTCTTGGTTTCTTCTTTATGGCAGCCGTTTTGGTCAAACAGATGAGAAAGACAGGAGGAAATTTCATCTCTTTGCCAGACTGGTTTGACAACCGTTATCACAATAAGTTCCTGAGCATTGTGTCTGCGATTGTCTGTCTGATTGTGCCGATTGCCTGGGTGACGGCCCAGACCACGGCGGCAGCCCGGATGCTAGAGACGGTAGGCGTCCCCTATACGGTGGGTATCTTTGTGGTAGGCGGTATTGTGATGATTTACTCCACAGTGGGAGGTTATCTGGCTGTGGCGTATACGGATGCCGTTCAGTGGCTGATTCTGCTGGTGATCTTTGCCGGGACTGTTCCGTTTGCCTTTTTTTATGCAGGAGGATTTAGCGGAATTGTGGCGGGAACTTCCGCGGATCTGATGGATCCGATGACGGTCAATGGAATGCCTTCCTATACGATTCCTCTGTGGATTGTATCTGGTATTGTATCCGGCCTGGGGCTTCAGTCCAGTTATCAGAGAATTTATTCTGCCAAGACGGATAAAATTGCGAAACGAGGCCTTGTCTGGACCGGAGTCGCGACGATTTTCTTTGCGACTTTGACTTCCTTTGTGGGGCTGGCCGTGGCAAAACTGGGGGCTCCTTCGGATCTGGTGAACGACTCCGTATGGCCCTGGTTTTTAAATAATTTTATGCCTAAGTGGGTGGCGGTGATTTATACGGTCTGTATTATGATGGCAACGATGTCTACGGCAGATTCCATGTTAAATTCGATTTCTCTGACCATCACCCATGATCTGTATTCTAAGTTTATCAATCCCAAGGCAGACGATAAAAAAGTTCTGCGGATCGGCATTATTATCTCTGGAATTTTTGGAATCTTGGCTCTTTATTTCGCGACGGCGGGTACCTGGATGACGGCCCTTTTTGGTATGAGCTATACACTGGGGGCAGGGCCTCTGGCCGGCGGCGTAGTCACGGTGGCATTGATGAAGAAAAAGGCGAATCCTGTATTTGTTGGGATCGGGATGCTTGCAGGCGTACTGATGGGTTATATTACTCTGAAAGTTCCGGATCTGGCTTCTATCCCTGCAGGCGGTACGGTATTTTCCTTTGGCGCATGCGTGCTGGTAGTTGTCATTGGTTCTTTGATTTTTAAAAATCAGGAAGAAAAGGAAGAAACAGAAGCATAAAGATTTCAGGAGAAGAAGCAAACGGAGGGGACTATGAGAAATGTGACCATTGCGCTGGTACAGTTTAACAGTCGGATCGGGGATATCGAGTACAATGTGAAGCGGGGATGTGAGTTCGTGCGGCAGGCGGCGGAAAAGGGAGCCGATCTGGTGGTTTTTCCGGAGCTGTTTGCCGGCGGATATAACACGGAGTATGTGACGGCTCACAAGGAGGAGCTTGCGCTCCAGGCAAGTTCCGACGTTGTATCGGATATGGCGAAAACAGCGGGCGAGAACGGGATTTATGTGGTGATGCCTTGTGTAATAGAAAAAGACGGCAGGTACTATAACGGAGAATATCTGTTTAACAGAGAAGGAGAGATCGAAGGGACCTACAGCAAAGTTCATTTGTGGGACGAGGAGGCAAAACTCTTTGAGAAGGGGGGAGAATATCCGGTCTTTGATCTGGATTTTGGGAAACTAGGACTGTTAATTTGCTACGATGCCGGTTTTCCGGAATCTGTGCGAATGATGGCTCTAAAAGGAGCAGAACTGGTACTGGTAAGCAGCGCCTTCTGCCATCTCCACTGGAAGCGCTGGAATACTTATTTCGGGGCAAGGGCGTTAGAAAATACCATGTATGTCGGGGCGGTCAACGCCACCGGAGGAGCGGGGGAAGAGATTTGGTTTGGCAGCAACCGGTTCTATGATATCACTGGGGATTCTTTGATGGAAGGGAACCTGAATATCGAGGAAATGCAGCTTGTGAGTGTGGATCTGGACCAGGTGAAAAAGGCCAGAGCCGCCGGCTGTTATCTGACGGATCTTCGGCCGGAAACCTATACCTATTAAGGAAGAAACGGGAGGGAATATGTATGAGTATCATTGTAAAGCTCAGCGACTTTTTGTGGGGATGGCCACTTTTGATCGTTATCCTTGTGACAGCGACGGTACTTACGATCTGCACGGGAGCGATTCAGTTTAGACGGTTCCGGTTTATGCTTAAAACTACCTTTGGTAGTATTTTAAAGAAAGAAGAGAAGGAAAAAGGGGAGGGTGTGATGAGTCCCCTGAAACTGGTGCTTGCGGCCATGGCCGGAACCATCGGTACAGGAAACATTGCAGGCGTGGGACTGGCTATCGGTATCGGCGGTCCAGGAGCCATATTCTGGTTGTGGGTGGCGGCGCTCTTTTCCATGGTCTGCAAATACAGTGAGATTGTTCTCGGTGTCAAATACAGAGAATTTGACCAGGAGACAGGAGAATATAAGTCCGGCCCTATGTATTATATTCGCAAGGGGCTGGGCAGCAGGTGGGCCTGGCTGGCCATGATTTATGCACTGCTTTTTGGTATCGGTTATTTTGTTATGGGGTTTGTACAGTCCAATACCATTGCGGCGGCGATGAAAACCATCGTGGGTGTGGATCCGGTGTTTACGGGAATTGCCCTTGTAGTACTGCTGGCGCTGGTGGTGTTCGGCGGACTTAAGAGCCTGGTCAAGGTATCAGACGTACTGGTACCGATTATGACGGTAGTATATTTTACAGCGGCGATTGTCGTTGTGTTCCTGAATGTTACAAAGCTTCCCGGCGTGTTGTCCCTGGTTGTGAGCAGCGCCTTTTCCGGAAGTGCGGCCATCGGCGGTTTTGTGGGCGCGACGGTGATTCTTTCCATGCGTCAGGGATTTGCAAGAGCCGTATATTCCAATGACGGCGGCGTGGGTCTTGGAGCCATCATCCATGGTCAGGCTATTACCACCCATCCGGCAAAACAGGGGATGTGGGGGATCTTTGAGGTATTCGTGGACACCATCATCGTATGTACGGCCACGGCTCTTGTCATCATGTTTACGGGCGTCTATGACAGCGGTCTGAAAGGTCTGGAACTTACCAGCATGGCCTTTTCCGTCGGTCTGCCGGGACAGTGGTTGGGGAAAGCGATTGTCTGTATCAGCGTTATTCTGTTTGGCTATACGACGGCGATCAACAACAATTTCCTGTTTCAGAGGGGAATGTTTTACGTATTTGAAAAAAGCAACAAAAAGATCATTACCATTGTCTGCGGTCTTTTAAGCCTTGGCGGCGCAATGGTGGGAGCTATGGGCGGTCTGGAAGTCATCTGGGGACTTTCTGATTTCTTCCTAGCGATTGTAATCCTGATCAACGTTCCTGTGGTCCTTGCGCTTTCCGGAGAGGTAAGGGAGCTTACAAAAGAATACTTCGGAAATGGACAGCACAGAAAATAGAACCTGGAAATACGGCTGCCGGACGATCTGGCCCGGCGGTTCTTATCAAAATTTTATCTATAAAATGAGGAATAAAAGAAGGAGGAAGGATCTATGAGTCAGAAAGAAATCGGATTTTCCATGGAAGAATTTCAGGAAAGGATTGCAAAGGTAAAAGCGTCTATGGAGGAGCAGGGGCTTTCCATGTTGCTGGTGAACACGCCGGAAAACGTATTTTACTTAACAGGGCACAAATCACCTGGTTATTATATGTACATGTGTCTGGTGGTTCCCATGGAAGGAGAGATGACCCTGGTTTTAAGAAGGGGAGAGGTTGGAAATGCCACAGTTTATTCCTGGCTTTCGGGCGACGGCCTGGTGGCTTATGACGATACGGATGATCCGCTGCAAAAAACGGTGGATGTGATTCTGGAAAAAGGTTTTCGGGGCGGAAAGGTCGGCGTGGAATTTACTTCCTGGTTCCTTACCACAAAGAATTTTCTGAGCCTTCAGGAGAAACTTGAGGGCGCCAGTGTGGTGGATGCCTCCGGTACCGTGGAAGCGGCCAGAATGATCAAATCGGCAAAGGAGATCGAATATATCGAAGACTGCTGCCGTATTGCGGACGCTGCGATGGCAAAGGGAATGGAAAAGGTTCGTCCTGGTAAGAAAGAAAAAGAGGTGGCGGCCGCCTTTTTCTCTGAGATGTGTTTGCAGGGCAGCGAATATTACGGAACGGAACCTTATGTGGCTTCCGGTCCCAGAGCCGGCGCGATGCACTCTTCCTGGGGAGAACGGGTGATCCAGAACAACGAAACTGTGCTTTTAGAGCTGGCGGCTACGGTGAACCGTTACAATGGCGCTTTGATGAGAACGGTATGCCTTGGAAAACCCTCTGAACGGATGGCGGAGTGGAGCAAGGTCTGTATTGAAGCTCTGAATGCGGCCATCGACGCCATAAAGCCCGGAGTGACTTCTGAATTTGTGGACGCCGCCTGCTGTGGCGTGATCGAACGGGCCGGCCTTTATGAAAATTACAGAAAGCGTACAGGATATTCTCTTGGAATCGCCTTTGCTCCAGACTGGGGGGAGGGCCATATTATGAGCCTCCAGAAGGGAGATCAGAGAATCTTAAAGCCCGGCATGGTATTCCATATGCCTCCGGCCCTCAGAGAGCTTGGCAAGTACGGCGTAGGTTTCAGCGAGACAGTACTGGTGACGGAAACTGGCTGTAGACCTCTTGGAAATACGAAGAGGGAACTTCTGATTGTGGAGTAAAGAGGAGAAAAAATTTCTTTTTTCCGGCAATGAAATCAGAATAATATGACAAAAGAACCGGTGGTTCGGTGAGGATTCGTCGTACCGCCGGTTCTTTCTATGGTAAGGAAAAAGAATTTCCAATTAGTGGTTGCATTTTCCAGGTTCTATGATATAGTGTGATTATGAGCCGATGGGCAGACGGCCCAAAGAAAATTTTTGGAACTAAGGAGACTATGATGGATAATCAATTGGAGTGGAAGGAAGAATTTGATATTGGAGTAAAAATCATTGATGAGGAACACCGGAGGCTTGTTAAGATTATCAACAAGCTTTTCGCTTTTGGTGAGGAAGAGAGAAAGAGCAAAAAGGCATGTCAGGAAGGAATCAAGTATTTTAAAGAACATGCAATGAGGCATTTTGAAGATGAAGAAAAATATATGGAGTTAATCGCTTACGAAGATCTGGAGATGCACAGACGTATCCACAGGGGTTTTCGGGAAAATACGCTTCCGGCGTTGGAATTGGAACTGGTCCGGGAAGGGTATTCTTCTGATGCAGTCGACCATTTTTTAGCAGTCTGCGCCGGATGGCTGTTTGGGCATACACTGACGGAGGATCAGGCAATTACCGGAGAGAAAGAGAGCAAATGGAAGGATCTTTTACCAGAGGAAGAGCTTTCAGCCATAAAACAGGTGATCACAAAATTGCTGTACGATATGTTCCAGTTAAAGTCGCAGGTGATCAGCGAAGCTTATGGCGGAGAACGGTTTGGAAAGGGCGTCTACTACCGGTTGGTCTACGGCAGAGAAGAGGATGACAAAAAGTGGGAAATTATCCTGGTCTTTGAGGAGAAGATTCTGATCAATACTGTTGGAAAAATGATGGGGGTCCATTCCAACAAACTGGATGTGATGCTGCTCAATGCAGTCAGATATACGGCAAGCCAGTTTGTATGGCGCGTTCTGGGGCATTTCCCTTCTGCAAAGTCTTATGAGCTGGTAGAAGAAAACCTCCTGACTTATGAACAGCTCCAGGAAGTTTTTGAGGAAAAGAAAGCACAGGTGAGCCTGCTGTTTGATACGAACGCCGGTTATTTTTCTTATTGTATGTTTGCGCCGCATCTGCTTCAGAATGACATAGGAACTGCCCTGGTGGCGGATAATGTGGTGAGAGAAGTCGAAAAGTATCTTCTGGAAAGGGAAAAGGAGCAGAAATATAAGATACTTATCGTGGATGATTCCATGACCATTCGGATGGGAATGAGAAGATTATTGTCTGGAAAATATGAGGTTTCGGAAGTGGATTCCGGGGCAGCTGCCATTCGGGCGATTACTCTGGACCGGCCGGATTTAATCCTTCTGGATTATGAGATGCCAGTCTGCGATGGAAGCCATGTGTTTGAAATGCTCCGTTCTGAAAAAGCATTTGAGGATATTCCGGTTATTTTCCTGACCAGCAGAGACGATCCGGAAAGCGTCAAAAAGGTATTATCCCTGAAGCCGGAAGGTTATCTGTTAAAATATCTGAAACCTGCAGATATTAAGAGCAGGATTGACGAATATTTTCAAAAGCTCAAAGGATAGCCGCGATAGGGTGACTGCCTGGGAATTGAGATCTATTTTTCAAGTGCAACGGGGAAATTTATGGAACAGATGGAACAGTATATACAGAAAAAACAGTGGACACAGTATGGGCTATGTGTGATAGGCGCTCTGATTTATGCCATCGGGATGAATACCTTCGTGGCCTCTATGGGGTTATACGCCGGAGGCGTCATGGGCGTCAGTCAGATTATCCACAGTGTTCTGGTACAGAAACTTCATGTAAATCTGGGAAGCTTCAATCTGGGCGCAGTGCTCTACACCCTTTTGAATGTGCCGCTTTTTATTATGGCGATGAGAAGCATCGGGAAACGGTTTTTGATCAAGACAGGGATCAACGTGGTCTTTGTGAGTATCTTCCTGAGTTTGATTCCGGTGCCAAAGGTGGCGATTATCGAGGAGCATCTGACTTGCGCTCTGATTGGAGGGATTATCTGCGGCGTGGGATCCGGAATTACGCTTCAGGCAGGTGGCAGCGGCGGAGGCCTGGATATTCTTGGGGTTTACCTGGCAAAGAAGGGAAAGAGCATCAGCGTCGGGAAGCTGTCCATGTTGATCAATGGAGTCATCTATGGAATCTGTATTATACTGTTTGACGTATCTGTAGCAATTTATTGTATTATTTATGCAGTTTTTCAGTCTATTGTGGTGGATAAAACACATACTCAGAGTATCAATGTTCAGGTTATGATTTTCACCAGGAACAGCGGGGACGCCATCCGGAAAATGATCATTCAGGAATTTAACAGGAGCGCGACGATCTGGGACGGCGTGGGAGGCTATACGGAGAAAGAAACCGTCATCGTCTATTCGGTACTTTCTAAATATGAGGCGGCGATTCTCCGGAGAATGGTAAGAGAGATGGATCCCCACGCGTTTCTGGTCCTGAATGAGGGCTGCCAGATTTCTGGAAATTTCCAGAAACATCTGTAGAAAAGAGCTGTAGAGGAGAAATGTAATTATTGTGATTGCGAAAGCTATAAGCATATAGAAAATTTATATTTGCTAAAAAAGTTGTCGGATAATATAATATAGGCAACCGGATACAATAGAAACATGCTGAAAGAGCAAGGGAGCTTGGTGTCGTGGATACCGGGCTCTTTTTTCATAAATAAAAATGACACGGGAAGAAGAGGGGAGAAGGTTTTTATTATGGACGAGAGAATTTTGTATCCATCCTTTAGCGGAATTGACACATTTTTGCGCGCGCCTTATGTAGGGCTGGAAGAAGTGAATGCAGGGGACTATGTGGTATCGGGAGTGCCTTATGATGTGACGATTGGAATCAGGCCGGGGCCACGCTATGCGCCCAACGCCATCCGAGAGGCGACAAAGCATTTTATCTATCATCTTTGCGCCATTGACGGAGAAGTGGTGGATGTATGTACTGGAAAGCGGATGCTTTCGACGCCGAAGGAAATTATCAAGGATATCGGAGACATCCGAGTGTATCCTACGGATGTGGGAAAAACGACGGAACAGGTGGCGAAGGTCATAGAAGGAATCGTGGAAAAGGGCGCTTTCCCGGTGACTCTGGGCGGAGATCATTACATCGCCTATCCGGTGGTGAAAGGTTTCGAGCAGGGGATGAGAAAACGGCTGGGAAGGGACCTTCGGATCGGTTATCTTCATATCGATTCTCATATGGATATGTACGATGAAAATGATACCTGGGGAAAGTATTATCAGGGCTCTCCGGCACGAAGAATCAGCGAGTTTGCCAGTGTAGATTTGAAAAATATGGTTTTTGTGGGATTAAACGGAACCACAGGAGTAGAGTGCTACGATTATGCCGTCAATGGCGGGGCAGTTTTATATACCATTGAGGATGTCAGACGGGAAGGGGTGGCTGCGATTATGGAAAAAGCCATCGCCGCAGCTTCAGCCGGTTGCGACACGGTATATGCAACCATTGATATTGATGTTCTGGACCAGGCCTATGGGTGCGGCACAGGAAGCTATGTGTATGGAGGAATGACCTCCACAGAGCTTTTGGAGATTGGAAGCATTCTGGGACAGACTTCCTGCATCGGAGGAATCGACATGGTGGAGGTATCGCCGCCCTGCGATACGACAGGGTCCACCAATCGGCTGGCCGCCAGTACGCTGATCAATTTCTTAAAACCGAGACTGTTTGAATTTCGTTAAAGGAGAGGGAGCATGACACTAGAGAAACTGAAGGAGATAGCCGGAGCATACAGAAGCAGCGTCATCGCTCACAGGGAGTATCTGCATATGCATCCGGAGCTTCCCTTTCATGAGAAAAACACCTCCGCCTATATCAGAGGAGAACTGGAGAGGATTGGAATCCCTTATGAGTGTTGCGAAGGCAACTATGGAATTGTAGCTTCCATCGAAGGGGAAGGGACAGGAAAGACGATAGGTTTTCGTGCAGATATGGACGCGCTGGAAATCGGAGAGAAAAATGAGGTCCCTTACTGTTCAAAGGTTCCGGGAGTTTCTCATGCCTGCGGCCACGACGGCCATACGGCAGTGCTTTTGGGACTGGCTGAGGCTCTCTTTGAACACCGGGAATTGCTTGCCGGGAAAGTGGTTCTGTTCTTTCAGCCGGCGGAGGAGCTGGCTCCGGGAGGGGCGAAGGCTATGGTAGAACAGGGATTTGCCGACGAAGTTTCCGAAGTCTATGCGCTTCACTTTCAGGGGGAGGCGGAAACAGGGATTATAAAAACCACAACAGGAGCGATTATGGCCAATGCCGACGCCATCACTATCCGGATTCACGGGAAAAGCGCCCATGCGGCGGACCCGAATCTGGCGGCGGACGCTCTTCTGGCAGGCGCGGCGGCCGTCTGTGCGCTACAGAACATTGTCTCCAGATTTGTAAATCCGCTGGATGCGGCGGTGGTGAGTATCTGCACGTTTCGTTCCGGTGAGAATGTACATAATATTTTACAGGACGAGGCTGTTCTTCTGGGAACGGTGCGGACCTTCAGCCAGGAGGCCAGAGAACGGATTGAGAAAAAAATTCATGAGGTCCTTCGGGGAATCTGTGAAATCTATGGGACTTCCTATGAGCTGGATTACCAGAAGGGCTATCCGGCTGTGATTAATGACGAGGAAACCGCAAAGGGAGCCATTCTGGCCATGGAGCAGGCCGGATTTCAGGTGGAACTTTGCAGGCCGGATATGGGGGGCGAGGATTTTGCCTATTTCCTGAATCACAGACCTGGTGTGTTTTCTTATATTGGCTGTGGAAACCGGGAGAAGGGGATGACTTCCTCAGTTCATACGCCCTGGTTTGACATCGATCCGAACGCGCTGGAGGCGGCGCTTTTATGTGAACTGGTGCTTTATGAACATGCGGTCGGAAGATTTTCTGTCTGACCGGTTCATTAAGAATATAAAATGAAGGAGGAACATGAGGATGAAAAGATGGATAGCAGGTTTGCTTACATTGATTCTGGTACTTTCTCTGGCCGGCTGCGGCGGAAGAAATTCTGACGATGGAGCAGGGGAGACCAAGGCGCCCGCAGAGACGACTGCCAAAAAAGAAGAGGGAGGCAGTGAAACGGAGGGAGCAAAGGAGTCGGAAGGAACCGGAACTGAAAATTACAAAATCGGTATCGTAACCGGAACGGTTGCTCAGACGGAGGAGGACTACCGGGCCGCTCAGTCCATGAAGGCCCTCTACGGGGAAGAGCATATTGTGACGGCTACCTATCCGGACAACTTCGAGAGTGAACAGCAGCAGGTGATTCAGACTATTAAGAATATGGCCCAGGAGCCGGATATGAAGGCTATCATCGTCTGCCAGGCAGTTCCCGGAACCAAAGTGGCTTTCGAGGCGATTAAGAATGATCCGGCTACGAAGGATATTTTGCTGGTGGCTGGAGTTCCTTTTGAGGATCCCAACGTTATCACTACCGCCGCCGATATTTCTATTGACGCGGATCATCCCAATATCGGCTACACCATGACTGCCCATGCGAAAGAGATGGGGGCAAAAACTTTTGTGTTTTATTCCTTTGCCCGTCATATGGCTCAGGAGTTGGTGGTACAGAAGAGGGATAATGCAGAAAAGGCATGCGAGGAACTGGGAATCAATTTCGTCTATGCCGAGTGTGTGGATCCGATGGGCGAACAGGGCGTATCCGGTGCGCAGCAGTGGATTTTGGAGGATTTACCCAGGAAACTGGAAGAGTATGGGGATAATGTGGCTTTCTTTGCCACCAACTGTTCTCTTCAGGTGCCGATTATCACGACGATTCTAAACGATCAGGAGCACAATTCCCTGTATCCGCTTCAGTGCTGTCCGTCTCCGCTTCATGCCATGCCTGAGGCGCTGGGACTGGAGATTCCGGACGATAAGAAGGCGGACGTGCCTTACATTCTGGAAGCAGAAGCAGGCGCAGTGAAGGAGCAGGGCGGCGAGGGCAGGATTGCTACCTGGGCAGCCCCCACAAATTACAGCATTATTGTGGGAAGCGTTGCTTATGCTCTGGAATACATCAATGGCAACACCAATGGGCTTAACGACGAGGAAGTTTATCTGAAATGTATGAATGACATTGCCAATGGTGCGGAGATTACGCTGAATCATGTGGTGGACAGCCAGACAGGCAATACCTATGACAGCTACTATCTGTTCTCTTCCACATATGTGACTTATTAAGAGGAGAGAACGGTTGATAAAGACTGCCTGCGGTGAAGAACCGCAGGCAGTCGCTTTTAGACGGAGGATGATAACATGGAAGAGCATTACGTCCTGCAAATGAAAAACATCGGGAAGGAATATTCGGGAAATCCTGTTTTAAAGGGGATTGATCTGAATGTAAAGCCTGGCGAAATCCATGCTCTTTTGGGGGAGAACGGCGCAGGAAAATCGACCCTTATGAATATCCTGTTCGGAATGCCTGTGATTCAGAATACGGGGGGCTATACGGGAGAAATTCTGGTAGAAGGGAAGCCCGTCCGGATTTTGTCTCCGGGGGACGCCATGGATTTGGGGATTGGAATGGTACATCAGGAGTTTATGCTGATTCCCGGTTTTACGGTTTATGAAAACTTAAAGCTCAACAGGGAGCTGACAAAGGCGAACGCTGTCAGCCGGGTCATCGGAAAAGGGTATGAATCTCTGGATCTTCCTGCCATGCGGAAGGATACAAAGGAAGCGCTGGAAAAAGTAGGGATGGCTCTGGATACGGAGGAGACCGTATCAGAACTTCCCGTGGGGCATATGCAGTTTCTGGAAATAGCCAGAGAGATTGATAAGAAGGGAGTCCGGCTTCTGGTTTTTGATGAACCGACAGCCGTGCTCAATGAGACGGAAGCGTCGGGGCTTCTTGCCAGCATGAAGCGTCTGGCTTCCATGGGAATCGCTATCATTTTTATTACCCACAGACTTCAAGAAGTCATAGACGTCTGTGATACGGTGACTATTTTAAGGGATGGAAGTCTGGTGGCCAATCATCCGGTATCAGAAACAGATGCGGCAGGTCTGGCGGAGTCCATGGTAGGACGGAGTGTAAGTTATGGGGACATTTCCGGCAGAGAGGAAGCATTTGACGACTCTGATATTCTGTTAGAATTTCAGGATTTTTCTGTGGATATGCCCGGAGAGCGCGTCCGGAATCTGAACTTGAAAGTACGAAGAGGAGAGATCATCGGAATCGGGGGACTGGCGGGCCAGGGAAAACTTGGAATCCCCAACGGAGTCATGGGCCTCTATCCGGCCAGGGGAACCGTTCTCTATGAGGGAAAACCACTGCCGCTGAATCAGACCAAAAAGATTCTGGAGCAGGGGATTTCATTCCTGTCTGAGGACAGAAAGAAAATCGGACTGAACCTGAAGGAATCCATCGAGGACAATATGGTGTTTAGCGCGATGCAGATCAAGGGGGAATATCTCTACCATTTCCGCCTGTTCTCCTTCCGGAACAACAAAAAAATCCGGAAGTTTGCCGAAGAGATGATTCAGGAATTTGATATTCGCTGTGTGGGGCCTGGACAGCCGGCGGGGAGCCTGTCAGGAGGAAATCAGCAGAAGGTTTGCCTGGCCAAGGCGCTTGCGCTAAATCCCAGAGTCCTGTTTGTCTCAGAACCGACCAGAGGGATCGACATCGGAGCCAAAAAACTGGTTCTCGACAAGCTTAAGGAGCTGAGTCATGAGCAGGGGCTGACCATTGTACTGGTGTCCAGCGAACTTCAGGAGCTCCGCTCCGTCTGTGATAGAATTGTGATTGTCTGCGGTGGAGAAATTGCGAATATTCTCTCCCCGAGAGAGGACGATGCGAAATTCGGCCTGGCCATGGCCGGAGTAAAGGAGGAGCGGGTATGAATAAAAAAAAGGGGAACCCCCTTTCTGAAATCAAAAAGACGCTGGAGCACATCGGAATTTCCAGAGTGATTGTCGTATTGTTTTTTGTATTTCTGCTTTGCATGACGCCAGCTCAGGAAATGCCGGGAACTATCAGCAATGTGCTGACCCGCGTGGGTATGCATGGAGTCCTGGTTCTCGCCATGGTACCGTCTATCCGCTCCGGTCTGGGCCCCAATTTTGCCGTGCCTTTCGGGATTCTGGCCGGACTTTTGGGCGGTCTGATTTCCGTGGAGTTTCAACTGACAGGAATTGGCGGATTTGCGGTGGCCGTACTTCTTGCAATGGCATTTTCACTTCCCATGGGGCTTTTATTCGGTTATCTGATGAACCGGGTGAAAGGATCAGAAATGATGGTTGCCACTTATTTTGGCTATGCCCTTGTTTCAATTATGTGTATTGGATGGCTGTTGCTTCCATTTACCAACAATGCGATTACCTGGTCCATGGGGAAGGGACTGCGAAATACCATCAATCTTCAGTCCTATTTTGGAAATGCGCTAAATGATCTGGGAGCCATTAAAAAATCTTATGGAGCGGGAGAAGTCATGATGATTCCGGTATGGCTTCTTCTCATCTGGCTGATAATCTGCGGGATCCTTTACTGGAAACTGATACGGACAAAGCAGGTGGATGTGGAGAGTATGACGGAGGAGGAGCTGTCTGCCTGGGGAAGCATACAGGAGAAGCAAAAAAAGACGGGTACTGTGGCGATCGCTTTGGCGACAGTTCTGGCCGCCGTACTTGCCTTTGGCAATCTTGGATTTTTAAAAGGGATCCGGAGTGCGCTCAGTATTCATCTGACTATGAAAGCCGGGACTTCCATGGAGATTCCGACCGGTATGCTCCTCTTTCTTATTCTCTGTTGTTTTGGCATGTGGCTGTTTAATCGGAGCAAAACGGGGATTGCCATGTCAGCGGCCGGGCAAAGCCCGGACTGTGCCAGAGCCGGCGGCGTCAATATAGGCAGACAGAGAATGATTGGAGCTGTGATGAGTACCATGCTGGCGGCTGTCGGGATTTTGGTCTATGCCCAGAGCTTTGGATTTTTGCAGCTTTATAATGCGCCCATTAATATGTGCTTTCCTCCCATCGCGGCGATTTTAATCGGAGGAGCAAGTATCCGGGAGGCTAAAATTTCTCATGTGCTTGTGGGAGTCTTATTATTCCAGGGGATTTTGACCATGGGTCCTACCATCGCGGGGCGATATCTGTCGGGCCTTGGAGAAGGCATCGATCCGACTGAGATTGTGAGAATCATTATCACCAACGGTATTATTCTGTATGCGCTTACGAAAGCAGGAGGTGTATCGGATGAAGAATAAAGGGAAGGGCATGGGAGCCTTTTTAAAGCAGAATATCGCAGCGTTTATTTTTATTCTGATTGCCTTGATTTGCTTTCCTCTTTCAGGGATGAAGCTGTCTTATGTGGTTCAGCAAGTGCTTCTTAGACTGGGGCAAAACAGCTTTCTGGTTTTAGCGTTGATTATCCCGATTATCGCAGGTATGGGACTTAACTTTTCTATCACTGTGGGAGCCATGGCGGCTCAGATTGCAATTTTCTTTGTGACAGACTGGGCCTATCAGACGGGGAATGGGGTATTTACCGGCTTTACAGGATTCTTGATTGCCCTTGTGATGTTGCTTCCACTGTCTGTGCTGTTTGGGTTTTTGGCCGGAAAGCTACTCAACAAAACCAAAGGACAGGAAATGATTGCAGGAATGATTCTCGGCTTTTTTGCAACGGGAATTTACATGTTTTTCTTTCTGATTATCATCGGAACAGTGATTCACATTGACAATCCGTTTTTGATTATTTCCGGCGGTGTCGGAGTAAAAAATACTTTTGACATTACCATATCCAGCGCTTTGGATAATCTCTTCAACCGAAAGCTGGCAGTGGCGGGACCGTATATTCTGTGTCTGTTTACGCTGAGCTTCACAGGAAAGATCAATCGTCGTCTGTTTTCAGGGAAAAAACAGGAAAAACTTCTGTCCAGGCTTTTGTTCCTTCTGGGGGCGCTGTTCCTCTCCATATTCCTGTTTTCAGGAGAACGTCCGGCAGATGTGATGTATGTATTTTGGTATCTGGGGCTGGGAGTTACACTGCTTTCGGCAGTTTTGAGCTTTGTCCGGATTGTAAAATTTAAAATGGAAGGCGTAAGGGGCCGGGAAGTGGTCGGGGCGTTTTTATGTCTGGCTGGTATTGCCTTATTCCAGGCGCTGGAATATGTAAATCCGGGTTCCAAAGCAGTTCTGGATGAAATCAAGGCGTTTCTCAACGTACGTGTACCGCTTTCCACCTATCTGGCGATTTTGCTTTTATGCCTGTTCAATACCTTCCTGCTGAAAACAAAAATCGGTCAGGATCTGCGGACGGTGGGACAGAGTATGAGTGTGGCGACAGCTTCCGGTATCAATGTAAACCGGGTCAGGATTTATGCCATTGTGCTTTCCACCCTGTTTGCCGGAATCGGACAGTTGATTTATCTTCAGTGTATCGGTTCCGTACAGACCTATGCGGCTCACAACAACATTGCGCTGTATTCTGTGGCGGCTCTTTTAGTGGGTGGCGCGTCCATTACCAAAGCGACCAACAAACAGGCGCTTTTTGGGATTGTGATCTTCCATACGATCCTGATTCTGTTGCCTCAGGCAGTGGGAAGCGTCTTTGAGGACGCCCAGAACAGCGAATATTTCCGTGCATTTATGCTTTACAGCGTCATCTGTTTCTCTCTGATTTCTTATGCGGTGACCACCAGAAAGAAACGCCGGCTGGGGGCGGGAGAAGAACTATCAGAAAAGGCGGGAGTATCAGAAGGAGAACCTGCGCGGGAGATAACTTCTGAAGAAAGAGAAGAACTTTAAAAATAGAAAGTTTTAAAATGTTTTCTTTAAAAAGAGTGGAAAAGAAGAACGGCGGCGAGATCAGCGGCCGTTTTTCTGACTGTTCTTGAAAAAGGCTTCTGCATATACATAAAAGAGCTGGGTAGACGGGTCGGGCATGGTAGCGGTACAGGAAATATAAAGAGGCTGATACAGGCGATGCTGTTCAATTCGTTTTAGGACGACCTTCTCCCTGGCGGCTTCCCAGGTCTGGGACGGGTAGAGAGCCAGGCCTACATTCTGGGCGACGAGAGAGTCGATCATTACCTGGCTGTCACAGTCCATAACGATTTTTGGCTGAAAACCGAGGATATGGAAAAATCCTCTGGAAAATTCACCAAAAGAATTTTCCTGACTGAGTACGATAAAGGGTTCTCCTGCCAGAGTCTGCAAATCCAGATTTTCCTGCTTCGCCATAGGATGCTCTCTGGAAAGGCCGATCATACATTCTTCTGTCAAAAGTTTGGAAGATTTGCAGAACGGAGAGGCCCCGGCCATTTCTTCAGAAGCATGAATCACCAGGGTACATTCCGAGGGTACTCTGCCAGGAGAAGAAAAGTGGGACAGGGTGATATGAATATGAGGGTAAGACTGATGGAAAGCGGCAATGAGCCGGGGGAGCAGCCGGTTATCGTGGATCATGGCAATGTGAAGGGGGGGCAGGCTGATGGAGGCCTGCTGCTTCATTTTTTCCCTGGCTTCGTTCAGAGTATCCAGAATGTGATTGGTATATCCAAGGAAAGAGATACCGCTTTCATTGAGAAGCAACCGTTTTCCCTCCCGGTTAAAGAGCTGGATACCAAGCTCTGTTTCCAGATTTTTCAGGGAACGGGAAAGAGAAGGCTGAGAAATATTTAAGTCCATAGAAGCTTTCGTGATATTTTCAGATTCTGCAATTTTTTTAAAATAGATGAGTTGATATAATTCCATAAAATTCGTCCTTCCGGAGATGCATAAACCAGTATTGCCAGTTCCTATTTTACTATAATTGTCATAAAATTCAAGGGCCTCTAAACTTGGATTTTCGCATTTTTTACTGCTGTGGGAGATATGGAAGAAAATTGGTGTTGGTTCCGCAGAAATAGACTTCCTTTTCGGGCAGATACGAAACGCAAAAACCTGGGATTTCCGTGGGGGATTCTGTCATAGCCCACTTTTACGAATTGTTTGTATCAAAATGATACAAATATAGAGAAGAAAAACGGAAGGTGGAGGAAAATGGAAAAATATATTGGAAAACCCACAAAATATGCAAAAAAACAGTTGCGAAACTACGGCAATATGCTATAATGGACCTTGAAAAAGGATGTATTATAATGATACAAATCAGGGAAAGGAAAGCAAAACTATGAAGAAAATCATCAACAAACCGGAACATGTAGTGGAGGAGATGCTTCATGGACTGGCGATGGCCAATCCGGCGGTTATTCACAGCGAGGGGCTGGGAGTTATTTCCAGAAAAGAAAAGAGCGAGAAGGTAGGCGTGGTATCTGGCGGCGGAAGCGGCCATGAGCCTGCACATGCAGGATACGTGGGGAAGGGTATGCTGGATGCGGCGGTGGCCGGAAACGTATTTTCTTCTCCCGATCCGGAGCGGATTCAGGAGGGGATCAACCAGGCCAACGGCGGCAAAGGCGTACTTTTGGTTATCAAGAATTATTCTGGCGATTATATGAACTTTACCATGGCCGCAGATATGGCAGAGCTTGATGATATTGAAGTAGACTATGTGATGGTGAAGGACGATGTGGCAGTGGAGGACAGCACCTATTCCACAGGCCGTAGAGGCATTGCAGGGACTGTCTTTGTACACAAGATTGCAGGCGCCAAGGCAGAGGCGGGCGCGTCTTTGGCGGAGGTAAAGGCGGCAGCGGAGAAGGCCATCAAAAACCTGAGGAGCATGGGCATGTCCATGAGCGCCTGCACCATTCCGGCAGTGGGAAAACCTGGTTTTATTTTGGAAGAGAATGAAATCGAGATTGGCATGGGGATTCACGGCGAGCCCGGTATCAGCAAGACGGAGATTAAGGAATCCAAAGAAATTGCAAAGATCCTGCTGGACAAGATTCTGGAGGATTACAAAGCCTCCGGCATTGAGACAGAGGGCGGCGAGTTTGCACTGATGGTAAACGGACTGGGCGCAACGCCTCTGATGGAGCTTTACATTCTGAACGGCGACGTACAGGCATATCTGGTAGAAAAAGGGATTAAAGTTTATAAGACCTTTGTGGGAAATTATATGACGGCCCTTGAGATGGCAGGCTGCTCTTTATCCTTACTTAAGCTGGATGAGGAACTGAAGGAACTTTTGGACGCTCCCAGTGAAGCGCCTGCATTCCGTGTTTAAGATAAGAGACAGAAAGGGAGGAACTAAATCATGGGATTTCAGTTGACAAGCAAAGATTACGTGGAATATATTAAACTGGCTTATCAGAAGATTCATGCCAGCGGCGATTATATCACAGAGCTGGACGCGGCTACCGGGGACGGCGATCACTGGGCGAATATTGACAGCGGTTTTGGAAAACTCAATGAGATTTCCGACTCCCTGGCGGAAATGACGCTGTTTGAGCAGTTTAAGCAGATTGGAAAGACAATGATGTCTGTGATCGGCGGTTCTTCGGGCGTTCTTTACGGCAGCGCTTACCTGGCGGCGGCAAAGACCCTGAAAGATAAGGAAACCATTGGAAATGAGGAGCTGTGCGGAGTACTTTGCGCCATGCTGGATGCCATCATGTCCAGAGGAAATGCAAAACCCGGATGGAAAACCATGATTGACAGTCTCTATCCGGCGGCAGAATGCTATAAGGCATGTCTGGCAGAGGGCGTTTCAGAAGAAGAAACACTGAAGAAGGTGAAACAGGCGGCCCTGGATGGCGCGGAGAGCACCAAGGGAATGGAAGCAGTGAGAGGCCGCGCTACCTATCAGGCAGACAAGGGCGTAGGACATCTGGATCCGGGAGCAGTTACCATGTCTTATCAGATTGAAATTCTGATGGATTATGCCCTTTCCAGGTTGTAAAGCTCTCTGCGCTGTGGGCGTATAATTATGGAATGACAAAGGCGGGCGTATAAAATGGAAAAAAATCCCTTGATGGTGAGTCAGACGCTTCTGAAAACAATTCAGGATTCGGCGGGACAGTTTGCAGAGGTCATTGCAAAGACGCTGGATGCCGATGTTCTTATCGTAGACAACAATCTGAGCATCGTGGGAAAAACTGTTTTATACTACCGCCTTTCTGCTTCTCTGGATATCAGTTCTGTCATCGGACAGGTGCTGGTAGGACAGAAAAAAATCGTGGTGGAGGACAGGCAACAGTCGGCAGTCTGCAAAGCTTGTGAAGCCTATGACAGGTGCCAGATCAGCGGCTTAGTAGGAGTTCCCGTACTTTATAAAGAGCGGGTCATTGGAGCAATTGCTCTGTTTTTTCCACGCCACAGAGTCTCCGGGATGTTTGAGGATATCGATGCTGCGGTTTCTTTCGTGGAACGGATGGCAAAGCTTTTGTCGGAGCAGATCAAAAGCAGCGATGAGATTGCCGCTGTCAAAAGAGAGAATAAAGAGCGGGAGCTTATGCTGGAAAGCGTGGAGGACGGGGTTGTATGTACGGATCGGACAGGAGAAATTCTGGACTATAACCAGGCGTTTGCTTCCATGTTCGGAGTGGAGAGGGATATTCGGGGTGGGAATTTGCAGGCTCTCCTCCCTCATCGGATCCTAAGGGAATTTTTCAGTGGGAAGATAGTTCTTAAAAATCTGAAGATTTCCCTGGAGCGGGGGAGCAGTCTGTTTTACGGATTTTTGTCCTGTCGGGAGATTCGTGTATACGAAGAATTTAAGAGGTTTGTGTTTTGCTTCCGCTCCATGGATCACATATGGGCGGCAGCCAACCAGGCGGGAAGCGGTTCTGTCGTTACTTTGGAGTGGTGCCGGGGCTGGCTTCTTACGGAAGAGCTTGTCGACAGAGCCAAGGCGATGGCGCTGACAGAATCGCCAGTTCTGATTTGCGGGCCGGAAGGATGCGTCAATGAGATGGCGGCCAAGGCGGTCTGTAACTATTCAGACAGAAGCAGTATGGGGATTGTGCCCGTTTACTGTAATAATCTTTACCGGGAGTTTTTTGAACAGTTTCTCTTCAGCAGTTTCGGGGAGATTCAGAGAGCCCACAACGGGACCCTGGTTTTTTATAATGTGGAAAATCTGCCCTTTTATCTTCAGGAGCGCCTGCTGGATTTTATGAAAACTGGAGTTATTACTTTAGGAGGGGCTGAGAGCATCCGGAGCGATGTCCGTCTGATCTTTACCACGACAAAAGACCTGAAGGAACTGGTAGCGGAAGGGTTCTTTCTGGAGAAACTGTATTATCACCTGGAAAAAAACCTGCTTTCCCTGGATTCTCTTTACGAAGATAAATCCAGATTTGCAGTGACCCTGGATTCCGGGGGAGCTTTTTACCGTTCCAGATACGATAAGACTTCTGTCACTCTGAGCAAATCTGCAAAACATTGGCTTTTAAATAAGAGCTGGGGGGAGGATCCCAACGAAGTGGACAAAGTACTGGAAAAGATTGTCCGGAGCAGGGAAGGAACCGTTACAGACAAAGATTTGACTGCCATGGGTATCCGGAAGCTTAAGGAAGAGGAAGTTTCTGCAATTTCTGATATGGAGAGGGAGCGGATTGCCGATCTTTTGAAAGCCGGTTACAGCAAAGTGGAGATTGCAAAACTGTTAGGGATTGGCAGGGCAACGCTGTACCGGAAAATGGCCGGATATCAGTTGGACTATGGCGGCAGGCGGGATATGGCTTCAGAAGAAGAATCCTAGAGGACAGAAGGAAATCAGTGACAGAAAGGTCTGTTAGGCCATGGACCTGAATTTCCTCCTTTTTCGACCGTGTGTGCTCTCGTTGAATATTCTAACGCTTCGGAGCCACCGTTTTATAGCTTGAGAGCCACCTCGGATTTTAACACTTTAGAGCCACCACAAACACAAGATATAGTAATGGAGCCATGAGCATGAGCTCACAGCTCCAACTTTTTTAACAGGTC
>JAAWAV010000041.1 GCA_022792335.1 Lachnospiraceae bacterium
CTGAAAGAGTCCTAGATAGAGAAGATAATCCTCGATAGCTCAATGGTAGAGCACTCGGCTGTTAACCGAGTTGTTGTAGGTTCGAGCCCTACTCGGGGAGCGAATAGATGAAATACTAAGCTCCACGGAGTTTTAAAATCTCATAAGGCTCCATGGTCAAGCGGTTAAGACACCGCCCTTTCACGGCGGTAACAGGGGTTCAAATCCCCTTGGAGTCATTTTTATTTTATGGCGACATAGCCAAGTGGTAAGGCAAAGGTCTGCAACACCTCTATCGCCGGTTCAAATCCGGCTGTCGCCTCTTAAAGAGTTCCAGAAAGTTTCGGCTTTCTGGAACTCTTTTGTCGTGATTCTGATGACTCAGATTATTTTTCAAAAGGGAAATGGAACTGTGTCAGACCAAATTCATCGCGTAACTGGATAAATTCTTTCTGAACAGCTTCTGTCATAGGAACTCCTTTGTCTTTCCGGTACATCCATACTTCGTATTCTTTTTCCCCTGCCGTATAAATACGGGACTGTCCCGGCGCTTTCTCAGAAGCACGCAGTTCCCGGAGAATGTCGCCGCAAGTTTTTTTGAAAGCTTCTGCGCCTAGGAAAGCTTCTGTGTCGATGGCAACGAAAAAGTGACCCAGATGATAGGGACGGATGGATCCGTTTTCATCCTTGCCGTCGAGCGCTTTTAAGAAAAGGCCGGACTGTAAGGCGGCAGAGAGAATTTCCACGACAGTTGCATAACCGTAACCTTTATAGCCGGCAAAAAGTTCTCCAAGCCCGCCTAAAGGTGCCAAAGCTGCTTTCTGGCTCCGGATGTCTTTTAGAATCTGAGGGCTGTCTGTCAGTTCCGTTCCATCTCTCCCGATTACCATGCCGGCCGGAACGTCATGCCCGATACGGGCATAATATTCAATTTTTCCATTCTGAATGATGGAGGTTGCACAGTCCAGAACAAAGGGGAAGGCTTCATCCGTAGGAATACCGAAGGTCAGCGGATTGGTTCCCAGCATATTTTCCACACCGAAAGTGGGAGCAATAGAAGGACGGGCATTGGTACCAGTAATGCCGATCATATTTTCTTTCGTTGCCATGGTTGCCCAGTATCCAGCGATGCCGTAATGGGAGGAGTTGCGTACGGCAACCATGCCCATACCGTAAGTGTGTGCTTTTTCAATACACATATCCATAGCTTTTTTGCTGGCGACCATACCCATGCCGTCATTGGCATCCAAGACTGCAGTGGTTGGCGTTTCTTTCAGGATGTCAATTTTTGTGATCGGATTTAGGATACCTGCCTGAATGCGGTCTACATAAATCGGTTTGAAACGATTACAACCGTGGCTCTCGATACCGCGGCGATCACTTTCCAAAAGCACATCAGAACAAAGTCTTGCTTCCTCCTCCGGGAGCCCAAGCTTTCCAAAAACAGCAGTCATAAAGTCATCTACCAGATTCCAGGGAATATAGGGTCTTGCGTCTTTTTCCATCGTAATACCTCCTAATCAAATAAGAGCTGCGCAAGGAACAGGCGGCAGTTTGGATGCGAGTATGTTTTTGCCAAAGGACGCAAATCCTTTTCCATGTCGTTGCGCATAGAAAAAAGCAACGTAAACAGACACCGACGGTGTTTTACATTGCTTCTCTCGCTCTCATAATTTATAAAGTTGATTTTAATATATCATTAAAAAAATTATCTGTCAAGTTCAGATTTTTACCTGGAGATATTGAAAAAAGATGTACAATGTGTTACACTCAGGCAGAAAACTCCGAAAAGATGACGGCAGGGAGGTATCTATGAGCTCTGATTTTTATAAGCTGCTTGAGAATAATCCGGTGATTGCCGCGATAAAGGACGAGAAGGGGCTTAAGGCATGCTGCCAGAATCAAGATATCCGCGTTATTTTTGTCTTATACGGAAATATATGTAATATTGTTCAGATTGTAGAGCAGCTAAAGCGGGAAGGAAAGACAGTTCTGGTCCATGTGGATCTGATTGAGGGTCTGAATGGGAAAGAGATTGTGGTAGATTTTATCCGTTCTCATACAATGGCGGACGGGATTATTTCGACAAAACCGGCCCTGATTAGAAAGGCCGGGGAATGTGGGTTATGTACGATCCTACGGGTGTTTGTTCTGGATTCCATTTCCTTAAAGAATGTATCTAGACAGGCGGCTGTGGCGGGACCGGATATGCTGGAAATGCTTCCAGGCGTTATGCCGAAGATCATACGAAAGGTGAAGCAGACTGTGAGGGTTCCGGTGATTGCCGGAGGATTGATTTCTGATAAAGAAGATGTCATAGAGGCGTTGTCAGCCGGTGCTATTTCCGTCTCTACGACAAACCCGGCGGTATGGGAGATGTAGGAGAAGGAAAGTCGAAGAAGAGAGAAGGAAAACGAAGGAGGGGATTATATGGCAAAGTATGTGATGGCCTTAGATTCGGGAACCACCAGTAACCGGTGTATTCTGTTCAATGAAAAGGGAGAAATGTGCAGCGTTGCCCAGAAGGAATTTACTCAGTTTTTCCCAAAACCGGGATGGGTGGAACATGATGCAGAGGAAATCTGGTCTACCCAGTTGGAGGTCGCTTTAAAGGCTATGGAAAATGTAGGCGCGACGGCGGCTGACATCGCTGCCATCGGCATTACCAATCAAAGGGAGACGGCTATTGTATGGGATAAGGCGACAGGGGCGCCTATTTATCATGCGATTGTGTGGCAATGCCGGAGGACTTCGGAGTACTGCGACTCTCTAAAGGAAAAGGGGCTGGTAGATACTTACCGGGAGAAAACCGGTCTGGTTATCGACGCTTATTTTTCCGCTACGAAGATCAAATGGATTCTAGATCATGTGGAAGGGGCCAGGGAGCGGGCCAAGCGGGGAGAGCTTCTTTTCGGAACGGTGGAGACCTGGCTCATTTGGAAGCTGACAAAGGGGAAAGTCCATGTGACTGATTATTCCAATGCGTCCCGTACCATGCTTTTTAATATCAAAACCCTTACATGGGACAGGGAGATCCTGGAAGAGCTTGAGATTCCGGAATGCATGCTTCCGGAGGCAAAGCCTTCCAGTTATATTTACGAGGAATGTGATCCCCAGTTTTTCGGAGGACCAATTCCCATCGGAGGGGCGGCGGGAGACCAGCAGGCGGCGCTCTTTGGGCAGACTTGTTTCAAGGCAGGAGAGGCAAAAAATACTTATGGGACCGGTGGATTTCTGCTAATGAATACAGGAGAGACGCCGATTTATTCAAAGAATGGCTTAGTGACTACTATCGCATGGGGAATCGACGGAAGGATAACCTATGCCCTGGAGGGGTCCATATTCGTAGCCGGCGCGGCGATTCAGTGGCTTAGGGACGAGCTTAGATTTATCGACTCGGCGATGGACTCAGAATATATGGCAAAGAAAGTAAAAGATACTGGCGGATGCTATGTGGTGCCTGCCTTTACAGGACTTGGCGCGCCCCATTGGGACCAGTATGCGAGAGGAACCATCGTGGGACTGACCAGAGGTGTGAATAAATATCATATTGTGCGGGCAACCCTGGAGTCTATCTGCTATCAGATCAACGATGTGTTGCAGGCGATGAAGGCGGATTCCGACATGGATTTAAGCGCTCTTAAGGTGGACGGAGGCGCCAGCGCGAACAATCTGCTGATGCAGATGCAGGCAGATATAAGCAATGCGCCGGTCCATCGCCCTCGCTGTGTGGAGACGACGGCCATGGGGGCGGCTTATCTGGCGGGACTGGCAGTTGGATACTGGTCTGGCATCGACGATATCCGGGACAATTGGGAGATTGACCGGGTCTTTGAGCCGGAAATTTCCGGAGAGGAACGGAAGGAGAAAATAAAGGGCTGGAATAAAGCGGTGAAGTGTTCTTACGGATGGGCGAAGGAAGAATAAAAGTTTGGTATGGTCCCTTATCTCCCCTATCCGCGTACATTCCGTAGTCTCATTGCCTGCTTTGCAAAACCAAGAGATCAGGGCAGATAGAGGCGGGAAGAGGAGAATGTATGAAAAAGTATGAAAAAACCCGCCTGCGATCTCGCAGGCGGGAGCATTATGTTCTGTTTACAGTCTTTAAGTATACGTCGCAGCTTTTTATTTTTGCTTCTTGCCGCCACTACTCTTGGTCGTCGATTTTACATCAGCTACGCTGTCTTTCTTCCGGCCAAAACGTTTTTTCTTTTTGGGAGGCGGAGTAATGACTCCGCCGCGGACACTTTTCACAGCAGTGATGTAGATACCGCTGACAACTACCTTTGCTTCCTGCTTAATAGGAAGAACAGAGAATACCTTTTCATCACACATCATGGTCATGATTTTCGGTCCGACCTTGGCCTTCACAATCGGAACCTTGGCCCGCCGCAAATATTTCGGCGTCTGTTCATACACCATCTTGGGAAGACCAGCGTCTTTAAGCTTCAGGCGCTTTTTATCTATAATCAGCATGGATACAGTCTGGGCCATAGCCTCCATCATAGACTGCTGTTGGGCCTGCTTTTTCTGCATCTTTGTCCCTAAAAAATATAGGGCAACCAGAGCCGCGACCAGAATCGCCAGAATGATAAGTACAATTGTCAACCATAAAGGCATCGGGGGTACCTCCTGAAATTTTTTCACGCGCAGGCAATAAGCCAGACGGGCATTCTGCATTATATCATTATTCCGGACAAGTTGCAAGCAGATAAGGGAGGAAAAATGCATAAAACATGTAAAAAATGGCAATTATAAGAAAAAAATGAATTGACAGCTTGACTATGAGGTGATAAGATGTAATGTACGCTATTGTGGTTTCATGTGCCCAAATTCTTGGTTGAGCGTGCATTTCCTTGTCAATCGAGAGGTCAGCCATGATGACATACGGATGACTCACAGTTGAATAGAAAGAAAACAGGGGTGAAAGGTCAATGGAAAATTGCAGAATACGCCCGGCGAAAGCCGGTAAAAGCATCAGGATGAGCTATTCAAGACAGAAAGAAGTTCTTGAAATGCCGAATCTGATTGAAATCCAGAAAGATTCCTATCAGTGGTTCCTGAATGAGGGCCTGAAGGAAGTCTTTGAGGACATCTCTCCCATCGCGGACTTCGGCGGACATTTGAGCCTGGAGTTTGCTGATTTTACCTTATGTAAAGACGATATTAAATATACGATTGAAGAGTGCAAGGAACGAGACGCGACTTATGCGGCGCCGCTTAAGGTGCGCGTACGTCTGATGAATAAGGAAACAGATGAGATCAGTGAACATGAAATTTTTATGGGCGACCTTCCCCTTATGACCGACACAGGTTCTTTTGTGATCAATGGCGCCGAGCGTGTAATCGTAAGCCAGCTGGTCCGCTCCCCCGGCATTTATTACGGGATTGCTCATGATAAGGTTGGAAAGACGTTGTATTCCTGCACGGTGATTCCAAACAGAGGCGCCTGGCTGGAATATGAGACAGATTCCAACGACGTGTTTTTTGCACGTGTGGACAGGACGAGAAAGGTGCCTGTCACCGTACTGATTCGGGCGCTTGGCATTGGAACCAATGCGGAGATCCGCGAGCTTTTCGGGGATGAGCCGAAAATCGAAGCAAGTATTATGAAGGACACCTCAGACAATTATGAGAGCGGCCTTCTGGAATTGTATAAAAAGATCCGCCCCGGCGAGCCTCTTTCTGTGGACAGTGCGGAAAGCTTGTTAAACAGCATGTTCTTCGACCCCAGAAGATACGACCTGGCGAAGGTGGGCCGGTACAAATTTAATAAAAAACTTCATTTTAAAAATAGAATCGCAGGCCATATTCTCGCAGAGGACGTGGTAAATGCGGAAACGGGCGAGATCCTGGCAGAGGCCGGCACGAAGGTTTCCAAAAATCTGGCGGTGGAGATTCAGGACGCAGGAGTTCCTTTTGTATACATCGAGGCGGAGAGCCGGAAGGTAAAGGTGCTCTCCAACCTGATGGTGGATCTGGGAGAATACGTAGATTTTGATCCGAAGGATGCGGGGATTACAGAATCAGTATTCTACCCGGTGTTAAAACCTATACTGGAAGAATATGCCGGCGCTTCGGAAGAAGAGTTAAAGGAGGCCATTCACAGGCATATCCATGACCTGATCCCGAAGCATATTACAAGGGAAGATATCATTGCTTCCATTAACTATAACATTCATCTGGAGGAAGGGATCGGAAACGACGACGATATCGACCATCTGGGCAACCGGCGGATCCGCGCCGTGGGCGAACTCCTTCAGAACCAGTATCGGATCGGGCTTTCCAGAATGGAACGTGTGGTCAGAGAGCGGATGACGACCCAGGATATTGAGGGAATTACGCCTCAGTCCCTGATCAACATCAAGCCGGTGACGGCTGCGGTGAAAGAGTTTTTCGGAAGTTCTCAGCTCTCCCAGTTTATGGACCAGAACAATCCGCTGGCGGAGCTGACCCACAAGAGACGTCTGTCGGCTCTGGGCCCCGGCGGCCTTTCCAGAGAGAGGGCAGGATTTGAGGTTCGTGACGTGCATTATTCCCATTATGGAAGAATGTGTCCCATTGAGACGCCGGAAGGTCCGAACATCGGCCTCATCAACTCTCTGGCTACTTATGCGAGAGTAAATCAGTACGGCTTTGTGGAAGCGCCTTACCGGGTTGTAGATAAGAGCGTGGATCCGAAGAATCCCGTCGTTACCGACGATGTGGTGTATCTGACTGCCGACGAGGAGGATAATTATATTGTCGCCCAGGCCAACGAGGCCCTGGATGCAGAAGGACATTTTGTAAAAAATAATGTATCCGGCCGTTTTCGGGAGGAAACGTCCGAGTTTGAAAAGAGAAAAGTGGACCTGATGGACGTTTCCCCTAAGATGGTGTTCTCAGCGGCAACGGCCATGATTCCCTTCCTGGAAAACGACGATGCCAACCGTGCCCTGATGGGTTCCAACATGCAGAGACAGGCAGTGCCGCTCCTTTCCACGGAGGCTCCTGTGGTGGGCACCGGTATGGAGGGCAAAGAGGCTGTGGACTCCGGCGTCTGTATGGTGGCGAAGAGGGCAGGCGTGGTGGAGCGTTCCGCTTCCAATGAGATCGTCATCCGCAATGAGGACGGGGGCAGAGACGTGTACCGTCTGACCAAGTTTGCGAGAAGCAATCAGAGTAACTGTTACAATCAGAAACCCATTGTGTCCAAAGGAGACCGGGTGGAGGCTGGAGAAGTCATTGCCGACGGCCCTTCCACCAGAAACGGGGAAATTGCCCTTGGAAAGAATCCTCTGATTGGATTTATGACCTGGGAAGGTTACAATTACGAGGACGCCGTTCTTTTAAGTGAGCGTCTGGTACAGGACGACGTGTATACGTCTGTTCATATTGAGGAGTATGAGGCAGAGGCCAGAGATACGAAGCTGGGGCCGGAAGAGATTACGAGAGACGTTCCGGGCGTGGGCGAAGATGCCTTAAAGGATTTGGATGAGAGAGGGATTATCCGTATTGGCGCGGAAGTCCGGGCAGGAGATATCCTGGTAGGAAAGGTCACTCCTAAAGGAGAGACGGAACTGACGGCGGAAGAACGGCTTCTCCGGGCGATTTTCGGAGAAAAGGCGAGAGAGGTTCGGGATACTTCCCTGAAGGTGCCTCACGGCGCGTATGGCATCGTGGTGGACGCCAAAGTGTTTACCAGAGAGAACGGCGATGAGCTTTCTCCCGGCGTCAATGAGACGGTACGTATTTATATTGCACAGAAGAGGAAGATCTCTGTGGGAGACAAGATGGCAGGACGCCATGGAAACAAGGGCGTGGTTTCCCGCGTGCTTCCTGTGGAAGATATGCCCTTCCTTCCCAATGGACGTCCCTTGGATATCGTGCTTAACCCCCTGGGCGTGCCTTCCCGTATGAATATCGGACAGGTGCTGGAGATTCATCTTTCCCTGGCCGCCAGGGCGCTGGGCTTTAACGTGTCTACGCCGGTCTTTGACGGGGCGGACGAGGACGATATTATGGATACTCTGGACCTGGCCAACGATTACGTCAATCTGGAGTGGGAAGAGTTTGAAACGAAATATCGGGAGGTTTTGCGGCCGGATGTGATGAAGTTCCTGGACGAAAATAAAGCTCACAGAGAGCTTTGGAAAGGAGTTCCTATCCGGCGGGACGGCAAGGTGCGGCTACGTGACGGGCGGACCGGCGAGTATTTCGACAGTCCCGTTACCATCGGCCACATGCATTATCTGAAGCTGCACCATCTGGTGGACGACAAGATTCATGCCCGTTCCACCGGCCCTTACTCCCTGGTGACCCAGCAGCCTCTGGGCGGCAAGGCTCAGTTCGGCGGTCAGCGGTTCGGCGAGATGGAGGTATGGGCTTTGGAGGCGTACGGCGCAGCTTATACCTTGCAGGAAATTCTGACAGTGAAATCCGACGACGTGGTTGGGCGTGTCAAGACTTACGAGGCCATTATCAAGGGCGAAAATATTCCGGAACCCAGCGTTCCCGAATCCTTCAAGGTGCTCTTAAAAGAGCTTCAGTCCCTGGGCCTTGATGTACGTCTGTTGCGCGACGACAATACGGAAGTAGAGATTACGGAAAGCACAGATTACGGAAATACAGATATCAATGCGCTTTTAAATAGTGACCGGGTATTCAACGATTATGAGGAATCCTACGGTTCCATGGGATACCAGAAGCAGGAGTTTGAGGACGGAGAGCTGGTTGATGTGGAAGAGCCGGAATCGGATGATTACGAAGAGGAATCTGAGGAAGAGTTCGGAGAGGATTTTGACGAATAAAAGCAGAATTTTGGGCAAAGCTCTGTCAGGCGACCGCACGGTCGCCACAGGGCGCGCCGGGACATGGATATTGATAGAAGGGAGAATCACTCATGCCTGAAACAACGAATGAAACTTATCAGCCGCTTTCGTTTGACGCGATCAAGATCGGTCTGGCATCTCCGGAGAAGATTCTGGATTGGTCAAAGGGTGAAGTGAAGAAGCCTGAAACCATCAATTACAGGACATTGAAGCCGGAGAAAGACGGTCTGTTCTGCGAGCGTATTTTCGGGCCCAGCAAGGACTGGGAGTGTCACTGCGGAAAATATAAAAAGATCAGATACAAAGGAGTCATCTGCGACCGCTGCGGCGTGGAAGTGACCAAGTCCAGCGTACGTAGGGAGCGCATGGGGCATATTGCTCTGGCGGCGCCGGTATCCCATATCTGGTATTTTAAGGGGATCCCCAGCCGTATGGGCCTGATTTTGGATCTGTCGCCGAGGACTCTAGAAAAGGTACTTTATTTTGCATCTTACATTGTCTTGGACAAAGGAAACACTGATTTACAGTATAAACAGGTACTCTCCGAAAAGGAATTTAGAGAGGCTTATGATAAATGGGGCAATGCGTTCCGGGCCGGCATGGGAGCTGAGGCGATTCAGGAACTGCTCCGGGCCATTGACCTGGAAAAAGATTCAGCAGAACTTAGAAAAGGCCTGAAGGAATCCAGCGGCCAGAAACGGGCCAGGATCATCAAACGTCTGGAGGTTGTGGAAGCCTTCCGGGCATCGGGAAATAAGCCGGAATGGATGATTATGGATGTGATACCGGTGATTCCGCCGGATCTCAGACCCATGGTCCAGTTAGACGGCGGTCGGTTCGCCACCTCAGACCTGAACGACTTATACAGAAGAATCATCAACAGGAACAACCGCCTTGCAAGGCTTCTGGAGCTGGGTGCGCCGGACATTATCGTCCGCAATGAGAAGCGTATGCTTCAAGAGGCGGTGGACGCGCTCATTGATAATGGAAGAAGGGGGCGTCCCGTAACAGGACCTGGAAATCGTCCGCTTAAGTCTCTGTCTGACATGTTAAAGGGGAAACAGGGACGGTTCCGCCAGAACCTTCTGGGAAAACGAGTGGATTATTCCGGACGTTCCGTTATCGTGGTAGGCCCGGAGCTTAAGATTTACCAGTGCGGTTTACCCAAGGAAATGGCCATTGAACTGTTTAAGCCCTTTGTTATGAAAGAGCTGGTGGCAAACGGTACCACCCACAACATCAAGAGCGCCAAGAAGATGGTGGAGCGGCTTCAGCCGGAGGTATGGGATGTGCTGGAGGAGGTCATCAAGGAGCATCCGGTTATGATAAACCGCGCTCCCACCCTTCACAGACTTGGCATCCAGGCATTTGAGCCGATTCTGGTAGAGGGTAAAGCTATCAAACTGCATCCTCTTGTGTGTACGGCCTTCAATGCGGACTTTGACGGAGATCAGATGGCAGTCCATCTGCCCTTGTCCGTAGAAGCCCAGGCGGAGTGCCGGTTTATGCTGCTTTCTCCCAACAACCTCTTAAAACCTTCTGACGGCGGTCCCGTGGCGGTGCCTTCTCAGGATATGGTGCTTGGCATTTATTACCTGACTCAGGAGCGTCCCGGTTCTAAGGGAGAGGGGATGACTTTCAAGAATGTCAACGAGGCGATTCTTGCCTATGAAAATAAAGCAGTAACGCTTCACTCCAGAGTGAAAGTCCGCGTGTCAAAGGAACTTCCGGATGGGACGGTGAAGAGCGGAATTGTGGAATCTACGGTGGGCCGCTTCCTGTTCAATGAAATTATTCCTCAGGATCTGGGTTTTGTAGACAGAAGTATTTTGGAGAATGAGTTAAAGCCGGAGATCGATTTCCATGTGGGAAAGAAAGGGTTAAAGCAGATTCTGGAACGGGTGATCAACAATCACGGTCCCATTAAAACGGCGGAAACCCTGGATGCGATCAAGTCTATGGGGTATAAGTATTCTACCAGGGCGGCCATGACCGTATCGATTTCCGACATGACCGTTCCGGCAACGAAAAAGCAGCTTATCGCCGACGCCCAGACGACGGTGGACCGTATCGCGAAAAACTTCCGCAGAGGTCTGATTACGGAAGAAGAGCGTTATAAAGAAGTAATTGAAACTTGGAAGAACACGGACGACATTCTGACTCATGATTTGCTGTCCGGTCTGGATAAATATAACAATATTTATATGATGGCGGACTCCGGCGCCCGTGGTTCCGACAAGCAGATCAAGCAGCTTGCCGGTATGCGAGGACTGATGGCTGACACAACAGGACGTACCATTGAGCTGCCTATCAAGTCGAATTTCCGTGAAGGTTTGGACGTTCTGGAGTATTTTATTTCGGCCCACGGCGCGAGAAAGGGTCTGTCTGATACGGCTCTTCGTACGGCGGACTCCGGTTACCTGACCAGACGTCTGGTGGACGTATCCCAGGATCTCATCATCCGGGATGTGGACTGTTGCGAGGGCAAGGCGATTCCTTATATGGAGATCCGCGCCTTTACAGATGGCCGTGAGGTGATTGAAAGTCTGGAAGAGAGACTGACAGGAAGATACATCGCGGAGACAGT
Organism: Lachnospiraceae bacterium; assembly: GCA_022792335.1. Classification (GTDB taxonomy): domain Bacteria; phylum Bacillota; class Clostridia; order Lachnospirales; family Lachnospiraceae; genus Lientehia. Next base: position 11,377 of record JAAWAV010000041.1, read on the forward strand.
GACAGATCCGGAGACAGGAGAGATCCTTGTAGAAGAAAATGAGATGTGTACGCCGAAGCTGGCGGCCGCAGTGGTAAAAGTGTTGGAGCAGCAGGGACGAAATTCTGTGAAGATCCGTACGATTTTGACCTGCAAGTCTCATCTGGGGGTTTGCGCAAAATGCTATGGCGCCAATATGGCGACTGGACGGCCGGTGCAGGTGGGTGAAGCAGTCGGGATCATTGCGGCTCAGTCTATCGGAGAGCCGGGAACGCAGCTTACTATGAGAACCTTCCATACAGGCGGCGTGGCCGGAAACGATATCACCCAAGGTCTCCCCCGTGTGGAGGAACTTTTTGAGGCCAGAAAGCCGAAAGGACTTGCGATTATTGCAGAGTTTGGCGGCGTGGTCACCATCAAGGATACAAAGAAAAAACGAGAAATCATTGTGACGGATAACGAAACTGGAAATTCCAAAGCCTATCTGATTCCCTACGGTTCCAGGATCAAGGTTCAGGACGGCCAGGAACTGGAGATGGGCGACGAGCTGACAGAAGGAAGTGTGAACCCTCACGACATTCTGAAAATCAAAGGCGTCCGGGCAGTACAGGATTATATGATCCAGGAGGTCCAGAGAGTATATCGTCTCCAGGGCGTGGAGATCAATGACAAGCATGTGGAAGTCATTGTCCGTCAGATGCTTAAGAAAATCCGTGTGGAGGGCAGCGGGGACAGCGATGTACTTCCCGGAACCTCCATGGAGGTACTGGACTTTGACGATATGAACGAAGCGCTGATCGCCGAAGGGAAACAGCCTGCCGAGGGGAAACAGATCCTTCTTGGTATCACGAAGGCTTCTCTGGCGACCAATTCCTTCCTGTCGGCGGCTTCTTTCCAGGAGACGACAAAGGTATTGACTGAGGCTGCTATCAACGGCAAAGTCGATCCGCTGATTGGACTCAAGGAAAATGTGTTGATCGGTCAGTTGATTCCGGCCGGAACCGGTATGAAGCGTTATCGTTCTGTGCGTCTTAACACGGATATGAAAGAGGACGATGAAATCATCCTCTCGGAAGAGTTGGATGACGAGTTCGGAGAAGAGGCAGAAAACGTCAGCAAAGTAGAATTTTTAGACCTTCCGGAGGAAAGGGATGAGGACTACGATGCGGCGGAAACAGACGCCTTGCTGGAAGAAGAAATCATTGAATACTCTGAAGAAGAAGCGGAAGCAGACGAAGAAGAGATTATGGTAGAAGAGTAATCAACAGAAAACGAAGCGGCTGCATGGGAAGTAAAAAACTTCCTGTGCAGTCGTTTTTTTGTTTCATAGGAACGTGCATCCTGTGAAATAAAAAGTTTCACGGGGATCGCAGGGTCTGCCCCAGCGAAGCGAGGGTACTGCGGCGAAACAGAAAATGTTGCTGACGCAACACGCCGCAGGCGGAGAATCCTGCTTTAATTCCTGTAATTCTCTCTTGAAAAAACAACGACATCCATATAAGATAGAATTAAAAAGGGGGAGCCTGTGCATTTTACAGACAGATTTTAAAAATACGGAAACTCCAGTTCAGGAATTGTTGCTTTTACAAGTAAACTTCGTTATAATCATAATCATATACCCTTTGGGTACCTTCGGGGCGCCATCTGCTGAGAGTCGGTGGCGCTGCCCGGCGTTTTACAGGGGATGAAAAGGAGACTATAGGCGATGAAGCAAGATTGGCGGGATTTGGGAATCCATATCTGTGATATTGTGCAGGATGCTATAAATTCCCAGGATTTCAGAAAGCTGAATCAGACCATAAAGAATACAATTGGCGATGCTGTAGACAGTGTGGCGGAGGGATTTCGGGCAGGAGGCGGACGAGGGGCTCAGGTCCACTCCGGCTATGGCAGGAGGAGACACAGCGGGACAGGAGGGAGCGGGACAGGCTCCAGGCAGGGAAAAGGATTTTCCGCAGTTTCCGGCTTCCCGGCGCTTTTTGCGGGTCATCAGACAGCTCTCGCGCGGGCGGGAGGAACGGCGCTTTCTATCTGCGGCGGGATTCTGGGAGTGGGGACAGGACTGGCTCTTGCAATACTGGGCGTTTTGAGTCTCTCTGTAGGGCATCTGCTGGGCTTTACTATCGCAGGGGGAATTTTGCTTCCTCTATTTGGGGCAGGCGCCATCATGTCTGCCATAGGTTCCGGAAAATGTTCCATGGTAAGGCGGTTCCATGTTTATGCTACGGAGCTTCGGGGGAGAACCTACTGCGATATCAAAGATCTGGCGAAGGCGGTGAAAAAAAGCAGAGGCTTTGTGGTGAAGGATGTCAGGCGGATGATCGAGAAAGGCTGGTTTTTGCAGGGCCATTTGGACGACGGAGAAACCTGTCTGATTGTAGATAACGCCACCTATGCACAGTACCGGGCGACAATGAAGCAGGCAGAAGCGCTGGAAGTAGATAAAGAACGGCGGGAGGAGCAGGCAAAATGGACGGCACAGGCGGATAAGTCTGCAGAGGAACGGGGGAAAGAAGCTCGCGCAGGGGAGGAGACAGCCGGCAGTCGGCTGACGCCGGAGGCGGAGGCAGTTGTAAAAGCGGGACGGACCTACGTACAGAAGATCAGGGCCTGCAACGACGCGATACCTGGAGAAGAAATTTCCGGGAAAATATCCCGCATGGAGCTGGTGATCGCGCGAATCTTTGAGCGGGTAGAGAGACATCCGGAGAATGTGGAGGATATCGAGAAATTAATGGAGTATTATCTCCCGACGACAGTGAAGCTTTTAGAAGCTTATGCAGAGCTTTCCGCTCAGCCAGTTCAGGGAGAAAATATAAGAAGCTCTCAGAGAGAAATCGAAGCGACACTGGATACCCTGAACGAAGCTTTTGAGCGGTTGTTTGACAGTCTGTTCCAGGAGACCATGTGGGACGTCTCAACAGACATTTCCGTACTGAAAACTCTGCTTACCCAAGAGGGGCTTTCTGCCGACAGCTTGACCAGAAGCGGACAGTCGGGTCAGACGAAAAGACAGGAAACGGCGGAGAGAAAAATGGCAAAAAATAAATAATAGAAATAAAGAGTAAAAATAAACAGTAAAAATAAAACAGCAGGCAGGAAACGACGGGAGGACTGATTATGGGAAACGAATGGAAGATGCCGGCAGAGGGACCGGTACTGACCTTAAACCCTTTTGCCGAAGAGGTGGCGGAGGTGGAAGTGCCGGCGGCGCCTGAGCCGCCAAAGTGGGATGACAGTATGCTTTCTGAGGCGGAGAAAAAGATGGTGGAGGATTTTGCCGGACAGATTGACCTGTCGGATTCGGCGGCAGTTCTTCAGTATGGAGCAGGCGCGCAGAAAAAGATGGCGGATTTTTCTGAGTCGGCGTTAAGCAATGTGAAAACAAAGGATCTGGGAGAGGTAGGAACACTGCTCTCTGATGTGGTGACGGAGCTTAAAAGCTTTGATGCTGAGGAAGAGAAGGGATTCTTGGGATTTTTCAAGAAATCTTCCAATAAAATGACAGCTATGAAGGCCAGATATGCAAAGGCGGAAGTCAATGTGGATCGGATTTGTAAAGTACTGGAGGGCCATCAGGTACAGCTCTTAAAAGACGCGGCCATGTTGGACAAGATGTACGAGCTGAATCTGACTTATTTTAAGGAACTGTCGATGTACATTCTGGCGGGAAAGAAAAAACTTCATATGGTGACAGGCACGGAGCTTCCGGCTTTGCTTGCGAAGGCAGAGCAGACCGGCCTTCCGGAGGACGCCCAGGCGGCCAGAGATCTGGATGCTCGCTGCAAGCGGTTTGAAAAAAAGCTTCACGATCTGGAGCTTACCAGAATGATTTCCATGCAGACAGCGCCTCAGATTCGGCTGGTGCAGGATAACGATACAGTTATGGTGGAAAAAATTCAGTCCACCATTGTCAACACAGTGCCTTTATGGAAAAATCAGATGGTGCTGGCCCTTGGCGCCGCCCATTCGGCTCAGGCAGCCGAGGCACAGCGAAAAGTATCAGATATGACGAATGAGCTGCTTAAGAAAAATGCGGCGGCTCTGAAAACAGCTTCTGCCGAAGTGGCAAAGGAATCGGAGCGCGGAATCGTGGATATGGAGACTCTGCGGACCACCAATGAAACCCTGATTTCCACGCTGGACGAAGTGCTCCAGATCCAGGCGGAGGGCCGCAGAGCCAGGGCTGAGGCCGAGGTCGAGATGGGACGACTGGAAAGAGAACTTAAAACCAAGCTTTTGGAGATGGCAGGGGGAAAGCGATAGGCTTAGTCTTTCATCAGATGCTGCATAATCAGGGAATAGAGAATCTGGCTTTCCTCGTTCCAGCGGCTGCACATATGCTCCGCCTGTTCTTTGTCGGGGACAGAAATGCTGATTTCCAGAAGTTGGCTTTTCCCTTCGCGGATGGCGCAGCGGACCACATAGTCCTGGTTGGTGGATTTATAATAATCAGAAACCAGGCCGACTTCATCCCGGAGGCGGACCTTGTTTTCTTTCAGATAGACGTCGATATCTTCGATGATGGCAGGGGAGATTTTCTTGCCAAAGAAAGACAGAGTTTCCTCCCCCTCCCGGGTGATCTCATAGCGGGAGCTGTTCCTGGTGGTTTCCATTTTGACCAGGTGGGACTCGTTTAACTCCGACAGTGCCTGCTGGAGTGTGAAATAGGTGGTGTATTCCTTGTCCAGAAAGAACTCGGAAATTTGGGCCCCAGCGAGGGGGAATTTCACTTGCTTCAGCATATACAGAATCATCAGTTTGTATAAAGTCAACGGTTCGGACATTCCTGATACCCTCCAGATAAAATCGGTTTTTGCCGAAAAATGTTCTTTTTCCATCATACCAAGATTAGCAGTTGAAATCAAGTTGTAAATTTTGTTTAAAAGTAAAGGAGGAACCGTTATGGAAAAAATGTATCATATTGGTCTGGACGACAGTCACGGTGCCAGATATGCGATTCTGCCGGGAGATCCGGGACGAGTGGAGAAGATAGCCTCTTATCTGGAGAAGGCTCAGTTTTTAGGGCAAAACAGGGAGTATACCACTTGGATAGGAGAGGTTTCCGGAGAAAGGGTTCTTGTTATGTCTACCGGGATGGGCGGCCCGTCCACAGCCATTGGTGTAGAAGAGCTGTATCAGACAGGAGTAAAGACCATGATCCGGGTAGGAACCTGCGGCGGCATGGCAGAGAAGGTTATGGGCGGTGATCTGGTCATCGCAAACGGGGCCATCCGTATGGAAGGAACATCCAGGGAGTATGTGGACCTTGCTTTTCCGGCGGTGGCGGATTTTGAAGTGACGACAGCGCTTCGCCAGGCGGCAAAGGACCTTAACGCCCGGTTTCATCTAGGCGTGGTGCAGTGTAAAGACAGCTTTTATGGGCAGCACAGTCCGGAACGGATGCCCTGTGGAAGAGAACTTCTGGATAAATGGGAGATGTGGCTGAAGGCGGGATGCCTGTCCTCAGAGATGGAAAGCGCAACCCTTTATATTGTGGCTCAGATTTTGGGAGTCCGAGCCGGCTGTGTACTAAATACGGTATGGAATCAGGAGAGGAAAAAGAAAGGACTCTCGGATCCTCACTGCCATGACACTACCCTTGCAATCCGCGCGGCAGTCCGCGCCATAGAGCTTCTGATTAAGGAGGATCGGAAGGGATAACTCCTATAAGTTATTTCTCCTCTTTTTTTGTTCGCCGGTCAAGTTGCTTTGTAATCAGAAGAAACGCATACAAAAAGACCGGAATGACGACAGAGGCATAAAGAGAGGCGTTAAACCAGGATTTGGCCTGGGTTTTATCTGTAAAGGAAAAAATCAGAGTACAGACATAGATTCCGACTAGGGAGAGCGCGCCGAGGATGCAGACAATCCGTTTGAGTTTTTTCATGGGAGACTCCTTTCCGTAGACAGGCGGGTATCAAAGACAGTATACCTTATAATGGGACCGATAGCAAGCGGCGCCAGGGAGAGCAGATGGGAAATACCAGCATCAAAAGAAGCTTGCTCTTTCATCAGAGGGGATTTTGTGGTATACTCTTTTCAGGAGCTGCCTAAAGCTGCGAGACGGCCTCAGGCAGTTTTTGATTTTATGGACGAGAAGGAGCAGACATGAAAGCATTGATTCTTTCCTGCAATACGGGGCAGGGACATAATGCCGCTGGAAAAGCGCTCAAAGAGGAATTTCTGCGGCGAGGGATTCCATGCGATATGCTGGACGCCCTCCGATTTGCGAGACCGAAAACATCCAGGCGGGCTTCCGGAGCATATATAAAGACCACGACCAAGTTTCCGGAGGCATTTGGAGCCGTTTACAAGGTGGCCGGAAAAATCAGTTCCGACAAGCGGAAGTCTCCAGTTTATTATGCCAATACCTTATATGGCAGAAAACTGTACAGATATATTCAGAAGGGAGGGTACGACTGTATCGTCATGCCCCACCTGTTTCCAGCGGAGGCAGTTACCTACATTAAGAAGCATTATCCTCTCTCCGCCGCCTGCTTTTTTGTAGCGACGGATTATACCTGTATTCCTTTTACGGAAGAGACAAAGATGGACGCTTACTTTATTCCCAATGACGAGCTGACGATAGAGTATGCAGAGCGAGGAATTTCACCAAAGCGGCTGGTGCCTGCCGGGATTCCGGTGTCAAAACGGTTTTGGGAGAAACAGGATAAACGAGAGACTAGGATGGGGCTTGGAATCGGAGCAGAGGGACCGGTGGTCCTGATTATGACGGGCAGCATGGGGTTTGGAAATGTATCCGCCATGGCGACTGTTATCGAGCAGGGGCTTCCAGAAGAGGGCCGGGTGGTGATCCTTGGCGGAAACAATCAGAAGCTTAAGGAAAGACTCCGGAAGGAATTTCGCGGAAACAAAAAGGTACTGGTCTTAGACTTTACTACTCAGGCGGATCTGTATATGGATATCTGTGATGTGCTGGTGACAAAGCCGGGCGGCCTGACCAGTACGGAGGCGGCGTCTAAGGGGATTCCCATGGTTCATTCTTCGCCTATTCCCGGCTGCGAGACGAAAAATGCAGCGTTTTTTTCCGGCCATGGCATGTCGGTGCTTGGAGGAAACGAGAAGGAAGTGGGAGCCAGAGTACTGGAACTTTTGAAAAACAAGGCGGCTGTCCGGAATATGATAGAGGCGCAAAAACATTATGTCGATGGGAAAGCAGCAGTGGCCATCTGCGACTATGTTGAAGCCTACTGCCAGGAAAGAATAGCGAAGAGGTAAGAATATGAACCGAAGGATGCTGGGAACACTTTTTTTCATGGCGGTGGGATATCTGGCAGGCAGTATGTTGTTTGGACGATTCCTGCCAAGACATTTTAAAAACATGGATATTGAAGCGATCAGTGAGGACCATAATCCCGGGACAGCCAATGTGATGAAATATGCCGGGGTTCCTCTGGGATTTCTCTGCCTGGTGCTGGATATCGGAAAAGGATATCTTCCAGTTTTGTGGGCGGAAACTTTGATAGAGCCGGTAAGCCTTCTGTTTGCCGGAATCATGGCGGCCCCTGTCCTGGGGCACGCCTTTCCTTTCTGGAGAAACAGCCATGGGGGCAAGGCTATTGCTGTCAGCTTCGGGGTGCTCCTCGGTGTTCTCCACTACAGCAAAAGTGTCTGGCTTCTGGCAGTTTTATATCTGTTTTTTTCTCTGGTGCTGGTGATAAAGCCCAATGAGAGACGGAGCGTCTATACTTTTATGCTGTTTGGCGCAGTTTCGGCAGTGTTCCTGCTTTTGGGCGGCTTACCGGGGATCTGTGTCGGGAATCTGTTGATTGCCGCCATAGTGATCCATCGAAACTGGTCGGACGCCCGCTTTGGGGAGAAGGCAGAGAAGAAATGGAAGAGGGAAAGGATGGGGGACTTATGATATATGCAGGAAGTCACATTTCTTCCTCCAAAGGCTATGAAGCCATGGGAAAGCAGATTCAGAAACTTGGCGGGGATACCTTTGCTTTTTTTACCAGAAGCCCCAGAGGCGGAAAAGCAAAGAAACTGAATCTGCCGGATATGGAGCGCTTTTATGCCATGGCAAAAGAACTTAGACTTGGCCCGGTGGTGGCTCATGCCTCCTATACCCTGAACCCCTGTGCGGCAAAAGAGGATTTGCGCGTCTTTACAAAGGAAACCATGGCCGACGATCTTTCCAGGCTGGAACATATTCCGGGAAATTATTACAATCTTCATCCCGGTTGTCATGTGGGGCAGGGAAAGGAGAAAGGGATTGCGCTTGTGGCCGACGTTCTCAACACGATCATTCGACCGGAGCAGCAGACGGTGGTGCTCCTGGAAACCATGTCCGGCAAGGGCAGCGAGGTTGGCGGGAGCTTTGAGGAGCTTCGGGAAATTTTGGATCGGGTCCGGTATCCGGAGAAGGCGGGGATCTGTCTGGATACCTGCCACGTCTGGGACGCGGGCTATGATATTGTAGAACGGCTGGACGAGATTTTTACAGCGTTTGACCGGATCATTGGTCTTGACCGCTTGAAGGCTGTTCATGTCAATGACAGCAAAGGAGAGCGGGGGTGCAGGAAAGACCGCCATGCGAAATTGGGAGAAGGTCATATCGGCCGCCCGGCGTTCAGACGGCTGGTGAATCATCCGGTGGTACAGGGACTCCCCTGCATCCTGGAGACGCCCAATGATGATGCAGGCTGGGCAGAAGAAATCGCATTTTTAAAAGGAAGAGAAGAGTAAGGGGACTGAAAGGCCAGGTTGTTAATAGGAAAAATGACAAAAAGGACTTAAGGAGTACGGGGAGAGAAGCGATATGGAGAGCAGAACATCGAATTATATGAAGGTGATGGAAACATGGCGAAAGGGCTTCCTGACGTGGGATCAGGAGGCCCTGTGCAGAAAGCTTGGGATCGATACCTACGACAAAGCGGTCATACGGCTCTCTTATTTTGGGATCCCCCATGAGATCGATCGAAAAACAGGAAGGATTACCTGCCCCCAAATGCCGGGATATGATCCGGGGTTCAATGAGGTTATGGCCATTTATAATTTCCTGTATTATGCGAAAGAGGGGGCGAAAAATTCCGGAGAATGGGTGCACCTGCGGGAGGTAAAGGACGTCGGCATCTTTGAGGATGCCTTTGAACGCCAGGTACTGGCGCCCTTTGCAAAACGATTTGCGGGGCGGGGACAGGAGCTTAAGGAGGCCGGGGAGCGGATGGGATTTCTGCCACTGTCCTATGGAGACGTTTCTTTTCAGATTCCGGCATTTTTCTGTGTCCCTTTGCGAATGATTTTCTGGGACGGAGACGAAGAGTTTCCGGCGAAGGTCAATCTGTTGTTTGACAGAAATATCACATCCTTTACCCATCCGGAAAGCGTAGTGATGCTGGGGGCGGAATGTATGAGATATTTTACTACTGTCTGACAGGTACGGATATGGCTGGGAAATAGCGCCGTACTAATCTGATTACTTTTCCTGCTCCTGGGCCGGAAAAGTAATTTTTTTTCTTGGGCTTCCGAGTTTTTTATGGAAAAACAGCTAAAATCAACAAAAATGAGATTGAAATAGCTGAAAAAAAGGGGAAAATGACAAAATACAGGTTGACAAAGTACGTCAGTACTGATATGATTAGTTTTAGGACATTTGTAGGCGCCGGGGGCGCATACAAATAAAAACATAGTCATTATATTTTAGCAAGGAGGAAACAGGCTATGGCAATCAAGAATGTGTCTGTGGTATATGACGAAAAAGTCAATATCAACAGAAAAGCCATTGAGCATCGTGCAACCTGGATGGGCCTTACATATGAAGAGGGGAAAAAGGCCGGTGCGGACGCGGAAGCGATTGCGAGAAAAGCGATCAGGAAAACCGGAAACTTCCACGGTACAGGTTTTAAGGCAGCTTGCACGGATCCCGGTGATTTAAGACAGTTTGAGGGTGCATTCCTGGATGATCTTGGAAAATCCACTTTCCAGATGGATATTACCGAGTGTACAAAGGACGATTTGAAAATTGAGTTCCATTACTGCCCCTTGCTTGCAGCCTGGAAGAAGCAGGGAATGGATGATGAAACATGCGCAAAGCTTTGTGATATTGCCATGGACGGTGACAGAGGGATTGCAGAGGCGATGGGCCTTAAGCTTGACCTGACTGATACCATTGCTCAGGGATGTCCTACATGTAAGCTTCATTTCCATAAATAAAGAAGCGTATATGTGGCGTTTAATAAAAGGGAGGTAAAAAAGAATGAAGAAAAGAGTTTTGGCACTGACTCTGGCTTTCACGTTGGCAGCGTCTGCACTGGCAGGCTGCGGCGGTGACAAGAAGGAGGAAACAAAAGCACCTGAAACAAAAGCAGCGGGCGAAGAGACGAAAGCTCCTGCCGGCGACGATGAGAAGGAGGAGACAAAAGCTCCTGCCGGCGGCGATGAGAAGGAAGAGACCAAAGCTCCTGCCGATGGCGATGAGAAGGAGGAGACCAAAGCTCCTGTCGCAAGCGGAGAGAGCAAAGGCGTGATCAAACTGGGCGGCGTGGCTCCCATGACTGGTCAGTACGCAGAGTATGGCAAGGGTTTTGATATCGGCTTTAGTAAGGCCATCGACGAGATCAATGCTGCTGGCGGCGTAAATGGCTATACGTTTGAGATCAGCATCGAGGACACTCAGAGTGATCCGGTTAATTCTTCCACCATGGCGACGAAGTTCGCAGAGGATGAAGAAGTTATGGCCATTCTTGGCGACTTTTCTTCCGGCGCTTGCAAGGCGAACGCGGAGATCTGTGACCGCTATGGTATCGTGCAGTTAAGCCCCACGGCATCTGCATCTGATTACGCTTCCATGAGCAAATACTGCTTCGGTATCATGGGACGTCAGGATGTGGAGGCCCCCTTCCTTGCAAAGTACGTTTTGAAAGAGTACTTAAAGGCACAGAAGATTGCGGTTATCCGTGTAGACAGCGACTGGGGAAAATCCTGCTATGACAACTTCATTGCTCAGGCAGAAAAAGAAGGCCTGGAAGTGACCGTTGAGACTTATGCAACTGGTGAGAAGGATTTCAGCTCCCTGATCACTAAGATGCAGGCAGAGAACCCTGATGTTCTGGTTGTTATGGACCAGGGCGATCCCGTTGCCGATATCTTCAATCAGGCAGACGCAGCAGGCTGGGAGATTCAGCATGTGGCTCTGGGGCCTGGAACTTCTGAGCAGGTAGCAGGCAGATTGGGCGATAAGGATAATCTGATCGTGACTTCTCCGTTCTTCTTTGACCCTGAAGATGCAGAGCTGGCGGCATGGGCAGAATGGTTCTCCAGCGAGGCTGGTTTCGCTCCCACTATTCATCCTGCATGCGCTTATGACTGTATCTATCTGATTGCAGAAGCTGTGAAGAACATCGACGGTGAAGTGACCCGCGATGCGCTCCAGGAAGCTTTGGCAAACCTGCCTGAGTATACTGGCGTGACTGGCGCAATTAAGTTTGAGGCTGACGGCGATATCAAGAGAAATTATCTGATCTGTGGTATCGAGGGCGGCGAGTGGAAGGTTCTGGAAGGTTTCGAGTACGGAGCTGCCGGATTCTAAAGAACTTGTGACAAATTGAAATGAGAAGGAGCGGGGCGGCGTAAGCTTATTTCGCCGCCCCGTGTTTTCATAATGGAGGATGGGTATGGCATATATTCTCAATCAGCTCATTAACGGGATTTGTCAGGGTTCGATTTATGCTTTGATGGCAATCGGCTATTCCGTTATCGTGGGTGTAGTAGGTATGGTCACCTTTACATATGGTGAAATCATGATGATTGGGGCTTTTTCTTCGTATTATATTTTTACGGGTTTAAGTAACAATCTTCCGCTGGCAATTCTCGGGGCATTTGCCGGCTCCTTTATTATCGGCAGCATTGTTTACAAGCTTTGTTACGAGCGCTTTTTTAACGCTCCCAGACATATCTCTCTCTTATGTACCATCGGTATCAGTATGTTGATCAAAAATCTGGCGCAGATTGTATTCGGACCTGATACCAAACCAGTTCTGAACATCATCGACAACAAGACTTTCACTTTGAACCTTTTTGGTGCGAATTTGAATATCAGACTTCTTCAGATTGTGGTTATCGTTCTGGTAATTGTGTTTGCAGTTGCCCTGACCTTGTTCTTTAACAAGACCAAATGGGGCGTTATGCTCCGGGCAGTCAGCCAGAACAAAGATGCTTCCTATCTGATGGGTATCAACGTAAAGAGGACGGCTCTCCTCGGAAACTGTATCGGATGTGGCTTCGGCGGAATCGCTGGTATCTTGCTGGCTCTGTATTATGGTTCTGTGTCGGCGACCATGGGCGCCTCCTATAGTACGAAGGCGTTTGCAGCTTCCGTTCTGGGTGGTCTGGTCGATATCCGCTTCTCGGCTCTTGGAGGCCTTTGCATTGGAATCATTGAGAATATGGGGATTATCATTACCTCGGCGACCTTCCGTGATGTATTCGCCTTTGCATTCCTGATTCTGATTCTTATTATCCGGCCTCAGGGCTTTGTCAGCAAGAAGGGGGCGAGAGTATGATGCAGCAGGCAAAAGAATTTTATAGGAAATATAAAGTCATTGTTTGGATTGTTCTGGTGGCTGTGCTGGCAGTTTTGCCCTTTGTCATCAAAAAGGCAGTATATATCCGTTATCTGTGCAACATTATGATGTACGCGACTCTGGCAGGCTCCCTGAACGCCATCAACGGCTACAGCGGACAGTTTTGTCTGGGGCAGGCAGGCTTTTTTGCCATCGGCGCCTACACAGGCGCGGCATTAGCGAAGAACTTTGGCATCAGTTTCTGGCCGCTTCTGATTGTGGGAGGTATTATGGCCATGCTGGTGGGCTTTATTGTAAGCCTTCCGACGCTGCGGCTTTCCGGTATTTATCTGTCCATCGTGACTCTGGGCGCATCGGAAATTATCCGTATTATCGCCCAAACTTGGGAGCCTGTGACCGGCGGTTCTTTAGGTATCAAGCAGATTCCTTATCCGAACTTCTTCGGTCTGGATATGTTTAAGCCCCAGTATTACTACTATATTTTCCTGTTCTTACTGATTTTGTTCCTGTTTATAACGAACCGGGTTTTAAAATCCCGTGTGGGACGTGCGTGGATGTCTATCCGTGAGGATGAGATCGCCTCCAAATCCCTGGGCGTAGAAACCAGCCGTTATAAATCCACCAACTTTATGTACGGCGCTTTCTGGGCGGGCGTTATCGGCGTAGCTTATGCGCCCTTTGTAAACTATATTGAAGCTTCTCAGTTTACAACAGATACGGGATTCAACGTACTGGCCATGGTGGTTCTCGGCGGCCAGGGTACTCTGGCAGGCCCCATCCTTGGATCCGTGGTGGTTACTGTTTTGACGGAGGCGCTTCGTTTTCTGGAGAGCTGGAGATATGTTATCTATGCGCTGCTCATTATCTTTATGATGTGGGTACGGCCTCAGGGTCTGATTGGAGCCTCCAACTCCATGCTGGCCGGCGGCAAAATCAAAGTAAAGGAAGATAAGAAGAAAGGGGGAGAAGCGAAATGAGTGAAGTTCCTGTATTGGAAGCAAAAGGCATCTGCAAGTATTTCGGAGGCCTGAAAGCAGTGGAATCCGTGGATATGCAGGTCGCGAAGGGCGATATTTTCGGTATTATCGGCCCCAACGGAGCCGGAAAGACCACTTTCTTCAATATGTGTACCGGTGTATATGCACCGACCAAGGGAGAGATCTTCCTTCAGGGAGAGAACATCACCAAGATGGCCCCCGATAAAATTGCCAGAAAGAAAATGGCGAGAACCTTTCAGAACCTTCAGCTTTTTAAGTTTATGAGCGTTCTGGACAATGTAAAAATCGGCTGTCATACCAAGACCAAAACCAATATGGCGGATGCAATTCTCCATACGAAGCGGTATAGAGAAGATGAAAAGTATGCGGTGGAGAAGAGTCTGGAGATTTTAGAGTCCATTGGGCTTGCAGATTATAAGGATACCATGGCCGGGAATCTGGCCTACGGTATGCAGCGGAAGGTGGAGATCGCCCGTGCGCTGGCATTAGATCCGGTAATTCTTCTTCTTGACGAGCCGGCAGCCGGTATGAATCCCAATGAGACGGCGTCTCTGATGGAATTTATCAAAATGTTAAACAGCAAAGGCTACACCATTGCCGTAATCGAACATGATATGAAATTCATTATGAATTCCTGCAACAGGATTCTGGTGCTCAATTTTGGCCAGAAGCTCTGCGAGGGAACTCCCGATGAGATCAAGTCCAACCAGGAAGTGCAGGAGGCTTACTTTGGCAAGGGCATCGTTGCAGGAGAGGCGGTGAAGGTAAATGGCTGAGACGATTTTGAAGGTTGAGAATCTGGCTGTAAACTATGGATATATTATTGCGCTGAGCAATATCAATCTGGAAATTCAAAAAGGAGAGATCGTTACTCTGATCGGTTCCAATGGAGCCGGGAAAACGACGACTCTGATGGCAATCTCCGGACTGGTAGAGAAGCGTCCCGGAAGCAAAGTCAGCTTTAAAGGACAGGATATCACCAAGACGGCGCCCAACAAGATTGTGCACATGGGAATGTGCCATGTGCCGGAGGGGCGAAAGATCTTTCCCGCTCTGACTGTATATGAGAATCTGAGGGCGGGAGCTCTTGGCAATAAGAGTATGACCAAGGCGCGCTTCGACGAATTGGTAGAGGAGCAGTATGCACTCTTCCCCAGACTGAAAGAGCGTTATAAACAGGCAGGCGGAAGCCTGTCCGGCGGTGAACAGCAGATGCTTGCCATCGCCAGAGGTCTGATGATGGATCCGGATATTGTAATGCTTGATGAACCGTCTCTGGGCCTTGCGCCCATCGTTATCGAGGATATTTTTGAGCTGATTAAGAAAGTCCGCGATATGGGCAAGACCATCCTGCTGATTGAGCAGAACGCATCTGTGGCCCTTTCGATTGCAGACCGCGGCTATGTGTTGGAGACCGGGAACATCATTCTCCAGGGAACAGGACAGGAACTTCTTGTTAATCCTGATGTGAAAAAAGCATATCTCGGCGCATAATTAGGCGCCGGAGTTATAAAACAATAAGCAACAGAAGTCCAAGAATAACAGAACAAAGGGGTAAAAGAAAGATGGAAAGGAAAATTTACGACAACTATCTGACGATTCTGGAAGCAGAGCTGTTGCCGGCTATGGGCTGTACGGAGCCCATTGCCGTGGCGTTTGCAGCAGCCAAGGCAAGGGCGGTATTAGGGAAAATGCCGGAACGCATGGACGTATATTGCAGTGGCAATATCGTAAAAAATGTGAAAGGCGTAGTAGTTCCCAATTCTGGCGGCCAGCTGGGCATCGATGTGGCGGCAGTTCTCGGAGTTGTCGGCGGTAGAGAGGATCTGGAGCTGGAAGTGGTGAACAGTGTCACGCAGGAACAGATCGAAAAGACCAAGGAGCTGGTAAAGTCCGGGATGTGCGATTGTCATCTGGTGGAAGGAGAAGAAAATCTCTATATCCGTGCGGAAGTATTTGCCGGAGAGGACAAGGCGCTTGTGGAGCTTAAGACAAAGCATACCCATATTTCCCGGATTGAAAAGAACGGAGAAATTCTTTTTGCTCAGGATGATATTGAAACAAGCTCTCAGGGCGACAAGAGTCAGCTCAATTTAAAAGACATCTATGAGTTTGCGAACACCGTGGATGTGGAGGATGTCAGAGGAATTCTGGAGCGGCAGCTCAAATATAACAAGGCGATTTCCGAGGAAGGCCTCAAGAATCCCTGGGGGGCTCAGGTAGGCCGGACGCTATTGGAAGTTCACGGGGATTCAGAGTGGAAGGTAAGGGCCAAGGCAGCGGCGGCAGCCGGATCCGACGCCCGTATGAGCGGATGCGCACTGCCTGTCGTGATCAATTCCGGCAGCGGCAATCAGGGAATTACGGTCAGTATGCCGATTCTGGAGTATGCCAATGAAGTGAAATGCTCTGAGGAGAAGCTTCTTCGGGCGCTGACTTTGGCTAACCTTCTGTCGCTTCATCAGAAGCGTTACATCGGAAACCTTTCTGCGTACTGCGGCGCGGTCAGCGCAGGCTGTTCTGCTGCATGCGGCATTGCCTATATCGACGGAGCATCTTTGGAGGTTATCGGACATACCATCATCAACGCTATCTGCAATGTGGGCGGTATGGTATGTGACGGGGCGAAATCTTCCTGTGCGGCTAAGATTGCCAGCGCGGTGGAGGCCGGACTTTTGGGCTACGAGATGGCGAAACGGGGCAATAATTTCAAGCCGGGCGAAGGTATGGTTGTGGAAGATATGGAACAGACCATCCAAAATATCGGAAGAATGGGCCGCGTTGGAATGAAAGGAACTGACGTAGAGATTCTGAACATTATGCTGGGGAAATAATCAGATATCAGGGTCAAAAAGTCGTGCATTCTATCTTGCATGAAAGAACATGATTCGTGAGTATCGTGGGGGCGAAACATCTTTTGCTTCTAACATGATAACAATGCCATAGGGCGGTGATTGGGGAATCATTGCCGGCACTCTTTAGGGGAAGGTAATTAAAATAAGGGAAAGGAAGCTGTCTTTGCACACACGGGAGGGTGCCGTGGGTGCCTGGGCAGCTTCCTTAATTTTGAAAGGCGGAGGATCGAGCGGTGGAAGGATGTAGACTTTGCCCGAGGGAATGTGGGGCGGACAGGAAGAAGGGAGAGAAAGGGCTCTGTAGTGTTTCTGGAGAGGGCGTCCTGGTTGCCAGGGCAGCGCTTCATCAGTGGGAGGAACCCTGCATCTCCGGTGAGACTGGTTCCGGCGCAGTATTTTTTGCAGGTTGTCCCTTGCGCTGCGTCTACTGTCAGAATTATGACCTGGCACGCGGGAAGGCAGGAAAACAGATTTCTGTCAGACGGCTTAGTGAAATTTTTCTGGAACTACAGGAAAAGGGAGCCGCCAATATTAATCTGGTGACGCCGACCCACTATACGCCGGAGATTATCCGGGCAGTGAGAACCTCAAGGGAACAGGGGCTTTTTCTTCCCATTGTCTATAACTGCAGTGGCTACGAAAAGGTAGAGACTTTGCGAATGCTAAAAGGGGTGGTGGACGTCTATCTGACAGATTTTAAATATATGGACAAGGAAACGGCGGCCCGGTATTCCAAAGCTCCCGATTATCCAAAGGCAGCGAAAGCAGCGCTGGAAGAGATGACCAGACAGACGGAGGGAGAAACAGTTTTCGACGGGGATGGAATCATGAAAAAGGGTGTGATTGTCCGTCATCTTCTGCTTCCCGGTCATTTGAAACATGCGAAAGCTGTGATAAAATATGTATATGAGACTTATGGAGACCAGGTATATCTGAGCCTGATGAACCAGTATACGCCTTTTTCCCGGACAAACGAGGAATTTCCGGAGCTTAGTCGGAAAGTGACGAGGCGGGAATATGAGCGGCTTGTGGACTATGCGCTTTTGCTCGGGGTGGATCATGGATTTATTCAGGAAGGAGAAACGGCCGGGGAAAGCTTTATTCCGATTTTTGACGGGGAAGGATTGTGAAAAAGGATATGTACTTTCTGAAAAAAAAGGTATATAATGAGTCGGACGACGCAACTGAGAAATTCTGGCGGCAAAACCTTTGGAGATAAATTTCCAAATCTGTCTGGATGGTAGGAAAACGTGTCAGAAGGAGGAAATCATGAAAAAGCTGATCGATTTGATTACGGAAGTTACGGAGCAGGGATTTGCGGACTGCGGGTATGAGAAAAATCTTGGAAAGGTCACTTTGTCCAATCGGCCGGATCTGTGTGAATACCAGTGCAACGGAGCCATGGCCGGAGCGAAAATTTACAAAAAGGCGCCCATTGCGATTGCGCAAGACGTGGTGGCAAACCTTTCCGGGAAAAAGATTTTTGAGGAAGTCACAGCGGTAACTCCTGGATTTATCAATATGAAAATTTCCGGTAACTACCTGGTAGAGTATCTGGAGGCGATGGACGATGACGAGAAGCTTGGAGTATGCCCGGAAGAAAAGCCGGAGACGATCGTCATCGATTACGGCGGACCCAATGTGGCCAAGCCGCTCCATGTGGGGCATCTGCGCTCGGCGATCATTGGAGAGAGCATGAAACGACTGTCACGGTTTCTGGGCCATACGGTCATCGGAGACGTCCATCTGGGGGACTGGGGGCTTCAGATGGGACTTATCATTGAGGAGCTAAAAGAGAGGGAATCGGAGCTTCCTTATTTTGACGAAGCCTATGCGGGAGACTATCCGGAGGAAGCTCCCTTTACGATTGGAGAGCTGGAGGAAATCTATCCGGCGGCCAGTGCAAAATCCAAGGTGGACGAGGCTTTTGCGAAAAAAGCTCACGACGCTACCTTTAAACTACAAAACGGAAACAGAGGTTATCTGGCTCTGTGGAATCATATTCTGAATGTATCCGTCCGTGACCTTAAGAAAAATTATGAAAAGCTCAATGTAACCTTTGATATCTGGAAAAAAGAAAGCGACGCCGGCCCTTACATTCCAGATATGGTGGAGCGGATGAAAGCGGAGGGATTTGCCCACGAAAGCCAGGGAGCTTTGGTGGTGGATGTGGCAGAGGAGACGGATGTGAAGGAAATTCCGCCCTG
The DNA here is from genome assembly GCA_022792335.1 of Lachnospiraceae bacterium. Taxonomy (GTDB): domain Bacteria; phylum Bacillota; class Clostridia; order Lachnospirales; family Lachnospiraceae; genus Lientehia. The sequence goes on from JAAWAV010000041.1 coordinate 29,967, forward strand.
TATTCTCTTAAAATCTGATGGAGCGACGCTCTATTCCACCACAGATCTGGCGACTCTGGTAGAGCGGGAAAAGCTGTTTTCTCCTGACCGGATTCTTTATGTGGTGGATAAGCGACAGTCGCTTCACTTTATCCAGGTTTTCCGCTGTGCGAAAAAAACCGGGATTGTAAGACCGGAGGTAAAACTGGATTTCCTGGGATTTGGGACCATGAACGGAAAGGATGGAAAGCCTTTTAAGACTAGGGAAGGCGGGATTATGCGGCTGGAGTATCTGATCCGGGAGATCAGCGACGCCGTTTACGAAAAGATTATGGAAAACCGGTCTATGGAGGAGTCTGATGCGAAGGAAGCTGCGAGGAAGATTGGGCTGGCGGCTTTAAAATACGGGGATCTTTCCAATCAGGCGGCCAAGGACTATGTGTTTGATGTGGATCGGTTTATTTCTTTTGAGGGAGACACAGGTCCTTACATCCTTTATACCATTGTGCGGATTAAGTCCATTCAGGCAAAGTACGAAACTTTGACAGACCAGGAAAAAGGAGCGGGGAGGCTTCTTCCGGCAATTTCAGAAAGTGAGAAAGCGCTTCAGCTTCAGACATCCAGAGTGCAGGACGCCCTGCTTTCAGCCTTTGTCGAACAGGCTCCCCATAAGATTTGCCAGTATATTTATGAGTTGTCCAATGCCTTTAATCGTTTTTATCATGAAACAAAGATTATGACCGAGGAGGATAAGGAGCGTCAGACATCTTATATCCGCTTAGTGGGGCTGGTGAGACGGGTCCTTGAGACTTGTACGGACCTGCTCGGTTTTGAAGCGCCTGACAGAATGTAGGAGAGAGAAAATGATATTTTCTGCCGAAGCCATACGGTTAAAGTCGAGAAGTCAGGAAGAATATGAAAAGGGAGAGGAGCTGTTTGAGAGAGGCAGAGTAGAGATTCTGTCCAAAGAAAGTTTCTGGAAGGGCGAGAAAAAAATCAGGATGCTGGTGGAAGAGGGGAGCAAAATCTACCATGTCTCACTGCTGATCAAGAACGCTTATCTTTATCAGACTTCCTGTCAGTGCCAGATTCACAGAGAGTATAAGGGGCTGTGCCGCCACGAGGCGGCGGCAGCCCTTTCTGTAATTGAGGCGGAAGAGGGAGAACGTACGCCTCAGATATCCACCCCCCTCAAGGTCCGTCGGATGCTTCAGAGCTATACCGGTCGGGAGATGAGGGAGTTTGTGATTTCCGGTATGGGAGAAAAAATCCGTCTGGAGCCGTCTTTGAGGCTTTCGGAGGGAACGCTGTTCCTATCTTTAAAGGTGGGAAAGGGAAGGCTCTATCAGATAAAGGATCTGGTATCTTTTGCAACCGCCCTGGAAGAGGAAGCCTATGTGGAATATGGGAAAAATCTGGCTTTTTATCACAGCATCGACGCCTTTGAGCCGGCTTCGGGCCGCCTGGCGGAGGAAGTGGGCCGTCTGGTGGGAGACTATCTTTCCCTGTACAGAAAGTTTACGGCTTACAGAAATACTTCCGGTCCGGTTATTCGGGAATTTGAGCTGTCGCCTGCTGCCTGCGACAGTCTGATGAAGGCACTTTCCGGCTGGACGGTGGAAATTTCCGAGGCCGGATTTGGAACGAAGCAGATTCAGGTCAGAAAGGAAAACCCTCATTTGCTTGGGACTGTGCGGACCGTGGGGCGGGAGGGGTTTCGGCTCTCTTTGCTGGATCACGTTCGGGCGTTTTGCGGAAAGAGGAAACTTTATCTGATTCGGAAAGAGGTACTTTACTGCTGTGACCGATCTTGCAGCAGAATCCTGAGAGAATTTGTCCGTTCCCTGGAAAAGGGAGAACGGGGTCTCACAGCGGAAATTTCCGGAAAAGATCTGCCGGCGTTTTGCGACTATGTGCTTCCTCAGATTCGGGAATATGTGACAGTAGAGACGCTCGGGGTGGATCTGGAGAAATATCATGCCGAACCGCTTACGGTGAAATTTTATTTTGACAGCCCTTCCTACTCAGAAATAACCTTGCAGACAGAATTCTGGTATGGAACAGAGAAATATACTCCTTTTTCCACAACCAGCCAGACAGAAACTTTTCGGGATCAGGCGGGAGAACTGATGGTGAGAACTCTGATCAGAACGTATTTTGCCAGTCGGTTCGCCGGAGAGGAGTGTTTTGTGATCCGGGACGACGAGGAGGCCATGTTCCGGCTTCTGGACAGGGGACTTGCTGAGTTTGAGGCCTGTGGACAAGTCTACTTCAGTCCGTCTATGAAAGAACGGAAGATTCTTCCAAAGCAAAAACTCTCTTTCGGCGTCCGTCTGGAGAGCGGATGGCTGGATCTGAAGGTAGATGCAGGAGATCTTCCGACGGAAGAGATCAGCCGGATTCTGTCCGCTTATCAGAGGAAAAAACGGTTTTATCGGATGAAATCAGGAGAGTTTCTTCCTCTGGAGGATTCCGGTTTTGAGGTTTTGTCAGAGATTTCCGAGGGGCTCAGCCTGAGGGCAGGACAGTCTTTTGAAAAGCCTCTTCGGATTCCCGGCTATCGGAGCCTGTTTGTAGACAGAACGCTCGGGGACGGAAGTTTTGTGGAGGTGAAAAGGGATCTGGCGTTTCAGTCAGTGATCCGGGCTATGGCCTCCTGGGAGAAGGGGGAGTACCCCGTCCCGGTTTCTTTAAAAGAGACATTGCGGGAGTACCAGAAGAAGGGCTTTTTCTGGCTGCGGACTCTGGATTCTCTGGGATTTGGCGGAGTTTTGGCCGACGACATGGGACTGGGAAAGACGATTCAGGTAATCGCCCTTCTTCTGTCAGAGGCAGAAAAGAGTCCGGATATGGAAGCTTTGATTGTCTGTCCGGCCTCTCTGATTTATAACTGGGAGAATGAGATTTTGCGATTTGGAAAGGGACTTTTTGCAGTGGCGGTGGCGGGAACTGCGACAGAGCGAAAGAGATTGATCCAGGGGCAGGGAGAAAAGCCACAGGTCCTGATCACTTCTTATGAGCTTTTGAGACGGGATATCGATTTCTATGAACAGAAGGAATTTCGGTTTCAGATCCTTGACGAGGCTCAGTATATTAAAAATCATACCACCAGAAACGCAGAGACAGTAAAAAAGATTCGGGCAAGGACCCGGTTTGCTCTGACAGGAACCCCCATTGAAAACAGGCTCAGCGATCTCTGGAGCATCTTCGACTTTCTGATGCCGGGATTTCTCTATGGATACGCCGGATTTAAAAAGGAATTTGAGCTCCCTATTGCCAAAGGAGAGGGGAAAAAAGAACTGAAGCGGTTAAATCGGCTGATTGCGCCTTTTTTACTGAGGCGGTGCAAGAAGGATGTGCTGAAAGAACTTCCGGATAAGCTGGAGCATACGGTCTACTCCGGGCTTGAGGGAAGGCAGAGAGAGCTTTATAATGCCCATGCGCTGTTGCTAAAGCAGAAGCTTGAGACTTCCGGAGAGGAGGAGTACCGGAAAGCACAGATGCAGATCCTGGCGGATCTTTTGAGGCTCAGGCAGCTTTGCTGCGATCCTTCTTTGTGTTATGAGGACTATGAAGGCGGCTCAGCCAAGCTGGAAACTTGTATGGAACTTGTGTCAAACGCTGTGTCAGGAGGACATAAGCTTTTATTATTCTCCCAGTTTACTTCCATGCTAGAAATTCTGGAAGGACGGCTTAAGGAAGAAAAGATCGCATATTATAAGCTGACGGGAAAAACGGGAAAAGAGGAACGCCTGGCGCTTGTGGACGCGTTTAATCACGATGAGGTTCCGGTATTTTTGATTTCCCTGAAGGCGGGCGGAACAGGACTCAATCTGACGGCTGCCGATGTGGTTATCCACTATGATCCCTGGTGGAATCTGGCGGCGGAACATCAGGCGACTGACAGGGCTCACCGGATTGGGCAAAGCCGCGTCGTATCGGTATTCCGGCTGATTGCCAGGGACACGATTGAGGAGGGCGTCTTAAAGCTCCAGGCCAGAAAGAAAGAGCTTTCAGAACAGGTGACGGAGGAAGCGACTGCCCTGACTTCCATGGGAAGGACGGCGCTAATCAGACTTTTGGAGGAGGAAGATGAAGTATATTGATTTGCACTGCGATACACTGATGATGTTTGCGGGGGAACATGGAAATCTCTATGAAAATACAAAGTCCGTGGATCTTTTAAGACTTCGGAAAGGGGATTGCCTGGCTCAGTTTTTTGCCATTTGGATGCCGGACGGGGAGGGGCGGGAAGAACTTCGGAAAGCAGGTTTTTGTGATGCGCTTTCCGGAGAGCTTTCTGATGAAGAGTGGGACGACGCCTATATTGAGCGGTTATTTGCCTGCTTTCAGAGAACTTGTACCGAGTATGGAAACGAAGTGTCTCTGGCCCTTGGAGAGAAAGATTTGAGAGAAAACGAAGAGAGGGGAAAGCTGTCCGCTTTTTTGACTCTGGAGGATGGCCGGGCGGTCCGGGGGAGTCTTGACCGGCTGAAGGAATTTTATGATAAAGGGATCCGGCTCATCACTCTGACCTGGAATTTTGACAACTGTTTTGGAAGGGCCAATTACCGGGACGGGAAATTCGGCGGCAGGGGAAGCGGCCTTACGGAATTTGGCAGAGAAGCAGTTCAGTACATGAACGAACTGGGGATGATGGTGGATGTTTCCCATCTGTCTGACGAAGGCTTTTATGAGGTGGCGGCTGTTTCCAGGAAGCCTTTTATCGCCTCCCACTCCAATGCCAGGACGTTGTCTTATTGCTCCAGAAACCTGAGCGACGATATGATTCGGCGGCTGGCACAAAAGGGGGGAGTGACGGGGCTTAATTTTGCGCCCGGATTTTTAGCAGAAGATTTTGACAGCAAAGAAAGCTCCATAAAGCGTATGGCGGCCCATGCAAAGCATATCGTAAACTGTGGCGGCGAGGAGGTACTGGCCTTGGGCTCCGACCTGGACGGTATCGAGGGAAATCTGGAGATCGCTTCGCCGGATCAGATGGAGCTTCTCTGGGACGCGCTCCAAAAAGCCGGTTTTACGAAACGTCAGATTGAACTTGCGGCCAGAGAGAATGCGAAGCGGGTGATCCGGGAGATCCTGGGATGACAGGGGATCCGGGATATGGTAGAATAAAACAATGCCAGAGGTTTAGGGCGGCAAAAGCAGCGCCGGTAAAGGCATCTGGAGACGGAAGAAAGATTCTGGAACAAAAGGAGTAGGAGGTCAGAAGAAAAAGGGACGGAAATCGCGAGGCATTTTCCGGTAGAACAAGGCGGAAAAGTGTGTTATACTGAAAAGCAGAAAAACAAAAGGAGAATAGGTATTATGGACAATTTTACATTTTACAGCCCCACGTATTTTGCGTTTGGGAAGGGAACGGAAAATGAAGCAGGACATTACGTGAAGCGGTTTGGGGGAAGCCGCGTGCTGATCCATTACGGCGGAGGAAGCGTGGTTCGTTCCGGACTTCTTGATCGGGTGAAAGCTTCTCTTGAAAAAGAGGGAATTGGTTTTGTAGAGCTTGGCGGCGTAAAGCCCAACCCCAGGAGCGGCCTGGTATATGAGGGGATTGAGCTTTGCCGGAAGGAAAATGTAGACTTTATTCTGGCTGTGGGCGGAGGAAGTACGATTGATTCCTCAAAAGCTATCGCTATCGGTACCCCTTACGACGGGGATTTCTGGGATTTTTATCTGGGAAAGGCATTTCCGGAGAAGTCTCTGCCGGTAGGTTCTATCCTTACCATTGCGGCAGCAGGCAGCGAGGGAAGCGACGGATCTGTTATCACCCATGAGGACGGCATGTACAAAAGGCCCTTCGGTTGTGAGATGATGCGTCCGGTTTTTGCCATTATGAATCCGGAGCTTACGATGACCCTTCCGCCTTATCAGACAGCCAGCGGCTGTACGGATATTATGGCCCATGTGTTTGAACGGTATTTTACCAATACAAAGCACGTGGAGATCACAGATCGGCTTTGCGAAGGCGTGTTAAAGACGATCATCAAAGAGTTGCCGAAAGTGCTTGAAAACCCCAATGATTACGAAGCCAGAGCCAATATTATGTGGGCAGGTACGCTGGCTCACAACGACGTCTGCGGCGTAGGTAGAGAACAGGACTGGGCCAGCCACAATCTGGAACATGAGCTTTCCGCATTTTATGACTGTGCCCACGGGGCCGGCCTGGCAGTGATGTTCCCGGCCTGGATGACTTATGTGATGCATCATGACGTGGACCGGTTCGCCCAGTTTGCGGTCCGGGTATGGGGATGCGAGATGAATTTTGAGAATCCGGAAGAGACGGCGAAAGAGGGAATTGCCCGTACAAAGGCATTCTTCCATTCTGTGGGGATGCCCACGTCTTTTGCAGAACTTGGAGCGAAGGAGGAAGATATTCCGAAACTTTTGGAAACGCTCCAGATTGAAGGCCGCACAGAGGGCTTTTTCGTAAAGCTTGGGCCGAAAGAGTGTGAAGAAGTTTACCGGCTGGCTTGTAGATAAGGCTCCGGTATGGGGGGATAAGTCATGAAGAAACGATATTTATGCCCGGTCTGTGACCAGGAGCTGACGGCGAAAAGCTACTGTCCGGAGTGCCGCAGGATCCGTAGAGAGCCGATAGTTTATGAAGGCTGGCTGCTCCCCAATGAAAGCGATCACGAAGGGCTACTGCAGAGGGCGGCTGAGGAACGGGCGGCGGCAGAGAAAAGAGACAGCGTCCGGAGGCCGGACGGGCAGACAAAGGCGGCTGTTTCCGGAAAGGGAACGGCTGCCAAAGGTCAGGTGACAGGCGGACGGGTGTATGACAGCCGTTATGCAGACGCCTGTGGAAGTAGTCATACTCATACATACGGCGTTCCCAATACGGACCCTCACAAAAAGAAATCTGGAGGAACAAGTTCCTCCAGAGTGGTTTCCGTTTTCGTCGTGGTAATTTTGATGGCCATCGCTGTAGCGGCTTTCTGGGATCCGGTGAAAGAGCTGGCGGGAGAGATCGCCGGAGGCTTCAAAGAAGCGTTCGGCGAAGAAACTTCAAAAGATCTAGCCTTGGAGGTAGGGGAAGCCGGAGAGGATTTCACAGGGACAGAGGCGTTTGAAACGGAGCCCGGAGATAGCACAGACGGGAGCGCTATCCTTTCGGAGGAGGAGGTCCTGGAAGCGGGGGAACCCTGCAACGGTTATAACCATTACGACGTGGAGGGGACGGCATATACGGAGCGTCTCTCCGCTTATATGAAGGAGCTCTGGAATGGAGAGACTCCAAGTGTCGAGTGGATGGAAAGTGACAACCGGGTTTACAGGAGCGGAAGCGATTCCTACAGTTATTATGAAAGAGACGCACAAATTGTTCTAGAAAACGGCGTATACTACAGGATTACCTGCGATACGGTCACAGGAGAAGTCATGGAGATAGCTATCGGAACAGATACGGAGGAAGAATTTCGCCAGGCGCTGCTTCTGGCGGCCTGTGCACTGGAACCGGAACGGGACAGAAATGAGCTGTGGCAAGAAGTGGGAGAAGTGGTGGCAGAGGCAGAGGGGGAAGAATACTATTTCGGAGAATGGGGAATCAGTGTGTTATATATTTCCGGCGGTCAGTCGTATTATGGAAGCCTGACCTGCCTTCCACAATATGATAAGTATCAGTAAACCTTGATTTTCGGACGATGGTATCTGATCGATGGACAGGGACATATGAGCTCTGGGGTTTATAGAACATTTATGGGGGAAGCTTATGGAAAATTTTGACTTTTATGCGCCGACGAAAATGCTGTTCGGCAGAGAAAAGATAACAGCGCTTCCACAGGAGATGAAACTCTTTGGAAGTCGGGTGCTTCTGGTGTATGGGGGCGGAAGCGTTAAAAGGAACGGGATTTATGACACGGTGTGCGGTATGCTGAAAGACGAGGGATTTGTCTTTGCAGAACTTGGCGGCGTGACGCCCAATCCTAGAATCGACGCGGTTCGGTGCGGTGTATCCTTAGCCTGGGAAAATCATGTGGATATGGTGCTGGCTGTGGGGGGCGGGAGTACCCTGGACTGTGCGAAAGCCATTGCGGCGGGAGCCTGCTATGACGGAGATCCCTGGGAGCTTATCAAGGATGCGACGAAGATTCAGGCGGCACTCCCGATTTTTACGGTTCTCACCATGGCGGCCACTGGATCGGAGATGAATCCGACGGCGGTGATTACCAACCCGGAGACAAAGGAGAAGCAGGGAGTTCACAGCGGATATCTGTATCCCAAGGCTTCTGTGCTGGATCCGACTTATCTGTATACGCTGCCTGCCGAGCAGACGGCAGCCGGAGTGGCGGATATCATGTCCCATATTTTTGAGGGATATTTCAAGCGAACGCAAGACGCCTATGTCCAGGATAAGTTTGCAGAAGGGATTTTAAAAACCTGTATCAAATGGGGGCCGGTTGCTCTTACGGAGCCGGAGAACTATTCGGCCAGAGCCAATATCATGTGGGCCGCCAGCATGGCCTTAAACGGTCTGTGCGGCTGTGGCAAGGAGGGGAAATGGTCCTGTCACGCCATGGGGCACCAGCTGGGAGCCTATTACGATATGACCCACGGAGTGGCCCTTGCCCTTGTCACACCAGCCTGGATGCGCTATATTTTATCGGAAGATACTGTGGAAAAATTTGTAGATTATGCCATCAATGTATGGGGATTTCCCAGAGGGGAGGATCGGTTTGCCGTGGCCAACATGGGAATCGACGCCACGGAACAGTTCTTTTTAGACTGTGGCCTGCCCTCCAGCCTATCAGAACTGGGAATTGACGATTCAGATTTCGAAGCCATGGCGAGAGCGGCGGTGCCTTATGCCAATCTGGATACGCAGGCTTACGTGCCCCTCCATGAGGAGGACGTGGTGAACATTTACCGGGCCTGTCTGTAGCAGTTTCGGCCCAACGGGAAACGGGATGGTTGTCTGAAAGGACTGGCAGCGTACCTTTGATACGAACGGACGGGGAAGCCTATCCGATGGAAAGAAGAGAGGAGACAAGATCACATGGAACATCAGTACAGACCGGAGACCATCTGCATTCAGGGCGGATGGCAGCCGGAGAAGGGGGAGCCGAGAGTACTTCCTATCTACCAGAGCACCACTTTTAAATATGACACCAGCGAACAGATGGCCAGACTTTTTGATTTGGAGGACGCAGGGTATTTTTATACAAGGCTTCAGAACCCTACCAATGACGCTGTGGCACAGAAGATTTGCGATCTGGAAGGCGGAGTGGCGGCTATGCTGACCTCTTCGGGGCAGGCGGCGACTTTTTACGCGATATTCAATATTGCTTCCGCCGGAGATCATGTGATCAGTTCTGCTACCATTTATGGCGGATCTTCCAATCTGTTTACGGTGACTCTTAAGAAACTGGGGATTGAGTTCACTCTGGTGGATCCGGAAATTTCTCCGGAGGATTTGGAAAAAGAATTTCGTCCCAACACAAAAGCCGTGTTCGGAGAAACGATTTCCAATCCGTCTCTGGTGGTCCTTGATATTGAGAAATTTGCAAAGGCGGCCCATGACCACGGCGTGCCCTTGATTCTGGACAATACCTTTGCGACGCCTATCAACTGTAAGCCTTTTGCATTCGGCGCCGATATCGTAACTCACTCCACCACGAAATACATGGATGGCCACGCGATGAGTGTGGGCGGCTGCATTGTGGACAGCGGCAATTTTGACTGGATGGCTCACAAGGAGAAATTCCCTGGCCTTACGACGCCGGACGATTCCTATCATGGTCTGGTTTATGCGGAGGCTTTTGGGAAAAAAGCATATATTACCAAGGCTACGGCTCAGCTTATGCGGGATCTTGGCGCCATTCAGTCTCCCCAGAATGCATTTCTTCTGAATGTGGGCCTGGAGACTCTTCATTTACGGGTGCCCCGCCACTGTGAGAATGCCCTGAAAGTAGCAGAATATCTGGAGGCATGCGAGGATGTAGCGTGGGTGAATTATCCTGGTCTAAAGAGCAGTCCCTATTATGAACGGGCAAGGAAATATATGCCGGACGGTACCTGCGGTGTCATTGCTTTTGGCTTAAAAGGCGGGAGGGAGCGTTCTATCCGGTTTATGGACAGCTTAAAGCTGGCGGCCATCGTGACTCATGTGGCCGACGCCAGGACTTCGGTCCTTCATCCGGCCAGTCATACTCATCGTCAGCTTTCGGATGAGCAGCTCATCGAAGCAGGAGTGAAGCCGGATCTGATCCGCTTCTCTGTAGGGATCGAGAACGTATCGGATATCATTGCTGATATTGAGCAGGCGTTAGATACGGTGCGTTAGTTCCGTTTTTGAAAACTATTTCGACAACCAATGCCCATGCCTTTCCAGACAGACAAGCAGGAAGGTGGATGTGGATTTCATGAGTATAGCGGCGACTGCACCGTTTCTATGGAAGCAGCGCCCGGCGGCCGTAGGAGGCGCAGTGAAATCCTAAACACTGATGTGTCTGTCCGGAAATGCATGGGCATTGGCCGTCTGAGATTGGTTTTTACAAAGGCGTTTTTGTGGTTTTGTAAAAAATGTCCAAATTGTGTTAAAAATTTATTATATATTGATTAAATATTAACAATTGTTGCATTATTTTTTTCTAGTGATATAATGGCAAAGAAGAATCCAATGAGAAAGAGGTGTTAGGGGTGAGGGCTTTTTTTAAACCGGCTGTGGAATCACGGTATAAAACTCCGGAAAGTCTCCGGGTGATCACGGCCAATTACTGCATTGCTCTGCTTCCTGTGATCGTGGCGGGGTGTTATGCATTTGGTTTTCATGCCTTCAAGGTGCTCTTGGCGGCCACGGTGTCCAGTGTGTTGTCAGAGTACGTGTATGAGCGGCTGATGAAGCAGCCGGTCACGATCCTGGACGGCACGTCGCTTTTGACGGGGCTTCTCCTGGGACTTTGTCTGCCCAGCGAGGTGCCGCTTTACGTTCCGGTCCTTGGAGGTATTTTTGCCACCGTAGTGGTGGTGCATCTGTTCGGAGGCTATGGTTTCCATATTATGAATCCGGTGCTGGTATCCCGTTGTTTTCTGCTTCTCAGTTTTCAGTCGGTGATGACCCAGTATCTGGTGGACGGCATGTCCATGGCGACGCCTCTGTCTATTATGCGAAATGGCGGAGTTCCCAATCTAAAGGAAATGGTTTTACTGAATCCGAATGCCGGCTGTATCGGAGAGGCCTCTGTGCTGGCTCTTTTGGTGGGAGCGCTGTTTTTGTTGGTTGCGAGAAAGATTTCTCTGATTACGCCGCTTGTATATCTGACAGTCTTTTCTGCCTTTGTCTGCCTGTTTGGGGAGGGGACTGTTTCTGTGAACTATCTGCTGTCCCATATCTGTGGCGGCGGTTTGGTTTTTGTGGCGTTTTTCTTTGCAACGGATCGGGTAACCAGTCCGGTCGGAGCGCCTGGTAAGGTGGTCTACGGCTTTTTACTGGGAGTGATTACCGGAATCTACCGAATTATGGGGACAGCCACAGAAGGCGTCTCTTATGCGGTGATTTTCTGCAATCTCCTTGTGCCGCTGATTGACAAATTCTTTGCACCGAAGGTGCAGCCGGAAGGAGAGGAGGTCCGGGAATGAACGGAAAGAAAATTCTGAAAGAAGCGATGATTCTGTTTATCATCACGTTGCTTTCCGGCCTTCTGCTGGGATTTGCCTATGAGGTCACCAAGACTCCCATTGCCGAGAGGCAGGCCAGAGAGAAACAGGAGGCTTATCAGGGCGTGTTTGCCGGGGCAGTTTTTGAGGAGGACGAGGCAGTCACTGCGAAGTTGGCAGACGCGGAGAGTATTTTAGCGGATGCCGGTATCACGGGCGTGGTAGTCAATGAATGCCTGGCGGCGAAGGATAATTCCGGCACAGTTCTTGGCTACGTGATGTCCTTAAGTTTTGCTGGATCTCAGGGGGAGATTACCATGGCTTATGGCTGGAATATAGACGGCTCTACCATGGGGATTGATATTTTACAGAGCAGTGAGACCGCGAATCTGGGCTCTCTGGCTGACGAGCCGGAATTTAAGGATCAGTTTGCACAGAATACGGAAAAGTTTGCACTGGGAGATAACATTGACCAGATTTCCGGCGCGACAGTCACGTCCGACGCGGTGGTCAATGCCGCCAACGGCGGAATGGCATTTGCGGCGGCCTGTGCGAAGGGAGAGTGAGCAGAATGAAAGACGGTTTGAAACAGATTTTTAAAGGAATCGTGACGGAGAACCCGGTGTTCGTGTTGGCTCTCGGGATGTGTCCGACTCTGGCAGTGACCAAATGCGCTACAGACGGAATTGGTATGGGGCTTTCCACCATGGTGGTGTTGATTTTATCCAATGTGATGATATCGGCGCTCAGAAAAGTGATTCCGGACGGTGTCCGGATGCCGGCCTATATTGTAATCGTGGCTTCTTTCGTGACAGTGGTGGAGTTCCTTCTGGAAGCTTATGTGCCTTCCCTCTATGCGTCTTTAGGCGTGTACATACCTCTGATTGTTGTAAACTGTATTATTTTGGGGCGGGCGGAAGCCTTTGCTTCTAAAAATAACGTGTACCTGTCATTTTGCGACGGGATCGGCATGGGCCTGGGCTTCACTGTGGCTCTCGGTCTGATCGGACTGTTCCGGGAGCTTGTGGGAGCGGGAAGTATGTTCGGCGTCAGCATTTTAAGAGCCAATGCAGCCTTTGCGCCTGTGGAGATTTTCGTGAAAGCTCCGGGAGCTTTTCTGGTGGTGGCGGCCTTGGCGGCGCTCCAGAACAAGCTGGGATTAAAATCGGCGACCAACCGGAGAGGGAAACCGAAATCAGGCTGCAACGGCAATTGCCTGACCTGCAGTGGATGTCCCACCAAAGCGCTGAAGGGGGAGGATAAGTCATGATCAAGGAACTGCTATTTATCGCCATTACAGCGGCGCTTCTGAATAATGTGGTATTGAGCCAGTTTCTGGGGCTTTGTTCTTTCTTGGGAGTTTCTACCAATACCAAGACGGCAGCAGGCATGGGAGGAGCAGTGTGCTTCGTCATTACCATCGCCTCGGCAGTGGCGAACCTTCTGTATGATGGGATTCTGGTGCCTTTCCATCTGGAATATCTTCAGACCATTGTATTTATTTTAGTCATTGCCGCCCTGGTGCAGGTGGTGGAAATGTTCTTGAAGAAATTTGTTCCGGCGCTTTACCGTGCTCTTGGCGTGTATCTTCCGCTGATCACGACGAATTGCGCAGTGCTGGGCGTGGCTTTAAAGAATGTGCTTAGTAAATACAATATGGCGCAGAGCGTGGTCTGCGGACTGGGTACGGCCATCGGCTATACCATCGCCATTATCATTCTGGCGGGCGTGCGCGAGCGTATTGCTGACAATCCGATCCCGGATTCTATAAAGGGAGCGCCTATCGTGCTGATCACAGCGGCGCTTATGTCCATTGCCTTTATGGGATTTGCCGACCTTAAATTCTGACAGGAGGGAGAAGGATATGGATATCGGTGGAATTATTTCCGCTACGTTGGTAGTGGGAATTGTAGGATTAGTCATCGGGCTCCTTCTGGGGCTGGCCGGCACATTCTTTGCCGTAAAGATTGACGAAAAAGAGCAGCAGATACGTAAATGTCTGCCGGGAAATAACTGCGGAGGCTGCGGCTATGCCGGGTGCGACGCCCTGGCTCACGCAATCTTCACCGGAGAGGCGGAGGCAAACGCCTGCCCGGTCGGGGGAGCGGCTTGCGCGGAACAGATCGGAATGGTCCTTGGCGTGGAGGTCAAGGCGGCAGAACAGAGGAAAGCGTTTGTCCGGTGCAAAGGTAGCCTGGAGAACGCGACTCTCAATGAGAAGGGCCACAAGGTCTGTAAATACGGCTGTATCGGCTGTGGAATTTGTGAAAAGAAGTGTAAATTTGACGCCATCCGGGTGGAGAATCAGCTTGCGGTGGTGGATGAAGAAAAATGTGTGGGCTGTGGACAGTGTGCGGAGGCCTGCCCTCGTCATGTGATTTCTCTGTTGCCCAAACTGGCGGGCCATATGGTGGCTTGCTCCAATCTGGATAAAGGAAAGGAAGCCAAGGCAGTATGCCGGAATGCCTGCATTAGCTGTGGCCTGTGCGCAAAGGTTTGTCTGGCCGGGGCGATTTCCCTGGAGAGCGGAGTTGCACGTATTGATGAGACGAAGTGTACTGGATGCGGCGCCTGCGCCGAGAAATGCCCGATGAAAGCGATCGTATAAGGCGACGACGCCTGTGGGCCGGAATATGACCGGCCCGCAGGCACTCAGGGACTGGAAACGGAGAACCTGTCCAGAAGGCCGTCAGAGTAATGAATCTGATAGTCGTCCGTGACGAAAATCGCATAGATATCGTCCAGGCTATCGATGAGAGCCGTTCCTTCCTCAAGTCCCAGGGAAAAACAGGCGGTGCTTAAGGCGTCTCCGTCCACGGAATGTTCACTTAAGATGGTGACGGAGAGCAGGTTGTTTTCACAGGGATATCCGGTGGACGGATCCAAAATATGGTGATACAGCTTGCCTCCTTCTTCAAAGCACCGTTCATAAGTGCCGGAGGTGACGACGGACCAGTCGGAGACAGGAATGACAAGGAGGGGAGTGCCCTGGGTATCGAAGGGGCGCTGGATGCCGATCTGGAAGGATCTGCCGTCAGGCTTCTCTCCGAGGCAGAGGACATTTCCACCCAGGTCGATAATAGCGGAGGTCACATGGTTTTCCACAAGAAATTCTTTGAGCCGATCCGCGATATAACCTTTGGCGATGGCTCCCAGGTCCAGAAAAGTTTCGCTATCGGAGAAGGAAACCGTATTTCCATCTAGGGAAAGTTTTTCGTAACCCACATGGGCGAGGCCTTCCAGGATGGCGTCCCGGTTCGGGACGGACGGGACTTCGGCGGTGAAATCCCAGAGGGAGGAGCAAGATCCAATGGTGATATCAAAGGCTCCGCCGGATAAGGCGCTGTAATCCAGGCCGGTTTTTATGAGGGACAGCGTTTCGTCAGATACGGTGTCTGTCGCCCGGTGATTCAGGGCATACACATCGCTGCCGGAAGCAGTCCGGCTTAAGAGGGATTCGTAACGCTGGCAGAGAGAAAAACATTCTTCAATGAGAGAATCGTCCTCAGTGCCATAGAGAGTAATGGTTACGACGGTATTCAGGAAAAAGGAAGTTTTTGATACTTTTTTGTCGGAAGCTGTTTGAGAGCCTTCGGTGCCTGAGGGGCTGAGAGAAGCCTTCCCGCAAGCCCCAAGAAAGGCGGCGGAGAGAAACAGGATGGAAAGAAACAACAAAACAGGACGAAAACCTCTGAAATGTAGTCGTTTATGCATGGAAGTACCTCCGATAGAAACAGATATAAGAAACAGATTCAGTATAGCATAATTAGGAAGATTCGGAAAGTAAACATAGAGGAAAAGGCAAGGGAGGAAGTCAGATGAAAAAGAAGGAACAGCGGTTTCCGGGCGGAGTTCATCCTACGGACGGCTCAGACAAAAAGCTGAGCAAGGATGCTCCCATTGTTTCGTTCATGCCGGAAATCATTGAGCTGTCGATGTCCCAATCCGGCGGCAGTCTGTGTGAGCCGCTTGTGGCCGTAGGGGACCATGTGGAGCGGGGCCAGCTTGTCGGACAGCCGAAGAATTTTACGGCGGTCCGGCTGCATGCCAGTGTCAGCGGCGTCGTGACGGAAATCCGTATGGAGAAAAAAGGGCCGATGGAGGTTCCTCTTCTGGTGATTGAGCCGGATAAAGAGCAGCCGGAGGGGAAGGAGCAGCCCTATCAGAAAGAATGGATGTCAGTGGACGACTATACCAAGGAAGATCTGATTTCCATTATGGAAGAGGCGGGGATCACCGGAATGGGCGGCGCAGGCTTCCCGGCTCATGTGAAATATAAGACAGATAAGCCCATTGAATATATTCTGATCAACGCCTGTGAGTGTGAGAGCTATCTGACCTGTGATTATCGGATGATGTTAGAACACGGCATGGAAATTCTCAACGGGGTCAATGTGCTTTTGAAGGCGGGCAGCGCAAAGAAGGCAATTATCTGTACAGAAGATAACAAAATGGACTGTGTAGAGCACCTGAGGAAACTCCTTGCAGGCTGCAAATCTCCCATTGAGGTGATGGCATTTCCCACGAAATACCCTCAGGGAGGCGAGCGTCAGTTAATCCAGGCCGCTACGGGAAAAGAATTGCAGGCAGGAGGACTTCCGGCGGACGCAGGAGTCATCGTGTCCAACGTCCAGACAGCGAAGGCCATGGGAGACGCAGTGTTTGGAGGGACTCCCTGTATTTCCAGGTGCATCACAGTGACCGGCCTGGTGAGAAAGCCGGGAAACTTCCTGGTTCCTCTGGGAACGCCCCTGAGAGAGCTTTTGCAAAAATGCGGAGGCCCGGCAAAGTTAAATAACAAGGCGATTCTCGGCGGCCCCATGACAGGAAGCTGTATCGGACATCAGGTGAGGTGTGCAGACCTTGGCCAGAGCGTCACAAAAGTGAGCGGCGGCCTTCTGATCCTTTTCAATGAAGGGATGACGGAATCGCCCTGTATCCGGTGCGGGTCCTGTATGAAAGCCTGTCCGGCAGGGCTTACGCCCTGGAAAATCGACTTTGCCATAAGAAAGGGCAATGTGGAACTGTGCCATCAGTTATACGCAACAGAATGTATCGGCTGCGGCTGCTGTTCTTATGTATGTCCTGCCAGAAGGGAACTTTCCCAGAATACGGTGAAGGCGAGAAACGACGTGCGGGCGATGCTTCGGGAAAGGGGGGCGAAATAAATGGGAAAGACGTATCTGAATCCTCACATCCGTACCCCGAAAACCACAAAAATTATCATGCGGGACGTATGTGTGTCTCTGATTCCCGCATTTATCGGGGCAGTTTACTTTTTTGGAGTGGGAGCCTTTTTTCTGACGCTGGCCTGTGTGGCCACCTGTGTGGTTTCAGAATATCTGTGGCAGAGGCTGAACCATGTTTCTGTTTCTATGGATTACAGCGCGGTGGTAACAGGGATGCTTCTGGCTTTTAATTTAACTTCCAATACGCCGGTCTGGGTGGCGATTTTGGCTTCCGTATTTTCTATCATTGTGGTGAAACAGTGTTTCGGCGGCATCGGGAGCAATTTTGCCAATCCGGCCCTGATGGGACGTCTGTTTGTCATGGTGGTGTATCCGGCGAAAATTATGAGTTATATGGGGCCGGGACCGGACGCCATGTCCACGGCGACGGTGCTTTCCATGGCAAAGCATGGGGAAGAGATTACTTACAGTATCTGGGATATGTTTATCGGCCGGATACCGGGAGCTCTGGGAGAGACAAGCGCGCTTCTCCTGCTGGTCGGTTTTGCTTTTCTGGTATTCCGGAAAGATCTGGACTGGATCATTACTGCAGTGTTTGTAGCGGTGGTGGTTGCAGTGACCTCCATTGCCGGATATAATCCTCTGGTCTCCCTGTTTGGAGGCGGGTTGATTTTAGGCGGATGTTATATGCTGACGGATTATACGCTAAGCTCCTCCAGAAGCAAAGTGTTATTCGGGGCTGCGGCAGGGCTGGTGACAGCTCTGATCCGAATTTTCAGCCCCACCTATCCGGAAGGTGTCTGTTTCGGTATATTGACGGTAAATGTACTGTCTTATTTCATAGAGTTATTTATCAAGCCCCACATCTACGGTGTGGCGCAAAAGAAGAAAGCGGAGGAATAAGGTATGGAGACAGAAAATAGATACCGTGGAGTGGCAACCCTGATTGTTGTCCTGTTTATTGCGTTCTTTGTGGTACTGGAGACAAAGCTTCTGGTGGGCGGCGGATCTTCTTCTCAGGCGCCTGGCGCCAATGGGTACAATGCGGGAGAATATACGGGAACAGGAAATGGAAACAACGGAGAAATCAAGGTAAAAGTGGTTTTTTCTGATACAGAGATCGAGTCTGTGGAAATTCTGGAACATGGGGAGAGCGAAGGGATCTGCGAGCCGGCTATGGAGCAGGTTCCGGAACAGATTGTGAGCGCTCAGTCCAGCAAGGTGGACGGAGTCAGTGGAGCGACGATGACTTCCAACGGAATCATGCAGGCGGTGAAAGATGCCATGGAGCAGGCGGCAAAATAGGAGGGATTGACATTATGAAAGCAAAATATCCGGTTGAACCCTTTGCAATCGCCTTTATCATGTTCACGACTACCATGAAAGAAGCGATGCTGGTGGGGATGATGCTGATCGCGGCGGCCTGTATTGGCTGCGTGCTCCGGAGCGTTCCGGTGAGCGGCGGTCAGTGGACCAACTCCATCATCAGCGGCCTTCTCACTGTGGCGACGGTTTTCGGGGCTTTTGTATACATCGGGATCTCTTGCACAGTCCTTCAGATGATTGGGATTGGCCTTCTCGGTCTGTTCATGGCCAGGTATGTATTCCTGATGGGTGGAAAAGAATCGGCAGACGATCTGGTGAAGCAAGGAGCCGTAGCCTATGGAATGCTGATGCTGGCGGCTTATGTCAGAGAGCTTCTGGGGAGCGGTATGGTCTTTGATTCTCTGGTCACGGAAGGAGCCGTAGTATCGGGGGCTTATTTAAAGCCGGCTTTCGGTTTTATCCTGGCTGGTCTTGGCCTTGGCCTTGCAAATCGAATTTTAAAATGCGGCGACGAGGACGAGAGCCTTTGGACACTGGTACCCATGACTGTGCTCTATTCGCCTTTTGTGCTGGGCGGAGTGCCGGAACTCATCGGAGGACTGGTGGGAACGGTGATTGCCCTGGTGGCATTCATGTCTGTACGTCAGAGACTCAAATTCTCTTCCCCGTTAAAGTACATGAGCCAGGTTCCTGTACATATGCTGACGATGGGTTTCATTTATATGATTATGAGTGTGTTATAATATGAAGAAACGCCTGGATATCTGGCTGATCCTGGGAGTCTTTCTTCTCGCTTTCAGCGTCTGGTTTTATTTGCGCCTTATGAGGGAAGAAGGGGCTTTCGTGGTGATAGAAACAGAGGGAAAGGAAATGGGGAGATACTCTCTGTCGGAATCTCTGACAGTAGAACTCTCTTCTCCCGGAGGAACGAACCGTTTGGTTATTGAAAACGGGACTGCAAAGATTACGGAAGCAGATTGTCCTGACCGGCTCTGTGTCAATCAGAAAGCTGTCCGGTATCAGGGGGAAAGTATCATCTGTCTGCCCCACAAAATGACGATTCGCATTGAAGGCGGGGGGGAGAGCGGCGTGGACGCGGTAGCGCAGTAGAAGCAGGAGGGAAAACCGAAGTAGCCTGCCGGAGCCGTCTGTTTTGCCTGGAGACAAATAGTTGGAAATTCGACGTGTCTCCGGGCAAAGCGGGCGGATCCGGCGGGCTATTTTTATTTCCAGGGGTAACAATTTCTGGGCTTCGGTCGGGAGCGCCATGACAGTCATATTCTTTCAACTTGTCAAGCGACGGTACGAAAAATAAAGACTGTGTTTTCTCAGGAAAATATGATATGCTTTAGGAGGTCAGGGGAGGGAGACAGAAGAGATGCGGAGGTTTGAGGATGGATATTCAGTTGATTCCCGCTTATGAGTTTTTGCAGGAGACAGGTATTCTGTTTGCAGAATATACGGATATGCTGATTGCCGGGGACAGTACGTTTCGGGACTATCTTGCTATCCAGCGTTACGATGAAGAATTGGAACATCTGGAAGAAAAATATGGACGCCCGGAAGGGCGGCTGTATCTGGCATATGGGGACGGAGCCCTCGCAGGCTGCATTGGCCTACGAAAGATAGATGCTAGGAACTGTGAGATGAAACGATTGTATGTCCGGCCGGCATTTCGGGGAAAGGGAATTGGGAATCAGCTCGTCCAGAGGATTCTCTCCGATGCGAAGGAAATTGGATATACGCATATGCTCCTTGATACCTTACCTTTTTTGGAACATGCAGTTCATATCTATAAAAAATTGGGATTTTATGAAATAGAGGCTTATAATGACAGCCCTATGAATACCTCCATTTATATGAAGCTGGACTTGGAGGAAAAGTGAGAGATCATGAATACAAAGAAAATAACCCGGTATGGGCTTTTAATAGCGCTTGCCTTTATATTCAGTTATATAGAAAGCGTCCTTATGGTGCCGGTTCCTGTGCCGGGAATCAAGCTGGGGATTGCCAATCTGGTGGTGCTGGCGGCTCTTTACCGCATGGGAAACGGCCCTGCCGCTTTGGTGTCTGTGGTGCGGGTGGTGCTGGCCGGTCTGACCTTTCATCATGCGGCAATGATGCTATACAGTTTGGCAGGCTGTACGTTGAGTCTGCTTGTGATGCTCCTTTTGAAAAAAACAGGGCGGTTTGGTATGGTGGGGGTCAGCGTGGCGGGAGGCGTCATGCACAATTTGGGACAGCTTCTGGTAGCGGCTGCCATCCTTGAGACTCCGGCTCTGGCCTATTATTTTCCGGCGCTTTTGCTGTCCGGCTGTATCGCGGGGGTTGTTATCGGCGTAGCCGGAGCAGAAATCCTGAAACGGTTGCCAGGGAGATAGAGAATCAAAGAGAAACCAAGAAGGGGGACAGGAATCTTCCTGCCCCCCTTTAAGTAGGACTATAAGCCGGGTTCTGTCGTAAATGGCCATCTATCTAGGCCTGCCGTCACCGACAGGCTCAAGCGACCTACCCGAAAGCAGACGGGCCGCCTTATGCTTTCTGTTCGGTCTTGCTTCGGATGGGGTTTACATATGCCCCTCCTGTTGCCAGGAGGGCGGTAGTCTCTTACACTACCCTTCCAACCTTACCGGCCTCTTAGCCGGCGGTATATTTCTGTTGCACTGTCCTTGGAGTCGCCTCCACCGGATGTTATCCGGCATCCTGCCCTGTGAAGCCCGGACTTTCCTCGTCTGCCGTCCGCGTTTGGCGAAGGCAGCCGCGGCCATTCATCCTGCTCAGGTGGTATCATAACATAAGGGGGAAAAGATTGCAAGAGTCTGGTTTTCAGGAACATTTTCTTTTTTGATGATTGAAAGAAAAAGATGGTTACAATCCTGGAAAACCATGATATACTAATGCGATAGGAGGACAGGCTATGAAACGGATTGCAAGATTTGAAAAAGTCAGTTACAGGCAGTTTGAAGAAGCGTTTCTGGATACCTTTGGCAGGGAGAAAGAGGCCGAGTGTCAGGCGGCCTATGAGCAGGTTCAGATTCCTGAGCGGGCGACGGCCGGATCTGCCGGATATGATTTTGTTACACCAGTTCCGATTGTTCTGGGGCCCGGGGAAGAGATGAAAGTACCTACAGGGATCAGAGCCGCTATGGAAACCGGTTGGGTTTTACAAATTTATCCCAGAAGCGGGCTCGGCTTTCGATACAGGTTTCAGTTAAACAATACGGTCGGAATTGTGGACAGTGATTATTATGATTCCGATAATGAAGGTCATATTTTTATTAAGGTTATCAATGACACTCGTGAAGGAAAAACTCTTCGGCTGGATGCAGGGAGCGGTTTTGCCCAGGGGATTTTTCTGGAGTTTGGAATTACGGAAGAAGATCAGGCCGACCAGGTCAGAAACGGCGGGTTTGGAAGTACCGGGGCGTAAAAGGATTGGTATAAAAATCTTACGGAAGAAGGCAGAAGCAGCTTGATTGTCAACTGACCGCCATATATTATAGAAGAAAGAGGAAAACGATGAGTGATTATGTGATTATGACAGATTCCTCCTGTGATTTGCCGGAGGATTATATCAAGGAGAAAAAGCTGGATGTACTGAATCTGTTTTACAATCTGGACGGTGTGATTTACGGAGGGGATAAGAACCTTGAAATCGGGGAATTTTATAATCGGATGAGAAACGGAAGTATGCCCACAACCATGGCGGTAAACCCGGAAGATGCGGCGACGGCTATGAAAAAGCATTTGGATGCAGGGAAAGATATTCTGTTCATCGGATTTTCCTCCGGTTTAAGCGGGAGCTGTCAGAATGAGATGCTGGCGGCCAAAGAGCTGAAGGAGGAGTATCCGGATCGGAAGATTGTGGTGGTGGATTCTCTCTGCGC
Source organism: Lachnospiraceae bacterium (assembly GCA_022792335.1). Lineage (GTDB taxonomy): Bacteria > Bacillota > Clostridia > Lachnospirales > Lachnospiraceae > Lientehia. Next base: position 51,961 of record JAAWAV010000041.1, read on the forward strand.
TTCCATGGGACAGGGACTTTTCGTACATCGGGCTTTGAAACTGCAGGAGTCTGGAACCAGTCTGGAGGAGAACGCCAGGTGGCTGGAGGAGCATAAGCTCAATATCTGTCATCAGTTTACGGTGGACGACCTGAATCATCTTCACAGGGGCGGAAGAGTGTCCAAAACAGCGGCAGTTCTTGGAACGCTGATCAATGTGAAGCCGGTACTTCATGTGGATGATGAGGGAAAGCTGATTCCTTTGCGCAACGTAAGGGGACGAAAGAAGTCTCTTCAGGCGTTGGTGGAAAATATGAGCCAGACGATCCAGGGCTTTGAGAAGGATAATGACGAGATTTTTATCAGCCATGGAGACTGTCTGGAGGATGCGAAGTATGTGGCGAAACTGATAGAGGAACAGTTTGGACCGAAAAAGTTTTATTACAGTCATGTAGGCGCCGTGATCGGAGCTCATTCCGGCCCTGGTACGGTGGCACTTTTTTATCTTGGATGTAAACGGTAGAGGCGATGAAAAGAAAAAGAATGCGGACAATCTGGTCGGCGCTCCTTCTGTGCCTGCTCCTTCTGTTTTTATCTGGATGCGGAGAGAAACAGGGTGCTGCGGCATATGTGGAACAGGGAATGGAAGCGCTGGAGAAAAAAGACTTTGCCGGAGCAAAGGCAGCTCTCTTGGAGGCAGAGCAGCTTGCGCCGGGAGAACCCAGGGTCCTTCGGGCTATGGGAATCGTATACTATGAAGAAGGAAACTACGAAGAAGCGATGAATTATTTTTCCCAGGCGCTTTTGGATCTGGGGGAACATGGGGAAGGCAGTATCCGGGAGGATATTCTCCAGTACAAGGTAGACGCGGAGTTTCAATGCAGTGCTTATGAGGAGGCGGAGGCAGACTGTGGCTTGCTGATTTCTCTGGATAATGAATGCGCAGAGTATTATTTGCTCCGGGGAAAGGCCAGAGTGGAACTTGGAAAGACAGAAGAAGCGGTTCAGGATTTTCGGACAGCGCTTGAGTTCTCACCGGGGAACTGGGATTACTGTGAGGATATCTATCTGACTTTTGAGGAGCAGGGAAATGTTCTGGCGGGGATGGAATTTCTGGAAAAACTCTGTCTGGCCGGGCCGGCAGAGGGAGAGGAGAGCCGTTATACCAGAGCCTGCCTGGAGCTTTCATTGCTTCGAATGGAGAATGGCCTGTATGAGGAGGCGCTTTCTCTGATTGAAGAGAGCCTTCCAGTGGCGAAGGATCCAGTTCGAAAGGAACTTCTCTATGGGGAGGCTGTCTGTTATGAACGACTTGGAGATTTTGAAACTGCTCTGACTCGTTTACTTTCCTATAGGGATACGTATGGAGCAGATGAGAAGGTGGATCACGAGATTGCTTTTCTGGAAACCAGAGGAAAGACGGTGGAAGTAAGCGAAGGCAACAGATGAGGGATTATGATAGAGATTAAAGAAGAAGAGGAACGGGTCATTCTGGTAGGGATTGACGCCGGGGACGGGCAGGACGCAGAGCGGTCTTTGGAGGAGCTTTCAGAGCTTGCAAGGACGGCCAAAGCCCGCCCGGTGGGGACTCTGATACAGAAACGGGAAGCGGCCCATCCAGCGACGTATCTTGGAACGGGGAAAATCGAGGAGCTCACCCTTTTGGTAGAAGGGACCGGGGCCACAGGGGTGATTTGTGACGATGAACTTTCTCCGGCCCAGCTAAAAAACCTGGATCGGCTTTTGGATGTGAAAATCATGGATCGAACCATGGTGATTTTGGATATTTTTGCGGCCAGGGCCTCCACAAGGGAGGGCAAAATCCAGGTGGAGCTGGCGCAGCTTCGCTACCGGGCGGCACGTCTGACCGGATTTGGAAACGCACTTTCCCGACTGGGCGGGGGAATCGGTACCAGAGGGCCGGGGGAAAAGAAGCTGGAAGTGGACAGGCGACGGATACATGACCGGATTTCTGTATTAAAAACAGAACTTACTCAGGTGGAGCGCCACAGAGAGATTACCAGGAGGAAGCGAGAGAGAAATCACAAAGCGGTAGCGGCACTCGTAGGGTACACCAATGCGGGGAAATCCACTCTTTTGAATGCGCTTACCGGGGCGGGGGTACTCTCGGAAGATCAGTTGTTTGCGACGCTGGATCCGACCACCAGAGAGCTTTTTTTACCGGACGGGGAGTCCATACTTCTGACAGACACAGTGGGATTTATCCGGAAGCTTCCCCATCATCTGGTGGAGGCATTTAAAAGTACTCTGGAGGAAGCCAGATATGCAGATTTTATTCTTCATGTGGTAGACGCGGCAAATCCTTCCATGGAGCTTCAGATGTATACGGTTTATGAGACACTTAAGAAGTTGGAAGTTCTGGGGAAACCGGTGATTACTCTGTTTAACAAGATAGACCAGTTTTCCAGCCCTCCGGTGCTTCGGGATTTTACGGCGGACGAGGCGCTTTACGTTTCTGCAAAGACGAGTCAGGGGCTTTCAGCGTTAAAGGAACTTTTGGCCAAAAAGCTTCGAGAACAGAATATTTATCTGGAACGGTTTTACTCTTATCCGGACGCGGGGAAAATCCAGCTCATCCGGACGCAGGGGCGGCTTCTTTCGGAGGAATACAGAGAGGACGGTGTTGCCGTGACCGGCTATGTGCCGGCGGAGCTATTGGGAAAACTGTAAAGGGATGAAAACATATGCTGAGGAGGCAGGAAGGCTCCGGGAGGAAGAGACATGAGCTATGCGGACAGAGTTTTTATCGATACCTGTAAAGATATTTTGGAGAACGGTGTCTGGGATACGGACTGTGAGGTACGACCCAGGTGGGAGGACGGAACTTTGGCCCACACAGTAAAAAAGTTCGGAGTGGTAAACCGTTATGACCTGTCAAAGGAATTTCCGATTATCACAGTGAGAAAAAGCGCTTTTAAGGGAGCGATTGATGAGCTGCTTTGGATCTGGCAAAAGAAATCTAACCGGGTGGCGGATTTAAAGAGTCATGTATGGGATTCCTGGACAGACGAAAATGGAACCATTGGAAAGGCCTACGGTTATCAGCTTGGAGTAAAGCACAAGTATCAGGAAGGCATGTTCGACCAGGTGGACCGGGTTCTCTATGACTTGAAGAATCATCCGGCCAGCAGGCGGATTCTCACCAATATTTATAACCACCAGGATCTTCACGAAATGATGTTATATCCCTGCGCCTACAGCATGACCTTTAATGTATCGGGCAACCGACTCAATGGGATACTCAATCAGCGCTCCCAGGATATGCTGACGGCCAACAACTGGAATACATTGCAATATGCAGTACTTCTTTGCATGTTTGCTCAGGTTTCCGGACTGGAAGCGGGGGAATTGGTCCATGTGATAGCAGACGCCCATATTTATGACAGGCATGTGCCGATGGTGGAAGAGCTTTTGAAACGGGAGCCTTATGAGGCGCCCAGGTTTGTGATGGACAGGACAATCACGGATTTTTATCAGTTTCGCGTGGACAGCTTTTCGTTGGAAAATTACCGGTATCACCCTTTTTCGGAGCAGATTCCGGTGGCTGTTTAAGGAGGAATACCATGCAGATCATTGTAGCGGCCGCAGAAAACTGGGCCATTGGAAAGGATGGGGACCTGCTTTGGCATCTTCCGGAAGATATGAAGTTTTTCCGGAACATGACGACGGGAAATGTAGTGGTTATGGGACGAAAGACTCTGGACAGTTTCCCGGGCGGAAAGCCGTTAAAGGATCGGAGGAATCTGGTTTTGACACAGAATCAGAAGTTTTCCAGGGAGGGAACCCAGATTGTCCATAGCGTGGAAGAAGCTCTGGAAGTTTTAAAGGCTTATGAGGACGGGCAGATTTTTATCGCGGGGGGCGGGCATATTTACCGGGAATTTTTACCATTTTGTCATACGGCTTATGTGACGAAGGTATACCGGAAGTTTGAGGCGGATACTTTTTTTCCGAATCTGGATGAAAATCCACAGTGGGAGTTATCCTATCAAGGAGAGATGCAGGAATGGAAGGGAATATCCTTTGCTTTTACCACTTACAGAAGGAAGTAAGGCAACCTGAAAGGAAAAGAGTGGGTCAAAATGTCAGAATCTATTTGGATTTTCGCGGTCAGTGAACTATGACCGGGAAAATAAATCAATAGAGAACTATTATTTTTTAGAAAGAAAGGACGGATGTAAGATGAAAAAATATGTATGTGAACCCTGTGGGTATGTGTATGACCCGGAAGTGGGAGATCCTGACAGTGGGATTCCGGCTGGAACGGCATTCGAGGACCTTCCGGAGGACTGGGTATGCCCCGTTTGCGGCGTGGGAAAAGATTCCTTTTCAGAGGAATAACTTGTTGAAACATGATTACTGTGAAAAAGGATCCTGCAGGAGCAGGATTCTTTTTTATGCACAGGCCCGTGCAGAGGAAACATACCACTGAAGTGGTGCACGGGGCGCGGCGAGTGGGGGAAGATAAATCTTCCCTGCTCGATTTTATAGGATAGTGTGTTCTGTGAAACAAAAACGTTCCGCGGGGATCGCACTGCGGCGGAGTGGAAAGATGTTGCTATCGCAATCTGCCGAAGGCGGAGAATCCTGCAGGAGCAGGATAAAAAAACCATTGCTATATTCGAACGTATGTGCTATACTAAAACAAACATACATTCGATTTGGAGGCACAGATGGAAAGCGGACAGGGTATGACAGAACTGCAGGAAAAGCTACGGATTTTATCAGACGCGGCAAAATACGATGTGGCATGTACGTCCAGCGGTGTGGACAGGGCGGGTAAACGGGATTCCATCGGAAATTCTCTGGCGGCGGGAATTTGCCATAGTTTCGCATCGGATGGACGTTGTATCTCCCTTCTCAAAATTCTCCTGACCAATCATTGCATTTACGACTGCAAATATTGTCTCAATAGACGTTCCAATGACGTGAAGCGGGCGGCCTTTACCCCGGATGAAGTATGTAGCCTGACCATAGAATTTTACCGGAGGAATTATATTGAGGGGCTGTTTTTAAGCTCCGGTGTATTTCGATCGCCCAATGATACCATGGAACAGATTTATGAGGTGGTCTATAAACTGAGAAAGATTCATCGGTTCCGCGGGTATGTTCATGTAAAAGCGATTCCTGGAGCAGATTCCGATATTCTGGACGAGGTGGGACTTTTGGCCGACAGGATGAGCGTCAATTTGGAGTTGCCTACAGCGGACAGTCTGCGCCTGCTGGCGCCTCATAAAAGCAGGGACAGTATTCTGAAACCCATGAGCCGGATTCAGAAAAGAATCGTAGAATCCAGACAGTCCATGGGACAGACCGCCAGACTGGAGCGGGCCTGGGGAGTCAAGGGGCTTTCCAATGGGATTTTCAAAGAGGAGGATTATCAGGAGAGGCTTTTGGCGGCGGGAACTGGAACCGGAATTGAAAACAGAGAAAACTCTGGGGCGGGAGGGAACCGTTTGCGCCCTCTGGAAAGAGGGCTGGATATCCGGACGTTTGCTCCAGCAGGGCAGAGTACTCAGATGATCGTGGGAGCTACTCCGGAGAGTGATTATCATATGATGATGGTGACGCAGGCCCTGTATCGGCAGTATGATCTGAAGCGAGTATTTTTCTCTGCTTATATTGGGCTAAACGAGGACAGCGCGCTTCCGGATCCGGGCAGTCCGCCGCCGCTTTTGCGGGAACACAGACTTTATCAGGCCGACTGGCTGCTCCGGTTTTATGGTTTTCAGGCAGAGGAACTTTTGTCAGAAGAGCGCCCCAATTTTAATGTGTTCCTGGATCCAAAGTGTGACTGGGCCGTTCGTCACCTGGAATATTTCCCTGTGGAAATTATGAAAGCGGATTATGAGACGCTTCTTCGGGTACCGGGAATCGGAGCGAAATCCGCCCGAAGGATTTACAATGCTCGCAGACTTGGCCGATTGGACTTTCCAGATTTAAAGCGACTGGGAGTAGTACTGAAACGGGCCCATTATTTTATTACTCTGGGGGGCCGGCAGATGTTTCCAGTATCTTTGGAAGAGAACCGGATTACGGCCGGCCTGATCAGCGATAGCAGGAAGAAAAACTGGGAGCTCTCCCATGGAGAATGCTATCGGCAGTTAAATCTGTTTGACGATATGAAACTGGAAGCCGTGCCGGAGGTGGAGGATTTCCGGAAGGCGGCCGGAGGACAATTATAATGAAAATATTTTTATGCGAGGATTCTCTGGAAGGAATTTTTACAGGAATCTATGAGGCCTGGGCGTCGGGGCTTGGCCATGAAAATGTACGGGTGCTTATGAAAGCACAATATGAACCGGAACTTTTTGCAGAGTATGAAGAAGTTAAACCAGACGCAGAGAAATCAGAAAAAGTGGCCAACTCCATTCAGAAAAAGATTTCCGGGGAGGCTTTCCGGGTGGTCTGCCGGGCGGCTTTTTCAGAGAAAGCAAAACGGGCGGACGCCATATATCGGTTTTTGATAGAGGGGTTTCATTATGGCGCCGTGATACTGAGGCTTTTGCAGAATCCGGCTGTAGCGGAGGTTTTTGCATTGGCCAGAAAAGTGGCGAATGAGGCCCACCAGTATCTGGAATTTATCCGTTTTGAACAGCTTGCAAATGGAATACTTTTTGCGACCATTTCGCCAAAGAGTAGAGTGGTTACTTTGGTAGCGCCTCACTTTGCCGACCGGTTTCCAAGGGAAAACTGGGTTATTTATGACGACGGCAGGGAAGAAGCAGCCATCCACCCGGCGGGAGGCGACTGGGTGGTGGCGGAGTTTCCAAAGGAGCGGGCAGATTTATTTTTGGAGGCTTACGGGGCATCGGACGGATACGAGGGTTTATGGAAGGTATTTTTCCATACGATTGGGATCAAAGAGAGGGAAAATCCAAACTGTCAGAGGAATTTCCTTCCCCTCTGGTATCGAAAGCATATGACGGAGTTTCTGTAAATCCGCGGGCGCTTTTTCCGGGAAGCCTAGGTATGAATAAAACGATAGTAAAAAAAGACAATCCGTGGTATCATGATAGGGACGCAAATAGCGAAAAAATAGAATGTGAGGGAGTTTTTATGAACAGAGAAGAGATTTTGAAGAAGGTAGATCACACACTGCTGTCTCAGACAGCGACCTGGGAGGAAATTCAGGTGATATGTGACGATGCAGTGGCTTATGGGGCGGCCTCAGTCTGTATTCCACCTTCTTATGTAAAACGGGCGAAGGAATATCTGGGGGATCGGATGGCTGTCTGTACGGTTATCGGTTTTCCAAACGGATACAATACGACAGCAGTCAAGGTTTTTGAGACGGAAGAGGCTTTGCGGGAAGGCGCGGATGAAATTGATATGGTAGTGAACCTTGGAGACGTCCGCATGGGCGAGTTTGCTAAGGTGACAGAAGAGATTCGGGCACTTAAGAAAGCCTGTGGAGAAAAAGTTCTGAAGGTAATTATTGAAACCTGCCTGCTGACAGAGGAGGAGAAAGTGGCTCTCTGTAAAGCGGTGACAGAAGCTGGGGCGGACTATATCAAGACTTCCACCGGATTTTCGACGGCTGGAGCTACCTTTGCAGATGTGGAACTTTTTGCAGCTCATGTGGGGCCGGAAGTCAAGATTAAGGCAGCCGGGGGAATCGGATCTTTTGACGACGCCAGGAAGTTTGTCAGCTTGGGCGCGGACAGACTGGGAACCAGTCGTCTGGTAAAGATTGTGAAGGCAGAGGGCTGAAAGATGGACGGAAAGTTTTGTCAGAGCAGGGAAGAGAAGGTTAGCCCGGAAGTGATCCGGAGTCTGATTGGAAAAGCAAGAGCTCAGCTTGCTCTGGCTTATGCGCCCTATTCCGGGTTTTATGTGGCGGCGGCTCTTTTGTGCAAAGACGGAACCGTCTACACTGGCTGCAACATTGAAAATGCTTCTTATCCGGCAGGAAACTGTGCAGAGAGGACAGCGATCTTTAAGGCTGTCAGTGAAGGACATCGGGAGTTTTCCTGTATCGTGATTATGGGTGGAAAAGACGGGAAGGTGGAGGAGTATTGCCCTCCCTGCGGCATCTGCCGACAGGTACTGAGAGAGTTTTGCCCTCCCCTGGGCTTCTCTGTGATTTTGGCAAAATCAGAAGAAGAATATCGGATATTTTCCCTGGAGGAGCTGCTTCCGGAAAGCTTCGGCCCGGAATCTCTGGCCTGAGAGATGGAAAAGGCTGGAATTTTGCTGGTTCCTTGCGAAAATTTAAACAAAGAACAGGTTGTGATTTTCTTTTAGCAGTGCTAAGATAGATTTGTCGAAAAAACTTGTGGGAGGAAATTTGAAATGAAACAGGCGCTTGTAGAACAGATTAAGGGAAGAGATAATCTGTTTGAGAAACCCAAGAAAGTACTGCAGGGAAGGGTGGAGAATTTTCCTGTCTACGTGAGACAGGGGATTGACGGTACCGCCCTCTGGAAAGTCGTGATGTATGCGAAGGAGGGGAGCGTCGCTCCGACGTACCTGATGGAAAGCTTTCTGGCAGAGCTTCGCTCCGGAATCAAGAAAGTGACTAAAGCGTCCTATGATGGGAAGAAGCTGGAATTTATCGTGCGCAATTCCGGGAAAGCCGGTATGCAGATCCGGGAGATCCTTGACAAAGCGGCTTCTTATCTGACTAAGAACGGATATGTGCCTTGCTGTGGATCTTGTGGGAACGAAGTTCCTGTGACCCTTTCCAGTATCAATAATGAGATGGATTTTATGTGCGACAGTTGCTACAATGCGTTGTGCAACAACCTGGAGGGAAACAAACAGGAGTTGGCGGCTAAAAAAGGAAATGTGGTGACAGGAATTGTCGGAGCATTTTTAGGCGCGCTTTTGGGCGGCGTCCTTTGGGTTTTGGTCTATCAGCTTGGCTATATTGCAGGAATCGCCGGACTGGCCGCGGCTGTCTGCGCTCTGAAAGGCTATGAGAAATTTGGTGGAAGAATCAATGTGATCGGGGTTGTCATCTCCCTTGCGATTGTAGCAGTGGTCATTTATGTTGCCCATAATATGGGGTGTGCGATTGAGATCAAAAAAGCGGTGGAAGAGTACTGGGGCCTGGAATGTTCTATCACAGAAGCGTTTCGTATGATTCCCGACTTTTTGACTGATTCGGAATTTAGCGCCATATATTGGAGAGATCTGCTGGTAGGCTATGCGCTGACGGCTGTCGCCAGCTTTGCAACCGTAAAAAGCATGTTCCAGAACAGCACCGGGAGCTATAAAACCGGACGTTACTAAGAATTGTCATTCCTCTGAGAAAGGACTCTGCCAGGTGAGGGGTTTGTACATTCATCTGGCAGATATCTGTGAGTAATCCCCCACAATTTTACTGTGGGGGATTTGTTGATCTGAGCCTTGTGAGTTTTTCTGATTTCTGCATTTATTCGCCACATTTTTTGCAGTTATTTTTGACAAGGGAAAATGAGTATGATAGACTTATATTAATTATGTTTACTAGAACGATTAAGCACGATATCTGAGGTGGCACTGTGGACAAATACGAACTGAGTATCAAGGAAGATAAGATCAAAAAGCATGCAGAAAAAAAGGATTATGCTGCGGCAGTGAAAATTGCGGATACCATTGACTGGAGTAAGATTAAGAACATCAAGATGCTGACTCTGGTTTCTCAGGTATATGAAAAAGCAAAAAATTATGCGGAAGCCAAAAATGTTCTTTTATTTGCCTATGAGCGCGTTCCGATGGGGCGTCGGATGCTTTATAAGCTGACGGAACTTTGCGTTAAGGACGGAAAAATCGAAGAAGCGGAGTCTTATTTTGAAGAATTTCAGAAAATTGCTCCCAATGATATCGGGAAGTTACTTCTGGCTTATCAGATCGAGTCGGCTAAAGGCGGAGAAGTCGATAAACTGATCACGATTCTGGAGTTGTATCGAAAAAACGAATTTGAAGAAAAATGGGCATACGAGCTGGCCCATCTGTACCATAAAGCTGGACGGGTGAAGGAATGTGTACAGCTTTGCAATGAGATTATTCTTTGGTTCAGCGTGGGAACTTACGTGGACCGGGCCTTGAATTTGAAGATGCAATATGAGCCGCTTACTCCGTCTGAGCAGGAGAAGCTTGTGAATAAAAAAAAGTTTGAAGCCCGGGTTCGGGCGGTAGAGCGGGAATTTGAGAAACGGGAATACCAGGGAGTGCGGGAAGAGGAAGCTGAGGCAGTAGAGAAAAGAAGAGAACAGGAACAACTAAAAGAAGTAGCCATGACGAAAGAAACAGACTCTAAAGAGTTTTCCCTTCCTCTGGAAGAAAAGGAAGGACAGGAGTTTGCGGCAGAGGAGATCTCTGTGGAAGAGCAGGCATTTTTTGATATGGGAGAAACGCCTGCCATGCAGGAAAATCAGACCGATATGGAAGAAGTCTCTGGGGGGAAAGTGATCCCCTTTGCTGTGATACAATCTTCCGAGGCGGAGGCGACTTCTTCCGAGGCAAAGAGGCTCTTCTTTACCGATGAATCTTTTTCAGAGGGAGAGGAGACTGTTGAGAAGATTCTGGCGCCAGAGTATGCAGAAGAGGCCCTGGGAAAGGAAGCGGATGGAGGAGAGCTTAAGGAGCAGCTTTTTGATATGCAGGAGAGCCTGGCTCAGGCAGTTCAGGAGACAGAGAATGGTTTTTCTGATGAAAAAGAGACAGACGGAGATGCCGGATATCTGAGCCAGACAAAAGAAGTGGTGAAAGAGACAAGGAAGGCATGGAGAGGCCAGACGGAGTTTCTGCCGGATCCTGCTCTGCAGGAGTCTGGAATTTCCGGAGAGACTTGGCCGATGTCAGAAGAAGGGCGGCCTCTGCCGGAGGAGGAATTATTGTTACCGGAGACGGAACCTGAGATTTCCAGGGAGGTAGCGCCGCCATTAGAAAGGGAAGTGGCGCCATTACCAGATCTGACTCTGCGGGAACTTGAAACTTCTGGAGAGATTCGGCCGATGTCAGAAGAAAATTCATCGCTGTCGGAGGAAGAATTGCCGCTGCCGGAGGAAGAGTCCGAGGAGCCTGGGAAAGACCGGATATTATCGGAAGAAGCGCCGATACTGGAGCAGGAGTTACCACTTTCAGAGGAGGAACCTGAGGCCTCTGAAGAGTCAGAACCGTCGCTGAAAGAGGCGCATTCTGTACAAAATCAGGAGCCGGCGGCCTTCAAGCAGGAGTCCAGTTCGTCAGAACAGGAATCTGCAGTTTCTGAAACAGTTCCGGAGAGCTTCGAAGAGGGGGAAATTACCTGTGTGGTCGTCGAGGCGGATCCAGGACCTGGAAGGATTCCTTTTGCGGTGGAGAAACTGAAGAAAACTCATGAGGTTTTGGGCAGCGCTACCACGCAGGTGGCCAAAATTTCCGGAGCAAAGCTAAGTGAAAAAGGGGTGCATAATACCTTTAAACGGCTGGCGGGAAGAGACTTGATTGTAGATGAGGCAGGGGAGTTGAGCCATGAAGCAGCGGCAGAGCTGGTGGAGGAGATGGAACACCCTTCCCTGTCCCTGGTACTGATTCTGGTGGATTCCACAGAACGGATGGATGAGCTTTTGGTTGCGAATCCAGAACTTGACCGGCTGTGCGTATATCTGGAGGAAGGCAGTCAGATGGAAATCGACGAGTTTGTCTCCTGCGCCAGCGAATATGCGAAAGAGGAAGAATGCGTGATTGAAGAGATGGCAAGTCTGGCGATTTATGCGGCGGCGGAGCGGTTTAGAGACGATGGAACGGAATTGACAGCGGAGCTTGCAAAAAAATTGGTGGATGAAGCCATTGACCGAGCGGAACACCGGGGGATTAAAGGACTGTTTGGCTCCAAGTACGACAAAGAGGGATATCTGGTTTTAAAGGAACAGTTTTTTAAAAATCTGTAAAAAGGAGAACAGAAGCAATGAAAAAACCGGTGCTTGTGATTATGGCGGCAGGAATGGGAAGTCGCTACGGCGGATTAAAGCAGATTGATCCGGTAGACGAATATGGAAATATTATTATGGATTTTTCTGTTTATGATGCGAAACGCGCAGGCTTTGAAAAAGTAGTTTTTGTGATTAAAAAAGAAAATGAAAAGGATTTTAAAGAAGCTGTGGGAAAGCGGATAGAAACACAGATGGAAGTTTCTTACGTGTTTCAGGATCTTCAGCGGATTCCGGATGGATTTTCTGTTCCGGAAGGGCGAGTAAAGCCTTGGGGAACGGCTCATGCGCTCCTGTGTTGCGCGGATGAAGTGGATGGTCCGTTTGCTGTGATCAATGCCGATGATTTTTACGGCCGGGAAGCTTTTCAGGCAATCTATGATTATCTGACTAGCCATGAGGATGACAATAGGTATCAGTTTGCCATGGTAGGTTATCAGGTGGAAAATACGCTGACGGAAAATGGTTATGTGGCAAGGGGGGTCTGCGAGGTAACAGAAAACGGGCAGCTCGCCACGATTACGGAGCGGACAAAGATTGAACGGCGCGGGGAGGAGATTGTATACGAGGAGGAGGGAGTGACAGTTCCAATTCCGGAAGGGACACTGGTGTCCATGAATCTATGGGGATTTAGTCAGGGAATTTTCGACGAGCTTTCTCTGCAGTTTCCGGCGTTTCTCAATAAAACTCTTCGGGAGAACCCCATGAAGGGAGAGTTTTATATTCCGACGGTGGTCAGCAGGCTGATAGAAGCGGATCGCGCAGTTGTACAGATGCTTCATTCTCATGAGAAATGGTTTGGCGTGACCTATAAGGAGGACAAGCCTCTTGTGGTGTCGGAGATACGGAAATTAAAGGCGGCGGGAGTGTATTCGGAACGTCTCTGGGAAGAATCGGCGGATTTATAAAAAGTTTAGAATCTTTATAACACTTTATGAATGGTTTCGGGCGGAATGTGTTATGATGAAAGACAGCAGAGGATGGGGGGACCCTTGCGGGTCGTCCGATAGACCGGAGGGAGATGGAGACACGTGAAGCTGAAAACCAAGATTCTGATTACTTTCTTTACGATTATTCTCGTTCCTGTGACGATGCTGTATCTTTGTCTGATGGTTTTGGGGAGTTTCCAGAACAGGGCTTTAAAATCGGATTACGATATCAGCGGTGTCGGAGATATGTATTCCGGCGCTGCTGTTCGAGTATTCAATTCTCTGACGATGGTGGTTCAGCAGGACATCGAGAAGATGGCCAGAGAGGAGCCGGATTTGTTTGCGGATCCGGGGTACCAGGAGGAATTGAATCAGAAGCTGGCCGGAAAGTATTCCTTTTTGATTGTCCGGAAAGAGGAGGAGATCATATTTGACGGGAGTCCGGAAGGAGAACTGGATGATCTGATGAAGGAATTGCCGGAGTTTGAAGGCGGAGCGGACGGGCAGGCCAGAAGCGTGTTTATCGGGGACAGCAAGCGGCTGATCAAACAACAGGATCTGATTTTTTCAGACGGCTTTCGCGGCAGCGTCTTTATTATGACTTACGTGGGAGAACTGATTCCCCAGGTGAAGCAGCTTTTTGGAAACCTGATTCTTGCGATGCTGATTCTTCTGATCCTCATCGGCATGCTTCTTTCCCTGTGGATCTACAGGACGATTCTCCGGCCGATCGGGGAATTGAAGAAGGCGACCAATGAGATCAAAGAAGGAAATCTGGATTATGAGCTGAACATTGGAGAACGGGACGAGATTGGGCAGCTTTGTATGGACTTTGAGGAGATGCGCCAGAGGCTTAAGGACAATGCGGAGGAGAAGCTCCAGTACGAGCAGGAGAACAAAGAACTGATTCGGAATATTTCCCATGATCTTAAGACGCCTATCACAGCCATCAAGGGTTATGTGGAAGGGATTATGGACGGCGTGGCGTCCTCGCCGGAAAAAATCGATAAATACGTCCGCACGATTTATAATAAGGCAAACGATATGGACAAACTTATCGATGAGTTGACGTTCTATTCCAAAATCGATACCAATAAAATTCCCTATGCTTTTGCAAAGATCGATATCAATGCCTACTTTGAGGACTGCATAGAGGAACTGGGCCTTGAACTGGAGGCCAAGAATATTGATCTTGGCTTTTTCGATTATACAGAAGAGCCGGCGACTGTGATTGCAGACGCGGAGCAGTTAAAACGGGTGATCAACAACATTGTCAGCAATTCTGTGAAATATCTGGATAAAAAGCGGGGGATTATCAATATCCGCCTCAGGGATGAAGGAGATTTTGTCCAGATTGAGATTGAGGACAATGGAAGAGGGATTGCCGCCAGGGATCTGCCCAATATTTTTGAACGATTTTACCGGACGGACGCCTCTAGAAATTCATCCAAGGGGGGAAGTGGGATTGGGCTTTCCATTGTGAGAAAGATTGTAGAGGATCACGGAGGCAGGATCTGGGCGACCAGCAAAGAAGGGATTGGGACGGTTATGCATATTGTACTGCGGAAGCATCAGGAGGTAATCTATGAGTAGGATTTTAATTGTGGAGGATGAGGAAAGCATCGCGGAACTGGAAAAGGACTATCTGGAGCTTTCTGGTTTTGAGGTGGAGATTGAGACGGATGGAAGCCGGGGACTGCTTCGGGCCTTGAAGGAGGATTTCGATTTGTTCATCCTGGATCTGATGCTTCCCGGTACAGATGGTTTTGAGATTTGCAAACAGGTGCGGGCGATGAAAAATACGCCGATTCTTATGGTATCGGCCAAGAAAGATGATATTGATAAGATTCGTGGGCTTGGCCTGGGTGCGGATGATTATATTACAAAACCTTTTAGTCCCAGCGAGTTGGTTGCCAGGGTCAAAGCACACCTGGCCAGATACGAACGTCTGATCGGGAGCGGCATGCCAGAAAATGAAATCATTGAGATCCGCGGTTTAAAGATTGACAAAACGGCAAGGAGGGTCTATATCAACGGTGAGGAGAAGAATTTTACCACCAAGGAATTTGATCTTTTGACTTTTCTTGCTCAGAATCCCAATCATGTATTTACCAAGGATGAATTGTTTCGGGAGATTTGGGACATGGAATCGGTGGGTGACATTGCCACGGTGACGGTACATATTAAGAAAATTCGGGAGAAGCTTGAGTACAATACAGCCAGACCGCAGTATATCGAAACCATATGGGGAGTGGGATACCGCTTTAAGATGTAAATGCTACGTATACATTTTTCCTGTTTGACACATACTTTTCCGTGTATAGAAAGAGTTGTGCCCAACATGGGAAAGTAGGGATGGCATGAAGTGGAAACTTACGGAAAAGCAGAGAATGGCTCTGCTGGTGACAGGAATCACGGCGGCAGTATATATTTCCTTGAAATATATACTGCCTTTGGTGATCCCTTTTTTGTTGGCCTATTGGGTGGCTTTGCTGGTACGTCCGGCTTCCAGATGGCTCCATAAAAAATTCTGGCTGAAGGAGGGGCTATGGGCATCGCTCCTGGTAACGGCTCTTTCAGCCGCTTTGCTGGTTGGTATCTATTATCTAGGAGAGTTGTTTTTTGAGCAGCTTTTTTTGGCGGCCAGGCGCCTGCCTGTCTATATTCGCTATCTCAGTGGATGGCTGGGTGATCTGTGTTGCAAATGTGATGAATGCTTTGGGCTTTCTAGGGGGACTTCGCTGGAGTTTCTGTATGACCAGTGCAGCAAGGCAGTAGAAAATGCTGGGACCAAAGCTGGGGCTTATGTAATGGAAAATTCCATGGGAATCTTGAAAGGACTGGTAAAAAGCGGGGCCGTTTTCGCCATTATTTCAATCGGCAGCGTTTTGATGGTATCTTCGATGGACCGGATCCGGAAATACAGAAGTACATCTGTATTCCGACAGGAGATTACCACTATCACCGGGTGCCTGAGTCGGATTGGCAAGGCGTTTTTCCGTACGCAGCTTCTTATCATGGGGCTTACCTGCCTAATCTGTGGGACGGGACTTTATTTTCTGGGAAATTCTTATGCAGTGCTTCTGGGAGTTGTCATCGGACTTTTGGACGCACTTCCTGTTTTTGGAACAGGGACGGTGTTCATTCCCTGGATTATTGTCTGCGTCTTTTCTCGTAGGTTCGTCTATGCGGTGGGACTTTCTGCTATTTATATTCTTTGTTATTTCCTACGGGAAATTCTGGAAGCCAAACTGATGGGGGGGCATATGGGCATTGCACCGCTGGAAATGCTGATTAGTATGTATATTGGCCTGGCGCTTTTTGGCGTGGCAGGCTTTATTCTGGGCCCGTTTGCATTTATGGTAATTCGGGAATTGGTGGAATTATACGGGGAGAGGCATTGACGAAAGGCGGGAATGTGAGTAAAATAAGAAAAGAACATGCGAAAGTGAAGGACAAGATTATGGAGAGCAGGAACCGGGGGCAGTCCGTTTTAGACGAGCTGCCCAGACAGGCAGTCTTTGCATTGGATATCGGAACGCGCAGCATTATCGGAATGGTGGGAATCCCAAGCGGAGAGCGGATGGAGATTGCGGCGATCGAGAAGGTCGAGCACAGCGAGCGGGCTATGATTGACGGTCAGATTGAAAACATTGATCAGGTGTCCCGGACAGCCGGAATTGTAAAAGCGCGGCTGGAAAAACAACTAGGGTGCAGGCTTGCCAGAGTAGCAGTAGCCGCCGCCGGACGGTCGCTCAGAACAGAGAGCGTTACATATGAACTAGAGCTTGAGCAGGTGTCTCGAATTAGCGCCGAGACGGTGAGCCGTCTGGAAGCCGGGGCCATCAGTGAGGCGGAGAAAGCGTTCTTTGGCAGAGAAGAGGGAGGCAAACAGCGATTCTATCTGGTAGGATACAGTGTGAGCCGGTATTATCTGGACAATTACATTTTGTCCAGTCTCCTGGATCATAGCGGACGTGTCCTGAAAGCGGATGTGATCGCCACATTCCTGCCTTCTGAAGTGGTAGAAAGCCTCTATGCGGCTATGCGGGGGATTGGTCTGGAGATTTCCAGTCTGACTCTGGAGCCTATTGCCGCCATCAATGCGGCGATTCCTGCAAATATCCGCCTTTTAAACCTGGCTTTGGTGGATATCGGAGCCGGAACTTCGGATATTGCGGTCTGTCGGGACGGCTGTATTACAGGATATACCATGGCGATTCAAGCAGGAGATGAACTGACAGAAGGCATTGTGAAGCATTATCTGGTGGATTTTCAGACTGCAGAAACCATGAAATCTTCCCTCGAGGGAACAGAGCCGATTACCTTTACGGATATTCTCGGATTTGAGCGCCAGACCACCAGAGAGGAAATTTGCGAGAGCGTGAAAGATGCGTTTTCGGGACTGTGCGAGGAGATTAGCACAAAGATCCTGGAAGCCAACGGAAGCGCGCCCTCAGCCGTATTTCTGGCAGGAGGAGGAAGTCTTTTTCCGGGCCTTCGGGAAGGGATTGCAAAATGTCTGGATATGGACGTTACCAGGGTGGCAGTAGCCGGGAGAAACTTCGGGACCAATGCTTTTTCAGAGGGATATGACCTGGAGAATCCGGAATATGCCACACCGCTTGGAATTGTAATTTCTGCAGGACTTAACATGATCAACGATAGCTTCCGTATTCTGTTGAATGACCAGCCGGCCAAACTGTTTCGCAGTGGCACGTTTACGGTCATGAATGTTTTAATGATGAATGGATATACCTACCAGGATATGATGGGAAAATCCGGTCAGAATCTGGTGGTTCAGTTAAATGGAAGGAGGAAGGTGTTTTACGGTGAGAAGGCGGAACCCTGCGTTCTTAAGTTGAATGGAGAGGAAGCGCAGCTTTCCGATTTAGTCCAGGCTGGGGATCGGATCGAGTTTGTACCGGTTCGCCATGGAACGGACGCATCTGCAGTGCTTTCCCAGTTGTTTGAACTGGAGAAGGGCCGCAAAGTTACCATCAACGGAAAGACGGTAAAGGAAGATGTTTCGCTGAAAAACGGAGATGTAATCTTCGCAGAGGGGATACCGGGAGAGCCACTTCCGGCAGAAAAGGAAATTACGCCAGAACATGGAACCAGAGGAAAAACGCCGAAAAAGAGGGGGCCGAAGCCGAAAACGCTGGGAGAGCCTCAGACAGAACCCAAAAAGAGAGGGCGTCCATCTGGAAAAAAGCGAAGTACAGCGGAGGCTCTGGCTGAACGTCAGAAGCCTCATCAACTGGAGGAAACCGAGGAGTCCGGTTCGCAGAGGTCAGGGACAGTGGCAGAACCGGTGATAGCAAAACTGATTCAGCAGCCAGAACTGGATCCGGAGAGCATGACGGGATACCCGGAAGAGGCTGCAGTGGAAGAAATGAAAGCGGCATCTATTTCGGAAAGACGGGAGCCGACATTTGTTTCAAAGCTGCCGGAATCCATTTCTGTTTCTGAAAAAACAGAATCGATATCTGCGCCAAGAGAGTCGGAATCTTTATTCGAGCCAGAGGGAACAGAATCAGTAGTTGTTCAAAAAGAGATAGAATCTCTAACCGTTCCGAAAAGGCCGGGAACTGTATTTCACCCGGAACAAAGACAACAAGAATCTATCGTATCCCGCCCGGAGATAAGACCGCCAGTGGGAAACGCTGTAGAAACCGCAGAGAAGTCGACATTCCATCTGGAGACATCAAAACCAGTATCCTCTCCGGAGACCTCAGACCCGGTGTTTCGACCGGAAGTGAGATATTTGCCGGAAAGCACTGCATCAGTAGCGTCCGGAAGGAAGCTCATGTTATATCTGAATGACAAGCCCCTTGTGCTGCCCCCGAAGCCGGAAGGGACTCCCTATTATCTGATGGATATGCTGGAGTATTCAGGGCTTGATTTGGAACAGTTGACGGCCCCTGTTATCTTGGAAATCAACGGAGAAAGCGGAGCTTTTCAACAAGAGCTGAAACAGGGCGACGCCGTTCGGATTTATGAACAAAAACAGTGGTAATTTCTTTTTTAGTCGCGACTTATCTATTGAAAGTTTGCGACGATAACTAAGTTAAGGGTATTTATACATACGATGGAGGAAAACCAGCTATGAAAAATTTAAAGATTCGCTCAAAACTGACACTGGTGCTCGTGATCGCAGTGGTATGTCTTCTGCTGACGGGTGTTGTGTCTGTGGTTTGTATGACCATTATTAACCAAAAGACTACTCAGATTACGGAAAAAAGTATTCCGATGCTGTCCGTGAGCCAAGATCTGCGTACCAATATGTCGGATTTCCGTAGGCTGGCGTTGCGCCATGTACTGACAAGCGAGTCTGCCGATATGGAGACCATTGAGCAGGAGTTGAAGGCTGTCAGTGAGACGATTGATAAAGATATTGCCGATGCCAAGAGCAGGGCGGAGGCAAGTGAGGTGAAGCAGCTGATTCAGAGCGCAGAGGATGGTTGGAGTACTTATCTGGCCGCTTCTGAACAGGTGTTGTTGGCCAGCAGACAGGGGGAGACGGAAAAGGCTATGGAGATTTCTATTTCCTCCACTTCTTCCTATGATGCTGTAGCCGCGCTTCTGGAAGAGCTTGTGGAATATTGCCAGAATCATGCGGATAATCTGGATAACGAGGCGGAGAATGCGTTCCATTCTGCCAATACGATTATGCTTACGATTATTATCATCAGCATTTTGCTTTTGATAGCAGGTTCTGTGGTTGTGATTCGTATGATCACAAAGCCCGTCCACGAGTTAGACGAAGTATCTAAAAAGATTGCAGAGGGCGAGCTGGATCTGGAGATCAACTATCATTCCAAAGACGAGCTGGGTACTCTGGCACAGAATGTAAACGATACAGTTATCCGTTTGAAGGATTATGTGAAATATATTGATGAAATTTCTGATGTGCTGAATGAGATGGCGGAAGGTGAGCTGACGGTTCATCTGACTTATGATTATGCTGGTGAATTTGCTAAAGTGAAGACAGCTCTGGAGCATATTGCTGACTCTATGAATGATACGATGACCCGTATCAACGAGGCTTCCGGACAGGTGGCTGGCGGAAGCGATCAGGTGTCCAGCGCCGCTCAGGCTCTGAGCCAGGGCGCTACGGAGCAGGCTTCTTCTGTAGAAGAGATTGCCGCTACAATCAATGAGATTTCTTCTCATGTAAACGAAAACGCAAAGCGGGCAAAAGATGCAGGAGAGCAGGCAAGCGCCACTGTGTCCGAATTGGAGCTTGGCAAGCAGCAGATGAGTAGTATGACGGCGGCCATGGGACAGATCGAAGATTCGGCGAATGAGATCAGCAAGATTATTAAGACGATTGAAGATATTGCTTTCCAGACCAACATCCTGGCTCTGAATGCAGCCGTAGAGGCGGCAAGAGCCGGCACTGCTGGCAAGGGCTTTGCAGTTGTAGCCGATGAGGTTCGAAATCTGGCTAGTAAGTCTGCAGAGGCTTCCGCAAATACGGCTTCTTTGATTGGCGCGACCATCAAGGCTGTGAAAGAGGGAGCTGATATTGCAGAGCAGACGGCGGCTTCTTTTAATAAGATTACGGAAATGTCTGAGCAGTCCGCAACGATTGTATATGAGATTTCCAAGGCTTCTCAGGAGCAGGCTTCGGCTGTATCGCAGGTTATGGTTGGAATCGATCAGATTTCCAGCGTAGTACAAACCAATTCGGCGACAGCAGAAGAAAATGCTGCTTCCAGCGAGGAACTTTCTGGTCAGGCTCAGGTGCTGAAGGGACTGGTATCCAGATTCAAATTGAGAGGCGGTTCTTCTTCCTATAGTTCCTCTTCTTACAGCGCTCCTGCTTCTTCTTATAGTGATGAGTCCTCTTATGTGGAGACCAGAAGCAGCGGATTGGATAAATATTGATTTAAAATATCCTTATATTGAGACTATGCAGTGCTTTAAATAAATTTTTATGAAAGAATCAGGAAAATCAAATAGAAAGGAGAAAAAATCATGATAGTTTCATCTGCAGTGACAAGTCGCTATCAGGCAACGGTCGATCTAAAAGCGACCAGGACAGCGGGCGTAGAGAAAGAAACAGAAGCGGCGGCTGCTTCTGGAGGAAAGAAAGCGGATGTAGATACTTTTGTGAAGAGCAGTGAAGCTGCTCCAGCGGAGACAAAAAAGCTGAGCGCTGATGAGATTCGGAAATATCAGGAGCAAAGGGAGCAGTCCTTTACAAAGATGCTCAATGATATTGTGAGTAAACAGGCGAATGCAGGAAAGAAAGCAGAACAGCTTGCAAAGAAAGGTCTTACAAAAGACTTTTTCAGTGACTTAGTGGTTACACCGGAGCAGGCGTTGGCAGCAAAACAGTCTATCGGGGAAGATGGCGAATGGGGCGTGAATGCCGTGGCGACCAGAATCATGGATATGTGTGTTGCGCTTTCCGGCGGAGATTCTTCCAAGGTTGAGGAGATGAGAGCGGCTGTTGATAAGGGATTCAAGCAGGCTATGGGGCAGTGGGGAGGTTCCCTTCCTTCTATCTGCAGCCAGACGCATGATGAGATCAACAAGCGTTTTGATTACTGGAAAGAGAACGGAAGTCTTGATGGTTATCAGTACCAGAGAGCAACTTCGGAGGAAGAATGATTTAGAGATACGGCAGGGCGGAATGAGAAAGATTCCGCCCTGTTTTTAAAATTGGAATGTTGGTTTTTTAAATATTATAATTTATTTTTTGAAAAATCATGTAGGTTTTTGCAGTAGAATAAATGGACAATTGTCGAAAAATGCAGGAGTTGGGTTAAAAAACTAACGATGGAAAGAATTGTTTTTTTGGTATAGGTTATTGCCTTTTTAGGTGGAAACTGGTATACTAAGTAAGTCAGAACGAACGAAAACAGATAGAGAAGGAGTGATTTTTGTGGCCGGTTTATATGGAAACGGCATAGAGTTGACAGAGAAAATGATGGACTTTTTATGGGAGCGGCAGACTGTCGGCCTGAATAATGTGGCGAACGTCGATACTCCTGGCTATAAGACCAAATATATAACTTTTGAAGAGACGCTTCGTAAGAAACTTCAGAATGCTAGTGGAGGAAGTGGGACCAAATCGGCGGTTTATCAGGCGATACATTCTTCTCGCGCTAGGCTACATATTGACCAGGCCGAATCAACTCGTCTGGATGGAAATAACGTGGATATGGATCAGGAACAGGTGGATTTGGTACGCACAGCTTATGAATACCAGTTTATGTTAAATTCGGTCAATAATGATCTGAAGCGTCTGCAGAGCGCTGCCAAGGCATTTTGATGGGGATCGGTTGGTCTGAAATCTGATTTTTGTTCATAGACTGGACGGAACTTTAAAATCTGGATTATATTGATTGGGAAGCCGGGTGGATTTTTGAGCTCCGGTTTTGTTTCATATTTTGTGGGAAGCTTTTGTAAAACAGAGGGGCAGATTCGGATAGGAAAAGGGAAGGAGCAGAGATAGATATGGAGTTTGAAGGTACTCAGTTTATTACGCCGATGACGGCGTGGGAAAAAATCGGAAACGCAAATACACAGCAGAAAGCAGTTCGAAGCGATGACGAGGTGGAACTTTTTTCTGATGTGTTTCATAATGTAATAAATCAGGTGTATACGACTCAGGCAGATGTGGAGAATAAGCAGTATCTTTTGTCTACTGGGCAACTTGACAATGTTCATACGCTTCCTATTGCGGAGGCAAAGGCGTCTCTCAGCGTGGATATCCTTATTTCACTGCGCAACAAAGCGCTGGAAGCTTATAACGATCTGATGAAAATCAATATATAATTAAAATTCGCTAGTGAAGGTTGGGAAAGAACGTGCAGAGGTTCAAAGAATGGTGGCAGAAACTGGCATCAAAAACAAAAAAACAGTTGCTTATACTTGTAGGAGGAACAGTCGCTGTTGCCCTGGTGATTACGGCATTGGTGTTCCTGAACAAAGATAACAGTTACAGTGTCCTGTTTACAAGTATGAATCAGTCGGAGGCTGCACAGGTGGCAAACCTTTTGCAGGAGTCGGAGGTTTCTTTCCGGTATAATGAAAGTACCGGAACTATTTCTGTGCCTTCTTCTACGGTGGATCAAACCAGAGCGACGCTTTTAAGCCAGGGGTATCCGAAGAGTGGGTTTTCCTATGACATGTATATCGATCATGCAGGTCTGATGTCTACGGAATCTGATAGGAAGCAGTATACGCTATACGATCTTCAGAATAGGCTGGGTGCGCAGATCCGGCTTTTTGATGGTGTACAGGACGCAACAGTGACGATTACTCAGGCGAAAGAGTCGACCTATGCCTTGGAGGATGATTCAGCCTTAGAGGCTTCGGCTTCTGTAGTGGTGACTATGGAGAATGGCCGGGAGCTTACTCCTGACGGTGCTGACGCGATTCGACGGCTGATTAGTACAGCAGTACGCGGGATGACCTTTACCGGTAATATTTCCGTGTTTGATGCGGCAAATATGACAGAGGTGGGGAGCGGCGGCGGCGACGGGACTACTGCTGCGGCAAATGACTTAAACGAGCTGACGGATCTGATTGAAAGCAATATCGAATCGAATATCCGAACCGTTTTGGAAAAAATATATGGACGCGGAAAGGTGGAGGTTGCTGTAAAGGGTACTGTAAATATGGGGACCTTATTACAGGAAAGCACCACCTACAGTACTCCGGAAAAGATTGATGAGGAAGATAAGACAGGGCTTTTGGAAAGTGAAACAGTAGCCGGTGGTAGTGAGGGTGTTACAGAGCCCGAGGACGGAGGCGTGGCCGGAGCTGACGGCAACGCGGAGACGCCTCGTTATACATATGAAAACGGCGAGGACGCGACGAATGGTTATACCTATGACCAGCGTACCAGAAAATGGCTGTATAATACAGTAAAAGAGCAGCGCCAGGTAGATCCTGGGGTTTTGGAAAATACAACGGTCAGTGTTGTGATCGATACAGACGATACGTCTGTGGAGATTTCGGAGCTGAGAAGCTTGGTGGCGAATGCTTCTGGGATTTCGGCGGAAGATGCGATGAACAATATTACAATTGTACGGACTCTCTCTGCAGAATCAAAGGCTCAAAGGGAAGAGGAAAATGTCCCGGTAGTTCAGCCGGAACCTGAAGAGGAAGAGGCATTCCCGCTTCCGATACTAATTGCTATTATTGCAGGCGCCGTTTTACTTTTCCTGATTTTCCTTCTTCTCCTGCTTCGGAGAAGGAAAAAGAAGAAAAAAGCGGCAGAGGAGGAGGAACTTCTTGCTATGCCGGCCGGAGCGCTTGGGGCTGAGACTGGAGACGGATGGTCTGAAGGGGAATCTCCGGAAGGCGCGGCTGGAGGTGAATTCCAGTTGGAAGAAGATGAAGAAACAGCCAAGAATGAAGAAATTATTAAACTTAAGATGCAGCGGAATATGAAGCTGAAGCAAAACATCGGTGAGATTGTAGATCAGAATCCACAGATTGTTGCCAAACTTGTACAAGGATGGCTGAACAACGAGGAGGGTGGTAGAAATGGCGGAGGCCGCGGTTCAGACAAACATAAATAAAGAAGGCGCAGCGGAAGAGAAGAAAGTCGCTTTAAATTCCAGGCAGAAGGCGGCCATTGTCATCGTGTCTCTGGGAGCAGATCGGGCGTCTCAGATTTATAAATATCTGAGCGAACAAGACATTGAGGATCTGACCTATGAGGTGGCGAAGCTTGGAAAAACCAGCAACTCTCAGGTAGAGGAAGCTCTGGATGAGTTTTATAAACTCTGTCTGACTCACAAGATGATGACAGACGGCGGGCTGGACTATGCCAGAAATGTTTTGGAAAAAGCCTTTGGCGATACGACGGCCAGATCGCTTTTGGAAAAGGTATCCAAGACTCTGCAGTCCAAACCTTTCAATTTCTTTACAAAGGGAGATCCAAAAGCATTGCTTTCTCTGTTACAGCACGAGCGCTCTCAGGTAATTGTTCTGATTCTGTCTTATATGGAGCCGGAACAGGCGGCTGGAATTTTGGAGCAGTTGCCCGAGGAAAAGAGGATTCCAGTGCTGGAGGGAATGGCGAATATGGACCGGGTATCTCCGGAAGCGATCGCCATTGTAGAAGAAGAAATGAAACGGAAGTTCTCTGCAATTATTACCAGTGAGGATAATACGAATCTGGGCGGTATTGATTATGTGGCGGACATTATGAATCACGTGGACCGCAGCAACGAGCGGAAGATTTTCGAGGAATTGGGGAAAACCAACCCCGATCTGGCGACAGATATCCGAAACAAGATGTTCGTATTCGAAAATATTCTGGATATGGACGATCGTTCCGTACAGCGCTTTGTACGTGACTGTGATTCCAAGGATGTGGTATACGCACTCAAAACGGCTAATCAGGAGATGCAGGACATTTTCTTCAGAAACATGTCCAAGAGAATGGCCGAAACTGTCCGTGCTGACCTGGAGATTACGACCAATGTCCGTCTGAAAGATGTAGAAGAGGCGCAGCAGCGTATTGTGAACCTGATTCGAAATCTGGAGGAGAGAGGTGAGGTAATCATTAAGAAGGGAAGTGACGAGGATGATATCATCGTCTAAAAGCGTAATCAAGGAATGGAGTCCGGAAAAAGTTCGGACTTTCATTCCTCCCTTGACAGTCTCTCAGCCGGTGATACGGGAATTGGATCGCCGAAATCTGGATGAACCTTCAGAGCGGAAATCTGCGGAAGCGGCAGAAGAATTTTATATTGATGAAAAGTTGAAGGAACTGGAAGCCCGGGAGCGAGAAGTACAGGAAGCGGATGAGCGTGCGGAGCTTGAACTGCAGGCGGCCAGAGAGGAGGCGGAAAGACTTCTCGAACAGGCCAGAGAGGAAGCAGAGCTTATAAAAGAAGAGGCCAGACAGGCGGGCTATGAAAAGGGGCTTAAAGAGGGACGACAGAGAGGCAGGGCGGAGGCCCTGGGTAAAATGGAGGCGGTTCTGGAAGCGCAGAGAGAACAGACCCAGCAAGAGCTTTCGGAGACGCTAAAAAGCATTGAACAGGCAAAAAATAAATGTATCCGGGACTATTTGGATCAGTTGCGGGACTGTTCTTTTGCAGTGGCCGAGAAGGTGATTCATACCAGCTTGGAAGCCAGTGGGGATATCATCAAACGGATGATTGTATTCGAGACGGAAAAGTTGCGAAAAACGGCCTGGCTTAAGATTTATCTGGAAAAATTAGACTATGATATGATGATGGAAGCGGACGCGGATCTGGTGACGGAGCTTACCAGAGTGTCGGATAATATCAAATTTATTGTTATGGAAAAGGAACAGCGGGGGAGCTGTATTATAGAAACGCCGGAGGAGATTCTGGATATCGGCGTAGAGACACAGATGGAAAATATCCGCGAAATTACAGGAACTATACGTGCATAAAGGAGCAAAACGGCCATGTTTAAAAAATTGCCGCAAATGATTGCTAATTCGGAGACTATCAGCCGTATCGGAAAAATTGAAAATGTAGTTGGTATGTCTGTGGAGGCGTCAGGCGGTAGAAGTAGTATTGGCGATATCGTTATGATTTATAACGAAGAGCAGAACCGACAGATCCGTGCGGAAGTGGTAGGGTTTAAAGAAAACCGTATCCAGTTGATGACTTATGAAAATACCAACGGGATTAGTGCGGGCAGTTTTGTGCGAAACACCAGACGGCGTTTAAAAGTTCCTGTAGGAGATTTTCTTCGCGGACGTATTATCAATGCCATGGGAGAACCTATAGACGGGGGAGCAGAGCTTCATCCTACGAGGTATTATTCGGTAGACTCTCCCACAATCAATCCTCTGGCCAGGCCGCCCATACGGGAACGGCTGGAGTTTGGGGTAAAAGCTATTGATGGTTTGAATACCATTGGAAAGGGCCAGAGAATCGGTATTTTTGCCGGTTCCGGTGTTGGGAAAAGTACTCTGATGGGTATGATTGCCAAAAATGTAAAAACAGATATCAATGTGATTGCACTGGTAGGCGAGCGAGGCCGCGAAGTGCTGGAATTTGTCCAGAAGGACTTGGGAGAAGAGGGAATGAGCCGCTCCGTACTGGTGGTGGCGACTTCGGACCAGCCGGCTATGCTCCGTATGAAATGCCCTTTGGTGGCGACGACGATTGCAGAATATTTTAGAGATCAGGGGTTGGATGTCCTTCTGATGATGGACTCTCTGACTCGTTACGCCATGGCGCAAAGAGAAATTGGTTTGGCGATTGGGGAACCGCCTATCGCCAGAGGTTATACTCCTTCTATTTATGCGGAATTTCCAAAGTTATTGGAGCGAAGCGGCAATTTTGATAAGGGTTCTATCACGGGCGTTTATACAGTATTAGTAGAGGGAGATGATACCAACGAACCGATTTCTGATACGGTACGTGGTATTCTGGACGGTCATATTGTTTTAAGCCGCCAGCTTGCCAATGAGAATCATTTTCCGGCCATTGACATTGGGGCCAGCATTTCGAGACTGATGGTAGAAATCGTTTCGAAGGAACATAAGAAAATAGACGGGCGGTTTCGGAACTTGCTTGCTTTATATCAGAAAAACGCGGATCTCATTGCGATTGGCGCTTATAAAAAAGGGAATAATCCCGCCCTTGACGAGGCGGTTTCTAAAATAAATAGTATGAATGGATTTTTAACACAGGGAATTAATGAAAGCTTTTCTTATGAAGAAACGGTGCGACTGATGACTGGTATCGCCGGATAAGACATGGAGGGATTTTAATTGAAACGGTTTCGTTACAGTTTGGAAACAGTTTTAAATTATAAGACGCAGGTTTTGGACGGTTTAAAAAAAGAGCATGCTGTTATTTTAAAAAGTGTAAATGACAAAAAAGAAGAAATTCGGCAGTTAAACGGCAAGCTTCAGGATTATGAAGATAGTTTTGACGAGGCAAAATCTGCCGGAGCATCGATAGAATCTTATCTTCTTTACGATATGTGTATCGGACAGATGGAAGAAAAGATTGAACAGGAAAAAGAACATTTAGTGATATTAAAAACAAAAGAAGAAGAGAAGAAAAGCGAAGTCATAGAGGCCAAGGTGGACACCTCCAAATTTGAGAAGTTAAAAGATAAGCGAATCAAAGAATATCAGGTGGCCGAGCAGAAGGAAGAGGAGGCCTTTGTAGAGGAGTTTGTTGTCCGCAATATGGCAACAGGAGGTCCTGTATACAGGTAGTCACGGCTTATAGCCGATGATTATAGAAAGAAGTAAAAAAATTAAAGAAAGGAGAAACGCGTGGAAAAAATTCGAGCAGACGTGGCAGCAATGCTTCAAGCGGGCAGAAAAGCTGGGACCAGTTTCCAGCCGTCGAGTACGGATGCGGCGTTCAATAAGCTTTTAAAAGAGCAAAACCAGGCCGCAGACAGCAAGACAAAAGAGTCTGCAGTTTCCAGGAAGGATTCCCAGGAGAAGGCTCCGGATGCCGGAAAAGAAAATACAAAGCCGGTGAAAGAAAGCGGAGTAAAAGAAGAGACGGATGAGCTCCAGGAAGCAGAAGTGGGAAACGGAATGGTTCCTCTCGAACTGTTGTTACAGCTTCAGGAATCCGCAGGGCAGTTTGTAATGCCATCTGCAGAGGCGGCAGTCGGAGTTTCAGAGCAGACTGAAGGCGTTATGGAAGCTTTATCACCACCGGAAATTATGGTTTCCGAAGAGGCGAATGCGATTGTAGAAACATCTTTGCAATCGGAGAATCTGGCAGAGCCAGAAGAGCTTTCAAAAGTTGTGAGTCCAGAAACTCAGGCTACAGCGTCAGAAAAAAAACCGGTTCTGCAGCCGGAAGGAAAAACTCCTGAAAAGAACCTTTCCAAGAATGAACTTCCCAAAGAGGCTAGGCCGGTTGGGCCAGAGATGATGGAAGAGAAGATGAAACCTTTAAATTCTCTGAACTCTTCAAGCTCGCTGGAAAGCATGTCAGATGAGGAGGGCGTAAAGGTGGAGGTGCCCCTGGAAACTTCTGAAGTCAAAACAGACGGAGATATGGGGGGAAAAGCCGGGAAGGAACAGCAACCTGCGGGAGTTTTAGAGCAGCCTGTCAGAGAGCTGTCAGCCCGTGAGCCGGTACAGATTGTTTCTGAACCGGTTAGGACTAGTGAACCTACGATGGTGAAAGACTTGGGTCATGCCATTGCCCAGAGGTTTCCGGAGAGCAACGGAACGCTCATGATTGAGTTGGAACCGGCATCCCTTGGAAAGTTGACTATCCATGTGCTCTATGAGAGCGGAAAGGCAACGGTTTCTATTCTCTCCACCAATCCCAGGACACTGGAGCTTTTAAATGCAAAAGCGACGGAATTGGCGGTGATTTTAGAGGAACATACCGGGCAGGAGACCATCGTTTATACGGAGCAGCCGGAAAGAGAGCCTCTCTTCGATGAACGAGAGGGAGAGAGACAGCAAAGAGGGCAGGAACAGGAGAACAAAGAGCAGAAAGAACGAAGCGATCAGGATTCTTTCCTGCAGCAGCTCAGACTTGGAGTAATTTAAGTAAGGAGGATGAAGCATTATGCCGGTGAACAATGTCAGCGGGACTGACAATCCCTATGCGTCCATGATTTATACGGCTAAAAGCAACGAGAAAAATACCTTGACCATTACCAGCTATATCCAGCTTCTGGCGACACAGCTTCAGAACCAGGATTTGACCAATCCGATGGACAGTAGCGAAATGATGAATCAGATGACCCAGATGGCTATGGTGCAGGCGTTGTCCAGCATGACAGAGACGATGACAGCCACCAGCGCGATGAGCACGACCACTTATGTGGCGGGGATGGTAGGCAAAGAAGTCACAGTAGCGGTTACAGCCTCCGGATCTTTCGGGGCAGAAACCCTGGTAGGAAGTAAAGTGGGAGTCATTGAATCCGTGAATTTGACAGGAAGTTCTCCGACTTTCCGTATCAAAGGCGACGATAAGGACTATCCACTGAGCTATCTTCTGGGAATTGGTGATGTCACCGGATCCGTTGGCGACGGAAATTCCAGCGGTGAGGATATAAACGGCGGGGATACAGACAGTGGAGACGCTGGTGACGGGGCCACAAGCAGTTTATAGTTAAGAAACGGAGTCGGACCTATGAGCATAAACGAGATACGGAAGCTCCAGTACGGACCGGGCGCAGGAAGCGCGGGTCAGGAGGCGGCGGCAGGTCAGCCTTCCGTAAGCGGATCTGCTTTCGGTGAAATGCTGCGGGCCAGGTCACTGGAGAACCAGGGACTGAATTTTTCCAAACATGCGGCGAAACGTATGGGAGAACGGGGAATCGCTATGGACAATGAGCTTCTGGGCGATTTGGAAGAGGCCGTGAGGGGGGCAAGGGAAAAAGGCGCGAAGGATGTGGCCGTCATTGGCCGCCAAGGCGTATTTATCGTGAATGTTCCCAACAATGTGGTCATTACCACCATGTCGGCCGACGATATGAAAGACAGAATCTTTACAAATATCGACAGTGCTGTTATTATGTAAAGGCAGGACCGAAAGGATGCCTGTCCGGAACATCAGAAGTATGCTCCGGAGTGACAGTAGAAAGGAAATAGAAAAATATGTTAAGAGCAATGGATTCCGCAGTTGCAGGACTGCGGGCACATCAGAATAAACTGGACGTAATCGGTCATAACCTTGCAAACGTGAACACGGCAGGCTATAAATCTCAGAGTTATCTTTTCAAAGAGGCTATGTATCAGACGTCCACCAACTCCACCAGTGGTTCCGGAAGTAGTGGCGGTTCTGGCGGTGTCAATGCCGCTCAGTACGGCTATGGTACTATGATGGGTTCTATCTGGGTGGATATGGCCGCTAGTACCCCCACTCAGATGGGTGGACTTACTGCTACGATTGATGGCGAAGGCTTTTTTATGACGATGTCAACCGTTTCTAATGGGATAGCGGCGACAGGGGCTACGGCCAGCGATGCAATTAAAGGAGCAGATTTTCAGTATACACGAGTAGGTCAGTTTAAAATCGACAGCGACGGCTTTTTGGTAGATAGTAACAGCAATAACTATATTTATGGTTTTCAGCCCCAGTTAAATGCAAATGCCACGCCGCCGGTAACTTGTCTGAATGCTACAGAGTTTGATAAGAATCAGTTGCGTCCTATTCGTGTTTGTATGGAAGATGGAACGATCAATCTTACTGCCGATGGGGATACGATTGCTTTGGCAAAAAGTGTGAAGATTGATAGCGAAGGGAAGATTATCGTTGGTATTGAAAAAGAGGAACAGATTCTGGATGCAAATGGTCAGCCGGCAGTTGATGCAAATGGCAATCCGATTATGAGAACCGTCATCAAAGAAGCAACGATTGGCCAGGTAGCGGTCGCTACATTCCAGAACCAGGAAGGTCTTACCAAGGCTGGCGGCAGCTACTATACTTCTTCCAGAGGAGATAACTCCGGTATCTGTCAGGCGTCGGCGCCGGGAGCTGGAGGAGCGGCAGCGCTAATTACCGGATATGTGGAAGCTTCCAATGTGGATATGGCAAAGGAGTTTTCTGAGCTTATCACAACTCAGAGAGGATTCCAGGCCAATACGAAGATGATCACAGTCAGCGACCAGATTCTGGAAGAACTTGTAAATATGAAGCGTTAATCATTAATGTCATGGCTTCCCCAGTCTGGGCAAAAATTGCTCTGATATGGGGAAGCCCTATGGACATTTCAGGGAGAAAGGTGTATGATTAAAGTCATTGGGCTAGACGGTACGACCTGGTATTTGAATTATTTTCAGATTCTGTGTATCGAGCAGATTCCTGAGACGAAGATTCTCCTTAATAATAAGCAATACTACTTGGTGAAGGATTCAGTGGAATCGATTCAAAAACAGATTGTAGCGTTTTTACATAGTTGTGTGGTTCCGGAAGAGAGAGAACTTCTTCGGGAGCGGGAAATGATTTGAGGAGTAAAAGTACGGAGGTAGATTGAAACATGGATCCTTCATGGTTAATAGGACTTGTGCTGGCTGCTGTGCTGACCGTTATGGGTATTAGCGACCAGTTTACCAATATGGGGAAACTGGGGAACTTTGTTGATGTTCCCAGTATCGTAATCGTTATCGGCGGAACTTTTGCGGCTTTGATCGCCAGTTATCCGCTCTCAGCCCTGGCGGCGATTCCCAAGCATATCGGAATTTTGTTTAAAGGTGGAAAATATAATATCCCGAAGCTGGTAGATCAGCTGGTGGATATGGCTATGGTAGCCAGACAGAGCGGCCTGCTGGCATTGGAAGAAAAAGCGGAGGAGCTTAAGAATCCCTTTTTAAAGAGAAGCGTTCTTATGATCGTGGATGCCAGTGATCCGGATAAAGTCCGGGAGGCTTTGGAGAAGGAAATGGAGACCATGATGCTCCGTCATGACCAGGCGGCTGGTTTTTATGAGAAGGGATCCAGTTATGCGCCGGCTTTTGGTATGATCGGTACCTTGATTGGTTTGATTAATATGTTAAAGGGTATGAATTTTGATGATGGCGGCGGCGCCGCTACTCTGGGCCAGGATATGTCCGTGGCTCTGATCACGACCTTTTACGGCAGCGCCCTTGCAAATGTGTTCTTCCAGCCCATTGCGAAGAAACTCAGAATCAGGCAGGATGAAGAAGAGCTTTACTGTACAACTATCGTTGAGGGAGTGTTGGCCATCATGGCAGGCGAGAACCCTCAGGCTCTTAGAGAGAGGCTGTTGTCTGCACTGAAGCAGAGTTCCAGAAAGAAGCTTCTGGCGAAGGCGGGGAACGCTGCACCTTCTGAAGGAGGAAAGGAATGAAAAAACGGGGAGGCGGCGAGGACTGCGGCAGCTGGATGGACACCTATGGCGACATGGTAACGCTGCTGTTATGTTTTTTCGTCATGCTGTATTCGATGTCTACAATCGATCAGGATAAACTGAAAATTTTTATCCAAAGCATTTATCCTACGGCATCTGAGGAATCCATCGGAATCAATCAGCCGGATGGCGAGGATGGCGTTAGCGGTGAGATTAAAATGGATCCGGAGGATATTACCCCGGAAGAACTAGAAGAGATTGAGGCTCTGGCTATTGAGCAGCTTTACGAGCAACTTGTGGAAGCGCTCAATGAGAAAGGGGTCGAGGGGGTAACCGTTTCCGGTGGGAATGGCTATACCTATGTTGCTTTCCAGGATAAAACCTTTTTTGATGGAAATAGTTCGCTGCTGACTGAGCAGGGACGGGAAGTCTTAGCGGTATTTTGTGATGTGATCAATCCCATGTCCGATCAGATCAGTCTGATCAATATCATGGCCCATACGGCACAGGAGAAGGCGGATGAGATAAACGTTCCCAAGGAGGACAGAAATCTTTCTGCTTTGCGTGCTGCCGAGGTTACTACCTTTATTCAGGAACAGGGGGTTATCGAGCCGGAGAAGCTGGTGGGTCTCAGTTACGGGCAGTTCCGTCCAATAGCGCCCAATGATACTCCGGAGGGAAGGGCGAAGAATCGTCGTGTGGAGTTGCTCTTGATTAACGAAGGGGCTGATACAGGTTCTTTTAGCGATTATAACGACTATTACGAAGAGGTTTCAAGCGGCGCCAATGCAGACAGGACTTCGGTGACAACAGGGACTCCTGGAAGCTCAGAAACCCCTGCTCAGGACGGAGAGGGATTTGCACCCATAGAGGGGACTGCACCGCCGGAGAACGGCGCCAGTATGCAGGCTCCCATCTCGAATCCGGAAACAGAATGAATGTCTTTTATGAGCTGGTAAGAGCAGTTTCCGGATAAGAGCCGGCAATTTGCGGTAGAATTAAGAAAAAGGTGGCGAAACAATGGCAGATGTATTATCTCAGGATCAGATAGATGCGCTTCTCAAGTCTATGGCAGGAGGGGGCGGCGGTAGCGATGATAGCGCGCCGGCCGAAGAGACAAAGGTGGAAGAGAAGCCTGTGGCGGCAAAACCGACCGATGAGACAAAATACAATAAGTATGATTTCTATAGCCCGAGGAAATTTACAAAAGAGCGGATGAAAATGCTTACCAGTTCTTTTGAAAATTATGCCAGGATTTTGACGTCTCAGGTGAACGGCATCTTCCGCGCCATGACAGATATTACGGTATTGGACGTCCAGGAAAAGCGATATTATGAATATGTAAACAGTCTCCATGAGAATGATGATGTTACATTAATTGACGTGGGGACGCCGGATGGTGTAAAAAATAATATCGCTATGTATATGTATGTGACTCCGGGGTTGATTCTGACGTTGATCAGCCATATGCTTGGAGGCGGAGATCGCGTGGTCCACGAAGAAAGCGATTATCGTTATTCTGATGTGGAACGGGCGCTCTATCAGCGGGTGGTAAAATATTTTATACAGGCGCTAAAGGATGGATTTTCCAATTATATCAATCTGGATTTTGAATTGGCACGAGTGGAATCAAATCCCAGTATGTTGCAAGACGTGGGTCTTGATGAGGCTGTGGCGATTATTCATCTGAATGTGGACGTGGCTGGTCTGGCCGTGGAGAAGATTCGGATTTGTATGCCGGGTACTCTGCTGGAGTTGATCTTCTATATGATCGACAGCAGGAAACATATTGCAAAGGGCTTCGCTTATCAGGATAACAAAGATATTATTCTGGAAAATATTCGTCATTCCCAGCTTCCTGTTACGGCGGAGCTGGCGAAGGTGCAGCTTAATCTGAATGATATTTACCGGTTGCAAGTGGGAGATATCATTGATCTGAATAAACCGGAAAATAGTAGTATCAGCCTCTATGTGGGACGTCAGCCTTGGTTTACCGGACGGATGGGCGTGTCCAAGAAAAATCTGGCTGTGCAGATTGAGGGACTGGTAGGACAATCTTCAGAAGAAGAGGCAGAAGAGGAGCTTTTGCAAGCCTTAGCAGAGTAAACGGATGCAATTAAATTTACATATATTCAAAAAACGAAGAAAAGGTGGAAACAAATATGGCAAAGATAATGGTAGTAGACGATGCGGCCTTTATGCGGATGATGATTAAGAATACTTTGACAAAGAATGGCTTCACAGATTTTGTGGAAGCTCAGGATGGCGCGGAGGCCGTGGAAAAATACGATGCGGAGAAGCCGGATATGGTATTTATGGATATTACAATGCCGAATATGGACGGTCTCCAGGCTCTTAAAAAAATCAAAGAAGGCAATCCGGATGCCAGAATCGTGATGTGTACCGCTATGGGACAGCAGAGCATGGTTGTGGAAGCCATCAAATACGGCGCGAAGGATTTCATTGTGAAACCTTTCAATGCAGAACGTATTGTAGAAGCTGTCAATCAGATTTTAGGAAAATAGAGACAGGAGGGATCGTCAGTGGCTTTTTTAAGCTCATTTGATATCTGCGCTTCCGGCATGAGTGCTCAAAGGGTGCGTATGGACGTGGCGGCAGAAAATATTGCGAATATGAATGCGACCCGTACTGAGTCAGGCGGGACTTACCGCAGGAAAGAGGTCGTACTGGAAAGCTATGGAGGCAGTTCCTTTCAGTCTATTCTCCGTGAGGTTTCAAAAGGAGAAGGATATGTGAGCAGCAAGACGGGAGTTCGGGTTGCTGAGATCATTGAGGACGATACGGAACTCACCAAGGTCTATAATCCGGGACATCCGGACGCAGACGAAAATGGATATGTAAACCTGCCCAATGTGGATGCGCTTAAGGAGACTGTTGACAGTATGTCGGCGACCCGCTCCTATGAAGCCAATGTAACGGCGCTGAATGCAATCAAGCTGATGGCCCAGAAAGCTTTGGAGATAGGAAAGTAAGTTTGAAACTATACAACAAAGGAGATTAAAAAATGGGCGCTAACAGCTTTAACGCAATGGAATTGGACGCCATAGGCGAGATTATGAACATCAGCCTTGGCGCTTCGGCCACGGCGGTTTCAACCCTGCTGGGCATAAAGGTAAATATTACCACGCCGGTGGCTCAGGTACTCTCCAGTGACGAGTTTTCATTTAAGCGAATGGAACCGGCCGTAGGAGTAAATATCTCCTATGTCAAGGGGCTGGAGGGAAATAATGTTATGATCTTCCGCCGCAATGACGTGCGTGTCATTGTGGGTATTTTAATGGGAGCAGAGATACCGGAAGATGAATTCGTCATGGACGATGAGATAAACGTAAGCGCGGTCTGTGAGGTTATGAACCAGATGATGGGATCTTCGGCGACGGCTCTTTCTGAGTTTCTGGGATATCCGGTGGATATTTCAACTCCGAAGTCCTTTGAGATCAGGGATGATATATCTTTTAAAGAACGGTATTTTCCTTCAGGCACGACACAGGTTCTGGTACGCTTTACACTGGAGATTGGAGACGTTTTAAAGAGTGAGTTCATGAACATCATGAGCATTGAGCTGATCAAGCGTCTGCTGGCTCCCTTTGCGGATACTCTTCAGTCGGCGGATGAAGATGCGATTCAGCCTGCCGTGGAGCCGGAAAGCTCTTTGATTCAGACCAATCTTGCTGCTGAGGGAACGCTTCAGGCAGAATCCAAGGCTCCGGACGCTGCCTTGACTCAGGAAGAGATTCAGGCGATGTTGTCAGGAAGTCAGGCGGAAGAGCCGGCAGTACCTGCGACAGGCGGGGGAGACGCGATGCTTTCTCAGGAGGAAATCCAGGCGATGTTATCAGGTAGTCAGGCGGAAGAGCCGGCAGCACCTGCGACAGGCGGGGGAGATGCGATGCTTTCTCAGGAAGAGATTCAGGCGATGTTGTCAGG
Source organism: Lachnospiraceae bacterium (assembly GCA_022792335.1). Taxonomy (GTDB): domain Bacteria; phylum Bacillota; class Clostridia; order Lachnospirales; family Lachnospiraceae; genus Lientehia. The sequence goes on from JAAWAV010000041.1 coordinate 88,508, forward strand.
TGGTCAGGCAGAAGCGGCTTCCGCGCCTGTGCAGCCTCCTGTAGCACCGATGCCCATGCAGCAACCGGTTTATCAACAGCCTCCGACAGCGATGGATCCGATGATGATGCAGCTTATGACTCAGATGCAGCAGTCTCAGATGCAGATGATGGAAATGATGAATCAGATGCAGAAAGAACGCACGGAGAAGCCGGCTCAGGCAGAGGCTCCAAGACCCAATACGGTGGTTCATCCAGTCAATTCTCCCAAGTTTGCCGACGATACTGGAGACGGTGTGGAAGAGGCGGCAAATAAAGAGCTTTTGATGAAAGTTCCTTTAGAGATATCTGTGGAGATTGGACGTACCAGAAAACTGGTGAAGGATATTTTGGAATTTACTCAAGGTTCTCTGGTTGTACTTGATAAAATGGCCGGAGAGAGGGCAGATGTATTTGTCAACGGAGAATGTATTGCCAGAGGCGATATCGTAGTGGTGGAGGATAACTTCGGTATCCGTATCACAGAGATTGTCAGCCGGAATGTAAACCCGGAGGGCGTATGATGAAACCAATGGTATTGCTGGCGGCAGTGGGGGGGGATTTGCTGTCCCTGGTTAGCGCATTTTTGATGTTTATCTGCGTCCTTGCGCTGGCATACTGGTTCAGCCGTTTTCTGGGAAAACGGTTCAAGTTTGCAAATTCGTCCGGAAATCGTCATATGAAGGTGATTGAACAGCTCAATTTCCGAAGCAGCGCCTTTGGAAAAGGGACGGGCGAACAACTTATTTTGCTTAAGATTAAAGAGGAAACTTATCTGATCGGTGTAAGCGCTGCAGGGTTTCAGCTTTTGGAGCATTTAGAGGGAGAGTTCACGGAGGTTCCTCCTGCTGAAACGCCGGCCGTGCCGCCGGCTTTTGGGGATGTATTCCGAAAATATACAAATTCATGGAGAAAGGAGAAAGGGAAAAAAGATGAGTGAGCTTTTAGGCGGCTTGAACGGCGGAAATGTGCCGGTGCTGGATGTGATTCTTCTGCTTACCCTGGTTGCCCTTCTGCCTTCTCTGATAATCATGATGACTTCGTTTGTGAGAACGATTGTCATTCTATCCTTTACCAGAAATGCCATGGGTGTGCAACAGAACCCACCCAGTATGGTTCTGGTGGGAATTTCTCTTTTTCTGACTCTCTATATTATGAGACCTGTGCTCAGCCAAATTAATACGGAAGCGTACCAACCCTATACGAGAGGAGAAATTTCACAGCAGGAAATGCTGGATCGGATGGAGCCTCCCATCAAGGAATTTATGCTTCGGAATACTTATTCAGATACGCTGGATTTGTTTGTGGACTTGTCCGGGGTGGAAGAAGAAGAGGACATCCGGGATTACCCTTTGACGGTGATTACGCCGGCATTTATGACTAGCGAGTTAAAAAGAGGTTTTACGGCTGGATTTTTGATTTATCTTCCATTTCTTATGATAGATATTGTAGTGGCGACCACTCTGATGTCCATGGGTATGATGATGTTGCCGCCAACGATGATTTCCATGCCTTTTAAGCTTTTATTGTTCGTATCGGTGGACGGTTGGCAGCTTCTTTTTGCCAATATAATCGGTAGTTTTGAATGACCTTATGGTGAGAGATGAAGGAGTAGCCGGAAACAGAAAGGAGGGAGACCATGACTGAAGTAGAGGTGCTTGACATTATGTATCGGATGTTTCAGACAGTGCTTAAACTGGCGCTTCCTCTTTTGCTAGTGAGTATGCTGATTGGAATCCTCATCGCTATTTTCCAGGCGGCGACACAGATCAATGAGCAGACCATGACTTTTGTTCCAAAGCTTCTGGCGATTATTGCAATGCTGGGGCTTTTGGGAAGCAGTATGTTAAAGTCATTGCAGGACTTTTTGCAGATGGTGATCGGCCTGATTGCCGGAGGTTAACCGGAAATGCTGATTTTATTTTCTCTGATTTCAATGCGTATGAGCGGGATGGTTCTCTTTAATCCTATTCTCGGGAGTAATACGATTCCTGGCAGGGTAAAGGCAGCTCTGATTATGACCTTTTCGATGATGCTTTATATGTGGACCGGAGGGACTTTGCAGCATGAGCCGGGTTCTCTTTTTGAGTATGGAATTATGCTGGGGACGGAGCTTCTCATGGGATTTGTTCTGGGATTTGCAGTTACTCTGGCCGTATTTGCAATTCGCTATGCCGCCGCTATCATCGACTTTACCATGGGTCTCAGTATGGCTCAGGTATACGATCCGGAAACAAAGAATCAGATTACAGTCAGTTCGGAAATGCTTTATGTGTTTCTGATGCTTTTGTTTTTTGCGGTAAACGGACATTTGCGTCTGGTATCTATTTTTTTCGGATCGGCAAGTATCGTTCCTTTTGGGCAGGCTACTTTCGGGCTCCCTGTTTATACGGCGATCCTTGACATTTTTAGGCAATCCATTACCCTGGGAGTTCAGCTTGCTTTTCCGATTATTGCGATGGAGTTAGTTACAGAGGCGGCAGTGGGAATTATGATGCGTATGATTCCTCAGATCAACGTATTTTCTATTAATTTTCAGATTAAGATTATTGTGGGGATGTTGATGCTTTTATTCCTTTTCAGCCCCATTGCAGATAAAATGAGCGAGCTGCTCAGAGGAATGCTTGAAAACCTGGGAGTGTTGCTCAGACTTATGGGATAAAGCTGCAGACGTCAAAGCGGGAAAGGATGTGGTGAGCGTTGGCGGAACAGAACGGCCAGGAAAAGACAGAAAAACCAACTGGGAAACGGCGTAAAGACGCCCGAAAAGAAGGTAATGTATTCCAGAGCCGGGAAATTTGTACAGTGGTCATCCTGTTTGGTGTGTTCTGGATGATTCGTATTCTGCTTCCCTTTATCTATACGCAGGTTCGACAGTATTTTAATTGGATTCTGGACGGTATGCTTAAAGCGCCGGAAGATCTTCTTACTTACCAGTTGTTTTTAGTCACCGTATTTACTGCGCTGAAGTGTGCGTTGCCGCTTCTCCTGACCACTTTTCTCCTGGGAATTTTGTCTCATGGAGTACAGACACGTTTTAATGTAGCTTTTAAGGCCCTAAGGCCCAAGTTCAGTAAACTGAATCCCATCAAAGGAATGAAGAAGTTATTTTCTCTTAAGAATTTGATGGAATTGTTGAAAAGTCTGATTAAGATCACTCTTTTGCTGGTTCTTCTCTATAACATCCTGATGGCGGATCTGGCAGATCTGGGAAGGATGATCGGATTGCCGGTAATGAACTCAGCAATCCGTACCTTAAATATGATTTTTAGTCTGGTTATGAAAGTCTGTATGGCTTTTGTGGTAGTTGCATTTTTTGACTTTCTCTTTCAGAGATGGCAGTATGAAAAAGATTTGAAGATGACCAAACAGGAAGTCAAGGACGAATACAAGCAGACAGAAGGAAATCCGGAGATCAAAGGCCGCATTCGGCGGATTCAGCGTCAGATGGCTTTAAGCAGGATGATGCAGAAAGTTCCGGAAGCAGATGTGATTATTCGTAACCCGACTCACTTTGCAGTGGCTATTCAATATAATCCGGAGAAGCACAATGCTCCGGTTGTACTGGCGAAAGGCCAGGATGAGCTGGCGCTCCGTATCGTCCGGACAGGCGAGGAGCATGGCGTATATGTAATTGAAAACCGCCCTCTTGCCAGAGCGCTTTACGCTTCTTGTGAGCTGGACCGGGAAATACCGGCAGAGTTTTATGGCGCAGTGGCGGAGGTTCTTGTATATATTTACAGAGTCAGTAACCGTGAGGATATGTTGCGGTAATTATCAACGGATGGAGTTTTTACATGAAGAAGCTGTTTAATTATTCAATCGTACTTTTTGTACTGGTGATTGTATTGCTGCTCATCATACCGCTTCCGGCGGGATTGGTGGACGTAGCGATTATTTTGAATATCTCCCTCTCCATGATGATTCTGGTGACCACCATGATAATCAAAGAACCGCTGGAATTTTCCGTATTTCCCTCTATTCTTTTGATTACGACGCTGTACCGTCTGGGGATTAACGTATCGACCACCAGAAACATCTTGAGCAACGGCGGCTCTTCCGGTGCGGTTATCAAGGCTTTCGGTGATTTTATTCTCCAGGGAAATGTGGTAGTCGGACTGGTTATTTACTTGATTATTGTGTTGATGCAGTTCCTGGTTATTACCAAGGGAGCAGAACGAGTCGCTGAGGTGGCGGCACGTTTTACTCTAGATGCCATGCCTGGTAAACAGATGGCCATTGACGCGGATTTAAGTTCTGGTCTGATCAATGAACAGCAGGCGAAAGTACGCCGGGAAAAGATACAGAGGGAAGCGGACTTTTATGGTTCCATGGATGGTGCCACAAAGATTGTAAAAGGTGATTCCGTCATGTCCCTAATCACCACGGCGATTAATTTGATTGGCGGTAGTATCATCGGTATGGTTCAGTCCGGTCAGAGTATCGGTGAAGTCTTGACCACTTACTCGATCGCTACCGTGGGCGATGGTCTGGTGGGACAGATTCCGTCTCTTTTAATTTCTACGGCCACAGGTATGATTGTAACTCGTGCCGTTTCAGAGGGCAGCCTGAATGAGGATGTATCCAAGCAGTTTCTGGCCCAGCCTTATGCGATTATGATTGCCGGGGTTGCGACGGCAGTGATTTCTATTGTTCCCGGTATGCCGAAGATTTCCATGGGGATGGTTTCCATTACCCTGGTGGTAAGCGGTTACTATCTGGCAAAACGGATAAAAGAAGCGCCGGAGGTTCCAGGTTTGGCCACGCAGATGGGCGCTTCTGATATGCAAGGGATTCCGGAAGGGGAAGGAGAAGAGACTCTCCAGGCGCCGGTATCCGAAGAAGAATATTATAAAGATGTCAATAATGTTTATAATCTTCTGGCAGTGGAACCCATTGAAATGGAGTTTGGTTATAGTCTGATTCCGCTGGCAGATGAGTCGGTAGGGGGGCGGATGATCAGCCGGATTGTGATTTTCCGGAGGCAGTATGCCCAGGATATGGGACTGGTGGTTCCTTCTATCAAACTGCGGGATTCTTCAGCGCTCAGTACCAATGAATATTGTATCCGTATTAAGGGAGAGGAAGTGGCCAGAGGCGAGATTCTGGTTGACTATTTCCTGGCTTTAGAGCCAGAGAATCCGGAACGGATTATCGATGGTATCGAGACCGTAGAGCCTGCATACGGGATTCCTAGCCGATGGATTCGGCCGGAGGACAGAGAACGGGCCGAGCTGTATGGATATACGGTTATCGATCCTCTGTCAGTCATTGTGACTCATTTGTCGGAAGTTATCCGGCAGCATGCCTTTGAACTTTTGACGAGACAGGAAGTGGTTCATCTTGTGGAAAATACAAAGAAGATGGCTCCGGAACTGATTGAGGAGGCATTTCCCAATCTGGTTTCCTACGGAATGTTTCAGCGGATTCTTACCAGTCTGTTAAAAGAAGGGGTTCCCATCAAAGATTTGGAAACAATCATCGAGACAATGATCGATACGCTCCAGGAGACTGGCCTTCCCGTCAAAGATTTGGACGGGGTAACAGAGCGAATCCGAACGGCGCTTAAACGTACCATTACCCGTATGTACTGTGAAGACGGCAGTATGAAGGTGATTACCCTGGACGGGGAACTGGAGCGGACCATGGCCGCATCTATCTCAAAGGGAGAAGGCGGTTATTATATGGCCCTGAGTCCTGATATGATACAGAGTCTGATTAGGCAGCTTGCGGAACAGCTCAGGAAGTTCAACGGATTTACACAAAATCCGGTGGTACTGACCTCTCAGGTAATGCGGATTCATTTCTATCGCCTGGTGGAGCCTTTTTATCCTAAGGTACGGGTACTTTCTTTCAATGAGATCGCCAGCAATATCCAGATTCAGTCCGTGGGCAGCTTAAGACTGGAAGGTCCGGAGTTCAGGCAGGGATAAAGGAAAAGGATGAGTTCATATGTTAAAGCATATAGATGGTCTGGAAGCAAAAACAAATGAAGAGCTTCTGATACTGTATCGGGAAACTCATTCCGTCGAGATCCGGCAGGAGCTGACGCTGCGATATCTTTATATCGTAAAAGCCATAGCAGTTCAGATGCGAAACGTCTATGAAGGATCCATGGATATGGAAGATATCATCAATGAGGGTGTTATCGCTATCATCAAGGGGATTGACCGTTATGATCCTGCTATGGATAATAAATTTGAAACCTTTATTTCCAGACGTATCCGGGGAATGATTATTGATTTAATGCGGAAAAGTGATTGGATGCCCCGGGATTATCGAAGACAGTATAAAGCCATTGAAAATGCCAGGCAGCAACTTTCCGGAGAACTGGGACGTCAGCCGACTCACGAAGAGATTGCAAAGCAGGTGGGAATGGATGAGAAGAAGTGTCGAAGGCTGGAACAGATCAGTACCATGGCTAATGTCCTTTCCCTGGATATGGTCATGAGTGGAGATGAGGATCATCAGTCGGTGCAGCTTCCGAATACAGATGTTTCTTCTCAGCCGGAACATTCTTTTTTAAAGGGGGAGCAGCTTAAGCTTCTGACAGAAGCAGTCGAAAAATTAAAAGAGAAGGAAAAGATGGTGATTTCTCTTTACTATGTGGAAGAGTTAAACATGGGGCAGATTGCCCAGATTCTTAAAGTCAGCGAGCCGAGGATTTCTCAGATTCACAGTGCGGCGATCCGGAAGCTTCGAAAATATATGAGTGAAACTCAGTAGAGAAAGACGACGATCGGTCGGGGTTTCGACCCCGGTATCAGATAAAGAAAATGAGGAGGAAGATTGAATGTATCAGGGATTTTATAACCTCGTGTCGGGAATGCTGACTCAGAGCAGGAACCTGAATGTGATCAGCAACAATATGGTGAATGTGCAGACTCCCGGCTATAAAAACGATACGATGGTGGCGACCACTTTCCAGGAAGAAATGCTGAAACGGACAGGCAGATGGGGAGATAGTGATGAGAAGGATCTGATCGTCAATTCCAAAATCATTACGGCTTCCGAAACTTATGTAGATTATGAACAGGGAAATTTTGATCCGACAGGAGGCATTTACGATTTTGCTTTAGCCGGAAACGGATTTTTCTGTATCCGAACGAATGACGGAGAGACTCGTTATACCAGAAATGGTTCCTTTGCCGTGGACAATGAAGGCTATCTGGTCTTAAATGATCAGGGAAGGGTACTTGGCGCCAATGGACAGCCAATTCAGATTAGAAATGAGAATTTTTCCGTGGACTCCAAAGGTAGGATTCAGGGGCGGAATGTTACCTATGTAAACGGCCAGGCCCAGGTGAACGTGGAGGACTTTGGAACTTTGCGGATAGTGGATTTTGCAGACTATAATCAGCTTCACAGAGAGGACAACGGACTTTTTTCTACTGATCAGGCGGTGCTTCAGGCTTCGGAGAATACCCAGGTGCTGTGGCAGAGTCTGGAGCATTCCAATGTGGACATGGTAGAAGAGATGACGGCCATGATGAGCTCTCAGAGAGCGCTTCAGAGTGCGGCTCAGATGCTAAAAATGTACGACAGAATTATGGAAAAGTCATCCGTTGATATCGGAAGAGTATAGGAGGAACACCATGAATAAATCCTTTTATGTAGGGGCCATAGGGGCGGCGCAGACCACGAAACGTCTGAGTGTCATTGCCAATAACCTGTCAAATACCAACAACAATGGTTTTAAACCGAAAAAGGTATCTTTTTCGGAGCTGATTGAATATAACATCAAAGAACCGGAGGAAGCAGTGACGAATTTGCAGGCGGGGGCTGGTACAAAGGTAGCACGTACTTATACTTCTTTTGAGCCGGGGGCTTTTCAGCAGACCGGTTCTGAACTTGATTTTGCGATAGCTCAGAGAAATACCTTTTTTTCGGTGCAGGATCCGGAGAATGGGGATGTGAGCTATACCAGGGACGGGCATTTTCACCGGGCGCAGATGGAGGACGGCAACTTTTATCTGATGACGGATTCGGAAAAATATGTCTTAGATACCAATGGACAGCGGATTCGGATAGAAAATCTGGAAGGATCTGAAACGGCGACGGAAGCTACGATGCAGCGCGTTGGCCTCGTCACATTCCAGTATTCCAGCCGGCTTATGAGCGCGGGATCCAACGAGTATGTCCCTTCTGACGAGGGCGCGAGGGCGATACCGCTTGCGGAAGGAGAGCGTTCTAACGCTTTGGTAGGCGGGGCTCTGGAAGCTTCTGATACGGATATGGCAGAGGAGTTCTCCCATGTGATTGAGGCACAGAGGGCTTTTAGCTATGCACTTCGCATGGTAACGACTTCAGACGAGATTATGTCCACGATTAATACTCTGCGAAACTGATGATGTGGGGGATGGGACGCGCCTGCAGAGATAGAAAGAGAGGCAGACATGAAAATAAAGAATTATGAAGATATGAATCTTCAGGAACTTGACGTGATGCGGGAGATCAGCAGCATCGGTACCAGCCATGCAGCTACTGCGCTGTCTCAGCTTTTGCAAAAGGAAATTAGGATTTCTATTCCGACTGTCAGTGTCCTGGGATATAATGAGGCGCTTGCACGTATCGGAAATGCAGAGGAGATTGTAGCCGCTACTCTTGTAAAAATGGACAAAGATGTGGAAGGCCTTATGCTATTTTTGTTCGATATGAATTTTGCCGGTACGGTGCTTAAAACTCTGCTGGGCCAGGAATACACAGGATTTGAGGAAATGGATCACTTGGCCTATTCGGCGCTGGAAGAGGTGGGTAACATTATTATTTGCTCCTATATCAACGCCTTTTCCAAACTGGTGGATGTGGATATCAGCCTTTCTGTGCCGAGTTCCACAGTCAATATGCTGGGAGGGATCCTGACTGTACCCATTGCCGAATATGGTTATGAAACGGATAAACTGATGTACTTTAATGCAGATTTTATGATGGAGGGAAAGAAGCTTTCTGACTGGCTTTTGATGCTTCCGGATATGAAATCGTTGAACGCAATCTTGGGGAAACTAGGTGTCTGAGAATGGAAAAGGAACTAAAAGTAGGGATAGGTGATATGAAGCTTACCAGAGGGGAAGGACGTATCATTACATACGCTCTGGGTTCCTGTATCGGAATTTCCTTTTATGATCCGGCCATTAAGCTGGGAGCGCTTCTGCATATTATGCTGCCGGAGCGCCAGAGTCCCACAGACGTCAGCCTTTTTAAATATGCAGATACGGGAATCCAGGAAACATTGCGCAAGCTTCGGGCCTTTGGTATGGTGAAATCCCGCACGGTTGTTAAGATTGCCGGCGGAGCGAAGATGTTTGCAATTAAAGGAAACGCCAGTTTCGGCAATATTGGGGAACGAAATGCCGCCAAGGTGAAGCAGATTCTGCGAGCGGAAGGGCTGCGTCTCATGGCAGAGGATACGGGGGGCAATTATGCCAGGACCATGGTGGTGGATGTAGCTACGGGCAAGGTGACAATCAAGTCCTTTGGAAAGCCGGAGAAATACCTGTAGGGAGGAAGGAGATCAAATGGTAGAGGAAAAGAAAAGTAATATCCTGCTGGAATCGGGGACGAATGAGATTGAAGTCATGCGTTTTTCGGTGAGCGGAGAGTTTTACGGAATCAACGTAGCAAAGGTACAGGAGATTATTATGGCGGAGAAGGTGAAGCCCATGCCTCATTCTCATCCGGCTGTGGAGGGAATCTTCAAACCTCGTGAAGAATTGATTACGGTAATCAATCTGGTGTACTATCTGTTTGGGGAGTACCGGGAACATGGAGAGAAAGATCTGTTTATCATTACCAATTTTAACCGAATGACAGTGGCTTTCCGTGTGGAGAGTATCGAGGGAATCAGTCGAATTTCCTGGGGAGACATTCAGAAGCCAGATAAGACGATCAGCAACGGAAACGAGGGTGTGGCCACTGGTATCGCTCAGTGCGAGGGACAGCTTGTGACGATTCTCGATTTTGAGAAAATTGTAGCGGAAATCGCTCCTGAGACGACGATTCAGGTTTCCGATGTGGAAAAACTGGGTACGAGGCCTATATGCGATTGTCCGATTGTCATTGCTGAGGATTCCATGCTTCTCCAAAAGATGATTGACGATTGCCTGGAGAGGGCCGGCTTTACGCATCTGATCAATTTTTCCAATGGTCAGGAGGCCTGGGACTATCTGCACTCGATCAAGAATGATTCCGATTTGTATGACAAGGTAAATCTGGTTATCACAGATATTGAGATGCCCAAGATGGATGGCCATCGCCTGACAAAGTTAATCAAAGATGACGCTCGTCTGAGACATCTTCCAGTTATTATTTTCTCGTCGCTGATTGATGAACAGATGCGTATTAAAGGGAAAGAACTGGGGGCAGATGAACAAATTGCCAAGCCGGAGATTGGACATCTGGTCGGCCTTCTGGATATGATGCTGGAGAAGTTTAATGAACTTCGCCCGAAGTTTGATGTGGGAATATAACTTTTAATACTAGGGCGCGCTCTGTGAGAGAAAAGAGAGAAAACATGACTTTGGATGCCGGGGCCTGACCTTTGGGGCCAATGTTCAGAACTGACATTTAAGACCATACGGAGGGGGTACATTTTTGGCTATTATTATTACGGTTTCAAATCAAAAGGGCGGTGTCGGCAAGACAACTACCTCGGCGGCGCTGGCAGCCGGAATTGCCGCCACCGGAAAACGGGTTCTGGGAGTGGATCTGGATCCACAGGGGAACTTGGGCTTTTGCCTGGGGTTGGAGCCTTCTGATGCACCTACCGTTCTGGATGCCCTTCTGGGGAAGGTTACGACGGCGGAAGCCGTGGGACGGACGGAATACTGTGATGTTCTGCCCTCAGATATTTCTTTAAGTAGTGGCGTGGAACATGTGGCTGCGGAACACAGAGAGTGTATCCTTAAGGATACCTTAGCTCCGATTATCGGCCTATATGATTATGTGGTTATTGATACGCCGCCGGCGTTAAATCTGTTGACAGTGAATGCCTACGTGGTTTCTGATTTCCTGATTATACCTATGGGTACGGATATTATGAGCCTGGTGGGACTGTCTCAGCTCAAGGAGACCATTGAGTCGGTGAGGAGTTCCTTGAATCCGAATTTAAAAGTTATGGGAATCCTTTTGACTCGTTTTAACAAACGTACTCTTCTTGCCAGGGATGTGCTGGAGATGGCCGGACAGTTGGCAAATCAGATTGGGACTGTGGTTTTTAAAACAAAAATACGAAGCGGTGTTGCAATTGCGGAGGCGCCGGCTCATGGAGAAAGCATTTTTGAGTACAGTCCCCGTTCCTCGGCGGTACAGGATTACCAGAGCTTTTTGGAAGAGATCGCCGGGACAATCCATCTGAAGGAGGTAAAATAAAATGGCGAAAAAGACAAATAAAACATCACATGTATTGAATTTACTGACGAACGGAGCGCCGGAGGGGGAAGAAGCGAAGGAATCTCAAGGCTCTGCTGCAAAGGAGACAGGAGCGGCGGAAACGCATGCTACAGCGCCGGAAAACAAGGTCATTGTTGTCAATGAGACCAGCGAGAACGAAAAGCTTTCCAATGAAATAAAAGATCGTCTGGAGGCGCAGTTGGAAGCGGAGGTAGCCCAGGCGACAGCTTCCGGAGAGATACCGGCCCCTTCGGTAGAAACCTCTGCCAGAGAGGAAGCTTTCGAGGTAGATGAGAGGGAGCCCGCCAGTGAAGCGGCATCTGCCGATACAGTGCCGGAACCTGCAGTCGAGGAAGCACCGTCGAAGCAGGAGCCTGAGACAGATTCCGGGGTTTCTGAGGAAGAAAAGAAAGCTCCGAAAACACGGGCTTATAATATGATGAACGTGATGGAGCGACTTCTTGTTAATATGGAAAGCGACATGGAGGAAGAGATGCGTCAGAATGGAGTCTGTATGTGCGACCGCTGTCGCGCGGATGTTCAGGCTCTGGTATTGACTCAGATGCCGGCCAAATATGTGATTGTGGACAGCAGCAATATCTCTCCTATCATTGGATATTACGAGAACCGCTACCGGATTTCTATGCTCACGGAGATTTTGAAAGCCTGCGTTACGGTAAAAGAAAAGCCGAGGCATTAAGTATAGGACATTATGTCCGAAACAAATGGAATCTTATAAACACCGGATGTCCTTTACAAAACATATTGATTGTCTGTTTTGTAAAGGGTGTCAGGTGTTTTTGATTTTAGAAATTTTTTAGATGTGAAGAGAATGTGAAACCTGGCCGGGATGCGGTTTCTTTTCTTATGAATCCAGGAAAACAGTCGATATTTTAGTTAATAGAATGTATGAAATATGCTGTCAAAAGCTTAAGGAAAGGAGAACATAGATGGCAAGTATATCAGGAACCACAAATAGTTTAAGTACAACTTTACGGGGATTCGGCGGTATGGCCTCCGGAATCGATCGTGATTCTATTATTGAGCAGATGTCACAGGCGTCTAACATAAAGATTCAGAACCAGAAGAATGCCATTACCAGTCTTACTTGGAAGCAGGAGGCCTTCCGGGGAGTCATTGATCAAATCCTGGATTTACAGGAGAAGTACCTTTCATATTCGGCGACGGACAGTGTGATGGATGCGAATCTGTTTGCCAAGAATATCATTAAGGCCAATGGCGATGAAAAGGTATCCAAATATGTCAGCGTCAGCGGCTCTTCCGATTTATTGGAGTCCATGTCGATTAGGGGCGTTGCAAATCTGGCGACGGCGGCCAATGTACAGTCGGCAGAGAAGGGCAGCGGAGATATCGTGACTGAGATGAGCTATTCCAAACAGCCGAGGGAATCCAAGCTGGAAGGAACGAAGCTGGTTTTCGGTTATTATAGCAGCAAGGACGGCGTATTCCACGACAGCGGGACCTTTACCATGCCTTCCTCTTACAAAGAGGGGGATAAGACCGTCGATATTGACTATACGACAGAGGATCTTGATAAACTGGCTGGGCAGCTTAACAAAGCGATTGAGTCCAACAAGTTTAAGCTTTCCGGGGACATCACGATCCAGTTTAAGGCAAGTGACGACGGCACAAAACTGGAGATGAATTATGCCACCGTGACGGATAACGCCGCCGGATTTAAAGTGAATCCCGATTCGACGGAGGAAGCAAACAAGATAGCAGAAAGAGAAAGTCTGGTTATCCGGAGCAACTCCTCTGCTCTTGGAGCCCTGGGTTTTGATAAAACCTTAGAAAAACCGGATGGTTCTACGGAGACCCTGGATAGCTCCAAGGGATATACGTTGAGCGATTACAACGACCATATTAAGAGCACGAAGGACAGTTATGTGCATGTTTACGACAATATGGCCGGATATCTGAAGGGGCAGAAGTTTACCGTTTCCTATGGCGGTCAGAGCAAGCAGGTGGAATTGATCACCAACGCTGACGCAGAAGAGCTGAAAAATTTAGAAGCGAAAAAAATAGAAGAATATATGGCAGCGCATGCAGGAGCGACTGAGGAAGAGGCAAAGGAAGCAGTTAAGGACGAGATGAATACGGCCTTTGCTGAAAAGATGCAGGAGCACCTGAATACGGCTTTCGGTAAAGGAAAAATTACAGTTGGTACAAAAGACGGAAAGATTACCTTTGCGAATGAGAAAGGAGATAACTCGACGCTTACTGTGACCGGAAATTATACCATCCGCAAGGAAACCGGTCTGGATAAGATGAGCTCTACCAAGATCAGTCTGGAAAGCAGTATCTTCGATAATCGTGAACGGTTGGGATTGGAAGGTACTTATACGGACGATGAGGCGGGCAGAGAAGCCTTTGATCAGTATTTCAAGGATAATCCCTTTACCATCAATGGAGTTGAAATTAAGGTGACGGCCGGTATGACGGTCAATCAGCTTCTGGTCAATATCAATTCTTCAGATGCAGGGGTAAAGGCGACTTATCTGAGCACCAGCAACAAATTTACCCTGGTCAGCAAAGAGACCGGATCTGGCAGAGGGATCGAGCTGAGCGACAGTGCGAAAGAAATTTTCTTCAATGGAAAGGACAAAGACGGCAATCAGACGACAGGCACAGAGATAGACGGCGAGGATGCTCTGATGTATGTGGATTATGGCACTGGAGCGACTGCAGTGACCAGTTCTACCAATACCTTTGATATGGATGGACTGAAAATCACAGTATCCGGCGAGTTTGGTATTGAGAAAGATAAAAACGGAGAACTTCTGGATAAAGACGGAAATGTTCTGGCGGAAGGCGCGGAGCCGATGTTTGATACTTCCAAGTCTGTGACCTTTAACGCTTCTGCGGATGTGGATAAGGCGACAGAGACGGTTAAGAAGTTTCTGGAGCAGTACAATGAGCTGGTAAAGGCTATCAACAAGGAGGTTACTACCAAGCCGGATGATGCCTATGGTCCCCTGTCAGATGAGCAGAAGGAAGAGATGAATGAAACTTCCATTGAAAACTGGGAGAAGAAAGCGAAGCAGGGCCTTCTGTTTAACAACAGTATTATGCGGGATCTAAGTCTGGATATGCAGGGCGTTCTGACCAAGATTATGGGAAGCGGCGTTACCTATGACGATCTGCAGGAGATTGGTATCAGTATGTCTGAGGATCCTTACGATGGCGGTACCCTGAAGTTTGACGAGTCCAAGTTCAAAGCGGCCATGAAGGATAATCCGGAGAAGGTGGGAAATATCTTTACTGGCGGAGGCGGTGTAAGTAAGGGTATCGGTACAATTATCAACGACACTACGAAACAGTATGCGACCCGATATAGCTATATGAACGGCGGTTCCAACGGTCGTTTGGTAGAGGAAGCCGGTACTGAGAAGATTTCCCTCTCTCTGCAGAATAATACGATTTATAATCAGCTAAAGGATATGCAGGAAAACCTGACGTCTCTGCGGAGTAAATTGAAAACAGAGCAGGACCGCTATATTCAGATGTTTACCACTATGGAGAAAGCAATCAGCAATATGAACAGCCAGTCCAGCTACTTATCATCCATTACCGGTTGATGGGGCCTATAGATTCCGGTTTCGGGAGGAAGAAAGATGAACGGATATCAGAAATACAAAGAACAGAGCATTTATTCCATGTCCGGTGTCGAGCTGCTTTTGATGCTGTACGATGAAGCGCTGAAACGGTTAAGAATGGCGGAATGTGCGTTGGAGGATAAGGATTACGGAGTCTTTGACAACTGTATTACCCGCACAGTCCGGATTGTCCGTTATCTAAATTCTATTCTTGACATGGAGCAGCCAATCAGCCAGGAGTTTCGGCGTATCTATGAATATATGTTTTACGATTTAGGGGCGATTCGGGCCGGCAGAGAGCGGAGAAAGGATGATATTGCTCAGATTATTCGTATTATGTCTGAGTTTCGGGCCGGATTTGAAGAAGCAGGAAAAGAAGTGCGGGAGGTTCGCGTCGCAACTACAAGAAGTGTAACCGGATAGGTGGGGTCATGGCGATAGATTTGGAACAGATGATGCTTCTTCTTCAAAAGCGTTATGGTTCTCTGAAGAAGATTGATGAATTGACGGATGAACTTCAAAGTGCCTTTGACAGGCACGATGAGGTTTCCGCTTCCTTGCTGTTGGATATGAGAGCGGAAGAAATTGCAGAGGTGGATAACTGCTCCGGGCGGATTTGGGATTTGGCCCGGACAGGAAAAGAAGATGCGAGAGAAGTCAGGCGACTGATGCGCGACGATCCCTTTGCTGCTCCCAGAACTGATTGTTGGGAAGAAAATAAAATCTTTGAAGTGCGGCGAAAGACAGTCCAGCTTCTGGAACGGCTGCAGGACAAAGACCGCCGCATGAGTCTAAGTGCGGGGGGTGAGAAATCATATTATAAAAAACAGTAGAACAACAGAGGAGGTCAAATAGATGTATCTCGATGAAGTTTTTTGAGAGAGGCACCTCCCCTGTAGAGGAACCCAAGGGGGTTTAAAATTGACAAATATAAATGAAAGGAGGAAATCACATGTCAATTAATGGAATATCAGGCGGTGGTTATGGTTATGGCTATTCATCTTCGATCAATAACCTGCTTCAACTCTCGTCTCTGAAAACGACTTCTTCCTACAGTGCCATCAGTGCAATTAACCGGGTGTCATCCACCAGTAAGAATACTTCGGCTTATGCCAGTGTTACCAGCTTTTTAAAAGACTATCAGTCGGAGCTTACCGGTTTGGAGGCAGCGGCGGCCAAGTTGCAGACTAGCAAAGCAGGAAATGTATTTACAGAATTAGAAGCCGGTTCTACAGATGAATCTGTAGCTACGGCTAATAGATCCTGGCGTTTGGAAGCTGGGATGGATGTGAACCTGGAAGTTCACTCTGTCGCACAAGCACAGAAAAATGTCAGTGTCGCTAATCAGGCGGCAGATCTGGCAGAGGAAGATATGGAATTTGAGATTGTCGGACCTGGCGGCAATCAGACGGTTTCCATCAGCAGCACCAATACCAACGGAACAAAGAAAACCTACAATCAGATGTACGAGGAGGCGGCTCGAGCAGTCAACGGAAATTCCAAGACTGGCGTAAAGGCGTCCGTACAGAGTGAGAATGGGAAAGTGTCTCTGGTGCTTACAGGAAAGGCTACCGGAGCAGCAAACAGTTTTAGTGTTAATGGAAAAACAGGTGCTGCTGCCGGATTGGAGTACGTTGACAGTGCTGCTGCAGATGCGAAGTATACAGTTACTCAGGATGGATATTCTCAGACTTATACTTCCGATACCAACAAAGTAAGCATTGCCTATGGACGGGTGGATGTGGAGCTTAAGAAGGAAGGAACTACCAATATCTATTCCGGGGTCGATACGGATCGGATTACGGATGCAGTGCAGGATTTGGTAGATAGCTACAATTCCGTTACCAATCTTCTGGAGAGCAATGCCGGACGAGGCAATGGGACAGCAGCTCATATGGCTTCTTTCCAGAGAGGTATGGCTCATGAAAAAACTCTGGCGGCCATGGGAATCACGAAAAATAAAGCTGGTGACCTTGTTCTGGATAAGGAAAAGCTGGTCGAAGCGATGGAGAAGGACTACGATTTTGTAGTGGATACTCTGGGAGGACAGTTTGGGCTTGCAGAAAATGCAGCTCAGAAAGCAGATCGGGCGCTTTCCGATTCGGTACAGAGAATTGTAAGTAATGATTTGGGAGGAAGTTCTTCCAATTCATCTTCCGGAAGTGGCAGTGCGAATAACGCTGCCAATGCGAACAGTCCGTATATGCAGTTTGCAAATTTTGTCTCTGGGGGAGCTTATAATCTGGCGAATTATTATGCGGTAGGTATGCTTTTGAATACGATGGCCTAAAGCCTGGCAAAGCGGCCTTAAGCGACAGAGGACAGCGGGAGAGGGAATTTCCCTTTCCCGTTTTCTTCTGTCTGTCTTATTCCATAGGCTTTTCTATTTGACATTGACAGGAGAAAACAAAGATGAATCAAGTTTTGTTTGAAGGGCGTTTGCTGGTCAATATGATTAGTACATTAATGCATAAGGGGGCACTTCAGGTCAGATATGGGCGCATGGACTGGGAACGCATGTTTAGAACAGCAGACTATCACCGAGTCGCCAATATTATTTATCTGGGCCTTCTTGGAAATGGAGGTTTAGTTCCAGAGCGTTGGATGAGCCGTTTCTTTGAGCGCTACCAGGAAGCTTTGGCTAATGGAGGCAACTGCGAAGCATCCGAGCAAGAAATTCTGACGCTGCTGGATATGGAAAAAGTGCCCTGTGTAGTATTATCCTCCACAACAATACGAGGATTATATGAACTGGCAGAGACGGCAGATATGAGCCCTCTCCGGCTTTATATGAGCACAGAGAATTATACTCTAGTAAAGGGTTTCCTGGTGGATTTGGGGTATGAGACGATTCAGAATTATTCTGACTGTGGAGAGCGGATGCATCGGATTTCCGGCATGAATGTGGATATTTATCAGCAGCTTCCTTTCAGGACAAAATATTATGAAAAGGGAATGAGAGAGCTTACTTTCCGTGCTCGTGTCCGGACGGGGGGGTCCAGTGTCCGGATTCTTTATCCAGAAGATCGCATGGTATTTCGGATGGCATCTGTAGCTTATCAGTATACCACCGATGGACTTATGCTTCGGGATATGTTGGATTTATTTTTATATCACCGAGCTTGGCGTGAGCAATTAAATCATAGTTATATCAAAAAGAAGCTTCAGGCTTTTCGGGTAGATATTCTGGCTGAGAAGCTTTTACGTCTTTCTTATATGTGGTTTGGGGAAAAGGAAGATAAAGAATATATGTCTAACGAAGAACAGCTAGAAGATCTAAATGCCTTTGATATTCTGGAGAATCGAATCTTCAGCCGAGGGGAGATCGGAAAGGACAGAGAAACAGATGCCCAGGTTGTAGGACTGATGCGACTTTTAAACAAAGAGGAAGAAAAAGAAAGCAGAAAAGCCAAAAAAGAGATGAAGATCAAAAGGCGGGAAGAGCGAAAGAAAGCACATGGTCGTTTTTTGCGCTGGGTATTTCCAGATTATAAGTATATGTCCGGTTTGTATCCAGCTCTTGAAAAAGTACCGGTCTTACTGCCCTTCTACTGGATTTCTCGTGGGATACGTCTTTTTATTGAAATGATAAAAAACAGGGACCAATAATCTTATGATTATTGGTCCCTCAGACTCATAGGTCCTGTTTCGGTTTTTTCGGAGTGATCATATGAGAGAGAGCGTTTTGCAGAGAGAGAAGAGAGTCTGTGGAGGGCGCCAAAGCCCCTCGATTGATCTGTTCCGCTTCTGATAATTCTTCCCGCAGAATCGAGACGTGCTTTGGAGCATCGATAGCAACACGCACTCCATCAGCCGCACATTCCAGAATTGTCACGCGAATATCATTTCCAATTAAAAAACTCTCACTCTTTTTGCGTCGTATTATCAGCATTCTTCTGAAGCCTCCTCTGTCTCCCTATCTGCAATTTCGGCAAGCGCCGGAAAAGAATCAAATCGATGCCGGTAGTGATAAGCGGGCTCCGAGAGAATCACCTGCATGCCTTTGCGGGTAACAGGATCAATAACCAACGGACATTTCAAATTGACAGTACTCTGAAGATACTTTTCCTGGCCACGTATATTGCAAATGGCGTAATAAGAAAGTTCGTCAGCATCGCCAGCCTCCAGGAAGGATAACTCAGCCTCAGAAAGAGACGGCGCATAATCCTGACAGAAAAGTAACGGATTGACAATTGCAAAGACAATTTCCGGCCGATCCGTAGCCAACATCAACAAAATGGTATCGTCCCCCTCTGTAAGACAGAGCAAAAGATAATGTTTTAAATCCGGAAAGCCAAAAATACCGTCAGGAAATGTGATTAAATCTTTCTCTTCGTATTCAATCTCTCCGTAAGCATCGGTTTCAAGTATCATAGCAGTGGACACACTCCTAAGCTAATAAATTTATAAAGCCATTGTCATCGAAACTATCAGGGGGCACATAGTTGTGTCCGCCAAGATATTCAATATGAACCTCCGGCCGTTGAGTCATAACCGTCATGACAAGAGGCGGCAAAAAAGCTACTTCCCCTTTGGCGACTCGAAACTCAAAAGCGCCACGGTCCATCGTATATGCAGAATCACTCTCTGTACTGATGGCTTTCTGCATATCCTGAGAGGATATCGTTTCTGGTGCAACAGAAGTCTGCACAGCTACATCAGAAGAGGCAACTGTATCAGAGGAACTTGCCGCAGCCGAAACAGCCGTTGTATTGGAACTTTCAGAAAGGCCGCTGCCTACTGTACCACTCGAATTTCTGGGTGAAGGAGCTGTAGACTGCTGTGATTGTTGGAGCGAGAAAGTACGGTTGATTTGATTCACATAACTGATATCTACATTTCCGCTTCCCGGAGATTTTTGTGATTGAAAAGCCCTCAAACGAGCAATGGCTTTTCTCCGCTCTAAATCAACGGAATCCGAAGGGACCAGACGGGCATTCTGCGAGACACGAACGGATTGATAAGGAGTAGTAGTAACTCTTAATAACGGTCCTGTCATGAGAACACCTCCTTTCCTAAAAAAATAATAGCTATTTTATACTTAAAATTTTACCTAGCGCATGAAGTCAAAAAGGGACATTCCCATAATATTGGAGCTTACTTTTAATGCAGCCGAATAGGAACGCTGGTATGAATACATTTCAAGGATTGCTTCGTAGGGATCCGCTCCTAATTTTTCTTTATACTGAGTTTCCAGGTTCAACTTGTCGTCAGTCAGGCGAGTAAGCGTATTGTCGAGCTGATTGGTTTTATTACCCAGATCACTGTAGATCCGTCCAAGGCGATCAGAGGTGGTCTGAACCTGATCCAGAACTTTCCCTAGTTTGTCACAGAACTCATCTTTATCAATGGCATCGGCGCCAGTCTGACGACCATTATCCAAATAAGTCATATATTTATTCATAGTGACAATACTTTGACCAAGAACACCGAGAGCGCTGTTTCCAAGAGCTTCTTCCACATCCTCTTGCGTGTATCCCGGATTCCGCGTTCTCATGGCATCGGAAGTAATACCGGTCAGAACATTCATTCCACCGGTATAGGTATCAACCAGCGTCTTTGTATCATGGATAGACCCATAACCGATATCTACACGCCCTTGTTCTTCCATGGCTTTCTGGAGCTTGGGGAAAAGAGAAGGGTCCTCCATCTTGAAAGAAAACTTTCCATTTTCCTCTGTCAGCTTAAACTTAAACTCCGTTGCAGTATCTTCCCCAGAAAACTTATGATTGTAAGTGAGAGTCATGTCGTTTGTTTTCTCATCATAGGAAATAGCAAAAGGCGTAGTGGACAAATCGTTTCCCCCAAATACATAAAAACTTTCATATTTGGAGTTCAAATTGTTGATCATAGACTGCTGCTTCTGAATCAGATCATCCCGGATAGTACCTACAGTAGTAGAAATCTCATTGTTGGGACTGTTCAGAATATAAGAAATCCTGTTAGCGGCATTGTCCTGCCCCGTAGCCAAAGTACTTTGGATGGAACGGACTCCCTGTTCCTGCTGCTGGAGGCGCTTATCCACATCCGTCAGAAGGGATTTTTTACTCAGGATATCCTGATACTGTGTATCCATCCTCTGGCCGGAATAATAAGCCAGAGGATTTTCAGAGGCCGACTCATAAGCTTTGCCGCTGGAAATCTTGTTCATACTTTTGTTTAACTGACTGTGAACATCATTCACAGAGGAAGTATATTGTCTGTAAAGGGCTGTATTAGTAACCCGCATTGCCATAATTATTTCTCCTTTCCACCGGTTTTATACGCTTATCTGCCAACCAGGCCGGTGTTGTTGATCAAAGTATTTAACGCCTCGTCCAGAGTAGTCATCAGTCGGGACGCAGCATTATAAGCAGCCAGATAGGTCATCATATTAGACGCTTCTTCATCCAAGCTGATACCGGAAACGGAATCTCTGGAATTTTGAATCCCGTTTAACACAGTCACGTCTGTTTTCAGAGAGGCCTGATTGCTGGAAGAATCTGTGGCCAGCACGGTAGAGACATTGCTGATATAGGAGGCAAAGGTTTTGTTTCCCAAATCCACGCCAAACCCAGGACGAGTGGGCGGAGTGCCGGCTCCCTGTCCCTGATAAAATACAGACATAGCTCCTAACATGGCAAGCACCGTATCGTTGGCGTTGTTCCCGTCGTCTGCAATTCCTTTTCCAAGGGAAACTTTTCCATTTGCCCAATCCGTGTTGATACCGATGCTGGAAGCGGTGATGTTTGTCTTTGTACCATCGTTTCTATTAACCATGAGAGGAGAATCTGCAGGAGCTCCAGCCACATTGGCATTGCCAAGATTATTTAATTCATTCATTACCGTGGCAAAACTCTGCGCCAGATTATCCAGATGGTTCATATAGTACTGGTACCCATGTACGTCGACCTGCTCAATATCAACGGGCTTGGTGACAGCTTCGCCGCTCAGCATATCAAGACCGGACTGAATGGAGCCACCGTTGAACTCATTTCCTTTGGGAACTGTATCGCTACCGGAAATGACCACATCACCACCGGCGGAAATGGGGGCTGAAGTAAACTTGGCAGTCACATTCAGATAGGAATCTGCAGGAGTACGTACCATCTCCACGCTGCCGTAATTCTGGTTGGCAGCTCCTTCTGTGCCGCTTACAAGACTTAAAGAAGTCTTTGTACCGTCATCCTTATAATAGACCATATCCACGTAGAGATCATCCGGCCAGTCTTTGTCGTCTTTGTGAGCATCGTCTTTTTTGTACCGAACCTCAATGGGAACATAACTGGACAATTCGTCCAACAGAACGTTTCGTTCATCCATCAGCTCTAGACTTTGCTGTCCAAAGATCTGATTATGCTTAATCTGACGATTTAACTCACCGATACGCTTGAGAATATCGTTGACATTCTGCTCCGCGCCATTTTGATTGGTGCCTTCTCCGTCCAGACGTTCGTATTCCTGCTTCCTGGCCTCGTCGATTTTTTGGGCGGAAAGATTCAGAAGATTGGTAAGGCTTTCCATCTTCGCCCGCAGTTCGCTTTCATAGACCTTATCATGAATCTTTGCCGGGTCCTGCAAATCACTCAGAACAGTCTGAATGTTGTCAAAAGCCTGCCGGATTCCGGCGATGCTGCTCTCATCCAGTACACGGGACAGAGAATCCAAGGAAGTCTGCATGGCGTTGGTATAACCGGATTTTTCCATCTGGGCACGGTACTGGGCGTCTAAAAAGGGATCGCGGATTTGAGTTACTTTATCCATGGCAACGCCAAAGCCCACCACAAGCTCCGAACCATTCATATAATGAGAAACAGGACCCGTATAATTCAGACTGGATGTCTCCAAAGTCTGACGGGTATAGCCTTTGGTATTCATGTTTGCAAGATTCTGACCGGTAATATCTAAGCGCTTCTGATTAGCCTGAAGGGCTGAAAGCGCCGTATTAAATCCGGCAAAAGTAGCTCGTATCATAATTGTTTTTCCTCCTAATTACACATATCGGTCATGAAAACGGGAAGGACCACCTGCTTCAGGAAAGCCGCCCAGAGTACTCGCTCCAAGGATATGTTCAAATTCCCTCAGCCGGACAGAGATGATGCGGTTGGAAGAATCCCTTGCCCTGGCCAACTCCTCGATCTGTTTTTCCATCTGGGTAAACAGCGGGGAGAGAACAGCCACGTCCTCTTTCTCCACGTTCTCTATAATCTGCCGGAAAGTAAGGTCCTTCCATCCAAGCTCTATCGCTTTACGGTTTCTTTGTTGTTCCAGACCACGAAATCTTAAAAGCAGAGCCTGTTCTTCCTTGAGAAAGGAATCCATCTTTCCATGCTCTCCCGAAGAAGCCACTTCTGCCTTGGCAGTTTCCGCCTTTGTAAGCTGAACGACAATTTCGGACAGTTCCTCCAATGTATGGACAAAAGAATCAAAAAGTTTGGTCCGCTCTTCCTTATTATAATCCATTTTGTAATGCCTCCTAATCCGGTTGCCTGAAAAAATCAGTAACAGAGCATCCGCTTTGCAATCTGCCCCGCATCCGGTATATAAGTTCCGGCCTCTATCTGACGGCTAAGTTCTGCTATTCGCGTTTCATTCGCCGCAGGGGCAGAGACATCTTTTGCCGCTTCCTTAGCCAGAAGTTTAGCAAACTGTCCAGTATCGGAAGGATACTGTGTTTTATGAAGGGTCAGTTTATCATAACTGCCGGTGCTTTCTACTGTCTGCTGTCTCACCGGATCCGGTATGGAGGAGGCGGTACGGTAGAAGGAATAATCCCTGCCAACTGGATTCGTTCCATATAATTTCACGTTCATAACAATTGCCCTCCTTTCAATACAGCGCATAACTGTACTTATATAATTTATCGACGTTTTTTTTTCTGACATAAGATGGGACAAAAAATGTTTTACCTTAATAAAAAAAAGAAAATGGTCGATATATATAATGATATTGTAATTTGTGCTTATGGAGGTCGTATGTCCAATATTCTGCAGGTAACCACACCGGTGAATGACAACAGCCGGAATGCGATAAATACACAAACAAAAAATCTTTCCGAAAGCCAGCAGCTCCAAAATCCTGTGGATCCGACCCGGGTAGTTCGGGCAGACGGGCAGACAGGAAACAAAGCTGGCGATGCCATGAGCGAAGCTGCAAACGCTATCGTGGATTATGAGAGTAATTATGGCGCGTTTATCAAACGGATGGGCGAAGGACAGGAGCTTCCAAGACTCCTGGAACAGCTTTTTCAGGCGGAAAACGCCGCTGTTCTTTTTACGGACCAGGAAGCGACAGCGCCTTTACTGGAGCAACTTTTCTCTTCGATGCAGATGAATTCGCCGGAAGAACTTCTGGCTTTTTTGCAGACACAGATGGAACAGCAGGTCAAGTTTTCCGGTACCTTTTTCGATGGTTTACGCCGGCTACTAAGTGAAAACCGTAGTGATTCTGCCAAGGAAGCTATCCTTTCTTTCTTGCGGAGTTACAACAGTATGTCCTCCGGAGAGCATACTTTAAAACAGATGAAATCTCTGACAGAGGATATCGGACGTCTGATGTTCCGGCAGTTTCAGGGGGAATACCAGGACATTTTGGATGATATGGACTGGGATGCGCTAGAAGGGGAAACCAGGGCCAATTCAGCCGTGCTGAATCAGCGGTTGATTCCGTTTCTGGCTTCTTATATATCCAAAACTCATGACTATGGGCCCGTTCGCAATGCAGTGATGCTTTTTATCTTCCATGCGGTGAAATATGAAGAGGGGGATAAGGGGAGACTGTTTCAGCTTTTTGATAAAATGCTCCGCATCCGTGGATTCGATCAGGTTTTTGACAAAGAGGAAGCTTACGGAGAACTGCAAAGACTCCTGTCCGGCGGACAGAAAACGGAGGATGAGTTTGCGGACGCTTTTTCCAAACTTGTGGAAAAAGGCGCCAATGGAGCGGCCGGGTTGGAGAATATTCAGCAGTTTTATAATATTATGAACGGTATGCTGGTGAATGAGAGCGTTTATCTGCCTCTGATTCATCTGCTGCTGCCTTTCCGCTTTGGAGAAGAACAGGTGATGTCGGAGATGTGGGTAGATCCGGATTCGGAGAGTGAAGATGCCCAGGGGCGGAGGATTAAAATGTTTCTCAAATTTGATATCCGCAGTCTGGGACATTTTGATATGGTTCTTGTCATGGAGAATCGCCAGGTTGGGATGCAGCTTTATGTGCCGCCGGCGCTGAAAGAGCGTTCTGAGCATATCAGCCGGGATGTGACAGGGATTTTCAAAAAGAGCGGTCTGAGTGTGGGACAGCTTCTGGTTCGCGAGAAAAAGGGCGAACTGAAGGTGACAGACGTATTTCCGGAGATTCGGGAAAAAGAGAGGACAATCAATGTCAGAATTTGATGATTTGATGAAAAAAAAGGCAGTGGCTTTAAAATACGATCCCCAGAAGAACGGCGCTCCAGTAGTAGTGGCCTCCGGTATGGGGTATCTGGCCGAACGGATTACAGAGGCGGCCATGGATGCGGGAGTTCCTGTTTATGAAGATGATTCCCTGGCAACTATCTTGACTCAGCTTAAGCTGGGGGCATCCATTCCGGTGGAACTTTATCAGGCTATTGTGGATATCTATATTTATTTTCTGGGATACGTGCCGGAAGAAACAGAATCAACATCGGAGGAAGTGCGGACCGTTCTGGAGGAGACGCAGGAGAGTTGACCATTATCAGTTTTTGCGTTATAATGATCTGTGATTCGTAATTTTGGAAGGAGCAATGCTGTATGAGCACAGTAACATCGATCGATCAGATTCGCCCAAGCAGTTATCAAAATAATATACAGGTAAACAGAACTGTTTCGACGGGGGATGGCTCCGGGAGTTTTCAGACAATCTTAAACGGAGTGAATCAAAGTGAAATTTCGGCTAAAGCCTGGGAGTGGGTTCGCCGGGACAAAATTTCAGACTCTGATAACGGACAGTATGACGCTATTTTTGCGGAGGCGTCGGCCACTTATCAGTTGCCGGTGTCGCTTTTGAAAGCCATTGTAAAAGTCGAGTCAGATTTTAATCCCAATGACGTGTCGTCCAAGGGGGCGAAGGGCCTGATGCAGTTGATGCCAAGTACGGCGGCAGAGGTAGGGGTGACAGATCCTTTTGATCCCAGACAGAATATTATGGGGGCTACAAAATATATCAAGAAACAATTGGATCGGTTCGGAGATTTGAGAGTGGCCTTGGCCGCTTATAATACAGGTCCCGGGAATGTAAAAAAATATGGCGGCGAGCCGGATTACTGCAAATGGTATGTGGATAAAGTGCTGGCATACGCCCAGGAGGCCCAGGGAGATACTGGAATGAACTATAACAACCTCCTTGGGAACGCGTATGGCTTGTCAGGAAATGGTTATGGGGTCCTCGGCAGTCTGGGAAGTTATGGGATGCTTGGTGGCCTTGGAAGCCTTGGCTATGGGACGATCGGCGGTCTGGGAAGTAGCCTTGGACTGATGGGCAGTCTCGGAAGCAGTAGCTACAGTATGCTCAGTGGCCTCGGAAGCGGCAGTTATAATATGCTTGGCAGCCTCGGCGGAAGCAACTATGGTCTGCTCGGAAGCGGTAATTATGGGATGTTAAGCGGCCTGGGAAGTAGCTATGGGATGTTTGGAAATTCTTACAACGCATTATCGTCTCTGCTTTCGGCAGATGTCGCACAAAACAGCGGGGCGGAAAATGGGGATACGGTCACTATGAGCAGGGAAAGCTTTAACAGTCTGATTGAACTTATGCGGGTTCAGACGATGATGGGGGCAGAGAGGACCGTTGGAACCATGTCCTTAATATAGAAAGAAGCAGGTCTCGTCGGGGAAGGAGTATGATTCTATGGTACTAAAGGACTGTAGTCGTTGCCTGGTATATACGCCGCAGGGAAAACCGCTCACAGAGGCGGTGGTAATACATACCAGGGATTATATATCCCTTTATTTTGGCGGTCTGGGTATGCGGGATGTTCGCATGCGTACGACTGTGGATTTTTATGACGATCGGGCAGGGATGATACGGGCTATCTGCGAGCTGGTGATTCACAGAAATCCGACGTTTCCTGAGATGCCTCAACCCTGGATGGCAGATTGTACCATTCAGGAGGTGAAGGACAGTCTGCAGCGTCAGAAAGATATCCGGGCCCGTGTGAACATTGCTACCAGTTTTTCTTCAGAACGTCACGGAACGTTTTATGGAGTGATTGAAAATATCAGCGCCGGAGGACTCTACGTGAAAACAAAGCAGCCTCTGGACAGGGGAGAAATGCTTACGTTCCAGTATAGTTTCCGTACGGCGATGAGAACTTTTCAAGTACGTGCCATCCGGGGAAAACGGATTGGCGACGATTATGGCTATGGCTGTTGCTTTGTGGATTTGAGTGAAAATGCGGAAGCAGTGATTCGCGAGTATGTTTACAAAGTATTAAAAGAACGGGATAAAGGGAGACGACAGTGAGGAGTCCTTTTATTCTTTCATAGGAAAGAGAGCAAGGCATGTGCTTTTTGCATATGCCTTTCTGTGTCCCGGAAGCGGAGAAAGATACCAGTGAATTTTTATGGGAGAGAGGAGCAGAACTTGAAGATCAATCTGGTGATGATTGTAAAAGATGAGGAGCGGAGCCTGAAACGATGCATTCAGGCTGCCCGTCCAGTTGTGGATGAAATCATTGTGGTGGATACAGGTTCCACGGATGGGACCAGGGAGCTGGCAGAAAGACTGGGAGCCAGAGTTTATGCGTTTACTTGGATACGGGATTTTTCCGCGGCCCGCAATTATGCCTTAGATCAGTCAGACGCTGACTGGAATCTGATTCTGGATGCCGACGAATATTTAAGACCGATAAAAAGAAAACGGCTGGAAGAAAGCCTTTTTAGAGGAGAGAAGCGGTATGGAGCGGGGAACTGGATGGGAGCGCTTCTGCGTTTTGATTCTTATCGGAGCGGAGAACTTGCGGGAACAGTCGAGGTAAGTTCGACGCTGTTGCCTCGTATCCTTCCGAAAGGAGTCCGCTACAGAGGGATGATCCACGAACAGCCGGATACGGAGATTCCCTGCATGCTTCTTCCATTGAAAGCAGATCACGATGGCTATTTAGTGGAAGGAAAGGGTGAGAGAAATCTGGAATATTTGCAGGAGGCTGTCCGTCAAGAGCCGGAAAACCCCTATTATTGGTATCAGATGGCAGTTACTTTGAGAGAACTTGGAAGGCAGGAAGAAAGTCTTTCCTGGTTTCGCCGCCTTTGGAAAGGGAGAAAACAGGAGAATGGTTATTGGATAGACGGAATGCTGCGGTATCTTTATACCCTGATGGATGTGGGGACGCCTACAGAATTAGAAGAGGCAAAAGAAGTGATTGACAGCAGCCGCGCATGTTTAGGAAACCGCGCAGATTTTTGCTTTGTCTGTGGGCTTTTTTATACGAAGCTGGTACTTTCCAATGTGCAGCGCTACATCAGTTATCTGCCGCAGATAGAGAAAAGTTATCTGGAATGTCTGCGAATCGGAGAGCATCCGGAGATGGAAACTGTGGCGGGAACCGGTTCTTTTAAGGCGGCCTATAATTTGGGACTTTGGTATGAGCTTTCCGGGGAAACGAAAAAGGCCAGAACCTACTATCAGAGGTCGGCGAGAGACGGATACGAGCCGGCAAAAGAGCGGCTAAAAAATCTTTGAAAGAATCTTTGAGAATCAAAAGATAGAGCGAAAAGAGCAGAACATACAACCAGGGCGACTTGTTCAGCGTCCTGGTCGCTTCTCTAAAGGATTTTTTCGTCTTTCTATTTCAGAGATTCTTTTTACGGTTCTTCGGCGTATGGCTGTTCCTGTTGGGCAAAAAGATGGAGGATCTGGTTTAAAAATTCGTTCAACACCAGAAATTGTTCCGGCGGCAGGCGTTTTAGTTTTTCTGAAAGGTAGTTCAGATTACTGCTGGTTTGATCTCCGAAAAGCAACCAGTCGCTGGGAATGGGCAATGTTTCGCAGATGCGTTTTAATGTGGAGACGGAAATGCCTACAAGACCACGCTCAATATCAGATACATTCTGAGAACCCAAAGAGACGATTGTCCCAAACTGTTCCTGTGTAAGCCCGGCACGTTCTCGGATAATGCGGATATGATTGCCC
Source organism: Lachnospiraceae bacterium (assembly GCA_022792335.1). Lineage (GTDB taxonomy): Bacteria > Bacillota > Clostridia > Lachnospirales > Lachnospiraceae > Lientehia. The sequence continues at coordinate 117,660 of JAAWAV010000041.1, forward strand.
ATCTGAAGATTGATTTCTTTTTTTTCTTTCATTGTTATCCCTTCCATAAAATACAGTTTAACATCAATAGTATATGTAATCGTGTTTCTTATAAAAACACTGTATGGATATGAGCCTTTCTAATGCCAGAAACAGGAGCAGAACGGACCTATCTTTTGACATATCGCTATGCCTGTGAATCGATGGTCTTGAAGAAACGGAGGAAGAATGATATAATATTGAGGCAAAAATCAGGGGATGGAATGAAAAGGAGCGTAGAAAATCATATGAATATTTTGATATTTACATGGAAAGACTTGGGGATTCCTGATGTATGTGAAGCTCTGGATAAACTGGGATGTAGCTGGAACTGTGTTTCCAGTGAACATTTACGGGAACGGGTCAGTGCAGAGTTTGATCAGTTGTTTGAGCGCACCTTTGAGGAAGGACACTATGATGCTGTCTTTACTTTTAATTTCAGTCCGGTGCTGTCCAATAATTGCAACAGGAGAAATGTCCCCTATCTTGCATTTGTCTATGACAGCCCGCTGATACAACTGTATTCCGTTTCCCTGATTAACCCCTGTAATCATATTTTCCTTTTCGACAAAATACTATATCAGGAATTTGTACAGGCGCAGATACCTACGGTCCATTATGCGCCTCTGGCAGTCAATACGGAGCGGATTGCCAGACAGCTTGAAAACCTGGATTGTGTAGAGGAAACGGAAGGCGGAAAAACAGTGCGGGAATCTTATACCTGCGATGTATCTTTTTTGGGCTCCATGTACAATGAAACGCCGGATTTTTTCGGTCGGCTTAAAAACCTGCCTTCGTATGTTCAGGGATATCTGGATGCGGCAATGGCGGCGCAAAGACAGGTCTGCGGTCACTGGTTTATTGAAGAACTCCTGACTCCGGATATCATAGAGGCCATGCAAAACAGCCTGGCGCCGGCCAGGGTCAGGCCGAATCCGGACGGGGTAGAAACCGTTTCCTGGATTTTTGCCAATGTATTCCTTGCCAGAAAGATGGCTGCTGTAGAGAGGAAGGAACTGCTTACGGCTGCGTCAGAACAGTTTGAAACCTGGATCTACACACCAGGTCCCACACCGGAGCTTCCCAGGGTGAAAAACCGGGGACCGGTGGATTATTACCAGTATATGCCTTTTGTATTTGCGTGCAGCCGCATCAATTTAAACACGACGCTGCGCAGCATTCGCAGCGCAGTACCGCTCAGGGCAATGGATATTATGGGAGCCGGAGGTTTTTTGCTGTCGAATTACCAGTCCGAATTTTATGATCTTTTCGTACCGGGAGAGGATATGGAAATTTTTTATTCGACAGAGGACATGGTCCAGAAATGTGATTATTATCTAAAGCATGATGCAAAGCGCCGTCAGATAGCGGCGAACGGATATGGAAAGGTAAAGGAAAAACATACCTTTGAGGTGCGGATGAAGGAAATTCTTTCAGAGGTTTTTAACTGAAGTTTTTGTAAAACATGATTTCGTTTTTACTTTCCTCGTGGTATTGCTATTATACAAAGTCATGTATATATAATGTTTCTATTATCAATACTATTACATATACTAATGATATTAAACGGTTATGTAATGGTATCTATGATAGAAACGATAATATAATGGAAGTGAGAACGATGAAGGAAAAGAAAGAACTGAACGTTCGGATAGGAAATCGGGTCCATATTGCCAGGCGACATGCGGGTCTTACACAGGAACAGTTTGGAGATCTTGTCTCTCTGGCGCCGAAACATGTCTCTGATATCGAACGTGGTCTTGTGGGTATTTCTGTTTCCACATTAAAACGTATTTGTGAGAAACTGTCAGTTTCCAGTGAATGGCTGTTGTTTGGGGAACAGAATTTCAATGAATGCGAGGAACTGATAGAAAAGCTGAATGGTCTGTCTCAGGAGCAGCTTTCTGTTCTGGAAGGTTCTTTAAATCAGATCTTTCGTATGTTCAGTATTTTTGAAAAAAGTACTGGTGAAGGCAAAGAAAAAACAAAGTAAGTGAAGAATCTCAGGAGCTTACAGGGCCTCAGGAGAAGTGTTGTTCTTTTCGTTATGTGATAACTTAAGTGTGATAGTTCTGCTTTTTCAGACGGTGATTTCCTATCTGATATCCTTTCTGCCCGAAATGTGTCATGGGGTAAAACATATCCATAAACATAAATTTACCTTTCCGCTTTCATTTCCAGGTTCCACATGGAATCCTAGAGAGACCAGGTGTTCACAATTTTTAAATTAGAAATTTTTTAAAATTTACCCTTATGGTTTTGAGTCCTCAGCCGATAATCTTATTGTACAACAAAACATAATGTAGGTCAGACCGGTGCGCTGACGCAGGGCCCGTGTCGGATGTACTGTCAGGGACAGGGAGGTCGCTGAGGGACTGACTGAAACAAGGAGGTAAATGTATGCAGATTCAACACAATATTCAGGCAATTAACTCTAGTAGAAACTTAGGTATCAACAACAAGGCTCTGGCAAAGAACTTAGAGAAACTGTCCTCCGGTTATAGAATCAACCGTGCCGGCGACGACGCTGCTGGTCTTGCTATTTCCGAGCAGATGAGAAGCCAGATCAATGGTCTGAATCAGGCTGCTACCAACGCACAGGATGCTATCGGTCTTATCCAGACGGCTGAAGGTGCTCTGACCGAAGTTCACTCCATGCTTCAGCGTATGGTTACCCTGGCTACCCAGGCTTCAAACGCAACCATGAATACGACTTCTTGGGGCAACATCCAGACTGAGTACGATGCTCTGGTAGCTGAGATTGATCGTATCGCTAACTACACAGACTTCAACGGTACGAAGCCTCTGACTTCTACCCCTCAGAGAGCAGGTGAGGGTACTGGTCTGACCTTCCAGATTGGACCTAGCGGAAGTGAGACTATCACCATGTCCGCACAGAGCATGGCTGCTACCACAATCCTGGGAACGGCTGCTGCGACAGGTGCAACTGCCGGTGCTATCAAAGACAGAGCAACTGCAAATGCAAGCCTGTCCGGTATCAATAACGCTATCAATAAAGTGTCTACGTATCGTGCAAAACTCGGTGCCATTCAGAACCGTCTGGAGCATACGGTCAACAGCTTGAAGGTAACGTCTGAGAACATTCAGGATGCTGAGAGCCGTATCCGCGATACCAATATGCCTGATGAAATCACATCCTTCACCAAGAACAACATCCTGCTGCAGGCTGCACAGTCCATGTTGTCCCAGGCCAATGCCGTACCTCAGGGCGTCCTGAGCCTCTTAGGCTAATTGACCTTTTAGGTTTTCTTGCGAAGGTAATGTGTAAAGCAACTGCATAGTGTGAAGAATAAGGCCGCCCCGGAGCTTCGGCTGTGGGGCGGCCTTTTCTTTTCTCCGGAGGATATATATATGAAAAAAGAGAAAAGGCCTCGGATTTCCCTGTGTATGATTGTGAAAAACGAGGAAAAAAAGCTGGAGAGGGCTCTGTCCTGGGGACAGGATATTTTATGGGAAAAGATTGTGGTGGATACGGGAAGTACGGACGGGACTGTGGATCTGGCAAAGAAGCTGGGAGCGTCTGTCCATCACTTTGACTGGATTGACGATTTTGCCGCCGCCAGGAACTTTGCTATCGAGCAGGCAAAGGGAGACTGGATCCTTACTTTGGACGCCGACGAGTATCCGGCTCCGGGGACGGAGGAGAAGCTGTTTTCTGTCCTTTCCCAGGCAGAAGAAAAGGGGGCAGACGGAGTATTCGGGGAGATTCTGGAACTGAACAATGTGGGAGAGATTGTGACCTGCTCTTTCCGTATACGCCTTTTTCGAAATATGCCGGAAATTCGCTACCGCCGCCGGATTCATGAGCAGTTGGAGTTTACGGACGGCAGGAATATGCGGCTTCTCGACGGAAAGGGAGAGGTATCTTTTTTCCATGACGGCTATGCGGAAGAAGTACGGGCGGGAAAACAGAAAAGCAGGAGAAACCTGAATCTTTTGGAGCAGGAGCTTTCCGACCATCCGGACGATTATGAAATCATGGGATATCTGGGAGACGAATACAGAAGCCATGAGGAGACGGAACAGGCCATCCAGTGGTATCTTAAATCTGTAGAACACTTGCCGGAGACGCTTCCGGAGCTGGATCCCCGTATCGCCTGGACCTTTTCTTCTCTGATATCGCTCTATGCGACGAAAAAGGAGTACGCTGAGGCAGAGCAGATATATCAGAAGGCTGTCCGACTACAGCCCAAAGAAGCGGATTATGACTATGAGATGGGTCGTTTTGCTGTGGCTATGGAGCGGTGGGAAGAGGGAATCCGCTATCTGGCCGGAGGCCTTACAAAGCTGGAGCAGTACGGGATTGCCAATTCCTGTATGCGGATACGGGCGGCGTTAGAAGAAGTGTATGGCAATATGGCTTTATGTTTCCTTCGAAGCGGCAGGAGAAAGGATGCGGTAGAGACGGCGGTGGCTCTTTTGAAAGCAAAGCCCTATGATATGAAGGCGCTCTATCTTTTGCTGTCGGCTTTCCGCGAGGACGGCGGGGAACGGGCGGAGGAAGCCGTCTATGTGGAGAGTGTCGCCGCTTTTTTGGGGAAACTTTATTCTCTTTGCGAGCTTAAGGACCGACTCTTTATCGCCAGGGCGGCGAAGGAGGCTGGTTGGGATGCCATGCGTATACGGATGGAGGTGAAACGATGAAGGGACTTCAGATTTCCCAGTGCATGATTGTAAAAAATGAGGAGAAGAATATTGAGCAGGCTCTCTCCTGGGGAAAAGACATCATGTGGGAACAGATTGTGGTGGATACGGGAAGTACGGATCGGACTGTAGAACTGGCAGAGAGCATGGGGGCCAGAGTGTACCATTTCACCTGGACGGATGATTTTTCGGCAGCCAAAAATTTTGCTATTGAGCAGGCGGCGGGGGACTGGATTGTCTTTCTGGATGCGGATGAATACATGCTCCCCGAGGATACAAAAAAGCTGCGGCAGACCTTAATGGACATTGAAAAGGGAAAAGCGCCTTATCTGGTAATTCTGTCCAACTGGTTGAATCTAAACGATGCGGGACAGGTATTTAGTACGGCGACGCAGATGCGCGTTTTTCGTAATCATGTGGGGATTCATTATGTGGGGCGGATCCATGAGTTTTTGCAGAAAGGGAAGCGGAAGTTTGAGACGTCAGAACTTCTAAACGCCGGCGAAGAGCTAAATATTTATCATACTGGTTATACAGAGGAGGCTTACGCAGATACCAAGAAGCTGCAGAGGAATGAGAGGATTCTTTTGAGGGAGCTGGAAGATCGCCCTGATGACTTTGACGCTATGGGGTATCTGGGCGACAGCTATAAGGCTATGGAGGAATATGAGCGGGCCATTGAATGGTATGAGAAGGCTGTCGAGGCTTATCTTGCTTCCGGTATCGGGCCGTCGCCCTACTATGATCGACTTAGCTGGACCTTTACCTATCTTCTGGATTTGTCCGCCCAGGCAGGACGAGGAAAAGATCGATTGCTGGAAATCTATGGGCAGGCCATCCAGTCTCTTCCGAAAGAATGCGATTTTGATTACGTGATGGGGAGATTTTTCCTGGGAGAACAGAACTGGGAAAGGGCCTCTTATCATCTGGAGCGGGCGCTTTCTCTTCTGGAAGAGAATGGGAATCTGTATTATGGCACGGCGCTTGTTCCAAACCTGATGAGTACCCAGGAATATCTGGCGATTGCCTGTTTCAATGCAGGAAAACGGGAACAGTGCGTCAGCGTCTGTGTGCGGTATCTGAAAGAAGAGCGGTTTGCCATGGGGGTTTTGAAAGTGCTTTTGACTGCGTTCAAGGCGGATATGGGAGTCGCGGGAGCGGATCAGGTTCTGGCCTTTTTAGGGAAGCTTTATGATTTTTCAGCTTTGAAGGATCGGCTGCTGGTATTGCGGGCGGCGAAGGAGATTGCTTATGATGGACTGGTCAGGGAGCTGGAGAGGCTGTTTTCGCCCCAGGAGTTGGAATTATTAATGGGAAGAATATAATCTGTATCTGGAAGGAAAAAAGGGCGTACAGGGGCTTACAGAGGCTTTTACGGTATGCCTGAGTGCAGTGGCCTATCTGATATTAGTGCTTCTGCATATTGTCAAAAACAGAAAAATTAACCTGGATCGGAATAGAGACAGGGGCTGGGCAGGCACCGAAAGAGAAACGGCCCCTGAAGTTTTGTCACTTCAGGGGCCGTTTTATGGAGCAGTCATTGTCTTTTGGCAAAACGCTTAGTTACTACAGATTTGTTCTTTTTCTCATTCTGGCCCTGCTTTTGTGTACTCCTTCCTGTATGTGGACATTTTTCGCTTTACAGTATTTCCGTGTGACGGATCCCTCTTCCGTATGCAGAGCTTTCTCCCTTGGTATTTTTGTATATTCTTTTTTACAGCTCTCTGAGATACAGATGGTGGTAAGGAAGATGATGCAGCTTGATGTATCTCGCAAAAATCCGCAGAAGTTCATTGGGGTAGGGCGGATTGACGAACCAGCAGGTTTGTCCGGTCATCTGTTGCAAAAGTGTGGCGCCGCCGTGTTTCATAATGGTGTCCCGAACATCTCGGAGATTTTTAGAGACATTTTTTGCAGTGGTCCCACGCTTCTCGGCGATAGGGATATAAATATCTCTGGTCATGTGCATCAGCCGATCCGGCTTTTCCAGGATCATCGTCAAAGCGTCGATAAAAATGACGCCGGCTACGTGATGCTTATAGACACCGACGGACTGAAACAATTCATATAAATCGTTTTTCATGATAAAGTTCCTCCTTTGTTTTTTGGCGACTACTCCATAGATTAAGGAAAAGGAAAAATGATCCAAAAATCAAGAGGATAAAGAAAAAGCAGGGCTAAATCAAATCGTAAAGATACGAGGGAGCCTCCGGAGACGGCTCTGAAAATATGGGTTATGGGGCAGCCTGTTTCTATTGGTTTGATATTTTAGTTACAGATTGTCATAAGGAATGTGGTGTACTCTGATATATCTCGCAAAAACCCGGAGAAGCTCATTGGGATAAGGAGGCTCAGAGAACCAGCATTTCTGCCCGGTCATTTGCTGCAAAAGTGTGGCGCCGCCGTGTTTCATAATGGTGTCCCGGACGTCTCGGAGATTTTTGGAGACATTTTTTGCAGTGGTTCCACGCTTTTTAGCGATAGGGATATAAATATCTTTCGTCATGTGCATCAGTCGATCCGGATCTTCCAGGATCATGGTCAAGGCATCAATGAAAATGACGCCGGCAACGTGGTGCCGATAGACTCCGATGGAGCGAAACAATTCATATAAATCCTTTGTCATCAGGCAAGTTCCTCCTTTGCTTTTTCATGGCTGCCCCATATTAAAAGAAAAGGAAAAATATTCCAAAAATCAAGAGGAACACACAAAGTATAGTACCTTTTTGTTGATTTTTATGGAGAAAGGCAGATTGAAATTCGTTTCATTGACAAAGAAACAGTTGAAAAAGTGACAGGATTCGGGTATAATAACAAATAGACTGTGAAATAAACAGACAGTGGTTTGTCAGGTACTCGGGCAGGCTAAAAAAAGAGAAAAAGAGGGTTGGGTTTTATGAAGAATTCTATTAAGAAATCGGTGTGGGTACGAATGGCCGTAATCTTTGTGGCGATTATTGTTTGCGGGGTGGCAACTTCGGTAGGGTTGTCGCAGATCAGAAGTTACACAGTTTCTACTGAGTCGGCGACAGAGATTCACGCGGTAGCCTTAGCAGCAGAAAAAGCACATTTTAGTTGGCTTGAGAATTTAAGCTCATCCATCAGCTTTAATACGGAGTTTACAGGAAGTACAGATTATACGGCCTGCGATTTGGGAAAATGGCTGTACGATAGTGATCGCTCGACGATTGAGGATCCGAAGATTATTGAACTGATGGACCAGATAATTCCGATTCATCAGGAGATTCATAATTCAGCGACAGAGATTCTTGAGCTGAATAAGACGAATCCGGATGCAGCAGACGAGATGTATCTGAATCAGACAAAGAAAAATGTCAGTACTTTAGTCGGTTTGCTGGAAGAGGTTGTTACAATTGCCAGTGAGAATATGGAGAGTTACCAGGCAGGGCTTCACAGTGCGATTCTCGTAACTACGATAGTAGCGCTGGGAACCGTTTTTGTAATCATTGTCGCCAGCCTGATGTTGATCCGTTACGTGATGTCCAGAATCGTTCGTCCCATTCAGAGAATCACAAAAGACAGCCAGCTTCTTTCTCAGGGAAAACTGGACTTTGAGATTCAAGTGGCGAATACGGATGAAATCGGTGTGCTGGCCGATAGTCTGAATCGGGCGGCGAAAACTTTGTCTCTGTACATATCGGATATTTCAGACAATCTGAATGCGATTGCTCAGGGAAATCTGGCCAGAAAGCCTCAGCTCAGTTATATTGGAGACTTTATAGAGATTCAAAACTCTACAGATATTATTTTACAGCAGCTGAATGATACGATGTCACAGATTCAGATGGTTGCCGTTCAGGTAGGAAGCGGTGCGGAACATGTTTCCAGCGGAGCGCAGGCTTTGGCGCAGGGTGCGACGGAGCAGGCCAATGAGGTCGACACTCTGGTCGAAACAGTGGAAAGAGTTTCTGATCAGATTGGTGACAACGCAAAGAATGCAGACGCGACCAGTCAGCAAGTGGACCAGGTAGAGAAGCAGGTTGGACTTTGTAACCAGCAGATGCAAGAGATGTCCCGAGCGATGGATGAAATCAGCGGCTGTTCCAATGAAATCGAACATATTATTAAGACAATTGATGACATTGCATTCCAGACGAATATTCTTGCACTGAATGCAGCGGTAGAGGCGGCAAGAGCCGGTACGGCCGGAAAGGGCTTTGCAGTAGTTGCAGATGAGGTGCGGAATCTGGCAGCCAAGAGTGGAGAAGCAGTTCAGAGTACTTCAGAGCTGATCACCAAGACTTTGAACGCTGTTTCCAATGGCGTACAGCTGACAGAATCGACTCAGAAAGCCTTGGGCGCAGTGGTAGAAGGAACTCAGTTGGTTATCAAACAGATTCATGAGATTTCACAGGCTTCAGCAGAGCAGGCAGAATCCATTGGTGGAGTTAGCGAGGGGATTTCACAGATTTCCAGCGTTGTTCAGAGTAATTCTGCGACTTCAGAGGAGAGTGCGGCGGCCAGCGAAGAGCTTTCCAGCCAGGCGCAGGTACTTCGAAATCTGTTAGAGAAGTTCCAGCTTAAAGAAGATGGCAATAGTTCTTATTAAGGATATCTTTTAAGAGAACAGGCAGTTTGCTCAAAAGAAAAAGTCAGAAGAGAATGAGAATAAAGAACGGAATACATCAATGATAAAAAGAAAAAACCAGGTCCTGTATCCGAAAAGGAAGTACAGGACCTGGTCTTTTTAATTTGATTCCGGATAAGTAACGGCCCACAGAGGACCACCACCGTCGTCGGAATGCTTTAGTTCTGCCAGGAGGGATTCCAGATTCCACTCCATTTTGGAGTTTTCAAAATTGTAGGAATCGGCGATACGAACATTACCATTTTCTAAAATATTTGTTATGATGACAAAATGTCCGCTAGTGGAAAAAGTACCTTTTCCCATCAGCGCAATCAACACATGGCCGGAACGGAGAAGTTCGGCGGCCGTATTGGGATCTGTTTCGGCAACACTTTCTACCTGAAGCCCATAGGCAGAGAGAGCATTTGGAATAATGGCATGGCGGGAACCATTATGAGGAGAATGGAATCCATTGGCGGCAGACCATTCAGCTAATTCTATAGGGGTAACAGTATAGCTTGTAAATGAATTGATCAGCATGGCAACAACTGTTGGCCCACAACCGTATTGAGACATGGGATCTACCCCACCATAGAGATAATTCGCCCAGTGGCTGTCTCCCTGATTGTAATAAAACAGAGCGCCCATAGCAGAATCCAGCATAACCAAATAATCTTCCTCCAGCATGGGAGTTTCTGTAGCCTGCCCGATATTGTTGACATCGCCCTGAAAAGAAGAAAAGGTAATCAGAGGGATATCTGCATTTGCCAGATCCGCTGTAGACGGCGAGGCAGGCTCTGAAGCGATAGAGGCGGAGACGGAATCGGATAACCCGATTGCTGCCACATCAGCTATCGCGGAAGCAGTAAGAACCCGGATGTTTGCAGAGAAGGACTGTCCGGAACTCTGCTGTAGATTCCTGGGGGCAGAAGCACTTTGCAAAGATTGCTCCTCCGGAGGGTGGACTGTTTGAACAATGTATTCCACAAAAGACTGTAGAGCATGAACAGACTGGATAGCCTGAGCAGGAAAAAAATAAAAAAACAGGCTACCCAAAATCGTAGCAACCGCAGTATAACAACCACCGACTAAAAGGATTTGAACCAAACGGCTTCCGAGAGAAAATTCGGAAGCCTTGGCTTTTTTTGTATAACTGAGAGTTTCTTTTCTTTTCATTTACTTGGGAAGTTTGGCAATGACAGTGGAAGCAACAGCGTTCAGAGAAACTTGCGTACAGACAGCTCCGATCTTGTAAGCTTCCATAGGCATACCATAAACAACACAGGATTCTTTATCCTGACCAATAGTATAAGCTCCATTTTTTCTCATACGCAAAAGACCGGCGGCGCCGTCAGCACCCATTCCGGTAAGAATTACGCCAATGGCTTTGTCCCGGGCAATATTCGCAACAGAATCAAAAAGGACGTCAACAGAGGGACAATGACCGCTTACCTTTTCTGTGCCCATACAGCTTACAGAATAGCCGCTGCCCATACGAACGAGGCGCATTTGCATCCCACCGGGAGCAAGCAGAGCTAGACCTGGCTGAACACGGTCTCCATGTTTGGCTTCCCGTACTTCCACTTTGCAGAGCCGGTTTAATCGCTCCGCATACATGGCGGTAAAACCGGGAGGCATATGTTGGGTAATCACAATTCCGGGCATTTTTGCAGGAAACTGTTGCATAACCGCCAGAATCGCTTCTGTACCACCAGTAGAAGCACCGATAGCAAGAATCATATCCTCATGAATTTTAGCTCCTCCAAGCGTTAGTTCACCGTGCGATTTCCCGCCTGCCGGCGCACCAGGAATGGTATGAAAAGCAGTAGAACGTCCGGCTACTGTTCCACCGGAGGTTTTCTGAGTAACAGCGCCGTCTGCGATGATAAAACCTTCCGCCGTAGGGAGGCGAACGCGGGCGTGAGAAGCAATTTCGACTTTATTGACCAGGGTCGCCAGAAATGCATCTTTGCGGATATGATTCTGATCATCCGGTTTTCGGACAAAATCAACAGCGCCTGCGGCAAGAGCATCAAATACCCGTACATTCAGAGAAGATACTAGAACCACAGGAATCGGATATTTGGGGAGAAGCTTTTTTAAAAACTCCAGTCCTGTCATTCCAGGCATTTCAATATCCAGAGTCAGAACATCCGGTTTGTAAAGAGGAATTTTATTCATTGCATCCATGGCGTTTATGGCATAACCAGCTACCTCAAAACGAGGATCATTTGAAAGCGTATTGGTTAGAAGCGCCCGAAACATCATGGAGTCATCAACAACCATGACTCTGGTTTTTTTCATAACATCATGCCCCCTTGTATAGAGAAAATCTTTTTCCCAATCTATTTTATTAATTTTGAACCATGTATGTTCAGACCTTCTGATAAATGGCCGGCATCAGGTATTTATAAGGACAGGTGGCTTTATTAAGCCCCTCGGAATGTCCGATGAAGAGATATCCATTCGGAACTGTAACATTATAAAAACGACGTACCAGGGCTTCTTTTGTAGGCTGATCAAAATAAATCATAACATTCCTGCAAAAAATCAGATCAAAAGGCCGACGAAACTGAATCGGATCCATCAAGTTAAAAGTCCGGAAAATTACATTGTTTCGGATTTCAGGAGAGATGGTATAAGAACCATCCTGTTTTTTGGTGAAATATTTCCGCTGCCACGCCGGAGGAAGCTTTGAGAGAGCCTCTTCCTCATAAGAGGGATTCATGGCAGAGCTGAGAATATTTTGGGAAATATCTGTAGCCAGGATCCGCGTGTCCCAGGAACCGCCCTTATTTGCAAAATATTCTTTTAAATACATGGAAATCGTATAGGGTTCTTCTCCGGAAGAACAACCTGCGCTCCAGATAGAGATAGAATGATCGGACTGATGTCGACGGGCCATAGCAGGAAGGACCGTATTCTGCAGAAATTCAAAATGTTCTTCTTCCCGTAGAAAATAAGTATAATTGGTCGTCAGCTTGTTTAACAGAACCGTCGTACGTTCTTGATTTTTACCGGAAACGATGTCATCTACATAAGAAGAAAAACTGGAATAACCTTCCGCCCGTAAAGTATTGGAAAGGCGGCTGACGATTAATTGCTTTTTTTTGCTTAAGTCAATCCCGTAATTTTTTTGTATGTACATATACAGACGCTGGAAATCGGCATCACTTAAACTCAATGTTATCATAAAAGCACTCCTTCTTTCATCCTTTGACTTAAAACCCGACAAAACGCGTCATCGGCGCGTTTTGCTGGAAATTTATAATTGGAAAAAGCGGGTTAATACCGCTTTTCCAACAGAACATTGCAGTCAAAGGACATCATTACTTTTCCATCCCCTAAATCGATCATACCGTTTAACAGTTTTTGCTGTCGCTTCACCGGAATGGGACGGACCTCCCGGAAATCAATATCCAGAACCTGGCACACGGAATCGATCACAATACACAGAGGAACGGAATCGATATCCAGACGAATCACACAGGTCTTTCCCGTGTACTCTGCCGGGGGTTTATCCATACACAAACGCATATCCAGAACCGGCAAAATCTGGCCACGCAGATTGATCATCCCCTTTACAAAGGAAGGTACCATGGGAAGAGGCGTGATCGGATAATCATTTACAATCTCTACAATATAATCAGTACTGAGAAACAGGATAAGATCGTCTACCTGAAACGAAAGGCACCGTTCAACCGTAGTCGCCTCTTCCTGGGCAGACATCTCCTCCGTATCTAAATTCACATTGGTCGTTTGTTCTGACATGGTTTCTTCCTCCTGCTATTTTTCGTTGACGGCGGCGCCATAAAGGCCCAGTACATCAAGAATGATACTGATACTGCCATCTCCCAGAATCGTGCAGCCGTTGATACCGAAGTTCTTGAGTTCAAAGGAGTTTAAGTAGGTGGGGAAAGGCTTCACTACCACCTGCTGTTCTCCAATTAACTGATCGACGAAAATACAGTAGGAACGGTCGTTGGCCTCTACCCAGAGCAGGATGCCTTCCTCCAGGCTGGTAACCTCTGTCTCCAGATTGAAGAAGCGGTGCAGACGGACGACAGGATAGAAGCTATCCATACGGGCCACCATCTCATTGCCGTAATCGTCATAGATGATTTCATCTGTGGTAATCTTAAAGGACTGCATAATATTGGCGATAGGGATCGTGAAAATGGATTTGCCCACAGTCACCTTCATACCGTCCATAATCGCGAGAGTCAGAGGAATCCGCATGGTAACAGTAGTACCAGTACCAAGCTCGCTGTCCAGAGCAAAAGTACCGCCGACAGACTCGATGTTTTTCTTCACCACGTCCATACCGACACCACGGCCGGAGTATTCCGTAACCGTCTGATTGGTGGAAAAGCCGGGAAGCATAATCAGGTTCAGAGCTTCCTTCTTCGTATATTCTTCCGCCGGCTTGGTAAGAAGCCCTTTTTCTGCCGCTTTGGCCAGAAGTTTGGCAGGATCCATGCCGTAACCGTCGTCAGTCACAGTAATGACGACCTCGCTGCTGGTATGAGTAGCGGCGAGAATCAGAGTACCCTGAGGATTCTTTCCTGCACGAATACGTTCATCCTCTGTCTCCTCAATGCCATGGTCCATACTGTTACGGACGATATGCATAATGGGATCCTGAATGCTGTCCACAATATTTTTGTCCATCTCTGTATTTTCACCCTCGATAATGAGACGGACGTCTTTATTTAACTTCTGCTTCATATCCCGGACGATACGGTTCATTTTCTGGAATACACCGGAAATGGGAACCATACGTAAGGACATGGCGATATCCTGCAGATCATCCGTCAGTTTACGAAGCTGTCTGGCGGATTTCATGAAATTGTCAAAACTGTCTCTGGAAAGCTGGTTTAATTCAGGGGCGGAAGTAACCATGGATTCTGTGATAACAAGCTCGCCCACAATATCTAACAGACTGTCTAACTTCATGACATTCACACTGATCAGATTCTGCTTTACGGGAGCGTGGGCCTTGGCCGGAGCGGCGGCAGCCGGAGCCGGAGCGGCCGCTTTTTTAGCGGAAGAGGCGGGCGCAGCGCTGGGAGTTTCCTGTTTGACCGGCGAAACAGCCTCTACCTTGGGCTCAGCCGGAGCGGCCGCTTCTTTTTTCTTTCCGGGATTTTCCAATATCTCATAAGAGCGGATATGTGCCTGGGATTTTAACATGGACTCTGCCTGTTCCACGGAATCATGGGAATCAAAGGCCATGTAGAAACCGTTTTCGACAATTTCCGCACTGGTATCCGGATTGGTCTCCACATCCTCCGGATAGCAACGGAAAACAAACGCGTCCTGAAGCGCATTGATGATCATAAAAGCATAGAGATTTTCCATGCCGCTTCCCTCTTCCAGGTAAACATGAAGAAAGGCGGCGGCTTCCGGATCGTCAGGCATGCCCGGGGCAGCCGGTTTTTCCTCGGCGGGGGCAGAAGCCGTTTCCTCTTTGGAATCTTCTTCCGTCACATTGCTGATCTTTTTCAGGAATGCGTTGATTTCGTTTGCAAAGGAATCAATTTCCTCTTCGGCTGAGAGAGGAGACCCTTCTTCAACCTTCTGTACCTCGCTTCTCAGATAATCACCGGAACGGAACATCAGATCAAACAGTTCTTTTTTATGTTCCGGGTCCAGAGATTCGATGCCCTTATCACGGATGTAGAAGAATAAATCTTCAATGTGATGGGCGATTGTAGAAAGGGAATTGAACTCCATCATAGCAGAGGAGCCCTTGATCGTATGCATACTGCGGAAAATTTCATTTACGTCGTCTGATGAGAAATCTCCGATTTTTTCATCATTCACCAACAGCTCATCCAGAGCATCCAGCAAAGAGTTGGTTTCGTAAAGGTATGTTTCGAGCATGGCTTCCATACCATTATCCATTACATAACACCGCCTTCATTCGTTTTTTGTGTGTAGTCAAAAAAATAGTCCTTCTAAAAAGATATCGACAAAAATTGAGAATATATAAGGGAGACCCTCAGGAACCCCTCCTTTCACTCTCATTATCATTGTATACGATAAGGCAAAATTTTTCAATGAGAAAATGGAGCAGGTTTGGAATCTCCCAAGGAAGCTTGCTTGAATTTGAATTTGACTTGTAGTATGATAGAAAAGGATTCGGATAGGATCTTATATTTAAGGAAAGATTTAAGGAAAGGCAAAATACAAAACGGTGAGAGAACCGCTTATTTTTAAAACGTTAGGAAAGGAAGCTTTTGATATGACCAAAATAGATATTTTTTCCGGATTTTTGGGAGCGGGAAAAACGACCCTGATCAAAAAACTGATTCAGGAAGTTTTTCAGGGAGAGAAATTGGTATTGATTGAAAATGAATTTGGAGAGATCGCGATTGACGGCGGTTTTTTGCAGGATGCGGGGATTGAGATTACGGAGATGAACTCGGGCTGTATCTGCTGTAGCCTGGTGGGAGATTTTGGAGAGGCTTTGCAAAAGGTACTGGCCCAGTTCCATCCGGATCGGATTCTGATTGAGCCATCCGGAGTCGGAAAGCTGAGCGATGTGATCCGTGCAGTGAGAAACCTGCATATGGAAGAGGTTTCCTTAAATAGCTTTACCACGGTGGCCGACGCGGGAAAGTGCAAAATGTATATGAAAAACTTCGGCGAGTTTTATAATGACCAGGTGGAACATGCAAACTCCATTATTTTAAGCCGGACGGATGGGATTTCTGAAAAAAAGCTGGAGGCTTGCGTGGCGCTTCTCAGGGAGCACAACCAGACGGCGACGATTATTACGACGCCCTGGGATAAACTTTCGGGGGCGCAGATTCTGGAAGCGATGGAGCGGAGAAATACCCTGGAACAGGAACTTAAGACTTTGGAAGCAAAAGAGCATGCACATCGCCATCACGGTGAATGCGGGTGCCATCACCATGAGGAGCATGAACACCATGAGGAGGGACATTCTCACAGCGGAGAGTGCGGGTGCCATCACCATGAAGAGCATGCTCACCATGAAGAGGGACATTCTCACGGAGAAGCATGCGGCTGTATTCATAACGGACATGAGGAACATCGCCACCACGGGGAGGAGCATCATGACGGGGACCATCACCATCATCATGCCGACGAGATTTTTACAAGCTGGGGAATTGAGACTATCAGAAAGTTTTCCAGGGGAGAACTGACGCAGGCTTTGGAAGCGCTTTCTGACGAGGAAGTTTATGGCATGGTTCTCAGGGCGAAAGGCATCGTGGAGGGAACGGACGGAAGCTTTCTTCACTTTGACTTTGTACCGGAGGAAACCAGTGTCCGTACCGGTCCGGCCATTGTCATGGGGCGTCTGTGCGTGATCGGCTCCCATATCAGGGAGGAAGCCCTGAAAAAGCTGTTTGGTTAAAGCCGGACGGAAAAACCGGGAAGAGGCTGGGAAACCGGAAAGGAAAGGACCATAAGACATGGCCCGAAAGGAGGAGGCAGATGGAAGATTTGCCGGTGTATCTGTTTACAGGATTTCTGGAGGCGGGAAAGACGCGGTTTATTCAGGAAACGCTGGAGGATCCACGTTTTAATAACGGGGAGAGAACGCTCTTACTTCTCTGCGAGGAGGGAGAACTGGAGTACGAGGAAGGTCTGGCATGCATGGAGAATGTCTTTGTTGAGACGATAGAACATGAGTCGGATCTGACGCCCAAAGTGCTTGATTATCTGGAAAAGAAACACAGAGCCGAACGAGTGATGGTGGAATATAACGGAATGTGGCAGCTAAGTTCCTTTTATGACAGTATGCCGGAGGCCTGGGTTATCTATCAGGAATTTCTGTTCATCGATGCAGGGACGTTCCTGAGTTATAATGCCAATATGAGGGGGCTTATGGTAGATAAACTGACCACCTGCGAGCTGGCTGTGTTTAACCGGTTTGGCGGAGAGATGGATAAAATGGACTTTCATAAAATTGTCCGTGGAATCAATCGTCGCACGGCCATCATCTATGAGTCGCCGGAAGGGGTCGTGGAGTATGACGATATAGAAGATCCTCTTCCTTTTGATATTAATGCCCCGTTGATCGTGGTGGGAGACGAGGACTATGCCGTCTGGTACCGGGACGTATCGGAGGAACCTGAAAAATATCATGGGAAAACGGTAGAATGTCTGGGAATGGCTGTTATCAATTCCCGGTTCCAGGCAGGGAATTTTGCTTTCGGCAGAAAGGTTATGACTTGCTGTGAGGAGGACATTCAGTTTGCCAGCTTTCTGGCCCAGTGTGCGCCGGATAAGATGCCAGAAAACAAGAAGTGGTACAGGTTGCGTTTTCAGATGGAGTTTAAATTCCACAAATTATACGGCAGGAAGGGGCCGGTCCTTACTGTATGCGCCATGGAAGAAGTACCGCCGCCAAAAGAGGCTGTGGCGACCTTTTACTGAGAAATTCCGGCGCTGAAAGTCTGTGACGCTCCACGGGTTTTTATTTCAATAGCAGAATCTGAGAGAAACGATCCGGGAGGTGGCAAAATGTTTGCGAAAATTCTGATTGATAACCGGTCGGAGAATGAGCTGGCCTGTGAATGGGGGCTGGCAGTCTATTTGGAATATGAGGGAGAGAAGTTTCTGCTGGATACAGGGACGACAGGCATATTTGTAAAGAATGCGGAGCGTATGGGAGTTTGTCTGGGAGAGGTCCAGTATGGAATTTTGTCCCATGCCCACTATGATCATTCTGACGGGATGGCGGCGTTTTTTGAAAAAAATCAGAAGGCGAAGTTTTATCTGAGAAAGGGGGCAGGAGAAAACTGCTATGGAAAACGCTGGATCTTTTATAAATATGACGGTATCGCCAGAGGACTTCTAGAAACATATAAGGACAGAATTGTCTATGTGGAGGGACAGCTTGAACTAGTTCCCGGCGTATGGCTTTTGCCCCATACCACTCCAGGGCTGGAGAAGATTGGAAAGAGAGCGGGACTTTATATCAAAAAGGGAAGAAAATGGGTTCCGGATTCTTTTGCTCATGAGCAGAGTCTTGTCTTTGATACGAAAGAGGGACTTGTGATTTTTAACAGTTGTTCCCACGGCGGCGCGGATAATATTATCCGGGAGGTCTCAGAAGCATTTCCGGAGAAATCCATCTGTGCCCTTATCGGCGGACTTCATCTGTATCGCTCCACAGAAGAAGAGGTACGGGCCTTGGCCGGCCGGATCCGTGAGACAGGGATTCGGAGCGTCATTACCGGGCACTGCACTGGAGATCGGGCTTTCAGGATCCTTAAGGAGGAGCTTGGAAAAGTCGCCCGGGGACTGTATACAGGAATGGAGTTTACCATCGGGTGACGCCCGTTTTGTCTGGAATGAGAGATGGATTTTTATGAAAGAACAGTATCAGGAAATTTATGAGGATCAGTCCTGTCCCCTGGATGGCCGGGCGGCCGTCCACACACTCTGGATTACCAAAAGTACCTGTACCAGATGTGCGGACGAGGTGCTGGACTTTTCCTGTAGTTTAAACGCGGATTGCAGGAAGTGCGTGCAGGAGTATCCGTAGGGAGAATACTTCCGTTTTGCAGGAGCGTCTGTGTAGGCAGACGGCGAAATAGGGCGGGCGGAGGTTTGCGAGAAAAATGGGATGAGCGACGCAGTTTCAAGCGAGTTATGTCCTTGCCAATTGGCAGTAACCAAAAAAGATAAAATCTGGCGAAAAGTGGGAGGCAGACAGCCATGACAATCAAAGACCTGGAAATCGGTCAGTCAGCGGTGGTGAAAACCGTTGGAGGCTCCGGTTCCCTGAGGCAGCATTTTTTAGATATGGGGGTGATACCAGGAGCAGAGATTACTCTGGTCAAATATGCTCCTATGGGAGATCCTTTGGAGCTTCGAATCCACGGGTATGAACTGACTTTGCGGGTTGCCGATGCAGAGCAGATTGAGATAGAACAGATGGAAGAGGGGGCCCAAGGAGAGTCCGGGCCAGAGTCTGAAAGGCTCAGGAGCCGGGGAACTGCCTCAGGGGGAGAATCCCCCTCTGGGAAAAGGACGATTCCGGGAAGAAAGCCGGCAGTATTCACAAGAATCAGCAGCAGGGAACATCCTGGTTTTGGAGAGGGAGGCCGTTATCATGAAAAAGAAGGGGAACATCCGCTTCCCAGGGAAACCTGTCTGACCTTTGCTCTGGCAGGGAACCAAAACTGTGGGAAAACGACCTTGTTTAATCGGCTGACAGGAGCCAATCAACATGTGGGGAACTTCCCCGGCGTGACGGTGGACCGGAAAAGCGGGGCCATAAAGGATCATGAGAATACACTGGTGACGGATCTGCCGGGGATCTATTCGCTGTCGCCCTACAGCAGCGAGGAGATTGTATCCAGGCGTTTTATTCTGGAGGAAAAACCTGCCGGCATTATCAATATCGTAGATGCGACCAACATTGAGCGGAATCTGTACTTGAGCATGCAGCTTATGGAGCTTCAGGTGCCTATGGTGCTGGCTCTCAATATGATGGATGAAGTAAAAGGAAACGGAGGCGCGATCTATATCAATGAAATGGAAGCCATACTGGGGATTCCGGTGGTTCCTATTTCAGCGGTGAAAAACGAGGGAACACAGGAGCTGGTAAACCATGCGCTCCATGTGGCCAGATATCAGGAGCGGCCGGGGCGGGTGGACTTTTGCGGGCCGGAGGATAAAGGAGGAGCCGTGCACCGGTGTCTCCACAGCATCAGCCATCTGATCGAAGATCACGCAAAGGCGGCGGGCGTTCCTGTCCGTTTTGGCGCGACGAAACTGGTGGAGGGAGATCCTCGGGTGATGGAAGCTCTGAAGCTTTCTCAGAATGAGAAAGAAACCATTGAGCATATTATCTGTCAGATGGAAGAAGAACGGGGGCTCGACCGGGCGGCAGCCATTGCCGATATGCGATTTTCCTTTATCAAACGGCTGGTGGAAAAGACCGTGGTCAAGCCAAAGGAAAGCAAAGAGCGGGAGAGAAGCCGCAGGATTGACCGCCTTTTGACTGGAAAATATACGGCGATTCCGGCTTTTGCCGCCATCATGGGGCTGGTGTTTTTCCTGACTTTCCATGTGATTGGCGCCTGGCTCCAGGAAGGGATGGCTACAGGTATCGACGCTCTGGCGGCGAACGTTGACGGGACGCTTACGACCTGGAATGTGAATAAGGCGCTTCATTCCCTGATCATTGACGGCATTTTTAACGGGGTGGGCAGCGTTTTGAGCTTCCTGCCGGTGATTGTGACGCTGTTTTTCTTCCTATCCCTTTTGGAAGATACTGGATACATGGCGAGAGTTGCCTTTGTGATGGATAAACTTCTCCGCAAGATTGGCCTATCCGGCCGGAGCATCGTGCCCATGCTAATCGGGTTTGGCTGTACGGTTCCGGGGGTGATGGCCAGCCGGACGCTGCCCTCAGAGCGGGATCGGAAGATGACCATTCTTCTGACTCCATTTATGAGCTGTACGGCGAAGCTGCCCATATATGGGTTTTTTACGGCGGCATTTTTCCCCAGATACAGCGGGCTTATCATGGTAGGGTTGTATTTCTTTGGAATTTTTATAGGGATTTTGCTGGCCCTGATTTTCAAAAACAGTATGTTCCGAGGAGAGGCAGTGCCCTTTGTGATGGAGCTTCCCAATTACCGGATGCCAGGTTTTAAAAATGTGGCGCGACTTCTCTGGGAAAAGGCCAAAGACTTTCTGCAACGGGCCTTTACCGTCATTTTTGTGGCTACCATTCTCATCTGGTTTTTGCAGACCTTTGATATCCGTCTGAATGTGGTGACAGATTCTAAAGACAGCATTTTAGCCGGAGCGGCCGGAGCGATTTCTCCGCTGTTTGCGCCCCTGGGCTTTGGCGACTGGAGAGTTTGCACGGCGTTAATTGCAGGATTCATGGCGAAAGAAAGCGTGGTATCTACCCTTTCCGTTCTTTTCGGGGCGACAGCCGGACTTCTCACAGTACTGACTCCGGCGGCAGCCGGGGCTTTGCTGGTATTTTGCCTCCTTTATACGCCCTGCGTGGCGGCAATCGCATCCATCAAACGGGAGTTAGGGGGAAAATGGGCGGCCGGCGTGGTGATCGGACAGTGTGTCATTGCCTGGCTTTGTGCATACGCAGTACAGCTTGTCATGAAGTTTGTCGCGTAGGAGGCGAGCGTGCTGTATGTGTCCGCTGCTTTTTTGAGCGTATTACATAATATTTAAGAAAGAAGAGGAATGCTTGTATGAATTTTAAATTTGCTCATAATAATCTGAACGTGTATGATTTGCAAAAATCGATGGATTTTTACAAGGAGGCTTTGGGGCTTACGGAGGTCCGCCGAAAAGAAAAAGAGGATGGAAGCTTTATTTTAGTGTATCTGGGAGATGGACAGACGCCCCATCAGCTGGAGCTGACCTGGCTTAGGGATATGGACAGGCCCTACAATCTGGGAGACAATGAGATCCATCTGGCTTTTACGGCGGCCGATTTTGAAGCGGCCCATAAGAAACATCAGGAGATGGGATGCATCTGTTTTGAGAATCCGTCCATGGGAATCTACTTTATTTCCGATCCGGACGGCTACTGGCTGGAAATTATACCGGAAAGAAAATAAAAAACAGAATGGGATGGCCGGTGTGGCAGGAACAGGGAGAAGCAGAATGGAAGATAGGAAAGAAAGGGATTTGGAGAATCCTTTTAGAAGAGCGAGGGAAACGAGAGAGAAGGACGGCGTGTCCGGCCTTCTGACTCTCCTTAGGCGGGAAGAACTTCTTCTGGAAGTTTCAGAGGAAGTGGAGAGGCTTTGTCCAAAGGCATTTACCGCCAATTCCAAAGAGGTGGTGGACGGGACGTTTTTTGTCTGCAAAGGCTACACCTTTAAAAAGGAATATTTGGAGATGGCCGCAGAGCGGGGCGCTGTTTTTTATATGGCGGAAACGGATTACAAAATTTCTCTGCCGAGGATTTTGGTAAAAGATATCCGGCGGGCGACGTCCCTGGCGGCCAGGTGGTTTTATCATGCGCCGGGAGAGGAGCTTTTTGTCACAGGGATTACAGGTACAAAGGGAAAAACCACGACGGCTTACATTCTGAAATCCATTCTGGATGCGGGAACCCCGGGAAAAACAGCAATTTTTTCTACAATGGAAGTCTATACAGGAAAAAAATCCAGAATCAGTCATCTGACGACCCCGGAGCCGGCCGAGCTCCAGTCCTACTTCCGGGAAGCAAAAGAAAATGGCTGTAGTCATGTGGTGATGGAGGTTTCTTCCCAGGCGATGAAGCTCTCCAGAGTCTATGGGGAACTGTTTCCGATAGGGATTTTTCTCAATGTGGACGAGGACCATATCGGCGGGAAGGAACATGCAACGCTGGAAGAATACGTGAATTGCAAAATTTCTTTCCTTTCCCAGTGTGATACAGTAATCGTCAATAAAGAAACCCGTTTTTTTGATCAGGTAATGTCCGGCTGCGCCGGGAGACGGACGCTTCTTTACGGCCATGATGATTCCTGCGACGGTGTGATCCGAAATCTTGTGTCGGACGCTTCCGGGAGTCGGTTCGAGTTTGGCTTTGAAAATCAGTGGTATGCGTTTGAAACCAGTCTGGTGGGCAGGTTCAATGTGGAAAATCTGGCGGCGGCCATCCTGGCGGCTTTTGTCATGGGGATTTCCGTGGGAACCATCCAGGAGGGGATTCGTTCCGTTCATATTCCGGGGCGAATGGCGCTGATGGAATATAACGGGATTCATATAGTGGTAGACTATGCCCACAATTATTTGAGCTTCCTGAATGTGTATCAGGCGGTGAAGGAAACGTTTTCTCCGAAGCACATTCATTCTCTCTTCGGAAGCCAGGGGGAGCGATCCCAGGTGCGAAGGAGAGATGTGGGAGTACTGGCGGAAAAATATGCGGATTATGTGTATCTGACGGCAGACGATCCTGGCTATGAAGATGTGACGGAGATTTGTATGGAAATCGGGAAACATATCACAAAGCCTTGCCGCATCATTCCCGACAGAGAGGAGGCCGTCCGGGAAGCTCTTTCGGCGGCAGAGCCGGGGGATGTGGTGATTTTGGCTGGGAAAGGCGCAGAAGTGACCCAGCGGGTGCGGGACAAGTTTGTTCCCTATATTTCTGACGTTAAGGCGGCGCAGCGGTGGATTGCAGAACAAAAGGAACGGACTTTTTCATAAAACCTTTCTGGAAGAGGAGGAAGAACCTGCATCTTGACAGACTCCCTTTTGCTAAAATATAATGATACGGAGGCAAAAGGGGGGCGGGGTAATCTGCGGCCTTCTATTATAAGTTTTGGAAACGTGTCGATGTTTTAGTCAGACAGTACTTTAGAAAAAATGGGTTCGAATTATAAGGTATATATATCTTATTAAATAATAATATACAAAAATACTCTGTGGAGGTTCTGCAGACAGAAGGAGCGGGCGGCATGGTAAAGGTAATTACATACGGAACCTTCGATTTGTTCCACCAGGGACATGTAAATCTTCTGGAACGTGCCAGGAAACTGGGAGATTATCTGATTGTAGGAGTGACCACAGAGCATTTTGATGAGGCGAGAGGCAAGATCAATGTGGTGGATTCCTGTCTGGAACGTGTGGAGAATGTCCGGAAGACAGGGCTGGCTGATGAGATTATCATAGAGGATCATGCAGGACAAAAGATTGAGGATATCCAGAAATATCAGATTGATATTTTTACTGTGGGGAGCGACTGGATAGGGACCTTTGATTATCTGAATGCTCTCTGCAAGGTGGTATACCTGGAACGAACGCCCAATATTTCTTCTACCATGCTCCGCTCCAGCCACTTTCAGAGGGTGAAGATGGGGATCATTGGGACGGGGCGAATCGCCGCCAGATTCATGGCAGAAGAAAAGTACGTATCGGGGATGAATATCATCTGTGCATTTAATCCGGAGACAGAAAGCGGAAAGCGGTTTCAGGATAGTTATGGAGTTCAGGTAGAGTCGGAGCATTATTCAGAGTTTCTGAACAAAGTGGACGCCGTATACATCGCTTCTCCCAATGAGACTCATTATGAATATGCGAGGGAGGCAGTGGCGGCCGGAAAACATGTACTGTGTGAAAATCCCATAGCATTGAACAGACAGGATGCGGAGGGACTTTTTAAGCAGGCGGGAGAGCGGGAGGTAGTTCTTCTGGAAGGAATCAAAACGGCGTACTGTCCTGGATTTCAACAACTGATCAATACGGCCAGAAGCGGTCAAATCGGAGAAATCAGAGACATTGAAGCCTGCTTTACAAGGCTGGCTGATCCTTATTCCAGAGAATGTACGGATGCTCTTTACGGCGGCGCTTTTATGGAGTATGCCGCCTATACGCTGCTTCCGATATTCAAGCTCTATGGGACTCATTACAAAGATGTGCATATCCGCAGCATTCAGAGAGCGGACGGTCTGGATCTGTATACGAAGATTGATTTGCTCTATGAGCAGGGACTGGCGACGGCAAAATGCGGCGTGGGAGTGAAAACAGAAGGTCAGCTGGTTATCTCCGGTACGAAGGGATATCTTCTGGCAGAATCACCCTGGTGGCTTACCAGGAAATATAAGCTGTGCTATGAGGATCCAAACAAAGTGGAGACCTTTGAGCCCAAATTCCAGGGAGACGGTCTGCGTTATGAGATGAGTGAGTTTGTAGCTCAGATCAATAAGGTTGATAAGAATAAATATCTGCTGACCCAGGACGAGATTGCCGCCATATCTGAGGTCACAGAGCTGTTTATAGAAGAGCGAATGAGATGGAAGCATAAGGACGGAATCGAAGAACCGAAAAGAGCAAGACAGAAGAAAGAATGAAACGAAAAAGGGAAAAGGAAATCAGTATGAGGACTCGTCTGGGCATCATCGGAACGGGGAGGATTGCAAACCGTTTTGCGGCGAATGGCCGGCAGGACCTGGCAGTCTGTCTGACAGCAGTTTACAATCCCAATTTGACAAGTGCAAAAAAGTACGCTTCCGAATATCATCTGCCGCTGGGAACGGATGACTGGGACGCTTTTCTAGAGCAGATTGACGCCGCCTATGTGGCTTCACCGACAGCTACCCACGGAGCTTATGTCCGGAGGCTTTTGGAGCGCGGAAAGCATGTATTATGTGAAAAACCCATGGTATTAAGCAAAAAAGAAGCGGAAGAGCTCTTTGGGCTGGCTAAAAAACAGGGATTGGTTCTAATGGAGGCGATCAAGACCGCCTACTGCCCGGGGTTTGAGGCGCTGTTGGAGGCAGTGAAAGAAGGAAGGATCGGAGAGATCAGGGATGTGGAGGCCTGCTTCACCAAACTGGTAGATCCGAACCTTAGGGAGCTTTCGGACCGGAATTTTGGGGGGAGTATGACAGAGCTTGGGACTTATGGCTGCTTTGCCGTACTGAAGCTTTTAGGCTGTGACTGGAAGGATATACGGTTTGTGGCTCAGCGAAATGAACAGGGCGTCGATCTCTTTACCAAAGTGTTTTTTGAATATGAAGAACCTGAGGAGAGCAGGTGCAACATTGACAGGAAAACCGGCAGGAAGAGGGACAGTGTCCGGACTGCCCTTGTCAAGGCTGGATTGGGGGTAAAATCGGAGGGGGAGTTGATTATCTCCGGTACGAAGGGGTATCTCCTGGCGGAGGCGCCCTGGTGGCTGGCCAGAAGCTTTGAGATACGCTATGAGGATTCCACGAAACGGGAACGATACGAATATCCCTACGCGGGGAATGGACTTCAGTATGAACTGGGATATTTTCTGGACAGAGTCCAGAGGTATCCCACAAAAGAGCGGGTGTCTATTCAGGAGAGTATTGCTCTGGCAGGAATTATGGAACAGTTTTTGCAGGAAGAAGCAGGGTACAGGTGAAACGTTTTGGGAAAATTTGTTTATACAAAGGAAAATCTGCGCCGGCTCCAGCTGGCAGAACTGGAAATGCTTCGGGAAGTGGACCGAATTTGCAGGAAGCATGAGATTGCCTATATCCTGGACGGAGGAACCCTTCTGGGGGCGATTCGCCACGGAGGATTCATTCCGTGGGACGACGACGTGGACCTTCGGATGCTTCGGGAAGAATACGACAGATTCTGTGAAGTCTGTCAGACGGAATTGTCTCCAAACTATTTTTTACAGACCTATCGAACGGATCCGGGATATCGTTGGGGGTATGCCAGGATTTTAAAAAATGGAACGGTTTATAAGAGAAAAGGGCAGCATAGGATGACTGCCAGAAACGGAATTTTTATCGACATTTTTCCGGATGACGATTTGCCGGAGGGATGGTTTTCCGGAAGGCTGTGTACAGGTCTGTCCTGGATTTGCAGAAAGCTTCTGTATTCAGAGGTGGGGGTTTGGAATAAAAGAAGATTCAGCAGTTGGTTTGGCTTTTTTATCCTGAACCTCTTTCCAAAGGAATGGGGACACAGAGGAATGGAATACTTGAGCAGGAGATATCACTCGGCGAGGGCGACGCGGGTGCGTTGCTTTGGCTGGGGCTCCAGAGAAGAAGAACGCGGACTTTGGAAGCGATGGCATTTGGAGACGGGCGAGGTGGAATTTGAAGGACTGACCCTTCGCGCTTCCAAAGATATCAAAGGATTTCTGACCCACTTTTTTGGGGAAAACTATATGTCCCTGCCGCCCAGGGAAAAAAGGATCCCGGGGCATATGGTGACAGATCTTGATTTTGGAGACGGGAATGATTCTTGAAAAGCTGAGAGAAAAGACCATTGTGATATACGGAACAGGCCATGTCGCCCGAAAGTTTTACAGAATCATGCAGACCCATGGCCTGGAGAAGCAGGTTCTGTGTTTTGTAAGGAGCCAAAAGACAGAAGGCGAAGCGTTTGAAGGGCTGCCGGTTTTTAGTCTGGAGGAACTTTCTTTCAGGGAGGATACCCTGATCTGTCTGGCCGTTCATGAGTCTATCCGGGAAGAGATAGAGACCATGGTGCGGAGAAAGACGAAGCAGTATCTGTGGATCTATCCCTATTTATATGAGCTGATGTTTGGCCCTCCGGAGAAACGGGAGATCAAGCTGCAGGTCAAAGAGCTTCTTAGCGGATTCCAGGAAGATTTGCGCCTGGGCGTGCGCCTGGCGGCCATTGAGCAGCAGGAAGGGCGGAATGACTGGGGATTTTCCTGCTACATAAGAGCACAGACGTTGCATTGCAGCGAGGCCACGGCAAAGCGGCGGCTGGAGCAGTTCCGGAGTCTGATTGTGTCGTGGAAAAGTTCCGGATACGAGGAAGCTTCCCGCCTGGTTTTAAACAGAAGTTATGGGGTGATCGACGGAAACCACCGGCTTTCCATGGCCGTCTATATGGGGCAGGAAACCATTTACGGCGACGTCTATCCGACAGACCTTTCCGTAGAAGAAGTCCACGGGCGGGAACCGATGCAGTCGGAGAGCTTGCTGTTGCATCATGGATTTACCACCTTTGAGACAGAAGCACTGAAAAGAATACAGAGAAATTATCTGGGAGTATATGAAAATGGATGAGCAGAAAAAAAAGGCGCCGGCAGTCAGCATAATTATTCCTGTTTATAATGTGTTCGAATGGCTGGACCAGTGTATGGAATCTGTGAGAAGTCAGACATTTTCAGATTTTGAAATTCTTTTGATTGACGACGGTTCTACGGACGGCTCAGGACTCAAATGCAGGGAATGGGAAAAAAGGGACTGCCGTATCCGGGCATTTTCAAAAGTCAACGAAGGCCCCTCCAAGGCGCGAAACCTTGGCCTGCAGGAGGCCAGAGGAGACTACCTGGTATTTTTGGATGCAGACGACTGGATTGACGAGCGTTATCTGGAACTTTTATACGGACGTCTCACAGAAACAGGCGCCGATATGGCGGAATGCGACGTATACAGAGTAAACAGTGAGACGGACACCAGGACTTACCGTGTATGCCATGGAATCATGGGGAGAACCTACAGCCTGGAGGAACATATGAAATATGGCTATACGGCCATATGGAAATGCATGTTTAAAAAGGAACTTTTTGTCAGGAACGGGATTGTATTTCCGGATTGTCACAGTGAAGCCAGGGCCATCTATCCACTGCTTTTGGCAGTGAGTAACCAGGTAGAACAGATACAAAGCGCTCTGTATTATTACCGGATTTTCCGAAAAGGATCTCTGACGGCCAGTCCGCGTCCCAGCCATGAAAACGAGAATACCATCGGAGTCAAAGCGCTGGAACTTTTGCTGGAAGGCTTTGAACGGTGCGGACTGTATGAACAGTATAAAAAGACGCTGGAAGAAATTGTGAAATTAAAGTTGTCAGATCTGCTGTCTGTCTTTTTTTACAGAAAAGAAGAGGAGGACTACCGGGAGCTAGAACGAAATTATCGTTTTTTTGTTTCAGAACAGTTTCCGGATTCTCCGGACTGCCGTTATCTCACCCTTGGCGGCTACAATTTAAACAAGATTGTGGGCCATATGAATTTCCTGCACGATCCTTATGGGCGGTTCAATTTTTCCAGCCTGATCAGTCTGATGAACCCGGTTGGCGAGGAGATTTCTTGCAGTCATAAAAACAGATACCGGGAAATGATGCTCAAAAGAGAAATTCAGAACAGGTTCTGGACGATTCTGGAAGAATTTAAGCCGGAATACCTGATTATGAATTTTATAGAAGAACGCTTTGACGTGATCACCTGTGGAACCGGTTATCTGACGAAGAGCGACGCCTTTGACGGAGCGGAGTTTTCCGCGGCATGTGGGGAGATTATCAGCCGGGATACCAAAGAATGCCAGAATTTGTGGGAACAGAGCGGCAGTGCGTTTATCCGGCGTGTCCAAGAGTTATGCCCGCGCTTAAAAATCATCCTTGTAAAAGACTACTTGAGTGAAACCTTCGGGGACATCTACAGTCAGAAAGAGTATCCAAATCTGGAAGAGATCCGGCGTATCAACAGAATTTTAAGTGGTTACTATGATTTTTTTGAGAAGAACTGCAGAAACGTAAAGCTGGTGGAGGCGTCTGAGGCAGGACCTTATTATTTTACGGATAAGCAATATGAATACGGCGTGATTCCGTCCCATCTGAATGAACTGGTGAATCAGGAGATCGCAAAAAGAATTGAGAGGTGTATGAAAGCATGAACGGGATCAGGGAGGAACTGGAAAAAGGATATCAGGCTTTGTTTACCAGGTTTCATCTGGATCCTCCGCTGGACGCCAACAATATCGGCCTGATTATCCGGCAGTCTCTGAAAGCTTTTCTGGAGCATGCCAAAAGACCAGCCGTCTATTGTTACGGCGGTCATACGAAAATGCTCATGGCAGATTATATGCATGAGTTGAAGAATGTGAAATACATCGTGGATAATTATGCGGCCCCGGAGGGAGAACATCTCGGATTCCGTCTGATCAAAGATGAAGAGATGGAAGCTTCGGGGATTGACGCGGTTGTCCTTTCTTCTTATAAATTCCGGAAGGATCTGAAACAAAAATTAAAAGAGTCCCATCCAAAGATGCCGGTACTGGATATTTACGATGAGTTTGAAAAAAAAGGAATCCGGGTACAGGCCGACTATTATTATTCCAACCACCCCTATCAGCATTATAAGAGAATCAATCAGTTGCAGAGGGAAATCAGAGACTGCGACAGGGAATCTGTTTTAAAGGATTTATATAAGGACTTAATTACAAAATATATTCATATTAAAGATTTTCGGACGGCGATAGGGAAACTGGAGGAATGGAAAGGACACAGAGCCTTCCATCCGGAGCATGGGGATCAGACAGAGGAGCTTCTGGCGGCGGTAAAGGATCTGTATGCGCTCCAGAAAAAGGCGGCCGCCGCCCTGTCAGAAAATCATGTGCTGCTGTTTTGCCTGGATGGGTTAAGACGGCAGGATCTGTCGGAACGGACGATGCCAAAGTTAAAAAGGCTGCTGGATGAGACAGGATATCAGTTTACAAACGCCTATTCCTTTTCTACTTCTACCTTTGAAAGCCTGGTCCCGGCCTACAGCGAGAATGGGGATCTGAGAACCGGATATTACGAAAAAAACAGCGTGTCAGAGGAAGAGTGCCGTTTCGCTTCTTTTGCGGAAAAGCAGGGCAGAGGCTTTTACATTTACGGAGACGGAGAACATTACATAGAAGGAGCGCATATCCACTACCGGGATCAGTTTTCTACGGTGACGGAAAAACTGTGGCAGTTCCTTTTAGACGCTTCGGAAACGGAGCGGGATTTGTTCTATCTTCATGAAATCTATGAGAGTCATTTTACATTTTCCAACCCTTATACGGAAACGGCTCTGATTTCAGAGGGGACCGCCATGCTGTTTGATTTCCTCCCTGTAAAGGGGGGGCGTCTGCGGGCCGACTATGCCAGACAACACGAGGACGCTATCCGCTATATGGACGATGTGGTGGAACCGATTCTTCGGCCCATGAGGTGTAGAATGGTTCTCTATGCAGATCACGGAAACCTGATTCTGGATTACAATACAAGCCTGTCGGAGATAGGATCCATGGAATATACCTGTTCGGAAGGATGGACGGGGATTCCGCTGGCGATTCGCTCCAGAGAGATGGGGACAGGAAAGGACAATCGCCTGATATCTCTGCTGGAATTTAACCCTATCGTCATCAGCTTGCTCTCAGGGACGCCCTATCAGGCGCCGGACTGCGACTACATAAAAATGGCCCGTTCGGAACTATATAACCCTGACTTCCGTCTGCTCTATCGGATGATCGGAAAAGAACGGTATCTGCAGGCATTTGAATGCTTCCTGTTTGCAGAAGGACGGAAATTGATGGTCTATGCGGACGGAACTACACAGTTATACCAGGCCGACGATACGGAGATCTTCGACACAGAAGCGGAGGGAGCGCTGTTAGAAAACGTGAAGAAAGATATTACTGTTTATTAATATAGAAAAGACAGGAAGTTGTCTGTTCTACTTAGCGTCCAGGGAAGCGGAAAGGCAGAGAGGTAAAGTGCATATGGATCCATTAGTGAGTGTGATAATGCCGGCGTATAATGGGGAGAAATATATAGGGGAAGCAATCGAATCTGTCCTGAATCAAACTTATGGAAATCTGGAACTGATTGTTGTAGAAGATAAATCTACGGACGCTACCCCAGACTTGATTCGGAGATATCAAGATTCAAGAATCCGGTTATATTTCAATGACAGGAATCAGGGAATCGCATATTCCACGAATCTTGGAATTGAAAAAAGCAGAGGAAAATATATTGCGCTGCTGGATGACGACGATATCGCGCTGGAACGGCGCCTGGAGTGGCAGGTCGATTTTCTGGAGAAACATGAAGAAATAGACGTACTGGGAGGGCGGAGCGCGCTTATCGATAAAGATGGAAATTTTATCGGATATGACAAAGAGCCAATTTATAATCCCAAATACATAAAGGCGAATTTACTTTTTTAGTATCAAAACTTTCACAGTACGGTCCAAATTCATGTATGATTGACAAAACAATTCTCCTGTCCTCTGAACCACAGGTCACAGCAACTTTTTCCAAGCATTCCAACTGTTCCTGCGTGAGTGTGTTCTGGTGCTGCCCCACACCGTCCGCAAGGAGATAACCGCCGTCATATCCCTGTTTTGTGATAACGGGGAGTTCTTCGCCTATGATGTCAAAATCCCTGCGTA
>JAAWAV010000061.1 GCA_022792335.1 Lachnospiraceae bacterium
AGAGAATTAGAGAAGCCTATAGCTGGGAACAAATAGCGAATAAGTATGAAAAGATATTTTTGGAGCACTAAGATTCCATTTTTTTAAAACAATCAGCCTGATAGTAGACCGTGTAGACTGGATTTAGACTGATGAGGTAATGGCTACACGATGGAAAATGCTTAATTTGATAAGCGGAATCAGAGGTAAAAGAATGAGGTTTGGAAAACTATGAACGTTATTATTTTAGGGGCAGCAGGCTTTATTGGAACTAATTTAGTTTTTGAATTAGTAAAAGAAAAGAATGATTATATAACGCTTGTTGATCAGAACAGAGATTATTTTCCAACCATCAACCTGTTTCGAACTCCGATCATTAAAATTGTTGAGTCTAAATTTGAATACGATACAGATTGGGATTCATTGTTAAAAGATCAGGACATTGTCTATCATTTAATAAGCAGTACCGCCCCTTCTACTGCAAATCAAAAAATCGCGCAAGAAATGACAATAAATGTTGGTATGACAGCAAATTTGTTGGATGCGTGTGTTCGTCAGAAAGTGAAAAAAGTGATTTTTTTATCCTCAGGTGGAACTGTCTATGGGAAAGCAGAATCCTATCCACTGAAAGAGACCACATCAACCGATCCCATCTCCTCCTATGGCATACAGAAACTTACAATTGAAAAATTACTGTATCTTTATCACTATATGTATAATCTCGATTACAGAATTATACGTTTGGCCAATCCATATGGACCATATCAAAGACCGAATGGAGCCTTGGGCGCAGTTACTACCTTTACTTATAAGGCACTGCGTGGAGAGCAGATTATTGTATATGGCAATGGTTCTGTTGTACGTGATTATATATACATAGCTGACGCTATCAAAGCAATTCTTAAGATTGTTAATGGTGAAAGTGAATACCGAATTTTTAATTTGGGGTGTGGCTATGGAACAAGCATTGGAGAATTGTTAGATATTATAAAGAAAACATTGAATATAGATCTTGATATTAAATATATGCCAGGGAGACCTGTGGATGTTCCGGTAAATTATTTGGATATTTCCAGATTTATAAAAGCATATGGAAAATTAAATCCGATTCCATTGGATGACGGAATTATGAGGACTGCTAATTTTATGAAACAGCATTATAAACTTTAATATATCGGCTATAGAGAATAAATATATGGAAAAAATTGCAATCATCATGGGAAAGATGCATTCAGGCGGTAAAAAGAACCTTGTAATGGAATATTACAGAAATATTGATAAAAATGAAATTCAATTTGACTTTTTATGTGATACAGATTCGAATGCGATCCCTAAAGAAGAAATAGAAAAACTTGGAGGGACGGTTTATGAAATCACCCCCTATCAAAATATTTTCAAAAATATAAAAGACATTAAAAGAATATGTAAAAAAAATCAATATAAGATCGTCCATGGATATAATGGAACCATGAATCTATTTGCAATGTTTGCCGGCTGGAATGTAGGGGTTCCTTTCAGAATCAATGAAAGTATTTCCATGTCACATAGTGCAGACAGAAAAACCATATTAAAAAAAATTTTGAAACCCTTTTCCAGATGCTTCTCTACTCATTATATGGCAAACGGGGAAAGTTGCGGACGATGGCAATTTGGCGATACCTTGTATGCTCAGGGGAAAATTGCGATATTTAAAACAGTAATAGATACTCAGAAAAACAGATACGACGAATACGTCAGAAAGCAGTGCAGAAAGCAGTTGAAACTAGAAAGAAATCTTGTAATTGGTCATATTGGAAGATTGACAGAACAAAAGAATACCCTTTTTATTATTGATATTTTTGCAGAAATCTATAGAAGAAATCAAAATGCTCGGCTGTTGCTCATTGGTGATGGAAACCTCAGAGAGGCGATGTTATCTAAAATCAAATCACTAAATATAGAAAACGCTGTGCTTTATCTGGGACGTCGAGAGGATATCCAGCAATTTTATAATGCGATGGATTGTTTTCTTTTGCCAAGTCTGTATGAGGGATTACCTGTCGTAGGGGTAGAGGCCGAAACCTGTGGCTTACCAGTATTTTTTTCAACAGAAGTTCCAAAAGAATCCGGTGTCTGTGAAGAATTAAGCCATTTCCTTGATTTAAAAAAACCGGTTGAGGAATGGGCAGAAGAAATTTTAATGAAAACACAGGCCAATCTGTCTCAAAGGCGAAGCTATGAAAATGAAGTAAAAGCCGCTGGATTTGATTCAAAAACAGAAGCAAATAAACTCTTACAGTATTATAAAGATCTGTTAAGGAGTCGTAAGGATGAAAAACATCAACTTAGAGAATAAAAATATTTTAATAACTGGGGTGGCTGGATTTATTGGATCGTTTCTGGCAAAAGAACTTTTTACCCGTACTGAAAATGTTAAAATCATTGGTCTTGATAATATGAATGATTACTATGATGTACGATTAAAAGAATCCCGCTTGGAAGAATTATTGGGGTGTGAAAAATTTGTCTTTGTCAAAGGGGATCTTGCAGATAAGAACCTGATTCACTCTGTTTTTGAACAATACCGTCCCAATATTGTTGTAAATCTCGGCGCTCAGGCTGGTGTCCGGTATTCTATTTCTAATCCAGATGTTTATATTGAAGGCAATTTGATCGGATTTTATAACATATTAGAAGGTTGTCGTCATTATCCAGTAGAACATCTTGTTTATGCGTCTAGCTCTTCTGTTTATGGATCCAACAAGCATGTTCCATACAGTACAAATGATAAGGTGGATACTCCTGTTTCTTTGTATGCCGCCACAAAAAAAAGTAACGAACTAATGGCTCATGCATATAGCAAATTATATAATATTCCGTCTACAGGACTTCGCTTCTTTACTGTTTATGGACCGGCTGGCCGGCCGGATATGGCTTATTTTGATTTTACCAACAAACTTTTAAACGGCAAAACGATTCAGATTTTTAATTACGGAAACTGCCAACGCGATTTTACCTATGTAGAGGATATTGTTGAAGGAATCGTTCTGGTAATGCAAAAAGCTCCAGAAAAGCACACCGGAGAAGATGGCTTACCGATTCCTCCATATGCTTTATACAACATTGGAAATAATCATCCGGAAAACTTGTTGGATTTTGTTCAGATCTTGCAAGAAGAATTGATCCGGGCGGAAATATTACCAAAAGATTATAATTTTGAAATGCATAAGAAATTAGTTGCGATGCAGCCTGGGGACGTACCGATTACTTATGCGGATACCAGTGCCCTCGAAAGGGATTATGGGTTTAAACCCTCCACGCCTCTTCGAGAGGGACTTAGAAAATTTGTGGAATGGTATAAAGAATTTTATTTAAACAAAGAAAAGGAATAGCTGCCACAAATCCGAAAAAAGGAATAAGGAGATACAGAAGAATGCGAGATTTTACTGATTTAAAAATTGCTGTGGCAGGTACAGGCTATGTCGGCCTTTCAATAGCGACGCTTCTTGCCCAACATCATGAAGTGGTTGCAGTCGATATTAT
The DNA here is from genome assembly GCA_022792335.1 of Lachnospiraceae bacterium. Taxonomy (GTDB): domain Bacteria; phylum Bacillota; class Clostridia; order Lachnospirales; family Lachnospiraceae; genus Lientehia. The sequence goes on from JAAWAV010000061.1 coordinate 3,502, forward strand.
TCCAGAGAAAATTGATTTAATTAATGATAAAAAGTCTCCTATCCAGGACGAGTATATCGAAAAATATTTATCAGAATGTAAGCTTAATTTATCCGCTACTCTGGATGCAGAGAAAGCCTATAGAGATGCAGATTTTGTTATTATTGCGGCTCCCACAAATTATGACAGTAAAAAGAATTTTTTTGACACTTCTGCGGTCGAATCAGTCATTCAACAGGTTATAAGCTATAATCCAGAGGCAATCATGATAATCAAATCTACAGTACCGGTAGGTTATACTGCTTCTGTAAGAGAAACATTTCACTGTAATAATCTTATCTTTAGTCCGGAATTTTTACGCGAAAATAAGGCGCTATATGACAACCTGTTTCCATCTCGTATTATTATCGGCACAGATATGGAAAACTCCAGTTTGATGGAGGCTGCTCATGTTTTCGCAAAATTATTACAGGAAAGCGCTATCAAAAAAAATATCGATACTCTTTTCATGGGATATACGGAGGCAGAGGCAGTTAAGTTATTTGCAAATACTTACCTGGCTTTGAGAGTGTCTTATTTTAATGAGCTTGACACTTATGCAGAAATCAAAGGATTGAACACAAAACAGATTATCGACGGTATTTGTCTTGATCCCCGTATTGGGAGTCATTATAATAATCCCTCTTTTGGGTATGGCGGCTATTGTCTGCCCAAAGATACAAAACAGTTGTTGGCCAATTATTCTGATGTTCCGGAGAATTTGATCAAGGCAATTGTAGAAAGTAACAGAACCAGAAAAGATTTTATTGCCGATCGGGTATTGGAAATGACAGGCGCATATGAAGCAAATGATTGTTGGGATGCAAAAAAAGAAAAAGAAATTATAATTGGTATTTACCGTTTGACCATGAAAAGCAATAGTGATAATTTTCGCCAGAGTAGTATTCAGGGAGTTATGAAACGCATCAAAGCCAAAGGGGCGGTCGTTGTTATCTATGAACCGGTTCTTAAAGAGGGGAGTACATTCTTTGGTAGCAAAATTATTAACGATTTGGAAACATTTAAAAACGTCTCTCAGGTTATTCTTGCCAATCGTTATGATAGTTGCCTCGATGATGTGAAAAATAAAGTGTATTCGAGAGATCTTTTTCGCAGAGATTAGTAAAAAGAAACAGAATAAAGGAAATAGCAATGAAAAAAAAGCTTCTATTTATAACAGATCGGAATACACACGGCGGTTCTATGAAAATGTTTGTTTGGTTAGCAAATACGATGGCGGAATTTTATGAAGTATGGTATTGCAACTTAAGTACGGAACGGCCTTTTTATGAATTAAATACAAAAATCAAATTTATTGAGACAAAACATTCCAATAATGATTCTTTTATTTACCGGAATACAATCGGGTTTTTCCAGAATATCAAAGCGCTTATTGATATTATAAAAAAGCAGCAAATAGATACAATTGTAAATTTTGCAGATCATGTTTTATACAGTCTGGTTATAGCAAAAAAGCTAATAAAATTTAAACTGTTACTTTCCCAGAGAATCGATCCTTTTTCCTGTAAAAAAAAGGCGGATTTGTTTCGACATCATTTATACAGATATGCAGACGGATTGGTTTGCCAGACGGAAAGCGCTCAGGATTATTTCAATAAAGCCAGATACCGCCATTTGAAAAAAAAGGTGATTTATAATCCATCATTTGGATCCACAAAGTTATGTTGGAACAAACAAGAACACGAAGGTTATATTATATCCCTGGCGAGAATCGATTTGAAGCAAAAACGTCAAGATCTTTTAATTGAGGCGATGAAAATGGTCCATGAGAAATATCCTCATATAAAACTCCGGTTTTACGGAGCAGATGTGGACGCTTCCGTTGAAAAATTAAAAAATATGATTCAGCAGAACCAATTGGAGGATACGGCATTTTACTGTGGAGTGACAGACCATGTATATGGTGTCTTATGCAAAGCACGTATGTTGGTTTTGACTTCAGACTATGAAGGAATACCGAATGCGATTATCGAAGCAATGGAATTGGGGCTTCCCGTTATATCTACAGATTGCAAACCTGGAGGAGCCAGACTACTGATTGATACGGAAGATAAAGGGACTGTCGTGGAACGCGATAATTCCTTGCGCCTGGCAGAAGCTATTCTTTATTATATAGAGCATGAAGATATTGCTGCAGAACACGGACAAAATGCAAAAGACTCTCTGTCTCGTTTTTCCGAAGAAAACATAGCCCTGCAATGGAAAAACCTGATAGATGAAATTTAAAATATAAGTTTTTAAAGGACTAGGATAAAATGGAGCACTCAAAAGTTAATAATCAATGGATCAATCTAGTTGTTATATTGACGATAATATTGAATACGTTTGGTGCGCCATTGAGTCGCCTGACTCATATACCGTCTATTGTCTTTACAGGTATACCAGTTGTTCTGTTAGGAGGAATTGCATATTTCATTACCAATGGAAAAATGGTTGTAAAAAAAGAGATACGAGTCTATCTGTGTATTATTTGTTTGACCCTATTGATACACACATTAAAAAGTGTCTTTAAACCTGAAATTGGTTTTGGTGATTATGAACTTAAATATGTTATTTACTTTTTTATATTTATTCTGGGAACTGTAGTCCTAGGCGAAGAAAATTTCAAAGCAGTAGAAATTTCCTTTATTGGAATCTCTTTGTTCCTTTCTGTAGACGCTATTATGCATGTTAGGGAAATCACTTCTCAGGGACTTGGAATATACAATGTGATGAATGTTACATTGTTGGATAAGTCTTACTATACATGCATGCTTTCTCTCAGCGTTGTCTTTCTGGTCGTTGATTTTTTTAGTGAACGTAAGAACCTTACAATAATAAAAAAAAGTTTGATTTTTTGTTGTATCATATTGTTTACTGCAGTAGATTTAATAATTGCACAGTCGAAGCTCTTTCTTATGGTTTTGGCAACGACAGGACTTTTTTTGATTATATTCTCTAAAGGTTCTCAGAGAAAAAAAGTGATTTGGGCCTTATTGCTGGCGATTTTTGCAGTAATTCTTGTGTTTTCAGTTCGTCCTGACTGGATACCGGAATATGTATATATTTTTTTATACCGTACCTTTGGATTATTTGAAGATGTAATTTCAAATATGCCGAGATATCACCGAATGACTTCTACCTACAGAACCAGAAATGTAATATACGAATATGCATTTCAACTTTTTTTTGAAAATCCCCTTGTAGGGATTGGATTCGGAAATTATAAAGTATACGCAGCGGAAAATGTTGCTTTAGGAGGCGTATTTCAAACGGAGTCCTCTTATTTAGGTATTTTAGTTGAAGGTGGACTTTTTTACGCAACAGTACATTTTGCTTTTCTATTTAAACTATTCATAAATACAGTAAAAGGAGTGAAAAAATGTGCTCAAAGCGATATTTTTTATAAACTATTATTTGGAATTACAGGGTACATCGTTCTAAATTCAGGAAATGATTTTTACAATTCAACCTACTGGCTTATTCTAGCATTTGTTTACAATATTACAACAACACGATTAAAAAGGGAGAAAGCCTGTGTTATCAACAGAAAGGGCATTGGAGATAGGACAAATGAAACTGTTATTTATTCAGGGAGGTTCCAGGTGGAAACGGGATACAGAAGGTAATTTGTATACAGACGCAAATTTCACTGAAGAAATATGGGGCAGATACAGAAGATACAGTGAACATTTGACCGTGATCCTGCGTGGCGAAGAAATGATTTATTCTGTAGAAGAAGCGCAAAGGAGGTTTAATTATTTTGACTCTGCGATATCTTCCGCCATATGTCTGCCAGACGTTTACAAGCCGCCCACCCGTAACTTTAATTTAAAATTAAGAAGAAGAATAAATCTTGCTATTAAAGAGGCTGTGGCTGCTTCTGATGCCGTGATTATCCGTTCTGTGGGAAATATATATACAAATTCGGCATTAAAATGGGTCAGAAAATTAAAGAAACCTTATTTAGTGGAAGTGACAGGGTTTGCTTTTGAGTCTCTTTGGTACCATAGCTTTAAGGGAAAAATAGTCGCATTGGTAAATGAATTACAGACAAAAGTGTTAATGAAAGATGTGCCATATGCAGTATATGTAACTAACGAAGCCCTTCAAAAAAGATATCCTTGTGCAGGGAAAGCAGTGGGATGTTCTGATGTCGAAGTATTTGCACCCCAGGATTCCATTCTAGAACAAAGGCTTCAAAAAATAAATGCAAAGAGTAAAGGCGATAAGATTATCCTGGGAACGGCCGCTTTTCTAGACGTTGGATGGAAAGGGCAGAAATATGTAATTCATGCTTTATCTGAATTAAAGAAAAAAGGAATTACCAATCTAGAATATCAATTAATAGGGGCGGGAAATGGAAAGGAATTGATACATGAAGCTCAATTATATGGAGTGGAGCAGTCAGTGACAATCCAGGGAGCATTGCCCCATGAAAAAGTCTTTGAATGGATGGATCATATTGACATCTATATTCAACCCAGCTTCATGGAGGGATTATGCCGATCAATTGTAGAAGCAATGAGCCGCGCATGTCCGGTTATCTGTTCCAACGTTGGTGGCAATTATGAATTGGTTGATAAAGAATACTTGTTTCATAAAGGTGACTCAAAAGATCTTGTTTGTAAAATAGAACTTTTAATGAAACAGAAAAATATGCTTGTTTGTGCCTCTAGAAATTTTAATAAATCAAAAGAGTATGAAAAAAATATTTTAGATAATAAAAGAAATGTGTTTTTTGAAAATTTTTTTAAAGAAGTATGAAAAAACTAAAATTGGAATAGGTACTCTTGCCGCCGGAAAAATTTAGAAGAAACTTTGAAAGAGATATGAATAAATTAAAACATTTTTTAATGTCCCCTATTGTTTTAAGGGTATTGACGGTCGGTTTGAATTTTGTATCTAATATTCTGATAAACCGATCGCTGGGACTGGAATTAAAAGGGCAATATACTACAATTATAAACTATGCGCATTTTATACAGCTATTTTTAAATTTAGGGATTTGTTATGCATATCCTCTTTTAAGAAACGAAAAAGGGGATGAAATAGCAAAGGATTCCATTATGACTGTTATATGGAATCAGACAGTGGGATTTTTGGCTCTCTCACTGATTTTGATTTTCTTAGCTCCCTCTTTAAAAATCATTCTGATTGCACTACTATCTACCGTTATAATCTGTAATAATCAGGTTGTTTTTATTGCGCTAATTGACAATATTCAGAAAAGAAATCTTTTTCTGTTGACATCAACGATTTTGTTTATTTTTTTGAATGTACTTGCATTTTTGTTTTTTCCAGGTTCCCTTTATGTTGTTGTTAGTTTGATGATTATAAAATATGTATATGAAATTATTATCTTATCAAAATCCTATTCTTATTTTAGATTTAAAAGAACATTGCTGACGACAGAATTACTCAAAAAATTATTAAAGATAGGGATACCTACTGCCGTTCTTGCCGTACTGATTTCATGTAATTATAATATTGATATTTTTATGCTCAACTGGATGGGAAGCGGAGATCGCCAAGTTGGAATCTACGGGGTTGCCTACTCGCTCGCAAACATGTTATGGATTTTACCAGACGCTTTCAAAGAATTAATATACCATAAAACAGCACAAGATAATAATCATAAATTTGTTTTGAAGTACATCGCAGTTAATATTGTTTTCTGTATTTGCATTTGTGTCGGTTTTGGGATTTTGGGTAAATTTTTCTTAAAACTGATCTATGGAGAACCATATGTAGTTGCTTATCAAGTTACTTTAACATTATTTATAGGAATTATTCCAATGGTGGCATTTAAACTGATTCACCCTATTTATATTAATAAAGGAAAGTCTTATATCGTTATTTTTTTATTGTTGATTGCAGTAGGAGCCAATATCATTTCCAGCTGGGTTTTGATTCCCAGACATGGCGCATTTGGAGCAGCAATCGCAAGCGTTATTTCCTATATGATATGTGGAACCTTATTTTTCTTAAAATACTATTATGATTATTGTGCCAGGAGAAAGTCCAAATGAGAATATGGTTAAAAGTATGGGATTACTTTTTGAGTTGTCTGACCTTGATAAAATACAAACTGATATACAGAGACCGATTCGAATTTAAATGGTCGGACAGAGTGAAGCCCTCTTTAAAAATCAGAATCGACAGTAAGGGGAAATTAGTGTTTGGGGACAGAGTATCCCTTCGGGAGCATGTGATTATTAATATAACCGGTGGAACTATTTTGCTGGGTAATGATGTATTTTTTAATGACATGGTTTGTATAAATTCCAGGGATAACATCTGCATTGGAGCCAGTACAATTGTGGGACAGGGTGTAAAATTTTATGACCATGATCACGATTACAGAAATGATTTACGAAATGATTTTAGATGTAATCCGATTTCAGTGAAAGAATATGTTTGGATAGGCGCAGGAGCCATTCTTTTAAAGGGAAGTACCATTGGGGCTCATTCTGTAATTGGAGCTGGAACTTTAGTAAATACGGATGTTCCGACAGAAGCAGTATATGTAAATCATAGAGAAAAAAATATATTTTTGATTCACAAATAATCGTGGAGGTGGAAATGAAATATACAGGAAAATTTTTCAGGGATACGTTTCCTGAATGGAAGAAAAGAAAGGATTCTCTGATTGGCAGATATCTGTTAAGACCTATTTCCTTTTACTGCTCGGCTTTTTGCGCGAATCATGGTCTTTCTGCCAATACGGTATCTTATATATCTGCAATTGTAGCAATTATAGGTAGTATCCTGTTTTATCCTGATAATTTTATATGTAATCTTACAGGCGCTATCCTGATAAATATCTGGTCGCTGTTGGATTGTATCGATGGGAATCTGGCCAGAAGTGTAAAAAAACAGCCTTTCGGAGAGTTCGCAGATGCAGTGAGCAGTTACCTGTTAGTTGCTTTTATGTGTACTGCTTTTGGCTTTTGTGCTTATCAACGGGGAGGCAGTCTCATTGCAGCCGGAAATTCACTGATTCTGATTGCCGGCGCTCTGGCTTCAACCTTTGATACTGTAACAAGGCTGGTATATCAGAAATATAAAAATTCAGAACATGATTTAATAGAAAACGGGGTGATCTGTAAGCAGGAAGATTTAAATAAGGATCATGATAAGACAGGAAGTCTCGCTGTTAAATTGCAGGAGTCCTTGGGGGTAAGTGGATGGCTTCCTGTTTTCGCCTTGCTCGCAGTTGTAATTGACTGTATGGATCTCTTGGTTCTATATTGTTTTCTTCTTTATGGAGTCTTTTTTGTCGCAGGTATTGTAATGTATCTGTTAAAAGCCATAAAAATCCAGAAGGAAGTAGAAAAAAGGCACTAAACCAAAGGGATTCTTCCTTTTCATCAAAGAAGGGCTATTATGAAATTACTGATTTTATCCGATATCCATGGAAATCAATTCGCATTACAGGCGGTGTTGTCCAAAGCAAAGGGAAACTATGACGAAGTGCTTCTGCTGGGCGATCTCATCGATTATGGTCCCCATTCCAACGAAGTCATTGAGATGCTCCAGGAATTGTCAAAGACTGTTCCCATCCGGTGTAATATCAC
>JAAWAV010000042.1 GCA_022792335.1 Lachnospiraceae bacterium
AGAATAATACACTGCCTGCGATGAAAATATGTGGATTGCTGCTTTTTGGTATAATGAGTGCAACCACTGGATTCTTATGTGAAAATAGCAAAATAAAAAAGTGGAATCCTGCAAATACAAACTATAGAACAAATAAAGTAAGTATAATCAGTTTGCTTATATGTACGATCATGTATGGGCTGATGTGTGTTGTATAAGATATGTGGAGCATTTTTCTATTTTCAAGAAAAACTTGAGACACCCTCTTGTTCAACAGATTTTCAGCAAACAAAAGACTCCCCGGGAGTCCGTACGTACAGACTGCCCGGGGCTTTTTGTCCCGTCGTGTTTTCAAAATTTTATGACAACTATCCTCGTGAACTCCTAACATCCGTGTATAGGGGCAATGCGCCGCCGTTACCGCACTTTTACGAAATAGAAATTGTCGTCCGTGACATTTCCATCTTCCGGATAATCTTTCTGGAACAGCAGATATTCTACCTGGCTGACATCTACAATCTGGCCGCTGTAATTGAGTATTTCACAAATATCTGTCTCCACATAGCACAAAGATCCTCCTCCCCCAAGCCACGAATCATAAGATACTGTTCCGTCTGACAGTTTCACGCCGCAAAGCCTCGGCGGTTCTTTCCATGTGGTATGAATTCCTCCGTCATCCGTTTCTTCCTCGTATTCCTGCTTGGGGAAATGAACCAGTACTTTTGCTGAGATCGGAGACAGCTCCACGTGAGTCAATGTAGCCCCTGTATCCCCGATGGCTCCATGTTCAACGTCTGCCTCATAGACTTCATCACTGCCCCTAAGCGTCCATTCCAAAGCCCAGTTTCCTTCCAGATCCATATGCGGCTCGCCCGCTTTTTCCGTATAATATTCAAACCCCGAAAACGCTACGCGGATGGGTTTATTCATATAATATCCCTTGTCAATGCAGCTAATATGAATGTTATATTCCATGGAACCGTCCGGAAACTGATAGTTCTGAATGGTTTCATCCTCCAAAAGTTTTTCAAAGGCTCCCCCATACCATCCGCTGTAAAAACTGCCGCTTATATCGCCGGGATTCTGTTCCCCGTCCACCATAATACCAAACTTCAGTTCCGGTTGACAAGACGCCATGCCTTCCGGCGCTTCAGGCATTTGATAACCTTCCACACGGAAGCTCAGCCTTGCGTTATAATTGTCCACAATACAATCCTGCAGGGTAACGGTGACTCCCTTGTCAGTCGCAGACACCTCCGGAAAGGTCACGAGAGTATCGTTTTCCATCTCTTGTACCCTCTCCTGTTCTGTCTCCTGTGCTTCTACCTTATCTACTTTTTCCATTGCCTGACTTTCAAATTCCGACTTCTGCTTTTCGGAAATATTCATTTGTTTTTCCGTACTCCGGCTAAATCCCCGATAAGTAGCCGCGACGCAGGTACCGCCGATCGCCAGAACCGCCGCTGCGATACTGACTATCAGCCTCTTTCTTCCTCTTCTGCTCATAACGTTTCCTTTCCCGCCCACAGGAGACTTTTTCTTTCCCCCGGCACATGTTTTCCGAATCTGTTCCAATGCTTCTTCTGCTTTTGTCTGAACAATCTCAGGAACCTCTACATCTTCCTGAAGTGCCTCTATGATTTCATACATATTCATACCGGTCTCCTCTCTGCTCCTTCCTCATGATACATGACAAACAACTGTTTCCGTCCCCTTGACAGTCTGGTTCGCACCGTGGCCTCCGGAATTTCAAGAATCTGTCCGATCTCCCCTGTCTTAAACCCTTCAATATAATACAGAATCAAAATCAGACGATATTTCTCCTCCAGGCCAGACAGCGCTTCCTTCCATTCCACATTTCCATATCCGGCGTCTGGTGTCGGCTCTTCCGGTAGTATTTCCATGGGAACCACCCGTGTTTTCATTCTCAGAAGGTCATAACACTTGTTTACCAGGATGCGTGTCAGCCAGGATGGGAATACGCGGGATTCCTTCAACTGATCCAGCCGTTCAAAGGCTGTCAGAATCGCGTCCTGTATGGCGTCTGCCACATCCTCATCATTTTTCAGGATTGACCATCCGACCTTATACATGGCCTTCATATGCTTCTGGATCAGCGCCGCAAATGCATCTGCATCCCCTTCCTTCGCCCGGGCAATCAGGCTTTCCATCTCCATATCGCATCCGCCTCCTCATGTACCTCTTGTTGCAAACTCTAATATCCGGTATCTGTTTTATTTGAAAGCTTTCTATTTATAAGACGGGGGAAAAGCATATTTTGTTTCATTCTTCGGATTATTTTATGTAAACTGATAAAAATATTTTGCTTCCCATGAAATAAAAAATACCCTGAGGCCGCCTGTTTCCCTCAGGGCAGTCTCAGGATATTCCCTTCCTAATTCTTTAGCGATACAATTCTTCCACTGCTTTTCCGTTCTCCAGCCTCAGTACTCTCTGATTTCTGCTGCCGCGAAACATAAGCGTCAAATCCTTTTCTTCTTCCACGAACCGGCCGTCTACCAGCACGTCGATATAGGAAAGCAGTTCCTCTGTCACCTCAGTATAAACTTTCCCGCCGGGAGCCATGTCTGAATCCATGAGGTACCCGGAATAACACCAAATATCTTTCTCCGGATAAGTCTCCCGGATTTTCGCAAGAAGTTTCACCACTTCTCTCTGATTCTCCGGCTCAAAGGGCTCCCCGCCAAGAAGCGTAAATCCCTGAATGTAATCCGGTGCAAGAAGCTTTAGAAGCTCCGCTTCCGTCTCTTCCGTATAAGGCTGCCCGTAGAAAAAGTCCCAGGTATCGGAATTGAAACATCCCCTGCAACAGTTCCGGCAGCCGGATACAAACAGCGTCACCCGCACTCCGGGACCGTCCGCGACGTCACATTCTTTTATATTTCCGTAGTACATTCCTTCCCGACCTCATACCTGCTTCCTAATTATTGGTTTTTTCTATCACAGAGGCGCTACTCTAGCCGGCTCCCCTACAGATGCAAAACCCGATCCTTGATCTCCTGAGTCCGTCCCTGATTCCAGAACTGAGTTCCGATATAGCCGCAAGTCCGACGAGCGACAAACAGTTTATCCTGGTTCCGGTTTCCACAGTTGGGGCACTCCCAGACCAGTTTCCCATCCTCCTGCTCTTTAATCAGAATTTCCCCGTCATAGCCACAGTTCTCACAGAAATCACTTTTGGTGTTAAGCTCCGCATACATGATATTGTCATAGATAAATTTCATCACTGACAGAACTGCCGGGATATTCTGCTGCATATTGGGCACTTCTACATAACTGATGGCTCCTCCAGGAGACAGCTTCTGAAACTCCGACTCGAACTTTAACTTACTGAAAGCGTCAATTTCCTCCGACACATGGACATGGTAACTGTTTGTAACGTAATTCTTGTCCGTCACGCCCGGAATGATACCGAACCGTTTCTGCAGACATTTCGCAAATTTATAGGTAGTGGACTCCATAGGAGTCCCGTAAACAGAATAACTGATATTCTCTGCCGCTTTCCACTCGGCACATTTGTCATTGAGCTTCTGCATCACTGCCAGCGCAAAGGGCTTTGCCTCCGGATCCGTATGGGACTTGCCTACCATCCGCATGCACATTTCATAAAGCCCCGCATAGCCCAGAGAGATGGTAGAATAACCGTTGTACAGAAGTCTGTCGATAGTCTCTCCCTTTTTCAGTCTTGCAAGCGCTCCGTACTGCCAGAGAATGGGAGCCACATCGGAAACTGTCCCCTTCAGACGTTCATGACGGCATCTCAGCGCCCGGTGACATAGCTCCAGACGATCCTCCAGAATTTCCCAGAACTTATCCATATCTCCTTCGGAAGAACAGGCCACATCCACCAGATTGATGGTCACAACTCCCTGATTGAACCGACCATAAAACTTGTAGCTTCCGTCCGGGTTTTTCTGACTCTCTTCTACGGTCAGGAAAGAGCGGCACCCCATACAGGTGTAGACACTACCCTTTTTAAGCTCCCGCATCATCTTTGCAGAAATATAATCCGGCACCATCCGCTTGGCGGTACATTTTGCCGCCAGTTCCGTCAGATACCAGTACCTGGAATCTTCTGTGATATTATCCTCATCCAGAACATAAATTAACTTGGGGAACGCGGGCGTGATCCATACGCCCTTCTCATTTTTCACCCCCTGCATTCTCTGACGAAGTACTTCCTCGGTGATCATGGCCAAATCGTCTCTGGTCCGTCCCGCAGATACCTCGTCCAGATACATAAAGACCGTCACAAAGGGCGCCTGTCCGTTACAGGTCATAAGCGTAATCAACTGATACTGGATCGTCTGGATTCCGCTCTTCACTTCTTCTCTCAGGCGGCACTCCGTAACCTTGTCAATGATCTCCTCATCCAGCGGCTCGCCACAGGCCTTTCGCTCCGCGATCACTGCTTTTTTCAACTTTTTCCGGCTGATGTCCACAAATGGAGCCAGATGGGCCAGGGAAAATGACTGCCCGCCATACTGATTGCTGGCAACCTGCGCCACAATCTGAGTGGTCACGTTACAAGCGGTGAAAAAGCTGTGGGGTTTCTCAATCATCGTCTCGCTGATCACTGTTCCGTTTTGAAGCATATCTTCCAGATTGATCAGATCACAGTTGTGTTCTCTCTGGGCATAGTAATCCGTATCGTGAAAATGGATAATCCCTTCTTCATGAGCCCGTACAACTTCAGCAGGAAGCAGAACTCTTCTGGACAGATCTTTACTGACTTCGCCCGCCATATAGTCTCTCTGAGTGGAATTGATGACCGGATTTTTGTTGGAGTTTTCTTGTGTCACTTCCTCATTGATATTATCAAGCAGGGAAAGGATTCCATTGTCGGTGGTATTGGACTTTCTGGTCAGTTCCCGTCTGTAGCGGTAACGCACATACTTCTGAGCCACCTCATAACCCCGCATCTCCATGATCCCGGTTTCTACCATGTCCTGAATATCTTCCACGTTGACTGCATGAGTCGACTCCCGAATCCGATCAGCCACATTGTCGGCGATGGCCAGAATCTGATATTCATTCATCTTATGGATATTGTTCACTTCATGATTTGCCTTCTCGATTGCATTTACAATTTTTGACAAATCAAAGGTCACTTCTTCCCCGTTCCGTTTGATCACTCGATTCATTACTTCTGCACTCATAACTCTCCTCGTCTGCCGTTATACCACATGTTGGTATCTCTCTTACTTTCAAGCACAATATCTAGCAGTTGCAGATTATATGATACACCAAAACCGGAAAAATGGGAAGTGGATAACTCCATGTTTTTTTTTTGTACAATCCGGCCGGGGATCCCCAATCCCCTGTTTAAATCCTTGCGACTCCCGTCTCTCTGGCCGCCCTGGCTACTGCTTTGGCCACGGCAGGACCCACCCGTTTGTCAAAAGCTTTGGGGATGATGTATTCCGGCGAAATCTCCGCATCAGAGATTAACCCTGCCAAAGCCCCGGCCGCAGCGATCTTCATCTCATCGTTGATATCCCTGGCCCGCACGTCAAAGGCTCCGCGAAATACGCCCGGGAATGCCAGCACATTGTTGATCTGATTGGGAAAGTCGCTTCGTCCTGTCGCAATCACCTTCGCGCCTCCTGCCTTTGCATCCTCAGGAAAAATCTCCGGTGTCGGGTTGGCACAGGCAAAGATTACTGCATCCTCTGCCATGGTCTTTACCATCTCCGTCGTCAGCACGCCGGGGGCTGATACGCCGATGAATACATCTGCTCCAACCAGGATCTCCCCCAGGGAACCGGCCGTTTTCTCCCGGTTGGTCACCAGGGACATCTCTTCTTTTACCGGATTCATGCCTTCTTTCCGTCCTTCATAGATAGCGCCTTTTCTGTCACAAAGAGTCACATTCTGATATCCGGCGGATAACAACAGTCTGGTGATGGAAATGGCGGCCGCTCCCGCCCCGTTTACCACAATTTTTACGGTTTCCTTTTTCTTTCCCACCACGCGCAGGGCGTTATTAAGGCCGGCCAGAGTAATGATGGCCGTTCCATGCTGATCGTCATGGAAAATCGGAATATCGCATTTTTCCTTCAGTTTTTTCTCAATTTCAAAGCAACGGGGAGCGGCGATATCCTCCAGATTGACCCCGCCAAAAGAACCGGAAATCAGATAAATCGTATTGACAATCTCATCTACATCTTTGCTTTTAATACAGAGCGGAAAAGCATCCACATCGCCGAATGCCTTGAACAACACACATTTCCCCTCCATCACCGGCATCCCTGCCTCCGGTCCGATATCCCCCAGTCCGAGAACTGCCGTACCGTCTGTCACCACCAGGCACATATTATGGCGACGGGTCAGTTCATAACTTTTTTCCAAATCTTTCTGGATTTCCAGACAGGGCTGGGCAACCCCGGGCGTATAGGCCAGGGACAAGTCCTCCTTCGTCTCAACCGGAACAGTCGCCTTTACTTCAATTTTTCCCTTCCACTCTCCGTGGAGGCGCAAAGATTCTTTTGCATAGTCCATCACACTTCTTCTCCTTTTCCTTATGCCTGTCCTCTTTGTAAAAAACCGCCCGTTTCCACAGACCATACGCCTGCCAAAAACCGACGACTCAGACCTGTTCGATTATAACATATTCCCTTTTTACAGGCAACCATTTTAGAAATGGCAAAATGCATGATGAGATACCCTCTGGGTATACTAAGAACAGCGGTCCGCGTCCTCAGGGAAAGCAGGCCAATTCATCTTTTCACCATCAATCAAGAAAGGAAACTGCTATGAACGACGATACGAAAAATCTTTTGAAAGAATGCAACGCAGGCACTAAAATGGCCGTTGAAACGCTGAACCAGCTTCTCCCCTCCGTCCACGACCAGGACTTTAAGGAAAGTCTGGAAAAATACAGGAATGCTCATGTAAGCTTCGGCGACAAGCTTCACTGCCTGGCCAACAAAGGCGGTACATCCGCTGGAGAGCTTGGAACGATGGAGAAGCTCTCCGCCCGCATCATGACCGGCATGAAGCTGATGTTAAACGACTCCGATAAAAAGATCGCTTCCATGCTCACCGACGGTTGCAACATGGGCATCAAGGCTCTAAGCTCCTATCTGAATCAGTACACCGGCGCCGACCATACCTCCCGGGAAATTGCCGGAAATATCATTCGGCTGGAGGAGAGCATGTCAGAAGATCTGCGGCAATACCTGTGACAACCGGATGGATGGTCCTGTCGACCAGAAGCGCCGGCAGGTCCACTCCGGCCTTCTCCCGGACAAGGTCCATAAATCCGTTTTTCAGAGAATCTCCAAGCAGCGATCCAAGTCCCTCCGTAATCAGACGGCTTCCCGGCGTCTCATCCCAGTGAAGTTCTATTTTCCCCTCCTGCTCCAGAAAATAACATTTTAGTCTCCGGCGCACCGCCTCTTCCAGAAATGCCAGATCCAGCTTCAGGACAGGCCGTCCCTCCTCATCCTCCAGAAAGCTTCCTGTCACGCCCAAAAGATAGGGCTCTCCATGAAACAATACTTCCGTCACGGCGGCCTGGCCAAATCCCACCTCCATGCGTTTTAATATCTCGCCTTCCTCCACCGCCAGATAAAACCGTTTTTTTTCATAATAAAAGGCAATGGTCCGTATCCCATCCGTATAATTGTTATGAAACACCTGAAACATCAGCGGGCAAAGACCTACATGGGTCTGCTCCATCCGGTAAATCCGGCCGTCCAGTAAACGCTTCATCCGCTCTTCTTCCAGATACTGCAGTTTCCGTCCATTTCTGTTTCGAACGCCCCAGCGGCCCCGACCGCCTCCACAACCGTTCCAGCTCCCCATCTGTCCGCCGGCTCCTTTCAGACGGCTCCGAAGTCTGTTTCCACCCACCTCGCTTCTTCCCCGAATCCCAGTCTTTCCCGCGCTGCCATTTCTCCAAAAACCGCCGTCGCGGGCAAGTCGCTCCTGTACTTCACAGAGCCGTCTGTAGCCGGCCGAGTCCTCTGGCGCCATTCCCTCCTCCGGCCAATAGTCCTCCTCAAAATATTTCCGTACAATCTTCAGAAGAACACACGTCTGGAAAAGCTCGTCGCTGCCTGCATTGACCGCAATTACCATGTCCAGATCCGGGTAAACCAGCACATTTTGCCCCAGCATCCCATTGAACGTGCAACTTCCCGGACGGCCGCCCAGCCACACCTGGTAACCATATCCATAAGGTCCCATAGATTCCGGCGTCTCCATATGCTTTGTCACCGCATCCTCCAGCCATCTCTCCGGGACAAGCTGGCTTCCCCTCCAGTTCCCTTTCTGCAAAACAAGCTGCCCCAACTTGGCCGCATCCTCCGTGCGGATGAAAAGTCCCCAACCGCCTTTTGTAATTCCTTTCGGACAGGTTTCCCAGAATACCTGCGTAATCCCCAGAGGTTCCCAGAGTCTCGGCTTCAGATATTCCATCAGTGTCTCCCCTGTGATCTTCGTAATGATCGCTGAAAGGATATACGTATTCATACTGTTGTATTCAAACTGTTTCCCCGGAGTCCCCTTGACCCCGGCCTGCAGATAACCGGATACCCAGTCGTCTCCTGAAACCATCCCCGTCTCATTGAAGCTAACGCCAGAGCTCATGGTCAAAAGATGCTCTACCGTCAGATTTTTCTTTCCTGTCAGGAGGGACTTTTTATCCAGAAGCGCAAAAACCTTGTCATCCAGGGCCAGCCGTCCTTCTTCAATAAGCATCCCCACCGCCATGCCCGTGATGGTCTTGCACATCGAATAGGAAGCATGCCACATGCCTTTCCGGTAAGGCGCCACGGAAGCCTCCGCAATCACAGCGCCGTGACGGAGCACTGCCACATGGTGAAGGTCCGTCCGTTCGTCGTTCGCCAGTTCCTCAAAAAAAGCCGCCAGCCTTCCGGAAGAAATCCCCTGAGATTCCGGAGTCCTCCGTGGAAGCCGCCAGCCTTCCTTCCGCTCCTCCGAAAAAGAATCTTCTCCTCGAAAACCTTCCGCCGGCTCCCCATAAGTCCAAAACGAAGGTTTCTGGGGCGTATAAGTCACCCGGCTGAACTCCTCTGTATTTCCCCGGATCAGATTTTTCAAAAGATCGATCACCGCAATCTGCTCTTTCAACATAAAATCCCTCCCTCTTTCTTCTATTAATTATAGACTTATTATTTCCCGGTTTCCACAAACTTTTCCTAAACAATTATAAAAACCTGAGAAACATCATAAACTTTCAGATTCTTCCATCCGGTAAAATAAGCCTTCTCAAAAATGGTCAATGAGTTATAATAGGAATTGACTGCACCAGTCAGCAACAGACAAAAACTGTGCCGGCCCCACAGCAAGGAGTTTTTATGAACCAAAAATTTTATGCTTTACCGGAAGAAAAAAGACAGGTTATCATCAATGCAGGCTTCAGGGTTTTCTCCCGAAACACTTATAAAAAAAGCCCCATGCAGGAAATTGCCGACTGCGCAGGCATAAGCAAATCCCTCTTGTTTCATTATTTTCAAAACAAAAGAGAATTGTATCTGTTTCTCTGGAATCAGGCGGCCGAACTTACTATGGAATCTCTCCTTCGTTATGGCTGCTATGAATCTTCGGATTTTTTTGAAATGATAGAGCGAGGAATGCAGGCGAAGCTTAACGTCATGCGAGTCTATCCCGATATGGCCGCTTTCGCTGTAAAGGCATTTTATGAAGAAGCAGCAGAAGTTAGCGCTGAAATCCAAAAAAGTTACCAGCGCCACTTTGGCCTTAAGGCCCAGAATATCCTGTCGCGTCTTAACCCGGAGGATTTTGTTCCCGGACTGGATTTAGCTCTCATGTGCCGGGAAATGTATCTGGTCTCAGAAGGGTATCTCTGGGAAATGCTCCGGCAAAGAAATACTCTCGATACAGAAGCTCTGGAACGGGATTTTTCCAATCTACTTCAATTCTGGAAACACATTTACCTGGCACGAAAGGAGTAACAGACAGCTATGAATGCAATTAAAACTGCTTCACTTACCAAATATTATGGAAAAGCCAGAGGAATCATGGACCTGAATCTGACGGTGGCAGAAGGAGATTTCTTCGGCTTCATCGGCCCCAACGGGGCCGGAAAGAGTACTACAATCCGTACGCTTTTAGGACTTCTCGCCCCCACCAGCGGAACGGCGGAGATCTTTGGCAAGCAGATACCACTTCACAAAACAGAACTCCTTGCCGACATTGGCTACATGCCCTCAGAGGCTGCTTTTTATCGAAACCGGAAAGTACGGGAAATCATAAACTTGTCCGCTGACCTTCGGGGAGCAAACCGTCGGAAAAGCTGTATCGCTGAGGCCGCCCGTTTATGTGAGCGGCTGGAGCTTGACACAGAAAAGAGAGTAAATGAACTGTCCCTGGGCAATCGCAAAAAACTGTCCGTGATCTGCGCCCTCCAGCATAACCCCCGTCTCTGTATTCTGGACGAACCTACAAGCGGTCTCGATCCCCTGATGCAGCGAGAATTTTTTGCCATTCTGGAGGAGCGAAACCGGGAAGGAGCTACTATTTTCCTCTCCTCCCATGTTCTCTCCGAAGTCCAAAGACACTGCCGCCACGCCGCCGTCATCCGGGAAGGTCGGCTGCTTGTTTCAGACACCATTGAACATCTGGGATGCGCCCTGACGGGAGAAGGCCCCTTCTCTCAGGAAAATATGACCTCAAACATGTCTTTGGAATCCGCCAGCGCAAAGCGGGTCACTGTCCGGGGGCTGGAACAGCCTCCTCTGTTAAAAGGCATCCGCGATGTAAAAGTAACTGGAGATACCATGACCTTTTTATATGGAGGCAGTCCAAAGGCGCTTCTCCTGGCTCTAGCTTCTCTGCCTCTCACAGACGTGACCATCGCCGAACCGGATCTGGAAGAAATTTTTCTCCACTACTATACGCCGGAAGCGAACAGAGAACCGTCCGGGCAAAACACTCTGTGATGCCGTTCTATAGCCTTTACAAAATACCACCAGGAAATCAGGAGGATCTGTAAGATGACTTTACTGAAACATGAACTTCGCCAGGGAAAAATTTCTCTGTTTTTATGGACCACTGTGATTGCACTTATGCTTGCCGTCTGTATCCTGATCTATCCGGATATGGAGAGTCAGATGAGTGAAATCAGCGGAATGTTCTCCAATATGGGAGGGTTTTCCGCCGCCTTCGGCATGGATAAGCTTAATTTTGGAGAATTTTTAGGTTTTTTCGGTATAGAATGTGGAAATATCCTTGGTCTTGGGGGCTCATTCTTTGCCGCTCTCCTCGGTATCCAGGCTCTCGCAAAGGAAGAAAAAGAGGGGACTGCTGAATTTCTGCTGACTCATCCTGTGAGTCGCACCCAGGTCTTGTTTCAAAAACTCAGCGCCGTATTTCTTCAACTTGTCCTGTTAAACATCGTCGTTATCGGTGTAACGGCCTTTTCTGTCTCAATGATCGGCGAACACCCGGACTGGAAAACTCTTTCCCTCCTGTTTTTCGCCTATTTCTGTCTCCAGCTTGAAATCGCCGCCGTCTGTTTTGGCGTCTCTGCATTTATTATAAATGGCGGACCGGCCGTCGGCCTTGCCATAGCGACGCTTTTTTATTTCCTAAATATCATTGCCAATCTGACAGAGGGCGCCAGATTCCTGAAATATATCACCCCCTTTAGCTACACGGAGAGCTCTGATATTATCATGAGCGGCTCCATAGACGGCCGGTATCTGACCATAGGTATCAGCTTCGCCTTGCTCGGCGTCGCCGCCGCCTTCTTTCATTACAGAAACAAAGATCTATTTTAAGTCCCCGAAGGGTCCGTCGTATCCGCCGCAGTACCCTTGCCGCGCTGAGGCAGACCTTGCGTTCCCCCGGAGGGCTTTTTCCTATGGGGAACGGAATTTCCTATAGGACAGAAAAGGGGCTGTCGCTTTAACGAATGAAAATTCGTGAAGCGGCAGCTTCATTTTATCTGTTTTTAGCATGAAATCCAATGGAACCCATTGATTTGCGCGGTCAAACGATAATAAAGGCATACTTTAATAAGCCATTTTTGATGG
>JAAWAV010000043.1 GCA_022792335.1 Lachnospiraceae bacterium
AAAAAATTCTTGTTTCTGAACCCGTAGAGGTAGACGGGCAGAAAATTCAACGACTTACTATCCATTACAAGTTCATAGGGGCATTAGAAACCCTTGAATAATGGATATTTTCTAAGTCACCTATTCCAACTATCCAACAGATCCAGCGTAAACACCACCGCACTGATATCAATCATAGCATAACTGGCGGCCAGAATAAATAAAAGAAGCAAAAGCGGTACGGTACGCCAGTCAGTCAAAAATGCGCCGATATTCTCCAAAGTAAGGTATGCATATCCCCCCGCCTTCATAATCAGATCAAATATCCCCCATAGAAGCGGCACAAAAATCAAAACCGAGACAAGCTTATACAGGAGGGCAAATCCTGTAAGCGGTTTCCAGTTATACAAAACCAATACGCGTATCTCTCGCAGCTTTTTCATCTGTCTCTCCTTTGCATACGGCCATTCCGTTCTCTTTTGTATAAAATCGAGTAGGGAAGATTTATCTTCCCCCACTCGCCGCCCGGCCCGTGCACCACTTCAGTGGTATATTTCCTCTGCACGGGCCTGCGCATAGAAAAATTCCGGGAAACCCGTTTGGTTCCCCGGAATCCATTCTATCAGACTGGAAGCTCCTTTTCAATCATAAACTCCTTGTGGAATCGGATTGAAATCCTAGAGCGCTTAATAATTCTCTGCATGAATCTCAAAATATGCCTGCGGATGCGCGCAGACAGGGCAAACCTCCGGCGCTTTTGTACCGACTACAATATGACCGCAATTCCGGCACTCCCATACCTTAACTTCGCTCTTTGCAAACACTTCCGCCGTCTCTACATTCTTTAAAAGAGCACGGTAACGTTCCTCATGATGCTTCTCGATAGCGCCCACCATGCGGAATTTTTCCGCCAGCTCCGGGAATCCCTCTTTTTCGGCTGTTTGGGCAAAGCCCTCATACATATCGGTCCACTCATAGTTTTCCCCGTCAGCGGCCGCCTCCAGGTTCTTTGCAGTGGAGCCAATCCCCTCCAGCTCCTTGAACCACATCTTGGCGTGTTCCTTCTCATTGTCCGCCGTTTTTGAAAACATGGCCGAAATCTGCTCAAACCCTTCTTTTTTGGCTTTGGAAGCAAAATAGGTATATTTGTTTCTCGCCTGAGACTCCCCGGCAAATGCTGCCTCCAGGTTCTTCTCTGTCTGTGTCCCCTCATATTTGTTCTTCATATTCATATACTCCTATCTCTTTCCTAATAGATACGTCAATTTCCGAAATGTTTTCCGAAACGTGACGTTCTATGTTCCAATCTGTGCAGACTTTAGAAGCAGGTGTAAGCGCCGTCTACGATGATATCGCTTCCAGTGGTATAACCGGAGGCATCGCTCGCCAGATACAAAACTGCCGGAATCAGCTCTTCCGGCTTGCCCATCCGGTGCATAGGTATCAGTGGCATCCAGGCATCCTTAAGCTCCTGAGGCGTATCCACAGACATGGGGGTCGCGATATATCCGGGACTTAAGCTGTTGACACGGATTCCATACTCCGCCCACTCCAGAGCCAGAGAACGGGTCATATGCATCACACCGGCCTTGGAGGCGTTATAGGAGCACTGCCACTGAGGAATATTGGCGATGGTTCCAGACATGGAAGCCATGTTGATAATGCTACCGTGAATCTTGTTGTCCACCATGAGTTTTGCCACGGCGCGGGCCATAATGTACTCGCCGGTCAAATTTACATCGATGACCTCTCTCCAGTCGTCAATGGAAGCCTCAAAGGTTCCCTGATGCTTGCAGATCCCCGCATTGTTAAAGACCACGTCAATATGGCCGGATTTCTTCATAATTTCAGAAAGAGCAGCGTCCACATCCGCTTCCTTCGTCACGTCTGCCCGCACAAAATAGCATTTGCCTCCTTCGGCTGTGATTTTCTCGATGGTTTCGTCCGCATTGCTTCTGGCAATGATAACTACCTCGGCCCCTGCTTTGGCAAGGCCAATCGCTACGGTCTGTCCGATTCCACGTCCCCCGCCTGTTACAATCGCAACTTTTCCGGATAATCCAAATACTTCGTCCAAATAACTCATGGTTTTTCTCCTTTTCTTTATAAAAATATCTTTAATTGCAATTTCCTAATGACAACTTCTTAAAATTACAATCCTGTTCTAAAAAATTCTCTATAACTCTTTGTTGATCTTGATTACGCCTTTGACGATCTCCGCCTTCTTATGGATGCTGTCGTCCATGGCCTTCTGCGCGTCTTCCAGATCAAAAATATCCGTAACAATTCCTTTCAAATTGACCTTTCCTGCAGCCACAGCCTCAATCGCCATGGGATAAATATGACGGTAACGGAATATGGTCTTAAAAGTCAGCTCCTTGTCCAAAGCCAGACTGATGGGAAGCGTCAACTCACCGCTTTTAGAATATCCCACCAGTACAATGGTCGCTCCTTTTTTTGCGCAGTGGATGGCCTGTCTGGTCGTGATCTCCGTCCCGGCCGTCTCTATCACCAGATCTGCGCCCTTTCCGCCGGTGAGCCGCATGACCTCTTCTACCATATCTACATGTTTGCTATTAATCACGCCGGTAGCGCCAAGCTCCAGAGCCTTTTCCAGACGTTTCTCCATAATATCAACCACATAGACCTTCGATACGCCCATAGCCTTGCATGCCATCATGGACACCAGACCGATACAGCCGGAACCGGTGACGACTGCCGTCATACCTGCCTGGGCATTCCCCTGTCTCGCCGCATGAAAACCAACAGCCAGCGGTTCAATCAGCGCTCCCTCCAGAGTGCTTACATTTTCAGGAAGCTTAAAGCAAAGAGCCGCCTCATGGGCCACATACTCCTGGAATACGCCGCCCACGGGAGGCGTTGCAAAAAAGATCACGTCAGGGCAGAGATTGTATTTCCCTTCCCGGCAGAACTCACAGTGTCCGCAGGTTTTTCCGGGCTCCAGGGCAACCTTGTCTCCCACCTTCAAATGCTTCACGTCAGCGCCTACCTCAACCACCACGCCTCCGGGCTCATGTCCCAGTACAAAGGGCGGTTCTACAATGTAATCTCCGATACGGCCCGTCTCATAATAATGAATATCTGAACCGCAGATTCCTACGTAGTCCAGCTTCACCAGCACTTCATTTGCCTTCGGTTGCGGGATATCCCTTTCTGTAAATCCCATCTTTCCGATGCCTTCCATCACTGCAACTTTCATTTTGCCTTCCATGATTTCTTCCTCCTCAGCTCCTGAATGTTTTCTTGCAGCACACTTTTATAAAGTGTTTTATTTAAGTGTTTCTATTATCCCACGGAAAAAACTGCCTGTCAACCCTTTATCGGCAGATTTCATAAAAATTTCCCGCGCCTTTAATACCATTTGGCACCATTAGCTGACAAGGACGCACTCCTATAAAATCCCATCAAAGTACTCTTCGATAAACCGGATCCCGGCTCCGATAGCCGCCGCTTCATGCTTATATCTTCCCGTCCGGACATCTTTCTGACCGGAATCAAAAATCCGGTATTCCGAAAGTTTATCCTCCAAAGCTCCCATATAGCGATCCATATGGCCGCCTACATATCCGCCCAGGACCACATCACAGTCAAAAGCCATCCGGAGATTGGTAATAGCAATGGCGAGGAAATTCAGATATTCTCTCCACACAGTCTCATAGACTGGATTTTCTTCTTCCAGTCCCCGGAAAAACGCATCCAAATCATCTCCAGACCAACGGGCCAGCACACCGGCTGCACAGTAAGCGTCCATACATCCTTCTCTTCCGCAGTAGCAGTGCTTCCCTCCCGGCACCAAAATCATATGACCAAATTCGGCACTCCGAAAATGCGCTCCTTTATAGATTTTGCCGCCCATATAAATGGCGCCCCCCACCGTATTGCTAAGAGAAAGGTAAATCGTATCCCGGCTGTTCCCCCGAAGTTCCGCATAGGCGGCGCTGTTGGCGTCATTGCCAAACCTGGTTCTCCAGGGAATCTGGCAGGAAATTTTATCCAGCTCAAAGTTCTCCACCTTCAATGCATGGGACTGGGACATCCATCTCTTCTCTTCGTCCACAATCCCCGGAATCGAAATCCCCACACCTAAAAGCCGCTCCCGATCCACCTGATATTTATCCAGGAAAAATCCAAGCATTTCTCCCAGGTTTTTATAATATTCCTCCCTGTCCTCAAAAGCGCATCGGACTCTCTTTTTTCCACAGACTGCTCCTCCTGCGTCCAAAAGCACAAAACTCACATGATTCCTCGTAATATCAAGGCCGACTGCAAATCGGACCTTCGCTACAATGGTCAGCGCCTTCGCCTTCCTGCCCCCGGTAGACTCATACTCCCCTGCCTCCGTGATAATTCCCTCCTGAAGCAGCTCTCTCACCCGCTGCAGTACCGTCGGCATAGAGAGTTTAAGCGCTGCCCCAATCTCCTGCTTAGAGGCTTCTCCATGATGATAAATATATTTTACAATCTTTATCTTATTCAGCCGTTTCGTCTCAGCGTTGCTCCCGTTTTGTTCCATCTATGGCTTACCTTTCCTATCCATTGCTTTTTATTCCCAGGCGCCGTCCTCGATTCCATTCTCTACAGAGGCCTGTTCCTTCCGGCAGACGGCTCATCTCCGTCGCTCCATAAATGCGAGAACCTTTCGATATTCCAGATTTCCTCCGAACAGATCCAGTGCGCTCCCCACTGTCACATCTACCCGTCCTCTTCCCAAACGCTTTACGGTTTCCAAATCTTCGAAACTTCCCACACCCCCGGCATAGGTCACAGGAATCTCCGCCCAGTCTCCCAGGCACGCAAGAAGCTCCTCCTCCACGCCGGAAGCTTTTCCCTCCACATCCACTGCATGGACTAGAAATTCACTGCAGGAGTCCGATAACCGGGACAGAGTATCCCGGTTTACCAGAACCTCCGTAAACTTCTGCCAGCGGTCCGTAACAATGTAATATTTTCCGTTCCGTTTTCGACAGCTTACGTCCAGTACCAGCCGTTCTCGTCCCACAGCCCTCACAAGCTTATCTAAATTTTCCTTCTGAAACTGCCCGTTCCGGAATACATAAGAGGTCACAATCACATGGGAGGCCCCCATACCAAGAAACTCTGCCGCATTCTTTTCATTGATCCCGCCGCCTATCTGCAGCCCTCCAGGATCAGCCATAAGCGCCTTTGCCGCCTGCTCCTTTGTGGACGGATAGTATCTGGAGCCCTCCGGATTCAAAAGAATCACATGACCGCCAGAAAGTCCGTCTTTTTTATAAAATTTTGCATAAAAACCGGCATCTTTTTCCGATACAAAGTTCTCGTCTGCCCGATCTTCTACATCCGACAGACTCCCACCCACAATCTGTTTTACCTTTCCATTATGAATGTCAATGCACGGCCGGAATCTCATGACCCCATCCTCCTGTATTTGAAATATGTATCTGGAGCAGACCTGAAAGCGCTCTCTGACAGGGTGTATGTTGCATCAGCAACGGGTTTCCCCGCCCATCCTTACGCAGGAAAGGCCGGAGACGCAAAACACGCGTCTCCGGCCCGATTCCTCCAATCAAAAGTCCCGTTTCAGACTCTTTTCATCTACGATCAGCGCTTCACAGTTTCTCAAAGCTTTTTCCGGTCACTTTCCCGGAATCGCCAGCCTGCTTTATTATAACACGGATCCGTTTATAAATCAAAACTGTAATTAGAGAAACAATAATTCCTTTTAACAGATTAAACGGCAGCACCGCCAAAAGCACAAAACTCCAAATCCCTGTGATAGCCGGATTAACCGCCGTCCCCATACCGATGAGCCCTGCAAGGCTGTCGCTGGAAAAAAGATGAAGTACATTCATCAAAATCACAGCCACTGCCAGAATCCCAATCTCCACTACCATTCCCACCAAAATGGGGTGGGTTCCCTTCTCTCTGCCGTAAAAGAAAAACACAGGGAAAGCAACTGCCGCCGTAAAGGCCCCCATCACCAAAAATCCCTGCCATGCCCCTTCAAATGCCTGGGCATAGCTGGGCAGAAGCACATAAGCGTTTAAGAAGCAACCGACGAATGCCATGGTAAGCGTTCCCACAATCAAACCGACAACTGCTCCTTTTCTGGTCCTGTTTTTCGTATAAATCATGGCGGCAGGAATCACCAAGGCACAGCCAATCAGCAGATTGGCCCAGTCGCCAACTCCCATGGTAGTGGAACCCTTTAGCAGAAGTTTCAGTATAACTTTCAAAGCCTCGATGACAAATCCGGCCGCTGGTCCCATGGAAAAGGCTCCCACCAACACCGGAATTTCACTGAAATCCAGCTCATAAAAGGGCGGCGCAAACCACAGTGGGAACTCCAGGTACATAAGCACCGCTGCCACCGCGGACAATACCGCAATGGTGACAAGATTTTTCACCGTAAGCAATTTTTCTCGTTTCATTTTTTCCTCCTGACCGTTCTTCCTGACAGACGCTCCAAATATACGAAGCTGCTCAGAGGATCTGCATGCTGTGTAGCTGGGAGGGCTTTCCTCCTGTTGGCCGCGTGATCTGTCCGCCGCTTAAGCGACAGGTTTTTTCTGCACAGATTGGTGCACTCGATCAGGGAGATTTCTCTTCCCCTACCCGCCGCGCCGGGTGCCCGTCGGCTTCGCCGACGCCTTTCTTTTGGGCATCGTGTGCAATCGAGTAGGGAAGATTTCTCTTCCCCCACTCGCCGCGCGGCCCGTGCACCACTTCAGTGGTATGTTTCCTCTGCACGGGCCTGTGCATAAAAAAACCGGATACGATAATGGTATCCGGAACCTTCACACGACAATCCTTCCCTCTTAATCCAAGGAAATCTACACAGCCGCATCTTCTTCTCTCATCCAGACTATACTGTCGGTCCCGGAATCCAACCGGGTCAACTGCCAAAGGCAGCTCGCGGACTATACCGCCGGTGGGGACTTTCACCCCGCCCCGAAGAACTTATTTAATTTTGTCGTTTAATAGTATATCACGGGCAGAAAGGGAATGCAAGCTTAAATATTTTTTTGCTTTCCTTTACACAAATCGTAACTCTCCCCGATCATCCGCTTTACGTCTTTTTCTGGAACTGTCCCGTCAAGAATGATGGAATTCCAGTGGTTTTTATTCATATGGTAAGCCGGTAGAATCGCCGGATAGGCGTCCCGCCAGAAATCCCGCCACTCCGGTTCGCATTTGACGTTTATCCAGATAAACCCCTCCCTCTCAAAAATCCATGCAAAAATTTTCCGGTTCTTCCTGAGGCGCATACAGGTCCAGTTTTCATCGTGAAACGGATAATCCTCAAAAACGTCAGGAAATTTCATACAGTACTGAACTGCTTCTTTTCTGGTACGCATTGCTGTTCCCATTCCTTTCGTTTTTATCATAAAGTATGATCCCGCCCTTGTCAATCGAAGATATCTTATCGATACCGTCTCTCCTGCCTAAACGGATAGGAGCAGCTCGCAACCCCTCCCGTTAAATTTCTTTTTCCTGCCTGCTGTCTAAATCCGTTCCTTCTGGGTTCTCAAAATCCCGGAAAATTTTTCTTGTAAAAAAAGCCACCAGAAAAGAGCAAACTCCGGAAAAAAGGACCACGGCAAATTCAGCCCCCTTCCATGTTTCAAACAGGAATCCATACAGTCCGCTTCCCAGAGGCTGGGCGCACATACTGACAGCCATAATCAGGGAAATCACCTTTCCTACCAGTTCAGGAGGCGTTTCTGCCTGGACAAACGACAGGATCTGGACAGTAAACATAGTGGCAAGCAACATAACGATGAAACTGCAGACAGAAAGTACCAGAAAGTTTCCCATGCCGGAAGAAAAGAAAAACAGCGCCCCGGCGATGGGAAAGATGCAGGCTGTACAAGCCATTAACAGGCTCCCCGCCTTCCGCACAGTCAGGCGCTTTCCAAAAACTCCCACCAAAACTCCTCCGGCCAGTCCCCCTGCCGCCAGGCTTCCCTGAGCAAAGCCACAGAGTCGGTTCGCCAGGGAGGATTCTAAAAGAAATACTTCCGTTATCAGATAGGGAATCCCCACCACCAGCATTGCTGACAGAAACAGATTGAGGCCGAATGCCGCCAGGATCGCCTTCCCCACCATGGGCTTTTCTTTCTGGATAAAACAGAAACTCTCTGAAAAGTCTGTCCGGACTATCTTCCACGCACCGCCCCCCTTCTCTCGACGTATGTGAGGTATCCGGATAAAACATTCCATAACAGCGGATAAGAAGAAACAGACTATACTAAGGATTAGTACTGGACGCAGTCCATAGGCGCTGTACAAAATTCCACCAAGTACCGGGCCAAGTAAGGCGGCCAGAGAGCTCACCACATTGATGACGGAGTTGGCCGCCATCAGGTTTTCTCTTCCCGCAAGCGCCGGTACACTGGCCTGTACAGCCGGCTGATAAGCCCCGGCAATCCCATATAAAAGCATCAGTGTCACCGTCAAAAGGACGGCCAGGCCGTCTCCTGAAGAAAGGCCGCCCTCCGCAGAAAGCAGGAAAAACCCAATCAACACTGCCGCCGTAAAAAAATCCAGCGCCACCATAATGTTCCGTTTATGTACTCGATCTGCAATGATCCCTCCCAGAGGGGAAAGAATCACAGACGGTACAAAGGCGCAAGCCGTCACCATTCCGTAAAGGGCCGCTGATCCGGTCTGATTGAGCAGATAGAGGGGCAAGGCAAACCGGATAGCCGCATTGCCGAAAAGGGAAATGATCTGCCCGATGACCACCAGCGTAAAATCCCTTGAAAACAGTTTCCTTTCCATATTCAAACCTCCATTCTTTCTATATCTGATTGAAAAACCCGGTATGCCACCAGCCCGACGCCTGACAGAAAAACAGCGACGCCTGACATAGCTGGAAGCAGTATGCTATAAGCGACGGTAGGTTCGCAAGCATAAACAAAATAAGCAGCGTGCAGACAAGAGCTACTGTTGTAGAAGGGTTTTTCCAGCTGACCGTCACAGAAACCATACCCATCGTTAAAGTCTGAACCCCTACCAGAAAACCACTTGCCAGAAGTTCTGGAACAAACAGTCCCGTAAATTTCTCCGGCTCCACATGGAAAAAGTATTCTATCCCATACATCAGTACAATCACCAGTACATTTTCTGCTTTTTCTGCCACAGAAAACTCCCGACAGATCTGCCCTTTTGTCAGCATGCCAGTCCAGTCGGCTGTATGGCGGATCTCCCCGATGATATGGCTGGACAAAAATTTCTTTCATAATTTCTTCTTATATATACCAACCGTTGGTATGTATTCTTCCAAAAAAAATATTGAAAAAAACAACAAATCCCGAGATAACCCCAGTCCCCTTTTCTCTATGATCTCACATTGACTTTTAGGCTTTATCGCTCCGCCGTTGGTTGTCTGCCATTGCAGGTATCGCACCAAGCGCCCGGACCATAGGCGCTTATAGTGCTCATAAGGAACTTGCAAAACCTGCAAACTTGCCTGCCAGATCTGTGTAGAAAAAACGGGTCCCTACTGACATCCGGCTGTTTTTGACAGCCTTTTCTCATTTATTCTTCTGGTAGATCTTTGTCAGCTCCTCCAGTCTTGCCAATATTTCTTCATCAATCACATCCAGTCCGAAACCTTTCATCATCTGAGAAAATATCAAGAATTTCCGCCTGGAAACTTCTGGCGTATCTTCAAAGATCATGGGATTCATCCAGACATTGGCCACCAAGATTATAAGCTGCGCCAACTCGGCCGGATAATCCGTCTCAATGGATCCGTCTCTTATCCCCTCTTCAATAATTGGAAGAACATAAATGGGGACCACCACATCCACCGTATCCTGCAAAATACTGAACAACAGTTTCGGATTTTTTCCGATGTCAGGCGCTACTGCAAACAGTTCCTCCTGACCAGGCCGCATCAAAGATTCCCGGAATAAAGTCTTTAATTTTTCTTTTCCATTCCGATCCGTACAATCTCGAATCTTTGTCAGCATCCGGTTGGAATTTCCCAACAGTTTCTCCGTCACTGCTTCCAGAATATCCTCCTTGGACCTAAAATGATGATAAATAGCGCCCTTACTTAAGCCTCCCAAGCCGTCAATAATATCCTGAATAGAAGTGTACTCATATCCTTTTTCCAAAAACAGACGGAGAGAAACTTCCACGATCCGGTTCACCGTCTCCTCCGGATGTTTATTTCGTGCCATCGCTATGCTCCTTTACATACCGACGGTATGTTTGTTATATCATACGAATGGTATGTTTGTCAAGTCCCGCATTCTTTTTTTCACGGTCTGCCTTTATTATACCTGCCCCTCTCCCTTTTTACAAGCCGTTTTCCTTGGCTGTCGTCACTTGAGAAGGGCACACGCGGTCGAAGAAGGATAACACAGAAAATCGGGGCGCCGGCACAGTTCAGAGCATGTGCGCTCTTGTCAAGCGACGGTAGATTGCTAATATAGAGTTTCTACCTCTTCCCCTGTCTCTTCGTCTGCCGGCCTCCAGGCTTTCCCGAATTTCACATCCTTAAACAAAGCGGCCAGGCCCGTAATCTGCTTTAATCGCAAAATTTCATCTCTGTCCATACCCAAATGTTTGGAAATCCAGGCGTCGGATCGTCCCAATTCATGAAGTTCCCTTATAATATTACTCATCAGGTCTACGTCATGATTTCCTCTTGCTCTGTTATGGCGAATGGTACTGGCCATCCGCTGATCAATGGATTTATTGATCACTGATACCGGAAGCATTCCACGTTCTCGTTCATAAATATCCGGATGCTCCAGCATAATCCGATACCGGTGAAATCCGTCAACAATGATATAGGTTTCTGACGCCCGATTGTAATAACAGACAATCGGCATCGTATAACCATCGGACTTGATACTCTCATAGAGCAGCTTCATTTCCGGCGGAGCCACTGCATTGGGATTGTATGTATTCGGTTTGATCTGTTCAATCGGCACTGGAATCACATGATATACGGGACTTTTATACTCCATATTCCATCTCCTCCACACTTTTGTATTTGCGTCTGATCGCATCAATCCGCTTCTGCTGCTGTCTCGTCATGCCAAACCCCATAAAACGGCAAATATGATCGTTCTTTAAAATACAGTAGCACATCCGTTTCCAGCTTGGGATGTCCTTTGTGGATTTGATATCATCCGTATCATCCGGAATTTTTTCAAGAAAAACGATTCTGGATTTTTTATTCAAAGTATAATTGGACACGCCGTTTCTGCGGATTTTGTAGCCATGCTCCATAAGTTCCTGGATGGTCTCTTCATCCAGCCCGCCTCCTGTCTTATGCCAAAATTCCATGGAAGCATTGAATTTCTTCGCATAATTGTTCCGCAATCGTACCGGAAGCGTATCCAGGAGAAACAATGTATAAGACTTCCAGGTATGCCCTTTTGGCAGAGTAACATTCCGGTAACCCATGGCTTTGGTTCTTCCATAAATACAGGCAAAATTGGCCCCCTGGACCCGCCCCACCAGTTTCACCCAGATTTCCGGGTCAATGACCCGGTAAAGATTCAGAGAATCCTTGGAATAGTCATTAAATGGAGAAGCCACCCGCATCTGAGAAGCCTTAAGTCCTGCCATATAATATAGATCGTACAAACGATTATAATCATACCCAAACAGATAATTGGCGTGCCAGACATCCTCCGTAGACCAGTCAAACAGAGGAGAGGCACACCAGACTTCTTTAAACTGCTGGCTAATCCAGCACTTCCCTTTGTAACCGTACTTTTTATTCAGGAAGCCGCTGTAACGCTGCAGAGACTCGCCGGCCCGCATCCCAAGCAGACAGACCGTCTTTTTTTCTCCATGAGACTCACTGTACCACCGTCCAAATTGCTTTGCCAGATCCTCCTGATGCATCCGGTATCGATAAGTTGTCATAGGATTATGATCCAGATTAATCACATAGTTCTGTTTCGGCATGGGTCTGACCCAGCTTTCTGTCTTTGTATCGTCCCAGGGATACCAGTACATTTCATAACTGCTTAAGGCAGTCCTTGTGGCCATGGGTAGACACACCCAGTAAGGCTCCACCTCATCCTTAATCCGCTCAAAGGTACGCTCTACATATTCTGTCGTCACCGTATACTGAGCCTCAAAATCCTGGTGGAACACTCCGATCTTTCTCTTCAGACCATGTTTTTTCTGAAAATCCAACACCAGATTCAAAAGCAGACCGCTGTCTTTTCCACCAGAAAAAGAAAGATAAATATTCTCAAACTCCTCAAATATAAACTTCAACCGCTCCTGCAGGGCCTCGTACACATCCTGTTCCAAATATTCTCGTATCATATCATTCACCTAACATTAACTGTCAAAATTCCCCCATGGTTCCCCCGTTGTCACTTTTTGGCGTCTATCAAGGCATAGAACTGCATTTATAAGTTAATTTATCACAGAATTTTTTCAAATTCAACCAAATTCAACCAATTTAACCAATTTTTTCCATTTTTAGGCACAGAAAAAAGCTGTTGCTCCAGTAGCCTATTCTGCTCCTTTTGCAACAGCCTTTCTCTATGTCCTATTTATTTTTCGTTCTTTTGTTTCCGTGCAAATTTCCGTCTCTGCACAAAAATAATTCCTCCGATGACTGCTACGCTTGTAATGGCAGCAATGACATAAGGCGCTACCATTGTCTTATCCCCTGTATCCGCTCCTTTAGAAGGAACGTTGTTGTTCTTTATCGGTTCCTTTTTCGGAGGAGTCTCGCCCTTGTTCTGGCTGCCGTCAGGAGAAGGGGGATTTCCACCAATAACCGTCTTTTTCTCTACCAGAGAACCGATAGCGTTTTCTACTAGAATGACTGCTTCATCGATCTCCGCCTGTGTCGCATCCTCCCGATTTAAAACAGCTTCTGCCGCCTTTACAGCCTCTGCTAAAATTGTATAACTTTCCGGCGTATAGTCCTCTTCCTTATATTCTGCTGCTCTTCTCAGGATTTCCTGTAACCTGGATCGATCTACCGTCTCCGGTTTCTCTTCAGTTCCATCCGTAATCAATACGTCCTCCGCCAATGGCACGAGAGTAATATCCTCCACCAAGCTCCCATTTCCTGAAAACTTTAAAGAATTTTCTACCACATTGATGCTTGCCTTTCCTCCCTCTACGATCACATTTCCCAGAGTTAAGGCATCGGCGCCCTCCGCAAAAAGCGGAGTTTCTCCAGCCACATACAGATTCAGGATTCCCGTATCAGGATGATAACGAAACTCTGCTATCCGGCCTTTGCTTATGTTTTCTTCAAAAGCAAAAGAAACGGTAAGCTCTGCCATCTGTTCCGAGGTAAGTTTTAGTCCAAGCTCCAAAGCAGTAGCACCTTTTTTCACCCCGTCGTCTCCTCCCAGAGCCAAAGATACCAAAGCCTTCCCCTGCCCTTCGTCAAACTCCACCGTTCCCTTTGCCGCAAGGCTGACGACCGGCAGAGCCAGGACACATACAAACGCTACTGCCAGGGCAGCGGCAGTCGTCTTGACTGCCTTTGCCCTGATTGCATTTAATATCTGCAAATATCTCTTCATCTCTTACTCCTTTGCCGCCTTAGTTTCCACCCGGTAAATTCCCATTAAGCTCAATCTCCGGAAGTACCGCAGGATATTCTTCAAAGAAGGAATCGCTTACCATCCTCTGACCTTCATTGGTCTGAGCATTGTCTACCCGGTAAAGTTCCGCCCTTACCTTCTGCAGGCCAGAAAGGCCGTTTTCATCCCCAGGTTCGATCCAGTAGATCCAGGTTCCATTCGACACATCCTCAATGTTTCCTGTATCTGGCACATTCGCCAGAATCGTCTGATATGCCTTCAGGTTTCCATCTGCATCCGTGCCGCCGACGATGTTTCCTTCCTGGTCGTAAAGAAGTACCACATTATAAGCAGGATTGCCCTTGTAAGTTCCGGCAAAGACTATGGAATCCTTCGGAATCACATCATCCGCCCCATCGCCAAACCGATACTCGCTTTTCAGTCGCCCAATCGTCGCCGTCTGATCTTCTGTCCTTCGGAAATCCACATTATCTCCAGTGACTCCTAAGACATCAAACTCACTGATTGCAATCTCTTTTCCACTCTGGTTACGGATGGAAAGCTTCAGCGCCGAAGCGTCATAGTAGGCTACATTTCCCTTTCTTGCAAAGTAGACTGTCTCCTTCTCGCCACCTCCAAACGTTCCTGCAGCCGCCTCAATCCACTGGCCGTCTGCACTCAACACCGATACGCTGTAATCCGTAATACTGGTTCCCGTACCATGCCTGTATTGGATTCCGGCAACAGTCAAAGTCTTATGGAAATCCACAAGAACCTCTGCGTTTGATCCTGCCACTCCTGTATAAACGGTGTCCGTCTTACCGTCCACAGCCTTCATGATCGATTCTTCCGCAGCAGGGGCACAAGGATCGTCGTCATCCCCTGGTTCGATGTCCCCTACATTTGTATCTTTCAGATCCTGCGTGGTCAGAGTCCAGCTGTCTTTCTCTATATTTCCTTCGTGCTCAATCTTCAAAGGAGCCAACGTCTTTACTGCCGAACGGTTCAGATACTGGTCAATCAGTGTCACCTCATAGGTCACAACCCGGTTATTCATCGTAGTTATGGAATCCTGGAACGTTCCGCCCGTGGCAAAACCAGCCAGCGCTCTCTCTGTTTTTCCTCCGGAAGTGGTACAACGCACGATCTCATAGCCCAACACATCCCCGGCCGGGATGGAGTCCAGAGCCGTCAAGGTCAAATCCACCTGATTGGCTGCTCCCGGATTAACTGTCGCCGTTGTTCCGTCTCCTACGCCCGGTTTCGTACCGGAAGAATCTAAGACACTGCTGCCGCCCTTTAGCTGATATACGCGGGCATTGTCGTTGACATAGTAAATAGCCCTCGTCTCCTTGGCAAACTGTTCCGCATAGGCAATGGTATCGGCGTTCGGCGTCATACCCCATCGCTCAAAAAATTCCAGAAGATTTTTCTCCGCCGCCGCACAGCACAGACGCATCAAATCCTGATCCCGGTCATTCGAGAGACTAAGCGCCACGCCGCCCGGTGCAGGCGCATTCTTTCTATCTCTGGCGTAAGTGTCCACTCTGGCGAAGAACAGATTCTTAAACTGATCTGCCGGATCTGCATAGGTCTTATAATTGTAGCCTTTATCATAGGCCAGGTGAAGCTGCCAGTACATACCAAGCTGGGTAAACACATTCGTAGCCCGCCCCTTCGTCTCCGAGGTTACTTTTTCATAAACCTTGTCATACTGGAAACGAACGCTGTTGTTATCATCCTTCGCCTGGGCCAGCACTGCATAATAGTTGTTGGTGATTTCCGCAATGGCATAGGTCCCCTGATTGATACAATGGCCAATCTCATGGGCAATCCCCCAGCCAAAATACCGCCCGCTTATATATCTTCCATCTGCATCAGCCTGAAGGGATCCACAGTTTACCATACCTGGCGTCTCTGCCCACTCAATGCCAATGTGGTTGCCGGAAGCATACATGAAAGCTCCCGCGAACATCCGCTGATACCGGATATTCAAATGTCTGGAAGGATAACTGTTTTTCACATCCTTCGCCGCTTCGTTGAGTCCCTTATGCTGATAGAAAAGATCCATCATCGACTCCATGGCGTCTACGGAAGTCAGAAGCGTTGTGGCCCGTGCAGAAACATCTCCACTCGTCCCAATCCCGGAACGAATCTGGGCCGCTGGAAGAGAAAACAGCATAGTGTCTGACAAAATATCGGAAGCGCCCAGGATACAGTCTCTCGCCTGGTATGCATACTGGACCGTCTTGTTCCCGGAGTTCTGATGATAGGTCTCATGAGTCGCTTCCATGGCGGCTACATAAGAATCCAGAGCCGTTACATAGGCCTCTGCCCGCTTCTGCCGCTCTACACTGTCCTTCACCTGGTACAGATCAAGAACTGGAACAGCTACGCCTCCGCTTACCCGCACTGCATACCGGTCGTCTGCATTGCTTCCTGTATACTGGACATAAAGGGCTCCGCCAGATTCTGCGTCCACGGACCAGAGCTTCGGAATGGTGACATCGTTTCTTCCGATCTTCAAATTCGCCACCTGTCGGAACATCGAACCGGATTCTGCATGATACTGAGTCGCTACAAGCTGTACATTGGTGGAATCCCCTGTCTTTTTGGACGGGTGTCCCACATAGACGGTGATCTCCTCTCCGGCCGCCGCCGTCACTCCAAGAGGCTGCCATGCATTTAAACCGCCAAAGCCAAGATTCGCATCATTGGTGCTAATTCCACTGTGCAACTGAACAGGCGTCGTCAGTTTGGAATTTAAAATATCTTCCGCTGTCTTTAACTCCCGCTCCAGCGCCTCCTTGTCCGGATGATACTCTCCACAGTCCGGATCCGGCGTATTAATACGCGCTCTCAGATCGTCAATGGTCTGTTGCGTCACATCCTCTCTGAGCACCGTATGCAAATCATCCGTATAGAGGGCAAAAATATCGTCCTCCAGGGAATTGTAATGGTAGAAATAAATCTCGGAAACTGTGGTACTCCCTTTAGCCACGGATCTGGCCAGACCAATCTGAATCTTCTTTGCCGTGATAGCCTGTGGCATCCGGACCCGATAATAGACCCGCCCCTCGGCATCCGTTTTTCTTTGAATACTACAGCTTACGGTTTCCGAAACTGTTCCGTTTCCATCCCACCAGCGAACTCTCACATAGCCATAACCCGGGGTCTGGACCGCCGGCTCCTGGAAGGCAAAATACTGCATCTTATACTCCTGGTCGAACTCATAAAAAAGTCCGTGATTATCCCCCATGGCATTAAAACCGCCCGTATCCCAGGTTTCACAAGAATAGTAAGAACCGGGGTTCTTATCGACTGTACCCCAGGCTGTACCGGAGGCCGTATCCAAAGGACTTTCTTTCATACCTCCCTGTCGGAACGTAACACCGGCAATATGGGCTCCGATCTCCCCATCCTTTCCGGTATTTAACAAACCGAATTTGGGCATATCGGCCGGATCCGGATCTTCCGTCGTCGCAGCCGCTGTAAGGGAGGGAGCACTTTCTCCAAACTCATTGACTCCTGTCACATAAAGTTCATATTTCGTCCGATTTTCCAGTTCAGAAATTGTCGTCCGGTTCCCTTCAATCCCTTCTATCTTTTCATAAGTGGCGGCTCCGGAAATACGATAATAGAGATTATAAGAATCTGTGTCCTCCATATCTTTCCAGGACACGTCGATGCTCTTATATTTCCCTACGGCGCTTACTCCGTCCGGAGCGTCCGGCTTTCCTCCCGGCTTCGGCACTACTGTCACCGGAGAACTGTAACCGCTTCTCCAGGAACCGTTGGTGGCCTGAACCTTTACGATATATTCCTGGCCATTGACCAGTTTATCTTCTTTAAAAGAGGAAACCGTCAGGCTGTTTCCCTGCACAAACTGGATTTCCTGCTCTCCTTCGCTTTCAATCATAGCCTCATAGCCCGTCACATTGATGCAAGGATTCCAGGAAGCTGTAAAAGATTTATTTCCCGCTTTGGCGGAAAGATTCTGCGGAACGTCCATCTGAGGCTCCGGAATCCGATCCTCCATATTGTTTACAAACTCCACCTTGGAAATCTCAGCCAGGTGGTTGTTATTCTTCATGCCTGTAATGGTGATGGTAACTTTTTTTACTGCGATCTGTGAACCAAGATTGATACAAATAACGCCGTCTGCATCCTTCTTTACGGACACCTCCTCTTGTTCAAGGAGGAAGTCCACGCCGTCTACCATGGGGATAGACAGGCTCTGATCGGATCCATCTTCCGCCGTATAGTCCATGGTGATTTCCATCTGAGCAATGGGGTTTTCATTCACCGCTCCAACCAGGATTCCACCGACAGGAAATGCTCCGTCCTCTGGAAATTCAAATTCCATGGAAACGGGATTGCTCCCGGAAATTTCTCCGTGATCAGCCGCCTCCAGGGTAACCGATTCCTCACCGGTAAGCAGCGCAGACAGATTTCCCGTAACGATAGTCTTTGCCCCGCATGTCGCACTGATAGCCGAAGCCGGAACAATTCTGGTATCTGCATAGCCATCCGTCTGTCCCTCAGGCAGATAACATCTTGCAAAAAGCTCCAAATCGCTCAAATCGCTCTGTTTGTCTCTATTAAAATCTGTGATAAGTCCATCCGCTGCCTTCCCACCGGATTTTATTGCATCCAGCGCGTCTACAAGAGCTTTCTGGTCCTCTTTGTCAACCAGCCCGTCTCCGTTTGCATCTCCAAGCAACAACGCTCCAGGATGAAGCGCCGTCCCATAATCAAAACCATTTAAATAGCCGATATAAAAGTCCAGCACGCTGGCCCAGCCATTCACAATAATTTCCTGTCTGTGAGTGGCAAAACCGGGGGCCTGAATCTGAAGCGTATAAGTTCCCTCAGACAGTCCCTCAAAAACAGCTACTACCTCCTGCATGCTGCCGTCTCCGGCAGACTCCGGAAGCTCTATCGCTTTTTCCCGCTGTCCGTTTCCATCCGTTCCTGTCAGAGAAACCGTAAATTCCACGGATTCTTTCATCGCGATCCCCTCATGGATCACTACGCGAACCTGACCTCCGGACTTTTTATCGAAAGCATATGTATCCCTCTGATCTTCTGACAAAGAGCCTGCAGTTTCTTCGCTCTCCGTCTCTGATTCCGTACTTTTTGTCTCTTTTTCTTTGGTCTCTTCCGGAACACTTTCTGTTTCCTTTTGATCCGTTTCCGGCTCACTTTCCGGCTCCGCAGAAACGTCTGTCGTTTCCTTTTCTTTCTGCCCTGGCAAAGTACCTTCTGTCTCCGAAGCTTCTGTTTCTAAAGCTTCTGTCTCCTTTTTCTCTGTCTCCGGCGCCAAACTCTCCGTCTCCGCCCTGGAGCCTTCCAGTCCGGCTTCTGCTCCATACACCTGCATACAAGGCAGCGCCATAAGGACAATGGAAAGCAGACATGCCAACACCCGCTTCATACCTTCATTCCTCCTCTATTCTTCCGGCGTACGTAAAAAAGCTATACGTAGTCCGTAAAGTTTAGTAAAACTATCACCCATAAAATGGGTGAGTATGTAAATTGTACTATTGAAAAATTAGTTTGTCAATTGGGAAAGAAGCCGAACTTCTAAAATTTAATTCTGATTGAATCATTCTACGCCACATGGTATACTGTCCATATTCAAGACAGGAAACGGCTGAAGGATCCTCCATACCATGTCACCGAAAGGAGCCCTTAAAATGGAATTTAAAGAACTGGTTTCCCCATCGCTGACTGAGCTTTTTATACAGGAACTGCAACGAATGATTCTCTCCGGAGAATTAAAAATCGGTGAAAAACTTCCCACGGAACGTGAACTGAGCGAAAGCATGAAAGTGAGCAGAGCTGTGGTCAATGGCGGACTGAATCAACTGGCTGATATGGGATTCATACGGATCGCCCCCAGAAAAGGGGCCTTTGTCAATGATTATGTGGCAGAGGGAGATATTCAGGTTTTGACGGCAATCATGAAATATAACGGCTGGAAATTCACTCCGGAATATTTGGAACCCATGTTGCAGATCCGAAAAAGTATAGAACCGTTTTTTATAGAACTTGCCGCACAACACCCAGACGCTCCCTGTCTTTCCAAAATACCGGAGATCATTACCGCCTTAAGAGAATTTCCCACTTTTCAGGCGGCAGGGAAACTGATTTTTGATTTTTACCATACGACTGCTTTGGCGAGCAGCAATATGATACTTCCTCTTCTGCTTCGAACGTTTATGCCCGTCTATCAGTCCATGGGAAGCGTTATTGCACAGCTAGGCTATCTGGAGGACCAGATCCGAGAATGTGAATCCATTTACCGGGCCATTATCCATGGACAGGCACAGGATGCAAAGGATTATGATATACAATCCATCGAAAACTGCAGGAAATGGATCGGCGCCCACTATAAACCTGGCGAGCACTTTCATCTTTCTGTGTCACCATCTTAAACCATATTCCAGGGGAATCTCCGTTCAGTGACATTCCCCTGAATCTCTGAAAACTTTTATCAAAGACATTTCAGATACTCCAGAGCATCTGGAAGTTGATGTATCACCTGACATTTCAAATATTGCTCTTTTCCTTTTCTGTCTATCAGGATCGGCGTGATACCCGCCGCAACTGCCCCATTTACATCAGATGCGACGGAATCTCCTATATGGATTACCTCTTTTGCATGGTATCCGCTTTTCTCCAGGGCATAAGCAAACACCTCTTTATGGGGCTTATATGCCCGGACCATCTCTCCGGAAATAATTCCCGCCGCATTCAGATGATTGCGCTTCAGACATTCCTCTACATAACAGACCCCGTTATTTGTAATAATATACACCGGGAGAGAACATTGTTCAAAAAAATCTTTCACATCCTCAAAAATCGGCGCATACATCCAAAACCTCTGAAATAATCCGTGCAGTTCTGTAAAATTATCCGTCAGTCCAACCTCTCTGCCGAGCCTCTCCAACAGGCAGTCAACAATCTCATCCTCTGTCAAAAAGGTATCTCCAAAACTTTTTTCTTCCATCATTTTTAACAAGCTCCACCAATATTTTATTGTTTCTTCTGCGGTTTTCAGACGGCTATTTCTCCATATTCGGTAAACAATCGTTTCTATAGCCTTCCCCTTTTCTTGAATAACCGTACCCGTATAATCCATAAATACTGCTTTTATCATTGTTATATCCGCTCCTTTCTCTTAACCTCTTCTGTTTTGGTATACCACAAACCACATATATTTTAATTCATTTGGCAGTTACTTTCAACTAGGAATCCCATGACTTTTTCCATGCTAATTCTATTGTATTTGTCGCCGTTGATGACATTGATTATCTGAGACGGGAGGGCGTATCACACCAGCTGCTGCAATGGCTTCTATCCTAAACATCAAACCTCTGCTCACCATCGGAGAAAATAAGGTTGACGCTTACGAAAAAGTACGGGGCCGAAAGAATTGCGAAAAAAAGCTTTTGAAGGCAATGCAGGAGCGGGCATCACATTTCAAAAGCCAAGGATATGATATCCGGATTGGCATCGCCGGAAGTTTTTTGGATGAAACAGATTTATCAGACTGGCTGGCACGGGCAAAAGACGCCTTCCCAGATGACGAGCTTCTCTATGACCCTTTGACCTGTAGCATCACCAGCCATGTAGTGTCTTATCTTCCGGAGAGATCTTCATCCCCTTCTTTGTGTTATCTATATAAGACTGTACGATGTGCAGACTAATCTCATTCAGTCGATGTATGAATGCTTCCCTATGTGAAGAACGT
Organism: Lachnospiraceae bacterium; assembly: GCA_022792335.1. GTDB lineage: Bacteria > Bacillota > Clostridia > Lachnospirales > Lachnospiraceae > Lientehia. Next base: position 21,274 of record JAAWAV010000043.1, read on the forward strand.
TAAACATGGATAAAAGCCGCTTTACGCCTTATAAGTTCCTGCACAATAAGAGTGATACAGTGAAACAGCGCTCCAAATTCGCAATTATTTTTGATGACCTGTTCTATCCAATCTTTAATGGTATACTCGGTAAGGGTAGGAATATCCTGAAAATAATACTTTGAGTCACCAAGTAGGTTATAAAAGGCTTTTGGGTACTTTCCTTCCGGAGAGTACCCAAAAAATTCTTTTCTTCCTTTATTTATGTAATCGCAAGATTCTTAATAGAATAAATTATGAAATTTCATAACCGCCCTTTGCCATTTTATCCAGAACAAACTCTCTGGCTTCCTGAATTTCCGCTACAGCTTCCTCCATGGTGTAGGTCCGTTTCGTATCAGCCCACATCTCCACCATAAACCGTCCGGCATATCCAAGATCATGAAGCTTCTTAAACAGATCGGCAAACCGGACCGTCCCTGTTCCGAAAGGCACGCACTTAAAAACTCCCGGCTTTGTCTCTTTCACATGGATAGCGGCAATCTCTGGAAGGCCAAGCTCCAGCTCGCTCTCCGGATCACCAGAAAACTGGGTCAGATTCCCCATATCCGGATAGATCTTAAAATAAGGAGAGGGAATTTCCCGCAGATAATGAGTAGCCCTGAGAATAGTACCCACAAAAGCCGTATCCATGATCTCCATAGCCAGGATGACTCCGGCCTTTGCAGCCATCTCTACAGAATCTTTCATTCCCTGCAAAAACAATGCCTTCGTCTCTTCGTCCGACTCCTCGTAATATACGTCGTAGGTGGCAAGCTGGATACATCCCACCCCCAAGGCTCTGGCCAAAAGAATCCCTTTTTCCATCACCTCATAGGCCTTTTTCCTCGTCTCCGGATTTTTACTCCCGAAAGGGAAACGCCTGTGAGCGCTTAAGCACATGCTGGGAAAGGTAATACCCGTCTCGTCCATCAAGTCCCGAATCTCCCTTATGGTTTCCTTATCCCAGTCCAGGCGGGCCAGACGCTCGTCCGATTCATCCACGGAAATCTCAATGAAATCAAAACCGGCCTGCTTTGCCGCCAGCATTTTTTCTTTCCAGGTAAATCCATTCGGAAGAGCCTTCTCATAAATGCCCATGGGCGTTTTGTGTAAACTGTACATTGCTTTCTCCTCTATGATTGATTCTATTGATTCAGATCTTCCCATACGCCGGACAGAGCGTCGATAACCTTCCGGTACATCTGGTATTTGCGCTCATAGACAGCCGCGTATTCCGGACGGGGCATGACCTTTCTGGATACATGCACCAGCTTCTCTGCCGCCGCTTCATAGCTTCCAAATACCCCTGCTCCGATTCCTGCCGCCATGGCAGCTCCCATAATCCCCTGCTCATCACAGGATACCGTCTCGATGGGAATCTGGAGCACGTCGGCAAATATCTGCACCCATACCTCAGAATTGGCGGCTCCGCCTGCCAGACGGATAGCCTCCGGCGCCTTCCTGTTAGCAAGAAGCCGTTTCACATGGGTCAGATGAGAGAACACGATTCCCTCGTAAACAGCCCGTAACATATGGGCCCTGCCATGAAAGTCTGTCAGACCGATAAAGCTCCCCCTTGCCAAGGCGTCCTCATTGGAACCATTTAAGAAAGGCAGGAAAATCACATTACTCTCTCCCGGTTCGACAGAAGCTACGGCCTCATTGGTAAAGTCATAAATGCTCGCCCTTTCTGCTTTGAGAAGCTCCTTTTTTTCCGCCAGAAGCTCGTCGATGAACCACTGCATGTTTCCGGCGGATGTCGGGCTGCTCTCTTCAATCAGAAAATAGCCGGGAATACAGAACATAGAATTTAATGCCACCGTCCCGTTGGTGATCGGCGCCTTTGTAATATACTCATTAATGCTCCAGGTACCTGCAATCATACACATGGGCGTTTCATCGTAAATACCGGAAGCGATGCCGCAGGCATCCACGTCAAACATGCCGGCCATCACCGGAGTTCCGGGGATGAGCCCTGTCTTTTGTGCCGCTTCCGGCGTCACAGAACCGCAGATATCGGCAGAATACTTTAAAGGCGGCAGTTTGTCATAGATCATTCCCAGACCGAAATACTCCAGAAGTTCTTTATCGTAATCCGCCGTCTCAAGATTCACCAGATTGGCTCCGGAAAAATTCGTATACTCCCCGTTTGCCGTCCCGGTTAAGCAGAAACGAATGTAGTCGTTGACGGAAAACACATATTTTGTCCGCTCCAGCACGCCGTCCTCCTGATCCCGCAGCCAGGCCAAGAGACTCACCGGCTGGCAGGCCAGAATATCCTGAAAAGTCTTTTCATAGACCTTTTTCGCTGTGCCGTCCTCCTTCCATTTCTTCACATAGCTCCAGGCTCTCGTATCCGTAGAAAGGATTCCCGGATAGGAAGGGCGTCCGTCCTCTCCCACCAGGTAAAGCCCCTTTCCATGGCCGGAAAAAGAAACTCCGGCTATATCTTCCGGACGGATGCCGCTCTTTTCCACTGCCGCCTTTACTACCTTTGCGTTCTGCTCCCAGAGGGCGTCCATATCCCGTTCTGTAAATCCGGGCTTCGGCGTTTTGTTTTCAATGGGCTCTCTGGCCACTGCCACAAGCGTTCCGTTCTCATCCACGAGTCCTGCCTTTACAAAGGTACCCCCGTTATCAATTCCCATCAAATATTTCATCGCTGTTCTCCATTTCTTCCGTCGGCCTTCTATCAACCGTTCGCGGACCAAAACTGCTTAGTCTATGCTCTTTGGTTCCTCCGGGTTGTTGGGACCGAAATGCTTCAGAATCACAATGGGTTCATACTTGCTGTGATTCTCAATGACAATCCCCTCTTTCGCCGCCTTCTCCGATACGAAATACTCGTCGCCGCTCTGCTGTCCAAACCGGAGCATCGTCGCCGTCTCCGCCTCA
>JAAWAV010000044.1 GCA_022792335.1 Lachnospiraceae bacterium
GAAAAGTCAGCAGGAAAGCCTGTCACGGTTCTCCTGCTGACTTTTTTGTACAGCACGGCGGTTGGATGTCCAACCCGTCCAAAAAGCCTGCGCCCCGATCGCACATGGCGTCCAGCACGGGAATGACACTGCGTTCAAATGGGGTGAGGGAGTACAGTGTCCTGGGCGGTTTGTCCGGGATGACCTCCCGGTGCAGCATCCCGCATTCCTCCGAGACCTCAAAGGTAGACTTGGATCGGGACGCAGGGTTTGAGGAATGGATAAAAGAACTGGTTCCTTCCATCCGGCAATTAGACACGATATTTACCGGGAATGTCCGGTCTTGACAGAAAGGCTAGTAAGGGAGACGATAGAGGCCCATCCGAACTTGATTGGAATCTTTGCAGACAATGACAGGACTGGAGTCGGAACAGCGAAAGGAATCAGAGCCTCCGGAAGCAAAACGGTGTTTGCTTATGCGTTTGACGCCAACGAGGAGGAAATACAGGCAGTGGAAGCCGGAGACTTAAAAGGCATGATTGTACAGAAACCCTTTGAGATGGGATACAGGGTCGTACGCACTGCCCTTGACGTTCTGGAAGGAAAACCGGTGGAGCGTTTCGTGGATACCGGTGGTGACAAAAGAGAGTCTGAGTGAGGAAGCCATACAGAAACTTTTGCATCCGGAAATGCTTTGAAATATTTGGACAAGGAAACAGGCGCACGAACCCTGAGGAAAACCTATAGAGGCATAAAAGCCACAAACCGGTACATGAGGATGAAGTGACAGAAGCTTCCGGCCATAACGAACAGATGAAAAATTTCGTGGGAACCGAAGTTTTTATGTCTGGAATTAAAAATCGGAAGCTTTAAGGCATAGATAATGCCGCCGATGGTATAAATGATGCCGCCGGCCAGAAGCCAGCCAAAGGCAGCCGGGGACAGGCTGTTGAGTATCTGAGTAAAGGAAAGAACGCAGACCCAGCCCATACCGATATAAAGCGCGGAGGAAAACCATTTGGGACAATTAATCCAGAATGCCTTGATGAAAATGCCGGCCAAAGCGATGGTCCAGACGAGGCTTAAAAGAAACATTCCCTGGCTTCCGCCGATGACAATGACACAGACGGGAGTATAAGTTCCCGCAATCAGAATAAAAATCATCATATGATCGATTTTCTTCAGAATTTTATTGATTCTGGGAGAAATATCCAGAGTGTGATAAATGGTGCTGGCTCCATAAAGGAAAATCATGCTGAGAATGAAGATGGTCAGGCAGACGACGTGGATCCGGTCCGGCGCTTTCGCAGCGCGGATCAGAAGAGGTGTGGCGGCAAATACAGCCATCAGCCAGCCGATCAGATGAGTAATCGCGCTGCCGGGATCTTTGGGTTTTAAATTCTTCATAACAATACCTCCTGACGCAACATGTAGTTTTGAAAACTACATTTAATATATGTAAATATTACACTATATATGTATGAATGTCAAGAGAGGAAAGCTCCAAGTTTTGGAAATTTATAATACAAAAAGGTCGCTGCGAAACCCTTCGATTCCGGTGCGATCAGGCGCTCTTCTGCCTTTTCGATTGCCCGGTAAGAAGATTTTGCAGCAACCCTTTTGAAAAAATATTTGTTACAAACAATTAAACCAGCCCTGCAGCCAGTTTCTGTTTAACTTTTATGCACAGCCGATGGTCAGCAGGATGTTGGCGAATACCCGTTTCTCTCCGGTGGAGATAGCCAGGACCACATCCGGCTCGCAACATACGTCATAATATTCAAACCGGCCTACTCCGGAAAGGTCCAGCCCGAGTTCTTCCTTGAACTCAGCGAAGATTTCAGGGGTGGAGCCGTCGCCGGGGACCATAACCTCGGCTTTTTCGATTTCGACGACGGAGTGGACGGCCTTCAAAACGTCGGTGACAGTGGGAAGCCCGGGAGTTAGGCCCAGATAAATTTTCTCCGCGTCGCCGCTCTTTTCCGCCAGAGGATAATTGCCGTCGGCGATCAGGACTTTGCTGCCGTGTCCGCACAGGGACAGAGCTTTCATAATTCCGGGATGGATACAGGTTGTGGTAAGCATAAACTTCCTCCTTATTATTTAGACTTTGTTTCCGTCCGGATCTTCCGGACAGTTATTTTTCATTGTCACGAAGTTTTCCGAGAGCGCCGCCGGGATGCCACTTCACGTATTGCTGCGGGGAAACTTCTTTGTGAGCCTGCAGTGCCACGCTGAGCGCCTGCAGAACCAGTGTTTCGACCAAAATGGACATGCGGGGAGCGCGTCCCATGGGACCTCCCTCTTTTTTCACTCCTGCGAATATATGGACGGCGCTTTCTTTGGCCAGCCAGGAATCAGAGTTTCCGCTGACGCCGATAATGCTGCAGCCATTGTTCTTGACAGCCAGAACCGTGGAACGCATTTCTGCCGTTTCACCGCTGTTGGAGATGAAGATTACCACGTCGCCGGGGACAAGCTGTCCGCAGGAACCGTGGACGGCTTCCGTACCATGAAGAAAATAGGCGGGGTTTCCAGTAGAGGACATCAAAGACGCGATATAACCGGAAATATGTCCGGGCTTGCCGATACCGGATATATGAACCCGGCCGCCTTTTTTCTGAGCCTCTACAATGAGATCCGCGGCATCCTCAATCTCGGAATAATCCATGTGTTCAATAAAATCGCTGAGATCTGCCTTTACAGTATCCAGGAAAAAATCATAAGCTTCCTTGCATTTTGCTTCCATAAACAAACTCCTTTTTCATATCAAGTGCTATGTCAGACGAGACTTCTGCATAGATATTTTCCATTTTAAATGGATGTGCTGCGCTTTCTGTGAGCTTCTGAGCTGGTTTTATTTGAGTACGGAGGTGTCAGGAGTCGTTCCCGTCTTTTCTCTGAGGAAGGCTTCCACTTTTTCCAGAGTCGGCAGGGAAGGCATGGCGCCGAGAGCCGATACAGTCAGCCCAGCGGTGTGATTGGCAAAGCGGAGCGTCTCCTCGTAACCCCAGCCGCAGCAAAGTCCCACGGACAGAGCACCTACGAAGGAATCTCCGGCAGCCGTCGGATCTACGGCCATAATGCCGTCCACACAGGGACTGTAGAAGAAACCGTCTTTTTCTGTGTCCAAAACCGCGCCGGATTCACCCAGAGTAATGAGCACATTTTTTACACCCTTGGCCTTCAGGGCGGCAGTGGCGGCTTTGGCTTCTTCCATGTTTACTTCTTTGCCTTCGTGGCTGATGCGAATGCCGATCATATCAAAGGCTTCATGCTCGTTGGGCGATATGTAAGCCAGGTGTGAGAGCAGTTCGTCCGACAAAGGCGCACTGGGGGCGGAGTTGAGCATCACAGGGACTCCTTTTTCATAGGCGTATTTGGCCACCAGTTCGTTGATCTCCATGGGAATCTCCAACTGGAGCACCACCAGGTCATAGTCGGCTATTTTCTCCTTTAAAAATTCGATGTCATCCGGAGTAATGCTCATATTGGAACCGGATAATACGATGATCCGGTTGACGGTCTGTTTTCCGGGAGCCTCCTCCAGGATGATAACGCTGCAGCCGGAGGGAAGCTCGTCGTCATAGAGTACATAATCCGTATGAATACCTGCCTCTTTGCAGGTTCTTATCATGTCCTCACCGTTGCTGTCGTGTCCCAGCTTTCCCACCATGGTGACATCTGCTCCAAGACGCGCCATCTGCACAGCCTGATTTGCGCCCTTGCCGCCAGGAGCTTTGGTAAAGGTCCCCCCCAGGACCGTCTGTCCCTCTCTGGGGAAAATCTCCGTCGTTGCGATCTGGTCCATCACGAAGCTGCCCACCACAAGAATTTTCGGTTTTGCCATTGTAAAAATCTCCTTCCCATAGTATAATCCTTAAAAATAAAAACGTTTTTATTTTTCTACATATTATTTTACCACAGATTATGAGCGATTGGCAAGGAGGGATTTATGGAGCGGGACAGAATCCGCAAGGATGTGACCATCAAAGACGTGGCAAAACGGGCTGGCGTGGCTATTTCTACTGTATCGAGAGTACTCAACGGGCTGGATAAGGTCAGTGAAAAAACGGAGAAGAAGGTGCGGGAAGCTGTCGCAGAACTGGGATATGTGCAGAATGCTCTGGCGGTTTCCATGGTGACGGGGCAGACAAGGACTGTTCTGATGGTGGTGCCGGATTTTACCAATGATTTCAACGGCTCAGTGATCCAGGGAGCGGAGGAATATCTGAAAGCCCATGGTTATACGATGCTGATTTCCTCTACAAAGGATTTTAAAGAAGAGGACTTTGAGAATCTGTACCGAAGGTTTTCCAAGCTGGCGGATGGGATTCTGATAGTGCAGGGAAGTACAGACCGGATGGACTATGGACACTGGGAAAAACCGCTGGTACTGGTAGACGCGTATCGTCCTCAGGAGGATTATTATACGATTGAGATTGACAATGAGAGGGGAACCTTTCTCCTGACGGAGGAGCTGATTCAGAGTGGCCACAGGAGGATCGGGCTTATCGGCGGGATTCCCGGCGAAACTGCCAGCGGCAGAAGAGTGGCGGGATATCTGTCAGCCATGGAAATGTACGGGATTCCGGTGGACCAGCGTCTGATGGCACCGGGATATCATTTTGAAGATACGGGGAGCAGAGGAATGGAAACCTTTCTCTCTCTGCCGAGATATATCCGCCCCACAGCGGCGGTAGCCGTCAACAATCTGACCTGTATCGGTTGCATGAAGGCGCTTGCAGAGCGGGGAATGCGGGCAGGACGGGAAATTTCCCTGACGGCTTTTGACGATCATCTACTGGCCCGGTACTCTGTGCCGGGAATCACTGTCCTGGATCGACCCACCATTGAGATGGGAAAAGAAGGAGCCAGAGTACTTTTGAAACTTCTTTCCGGAGGAGAAGTTCCGGAGAAGAAACGACTGATTATGGACAGCAGGCTTATCCGGCGGGAGTCAGTTGTAAAACGATAAAAAAGTATCAAAACACGCTAAAACATACCAAAACACAAAAAAACCTGCCAAATGCTCTGCATTTATCACATCTAGCGCCCAGATCATGGGCGCTAAATACTCGTATTTTTGATTTTTACATTTTTCAGAATATCTCTACCGGACTGATGCGGTCTCATTTTTTGATATATCCAATAAAAGATTAATAGAAAATTAGTTCTTATTTTCTAGTATTTTGTCATAAAGTGATATACTTTCAGACAGAATAAAACCAAACAGAATAAAACAATCCTAATAAAATTCTATTCTCACCATCTCAAAATGTCAATGTTTCTTAAAGTTTCTTGAATACATACATCGTCAGTCTATACGAAAATATAATGCCCTAAAACAAAATGGCCTGAATTATATTTGATTTCCTAAGATTCATGGTCACTTTTCTGGTCAAATCGGGCTAATTTTGTCTTTTCTTATCGATTCGCATATATACTTATTCGCCATCAGTATGCAATGGACCATATATAAAGTGGAAATTGTCTGATATATTAGTTGAAAACACGAAAGGAGTTTCTTATGGCAAGACACGGCGAAAATATCAGAAAACGAAAAGACGGACGATGGGAAGCAAGACTGCTTTGCGGGTACCGGGAAGACGGTCGGGCAAGATATAAATATATTTACGGGAAAAGCTATGCTGAGGTAAAAGAAGCGAGAAACCAGTTCCTATCTAGGAATCTGCTTTATGGCGTTTGGGCCTCAGAATATTCTCGGACAAATACTAAATTTTCTTCCTTACTTTCAGACTGGTTATCCTCTGTACGTCAGAATGTAAAGGAATCTACATATTCCCGTTATCAGGCGATGGTTGAGAAACACATTCGTCCGGAACTGGGAGGATTTCTTCTGTCCGAACTATCCGGAGAAATAATTGACCAGTTCGCGCGAAAAAAGCTGTATCAGGGAAATTTAAAAAAGTCCGGTGGACTGTCTCCAAAAACGGTCGCTGGTTTTTTATCCGTCATCCGGTTGGCTATGGATTACGGAGCAGGAAAGGGATATGTCTGTCCCCCTCATATGGTCATTCGCAATCCCAGACAGAAGGCGCCGGAGATTCAGATACTGGATCCCGGAGAACAGCGGCGGCTGGAAACCTTTGTGCTGCAAGAAAAGAACACAGTCGGTTTTGGAATCTTAATCAGTCTGTATCTTGGGCTTCGAATTGGAGAAGTCTGTGCGCTGCGCTGGGAAGATTTGGACATAAAAAACGGTCTTTTATCTGTGCAACGCTCCATACAGCGGATCCCCGACTCCGGCACAGAAACAGACTCCTCCGTTCATGCAAAGACAAAAATTGTTATTGATACCCCTAAGACACACAGCTCCTCTCGTAAAATTCCAATCCCTTCTTTTATGCTCCCTCTGTTTCAGCAATATCAGACAGAAAAGTCCTGTTATGTATTGACCGGAAGCCCGAACTACTTAGAACCAAGGATGTATTACAGAAAGTATAAACAGCTTTTGAAAAAATGTGGTCTGGAGCATTTCAATTACCATGCGCTCCGTCACACCTTCGCTACCCGCTGTGTGGAAAATAATTTCGATATCAAGTCTCTGTCAGAAATCCTGGGACATGCCAATGTGGCTACGACGCTTCAGAGATATGTTCATCCTTCTCTTCATTTGAAACGTCGCCATATGGACCGACTGGAAAGCGTCGCTATTTGTGGTCAATATTCTGGTCAAACAATGGATTTAGAAGCTTTATTATAAGAAAAATCAATTAATTTTCTGAAAGTATATCACTTTATGACAGAACTATCCGGAATATTTGCTCGGCAGTTAGAAAGAGACGAGGAGAACGATATGGAAAAACGTACAATCCTTTGTCCGGAACCGATGCTGTTGCGTTTTGATTCGTATGAGAAACAGGTTGCCAAGGGGAGACTAAAAACGCTTTTCCATCAGGCGCCGTTTTCCTTTGACAGTATGGATCAGCTCTTTCTGATTATGAATGACGTACTGGACGCCAGAGCTTTTCCGAGAGAAGGAGAAGCATTTCGACATTTGCGTATGAAGAGCAGAAACGTTATTTTGGCGGAAACGGGAGACAAAGCAGTGCTTCGAAGCTTCCGAAAGCAGGTTCGGACCGAGAACGTTCCAGATGAGGATGGAAGCGTATGGAAGGGCAGCTTTCAGGGACAGATGACGATTACAGTACGCAGACGCGAATATGGAAGTCTGCAGGGTACGGTAAATATAAAGGGGGAGAAAACACATTTCCGGAGTGTTCTGGAGCTCATGTATATGTTTCATGAATATCTGGAACATACTTTTTTGCCGCATTCTTAGCGGCGGGAAAGAACAGCCGGGAAATGAGGGATTAAAATGGAGGAGAACAAGATACTACATGTCCAGATGTTCCGAAACTTTCAGCTGTATTATGACGGACGTCCATTGACAGGAGAAAAGCTGAGGGATACTTATTTTACGAGTCTGATGCAGATATTACTTCACAATGTGTCCACAGGAGTAAGTCGTGACTATCTCGAGGACGTGCTGCTTGGGGACAGAGATGTGGAAAACCGGCACCAGGCATTGCAGACCATTGTATACAAAGCGAAAAAGAAGCTTAGGAAAATGGGACTTCCGGATGTGAATTATATTTTTCTGAAAGATGGGGTTTATCACTGGACGTTACAGATACCGGTGAGCGAGGACGCGGCTGTCTTTGACGAACAGTACAGAAAGGCGAAAGCGTGTGAGGACGAAGAAGAGCGGCTGAGGCTTTACCTGGAGGCCTGCTATCAATATAAAGGGGAATTTCTCTCGACCTATACGGCCGTCCTTTGGGCGGGCGCAGAAGCGAGGCGCTATCGCAGGCAGTTTTGCGAATGTGTGGAAAACGCCGCCGCTTTGTTAAGGAAGAAAGAGGATTGGATCCGTTTGGAAGAGTTCGGAAGATATGTGATGGAGACTGCTCCATTTTCCAACTGGGAGACCCTGGTCATGGAAGCGCTTATGGAGAGAGGCCGGTATGAGGAGGCCAGAAAACTATATGCCGATACGGTAGATTATTATCTCCGGGAGCAGGGAGCTTATCCCTCGACGAGACTGGTCGCCATGATGGAGAAACTGGGGCGGCAGATGAAGCATTCTTATGCGGTGTTAGATCAGATTCAAAAACGGCTGGAGGAAGGGAACAGCAGGAAAAGTGGCGGTTACCAGTGTTCCTATCCGGTGTTTCGCGGGATTTATCATGCGCTGCTCCGCCTGATGGAGCGCGGCGGGCAGAGCGCTTATCTGATGTTATGTACGCTGGTGGACAGCAAAGGGAATCCGGTTGGAGAGGGGCGCAGACAGGAGGAGATGTCCTCCAGGCTTCTGGAAGCAATCGGAACTTCTGTGCGACATGGAGATATTATCAATCAATATGGAAACGGACAGTTTTTGATTTTGCTGATCAATACTACCAGGGAGGATTGCGAGATCATAGAAAACCGCATCAATCAAAAATTTGTTATCGGAAGGCAGCGGGCCGGCGTGCAGTATCATGTGAACAGCGTGATCTGCGAGGCATAGAAACTGGGGGCGGACTGGCCGGAAAAAATAAAAAAACGCAGATTTGGATCAAACGGATAGGCGTCGGGATAGTGGCGGATTGTTATGATAAGGATAACAGTATAAGTAGGGGAACTGGCGGACAGGAAAGGGGCACAGAAGTGATGGGGGCAACCGGACATTATATCGGAACACCAAATGGGATCATGCTGTGTGTCGATGCAAATGATGACGGGAGAATAAAAGGACGCCTGTATCACGGATACAGCAGATCAGAGATTCCTTTCCGCGGGTACGAAGATATTATAAAGACGGCAGAAAGACTGTTTAACTCTTTAGGTTTTCCCCATACGGGAGCCGGGGATAGAGATATCTATGGGAGGACGCATAGATTTCAGAAGAAAGAAGGGATGGCAAGGGTCATGAGAGACGAAGAATTGCTGGGGCAGCATGGAGACATGGGGACGTTTGTTATCCGTGTACAGCACAGACAGCACAGTAGCTGGCAGGGCAGAGTTACTTATCTGGATAAGGATCAAACCGTATATTTCCGGTCGGCCTTGGAGCTGATTAAAATTATAGACGGCGCTCTGGACGAAGCAGGGGCGACAGAAGGAGACGGAGCAGGGGAAGAAGATAAAGAGGGGTAATATGGCGGAAAAAGAGTTGCGCAAACTGAATCGAAGGGAGCTTTTGCAGATGCTTCTCGTACAGTGTGAAGAATCGGAGAGGCTGCAGCTGGAGCTGGATGAAATAAACGAACGGTTCGATGTGATGTCAGAAAGCTATGAGCGTCTGAAGAAAAAGCTGGATGTCAAAGATGAACGGCTGAATCAGAAAGATGCGAAGATAGGAGCCCTCGGAACGGAAATCGAAGAGCTTAAGGCAGAGAACGAAGCGCTTAGGAGGACCGGCATGGTAGGCTCCGCTTCGGAAGCAGCAGAACGGATTAGCGAGATATTTAAGGAGGCCCAAAGAAGGGCGGAAGAATGTCTGAGGGACGTTCAGAAATCAGAAAGAGGCGAAAAACCGGTCCCATTCAAAGGGGGGAGAATCTCCAGTATCCGGAAAAAGCAGAATACACCCCGTCTGCATCAGGAGATTCCGGCGGATTCTGAACTGGTGAGGGTTGCAGAACAGGCAGAAACAGAGTTTGCGTCACTGGATATAGCGGCAGGTGGTATCTATGGATAAGGAGAAGCAAAAGGAGGAATTAAAGATTCCGCCTATAGAACTTCTCCGGGAGGAGCTGGCCAGAGAGGAAGCAAAACACGGCTTTCGAAAAACACTCTGGAATATCGCTGTGGTGTTGATTGTGGCGGCTGCCTTAACCGCACTGGCGGCGACGAGGCTTTTCGTGTTGATTCGGATCAATGGAAACAGTATGGAGCCGACGCTGGCAGACGGCGAGGTGATATTCCTCCGACAGACAAAAGAGATTGAAAAAGGCGATATCATAGGATTTTATTACGGGGGAAGAGTGCTCTTGAAACGCGTCATTGGAAGCGCGGGAGATGAGATTAATATAGATAAAAACGGCAATGTGTACGTCAACGGCGAGGCGCTTGAGGAACCATATCTGGCGGAAAAAAGTTTGGGAAAATGCGAACTGGAATTTCCCTATGTGGTGCCGGAAGGAATGAGCTTCGTACTGGGGGACAACAGAGCCATATCGATAGACAGCCGGATCAAATCGATTGGATCCGTGGAAACGGAGCAGATCGTCGGCAAGGTAGTATTCAGAGCGTGGCCCTTGTCACGTATGGGAATGATGCGCTAGGAAGGTGAGAAGATGCAGAAACTTTTGAGAGAGTATTTGGATGAGTTAAATAGACGGCAGAAGAAAAGCAGGAAAGCTGCGATTGCTGCGCTTCTTCTGGTCGTAATGGTGGTCGGGAGCGTGGCGGGCATCCTGGCGCAGTACGGTATCGCTATGACCGGCGTGGCAAAATGCGGTCTGGAAGAACATCAACATAGCGAAGGATGCTATACAAAGGTACTTGTCTGTGGAGCAGAAGAGCGCGAGGGTCATGTCCATACGGAAGCCTGTACGACTGCTCCGGAGCTTTCCTGTGGTCAGGAAGAAAAGGAAGGCCATTCTCATACGGAAACCTGTTACGGGGAGGCCGGAGAGCTTATCTGCGGTCAGGAAGAAAAGGAAGGCCATTCCCATACGGAAGCATGCTACACGGCAGGAGGCACGACATGCGGTCTGGAGGAGCACGAGGGCCATGTTCATGCGGAAGCTTGCTATACAGCAGAATTTAGCTGCGGATTGGAAGAACATATTCACACAGATTTATGTTATACAGACGCTGCGGCGGACGTGGAAGAGAAGGCTGTCTGGGATGGGCAGTATGCAGGAACGAATTGGAAGGGAGTCTGGGGCGAGGATCTGGTGATAGCGGCCAAACAGCAGATTGGCTACCGGGAAAGTCTCAACAATTATACAGTTGCAGAGGATGGGAGCCATAAGGGCTACAGCCGTTATGGCCAGCTCGCCGGAGATCTGTATGTAGACTGGGACGCTGCTTTTGTAAATTTCTGTATGTACTATGCAGGGCTGCAAGAGTCGGGCCGTTTTCCGAAGGATCTGGAAACTTCAGTCTGGTATGAAAATTTTGTGAAGGCAGATGGAGCAAATCAGAGCTTTCTGGCAGCTCCCGGCGGCTATGAGCCGATGCTCGGCGACCTGGTATTTTTCCAGAAAGAAAATGAAGAGACACAGACCCAGATGGGAATTGTTTCTTCCTATGATAAAGGAACCAATACACTTTATGTGATTGAGGGGAACAGCAGCAATGAGGTAAGGGAAAATACATATGATGCGACGGATCCTCATATTACAGCTTATCTGAAAATCACAGAACTGGAGACGGCGTACAAGAATGCCGGGACAGTGGAGCCGGAAGGAAATGTGGTGCCCGGAACAGTTGTGACGCTGGAAGAGTCCAAAGATTCAGACGAAAATAAAGCGCCGGAAGAGCCCGGGACGCAGGACGGAGAGACGAAGCCGGAAGAATCTTCCGTACAGGATGGAGAGACGGAACCAGAAGAGTCTTTCGTACAGGATGGAGAGGCAGAGACGAAAGAGTCAGCAGATCCAGAGGAGAATACGATTCCGAATGAAAACGGCGAGCCTGAGAATGAGGACGCTCTGACAGAGGAAGAACAGCAACAGGTGGAAACAGTAACAGCTCTGATTGCGGCTCTGCCGGAGCAGGAAGAAATGGAAGAGCGGTTTTTTGCTCTGATGGACGCAGAGGATGAGGAAGGCTATCACGCATATTATCTGGAGCTTTATGCCCAGGTATACGAGGCGCAGAATGCTTACCAGGCGCTGACAGAGAGACAAAAGGCTCAGGTGGTAAATGCGGAGAGACTTTCCCTGTTTGAATGGATGCAGGCGGAGACTCTGGAGCAGGAGTCAGTCTGGGAAGTGATGAAACCGGACGAAGCTTATGTAAATGAGATTACCATCAAAAGTATGGCCACTGGTTCGGCTCCTTTTGACGAGACAGAGGGCCGGGGGAATGATACGACGGCTCAGGATAAGCTGGTCCGTACCTTTGATACCGTTACTTATAATTTTAACATCAATATGAAAACCTGGGATATCTCCAAGAGCTATAACCAGGCTCGCGTGAAGCTGGAGTTTGTGCTGCCTTTGACAGAAAAGGAGGCTGTTTTTGAGCAGACGGCCATGGCATGGATGGATCAGACGGAAGGGTATGCGCCGGTTGTTACCAAAGAAGAACGTGAAATCAACGGTGTGAAAAAAGAGTGCCAGGTCCTGACCTGTTATAAGCTGCTGCTTCCTTCCGAGGGAAACCATTCCGTAGTACCCGGCGATTTTGGAGAGAATTTGACCATCTATGTCCGGAGTATGAAAAACGGGCAGGAATTTGAGCCGATTATCAGCGCCGCCATGGAAGGAGGCGCGTGGGACGGACCTTGTGACAACGAACAACACAAGTTCAATGATCAGCCTGCAATAGAGAAAAAGACAGTTGTTCCAGATAAAGTAAAGGTAACGGCGGCTCCGAAATACAACGTTCGGGTCAAAGGAGAATCTTCCTATTCAGATGATTTTAAGTTTCAGGGAGACGCAGCCTGGATGGAGGCATATGGAGAAGTGGCGGCCAATACAGACATCGTGGCGCCGCTACCTGGCAGGGCCATGAAACTGGGGATCACGCTTCAGCTTTATAATGACAATGCTTCAAAGGGGCTAAAGGGAATCGAACTTCCTGATGGGAACGATATTACTTTTGATCTGAAGTTATCATCAAGATATACCATCAATATACCGAAAGAAGATTCTGAATATAAGGTGGGTCAGGAGATAGAAGATACTGCTTACGCGCCGCTTTTGTGGAGCTACCATGAAGTGACCTGGAGAGAGTATGGCGCTCAAAATAAAGACGGACGCCAGATTGACGACCGGCTAAAGGCCACGCCTCTTGCACCTTATACTTCCGGGGATGGTTTGAACTGCTGTTATCAGGGCGGCAACTGGACGGCTACTCAGGAGGGAGATACGATCCATATAACGGTCAGCGGTTACGAGATCGATCCACAGAAGATGCCTACGATGAACGCCGATGAGGGACAGTATATCAGATATGACGCCAATGTAGGATGCTTCTCTTCCGGTGAAATCTGGTTAATCCAGCCCTTTAACAAAAAAGAAGGCACAGGGCAGAAGCCCAATTATGATATTGTGGAAACTTACGGCACAGGCTTTTTTGCTACCACAGCGGAGGCTGATAACCTGCGTGTCACTACAGTCGGCGGGGAGAGCCTGGTACAGGGAGTGGACGGTTTTCAACAGATGCTCACCGACGACGACCGGGAAACTCGTACGCTGGAACTGACACTGGGAGGGTCTGTGCAAAACAGAGTCCGTTATGCAGATCCGGAGACTTATGTCCTGGGCTGCGGCGTCAGCGATAACCGGGACGGCAGAGACTACGCGGCCGTGGGCGCGGAACTAAATCTGATGGGAGGCCTGTCCTATAATGCGAACCGGATTGAAGAGAATCGGATGTATCTGGGGACGACTTTAGTCAAATTTTATGGAAACGCCCTGGAGCTGGAGAAGGAGGACTGGTTCCTTCACCTTGAAGGCGGGGCTGCTCTGAACGGACACGATGAAACAGAGATCGAAGAAGCAGAAAAGAACTTCCGCTGTTATTATGTGACAAAGCGGGACGGAAGCGATTGGGTCACGGATGAAGAGCTAAAAAATACTTACGAGGATGAGCTGGAGTTCTATGAAAATCTGGAGGATATCCCGGAAGGAAAGCTTTGTGTCGGCATGCTGCTCAGTTTTATCGGGCCGGGCGGCGAAGTGGACGCATCCGATCCTTATTACCGCTGTTACCATAAGGCAAGGGTCAGGGATGATATGGAGCTGGCCGGAAAGACCTTTATGCTGGCTTCTACTTCCCGTGTCTGGACGAGGGAAATGTTTGAAGAAATCGGTATGGGGGCTGAGGATCTTGACCTGAATAAAAATCCGGATTTAAATATCCCCGAACTGGTACTGGAATCAAAACTGTGGGAGGCGGATCACTATAAGAGTGGAAACATTGACGCCCCCGGCAGCGTGTTCTATGAGAAAGAGACTTATCGGGCGGACGGAAGCGGTATTGAAGGTACTCATAATTCTGACTGGTATCACTGGGGCGATACGCTTCTGATTATTGGTTATAAAACAAAGATTACCAAGAATTTGCTGCAGAAAGATAAAGACGGGCAGGAAAAAAAGACCTTTAGTCTGGATGCGGATCAGAGGGTGGTAGATTTCAAGCTGCAGCCGGCAACTTATTATGATAAGCCGGGCGAATTTAAGCATACCGCCAGGATTACGGTTGTCGACACCCTGCCAAAGCATATGACTTATAAACCGGGAAGCGCTTATTTTGGAGGCGACTATAAACAGACTTCCGAATGGGGCGGCACCAAGGGAACGATCATCAAAAATGAAACGGCAGGGGCGGCCTTCCCGGATCCGGCGCTGACAGAGCCGACGGTTAAGAAAAATGCAGATGGGACGCAGACACTGACCTGGATCATTGAGGATGTGGAGATTGGTACTCCCATGGCGCCCATTTACTACTCCGTAGATATCGGCGTCAGGGGAAATCCGGACGAGGATCTTCCTAACGGTACGACGGATCTAAAAAATTCAGTTTATATTACAACGCCCAGAGATCTGAGGGATCCGGAAACAACAGCAGAAAAACACGCGGAAGCCGGGATTGCCGTGACCCGCGGCAGCGCCAGTTCCTTCGGCAAATATACCAAACAGAAAGTTGTGGATGAGGACGGCGCCATCGATTATGTGATTTATTTCGGCAACAATGCGGAGACGGCGACTTCTGTGGTCATCATGGACACCATGCCTATGAATGGAATCCATGAAAGCCATTTTACAGGCTCCTATACCTTTGCAGAATGGAAGTTGGATCCCAGTAAGTGTGATGCCAGCAAACTGAGCGTGTATTATACCTTTGATACAGACTACAAAGATAAAACAACCAAAAACGTAACAAGAGAAGAAATTGAGCAGTGGCAGGAAGCCGAGATTGCTCCGGACGGGAAGATTGCGATACCGGGAGAGGCGGAAGGCGCTACCAAGGAGCAGCCGTATCCGGTAGCTTGGGCAGTAGTCGGAGCTTTGGAATCCGGAAAGAGCGTGAATATTGATCTGAAAATCCAGCTTGATCCGGGAGCGTCGGATAAAGACAGGACAGAAACCAATTATTTTGTCAATCTTCTTTCCAGCGGCGATACTACGACTATCACAGAGACTCCTACGGTGAGGCGTACGTTGGAAGGCCTGACTTGGATGGATTACAACCGGAACGGAATCCAGGAGGATTCTGAGACAGAAACCAGGATTTCAGGCGTCAGAGTAGAGCTTTTAAGACTGATCGAAGGCAGAGATCCGGAGGATGAGAACTCTTACGAAAATGTCTACTATCCGGGAACGGAGAAAAATGAGAGTAACCGGATCATCATCGAGACGGGACAGCAGATCAGTTTGCGGGCCGGAAGCGGGGCAGAAGCGGTTGCCTACGAACAGGGACGTTATCGATTCACCGACCTGCCGGCAGGAACCTTCGCCGTACGGTTCACAGACGGAAATGAAACGAAAATCACAGAGTTAAACGCTACCAAACAAGACCGCGGCGAGGATGATACCCTGGATTCAGACGGGTTGGCAGTATATGACGGGGAAGGCAAGCTGGAAAAAACAGTGATCCTGAATCTGGAGATGCCAAAAGCCGAGGATTTATCCGTATCTTTGTATGAGTCAAAGAATCATGACAGCGGCTTCTACCCCGATACCCTGGTAAAGCTTCAGAAAATGAACGAGGGTGGAAAGGCCCTGACGGGAGCAATCTTTACAGTCAAGGATGCCGCCGGCCGGACGATTTCCTTTACTTACGAGGAAGGAAAAGGCTATATCCGGTTTGAGGAAGAAGAGGTCGTGGATCCTTCTCTGGAAGGAAAGTATTATATCGCCTATGCCAAGAACCCCAAGTATGTGATGGAAATCAATGGAACGTACGATGGAGCCACGCCGGTTTTGCGAAAGAGAAACGGCAACGCGATGCAGCTATTTGACGTAGGGGACCACGGGGGAGACCTTCGCAGTTTCTTAAACATAGGTTCCGGTAAATGGCTGGATCTGGATGGAGGAAATAAGTGGGACGGAGCCAAGATTCACGTCTGGAGCAATAATGCTCCCAATGATAATCAGAAATGGCACGTAACGCCCTGCGATGGAGGAAATTATATCTGGCCGTCTACAGCTGAAAATTCCGGCCAGTGGCGGATGGATCTAAACGGAGGTGTTCCCAAAGAGGATACGCCGATTCATCTGTACAGCGCAAACGATACCGATGCACAGAAATGGATTCTGGTTCCTGCCGGCAGTAGCGGGAACAGCGCTCCGGTGGAGACACAGACGGATCTGAGCGTGGATGGAAACGGAAGTCTGACCATCCATGATCTGATACCTGGCGATTATGCCATTACAGAGATCAAAGCGCCTGACGGATATTCCATTTTGCGAAAACCGGTGAGTTTCCGACTGAATACGGATGGTACCGTAGAAGTGACAGACTCGGCTGGGGGTATGGCGGACGTGACTGGGGAAGGCGAACAGAAGATCCTGCTGAATATCAGAAATGTAGAGCTTTATGAGCTGCCAAGCGCAGGCGGCGTTGGAATCTATTGGTATTCGATTGGCGGAATCCTGCTGATGTTTGCAGCGGCGCTGATCTTATATAAAAACAAGTGCAGGGAGGTGCTGGGAAAGTAGAAGGTGAAATCTATCTGGCGGTCCCTGCACCGCGCAGAGGCAGGCGGGGGAAGGCTCCGCCGCAGGCTGTGCGAAACATACGCACGTGTAACTGATACAATATCCATAAAAAAGAAAAGGAGAATGAGATGAAAAGAATGAAAAAATGGTTTGCCATGCTGCTTGCACTGGCAATGGTTCTGGGAATGTCTGTGACAGCATTCGCAGACCCGACACAGGGGCCCGCTCCCGCTCCGGCGACAATCAGCGGCGTATATGTGGAAGATGAGATGCCCACGGTGACCGCCTATCAGATCATCAAATACAACGATGCCGGATACTATGAGGAAGTCCTGAAGGATACAATCACGAAGATCTCGGGAACGGACGGAAATAAAGCCACTTTGAAACCCAGTTCATCAGACGTGCAGAATCTGTACTATAACAGACTGAACGATCTGAAGGATTTGAATAATGAGAAAGTTTTTACGGCTCAGGAGTCAAACGGGGAGTTTACAGGAACTTACACCTGTGGGGACTTGGGGCTTGGAACATGGCTGGTTGTTGTATCCGGATCCAGCAAGTATTTATACAATCCGGCGATCATCAGTGTCAGCAAGACTCCGGAAGGGCTGGACTATGGCCGCTTAAATCTTGAAACAGACACGTGGAATGACGAGACAGGAACATACCTTAAGAGAGATGAACCGACGATTACAAAGACGGCGGAGTCTGCCGACGGGAAGGATCTAAATGTAGTCGGTACCCAGTATGGAGATATTCTGAAGTATACCATTACAGCAGATATTCCGGCTTATACCACGGAAAGAGTGAATATTGCCTATAGCATCACTGATACAATCAAAGGTCTTGACTATGTTGTGGATGAGAAACATCCGGTTTCAGTAAAAGTTGGAATGGACGCAGAATCTGCCACTGAGGTGGATGAAGCGATCCGGCTGAAGTTTGAGAATGCAATGAAGAGTCCTAAAACGGTCAGCGAGCAGACGGATAAGGAACCGGCAGTGAAGAAAGCCGTCGTGAATGATCTGGGAGATGAGTTCTTGGTTGGTCATACCAATCAGAAGCTTATCATCGAATATTATGCACAGGTTACAAGTACTGTACTGATTAATGTAGACAGACTGAACAACAAAGCAGAGCTGGATTACAGCAACAACGATGGCAGCACCAATCATAAAGAAACTGAGACCAAGCACTATACCTTTGGTCTTGATACAACTGTGACTGGATGGAGTGAATCAGATTCGACTCATCCCACTGGTGAATTTGTAAAGATTAACGATAAGGGCGACGTAGAATACACGGAGACTCCGGGAGAAGTGATAACAACTCAGACGGATACAAAATTCCTGAAGGGCGCCGAGTTCCAGCTTCACATTGGAAGCGCTGATGGAGCACTCTTTACAGATAAATCCGGAAAGAATACCTTCGTAACGGATGAGAACGGACGTCTGCAGATTGTTGGTCTGGACGATGCGGTCGACTATTATCTGATTGAGACCAAGGCGCCGGAAGGCTATACGCTGAACACTACTGCAATCAAGGTTCGCATCGAGGCGACTTATGAGGAAGATCCGGTAACGAAGCTGCAGGATGTGCTTACGTCATATAAAGTGCTCATAGGAGAAGGCGAGGGACAGCAGACAGTCAGCCATTACAAATATGACACTGTGACGGGAGAAACAGAATTTATCAACACTCCGGACACTCCCAGCAATCCTTTCGGATTCAAGAACACGACGCTTGCAAACCTTCCTTCCACCGGTGGTATCGGTACGACGATCTTTACCATCGCCGGATGCCTGATTATGATCGCCGCGGCGGGACTCTTCTTTGTAAGCCGCAGAAAGACAGCGAAATAAGAGCACATATTTGAGAAACATGCAAGAACAAAAAGGTACTTACAGAACGCGAGCTTACGGCTTGGTGCCGGAGATGCCTGCAGCCGCAGGAAGCGAGTGATTTAGAGGTATGAGTTCCCGGGGCGATTTTTGCCCCGGGCGAAACCTCCCAATGGATAGGTGTAAGAACTACCTGAATACAACAGCAAGGAGAGTCCGGATGAAAAAGCACCTGGGGAAATTATGCATAATCATATTATTTTTAGCCGGCTTCTCCCTGCTGCTGTATCCATTTGTGGCAAACCAATGGAACAATTACAGGCAGAAGAAGTTGATCAACAACTATGAACAGACCGTGGCCGGGATGGAGGCGGCGGGGGAGATTGATTACGATGCAGAGTGGGCGGCCGCGCGTGCTTATAACAAGGCGCTTCTTCCCAGCATCCTGCCAGATTCCTTTGCGGATGCGGCGGCGTCAGAAGAGGATGGAGTTTATATGTCCTGTCTGAACGTGGGGGGCAATGGAGTCATGGGAACTGTGGAGATTCCTAAGATAAACATTACAATCCCCATTTTTCATACGACCAATGAGGATGTTTTGCAGACGGCGGCGGGCCATCTGGAGGGAAGCTCTCTTCCGGTAAGCGGAGAGGACAGTCATGTAGTGATTTCAGCCCACAGAGGATTGCCCAGCGCGGCGCTTTTTACAGATTTGGATAAGATGGAAAAGGGAGATCACTTCCTTCTCCATATTCTGAATGAGATATTCTGTTATGAGATTGACAAGATTTCTGTTGTAGAACCGGAGAATACGAAGGACCTGGAAGTAGAGTATGGGGAAGATCTGGTGACACTTCTGACTTGTACGCCTTACGGGGTCAACAGCCATCGGTTGCTGGTGCGGGGCCACAGAGTCCCTTATGAGCCGGAGAAGGTTGCAGACGAGAAGGTTCCCTTCAGCAATATGAGCCTGCACACCAACTATCTTCTGTGGGTAGTGGTGGGGATTGGAATTACGCTGGTATTCAGCTTTGTCTTATACAGACGGGAAAAACGGCTGAGAGCGAAAACAGCGAAAGTACAGGCGGAAGAACAGAAAATTTTGCCGGAGGGTGAAAAAATCTCAGAAGAAATTCTTTCACCGGAGGGAAAAGAATCGGAGGAAATTATTCTGGAAGAGACGGGACTACCGGAGGATGAAGGACTACCGGAAGAGATTTTACCGGATCCGGAAGAGAAAGTGACAGAGAAGGAGCAGCCATGAAAAGGAAGATAAGCTCGATTTTATTTGGACTTTTGTTTCTTGTAGGCTTTGGAATCCTTGCTTATCCCACTATTTCCGATCAGTGGAACACCTACCGGCAGTCAAAGCTTATTTCCAGCTATGATACGAAGGTCAGCCAGATGGCAGAGGAGGACTTTGAAGAAGTATGGGAAGCGGCCAGAGCTTACAATGGAACGTTTGCGAAAAACAGCATCCTATCAGATGTATTCGGCATTGACGGAGCAGAGGATATCAGGGATACGGAGTACTGGAGCGTGCTCAATGTGACCGGAGACGGAATCATGGGGTACCTTACGATTCCGAAAATTCACATCAAACTGTCCATTTATCATGGAACTTCAGAGGATGTTATCCAGACAGGCGTGGGACATTTGAACGGTACCAAGCTTCCAATTGGAGGAGAGAACAATCACAGTGTTCTTTCGGCCCACAGAGGGTTACCCAGTGCGAAACTATTTACGGACATTGACCAGCTTGGAAGAGGAGATCGGTTTTATCTGCACATTCTGAATGAAGATCTGGCGTATGAAGTGGATCAGATTCTGCCGATGGTTGATAAAGATGATTTCGACGCCCTGGAAGACGCGCTTAAGATTGAAGCAGGACAGGATTATGTGACGCTTTTCACCTGCACGCCCTATGGAGTCAACAGCCACAGGCTTCTGGTGCGGGGGCACAGAGTTCCTTATGATGGTGAACTGGAATCGACGCCGGTGGAATCCATGGTGGAGGCTATCCAGAATTATTATATGTTGTATCTGCTGCTTGGTCTTGGAGTGACCATTCTGGTGATTCTGATTCTGCGTCGCGTGATAAGAGGAAAGAAGAAACCGCAGGCAGAAGGAGAGAACGGCAAGGAGGGAAAGAGTTGAAGATCAGTAAGAAAGTGAGAAGATGGTGTATACCGGCTCTGGCAGCGCTTTTTATGGTTCCCTGTCTGAACCTGTTGCGGACTCAGGCAGCCGGGGGAATTGAAGTCGACAGGCCCTGCAGACTGACGATATCTGTGGACATCGGGGTGGGAAGTGGCGGCAGCAATGCAGAATATCTGGAGGATTTTAACAGAATGTCTATTCCGGTATCTGTGTATCGGGTGGCCGATGTGGATGTGAGCGGGCAGAATTATACGCCGACGGAACCTTTTGGAAGTCTGGATTTTACCGATCTCAGTTCAGACCATCAGGCCGAAAGTACAGCGGCCAGGTGGCAGGATCTTGCCCAGTCGGCGGACAGAATCCGGGCGGAAGTCTCGCCGGAGGAGGCCGGAAGGGTGACTCTTGAGAAGGAAGAAGGAAGTTCGGACGCAGCACAGGGCGAGATAACAGGACTCAGGCCGGGGATGTATCTGGTGGTGCCGGAGGCTTCTTACAATCCGGATTATAGCATAGAATATACCTTTACTCCCTACCTGACGGCTCTTCCTAGCAGTGCTTATACTCTGGGCGAAGGAGAGAGTGAGGAATGGATTTATGACACTAAAATCGGTTTAAAGCCGGATGCGGTTCCCAAAGTCGGGAGATTAAATATTACCAAGATTCTGAAAGAATATAATGAGACGCTTGGGCCGGCGACTTTCGTATTCCACGTAGTGGGTGTGGATGGAAACGGAGTGACGAAATACGAGGAAGTGGCCAGTCTGACCTTCCATGCAGCAGGAAGTGATACCATTACCCTGGAGGGGATTCCGGCAGGACTTACGGTGACAGTAACGGAGGTATATTCCGGAGCCAGTTATACAGTGGAAGGGTCTGCATCGGACAGCGCTCTTGTCTGGTCCGGGGAGGCGGTGAGCGCCGGGATTTCCGGGGAAGCATCTGTAACCTTTACGAACCGTTACGACGGAGGAAACAGGGGCGGATACGGTGTGACCAATCATTTTGAATCAGACGGGGAGGGCGGATGGACCTGGGAGAATCCGACAACTCCGCCGGAAGATTAGAAAGGAGCTGCGACAGCAATGAAAACAAGAAAAAGCTATAAAAAATTATGGATGATGTCGGCCGCGGCTCTCGGTATGACGGCGTTTCTGTCCCTGGAGGACGCGTCGGCCTATTTTACCACGTATGTGTCTGCAGGAGGCAGTCAGGTGGTGCATATGGGATCCCAGACGGAGATCCATGAGGACCTCAGCAACATGACTAAGCACATTTCTATCACGAATACTTCGCAGATTCATGACTGTTTTGTCCGGGTGAAGGTGTTCCACAGCGGCCAGTTTGAGATCTCCTATACGGACAGAAGCGAGGGCGGAAATCTGTGGACCTATTCCGAGGCAGACGGTTACTGGTATTATGGTCCGATTCTGCCGGCGGGGGCGAGCACAGAGATTCTGGATGCGAAGATTGGAGCGTTGCCGGAAGATTTTGATCGGGACAGTTTCAATGTGGTGGTAATTCAGGAATGTACCCCGGTAGTTTACGACGAGTCAGGGAAGGAAACGGCGGACTGGAGTACAGTCTACACAGATTATCAGGAAACGGAAGGCGGTCAGGGAATGGAAAATGACCGCAGAGAGGGGGCGGAAGGCTGATGGCGAAGAAGAGGATCACGTATCTGCTGCTTGTGCTGGCGGTGCTTCTGCTTATGGGAAGCGCAGTCGGTAGTACGAGGGCGGCGCTTACGTATTACAGCGAAAACTATATGGCTGAGATTACGGTTTCTCAGATCGGCGTAAGCCTGCTTGAGAACGGGGAAGTAGTGAGCAGCCGGGATTATAACCGGAACGAATGGAAGGTGAACACCAACCGGGGCGGAAGTTCCGTGAATGGCGCTCTGCTTTTAAATATGTTGGGGCCGGAAGAGAAATTGGCGCTCAACAAAGAATATGAAGAGAAGCTGACGGTGAGGAACAGCGGCTCCATCGACGAGTATGTCCGGGTTCGTATTTATCGTTATTGGATGAAGGACGGAAAGAAGATTACCACGCTCTCACCGGACCTGATCGATCTGAACCTGGTCAATGAGGAAGTCTGGGTGAAGAGTCCCAACGAGACGGCAGAGTGTACAGAGCTGTTTTATAAAGGGATTTTGGTTTCCGGCGCGGAATCAGAGGCTTTTGCGGACACCATCCGCATCGACGGTTCTGTGGCAGCGGAGGCGAAGGTGGAGAGAAACGGAGATACCATTACAACCACTTATAAATACGACGGCGTGGAGTTTCATGTGGATGTAGAAGTGGATGCAGTACAGACTCACAACGCACAGGATGCAATCAAGAGCGCCTGGGGTGTGGATGCGTCCAGCCTTGGGATTCTGTAAAGGGGGATGGAAAGATGAAAAGAAGATTCAAAGGCTTAAGCCTGGCAGCGGCCCTGGTTCTGCTTCTGACCTCCTCCATGACGGCGTTTGCGGAGGACAGACAGGGGGCCTCCGGATGGCAGGTGAGTTTTAACGGAAAGAAGATGGAGAGCAATTTCACATCAGGGGGCATGAACGACGAAGTGGGCGCCATGCAACCGGGAGATTCGGTGGAGTTGACCATCACTTTGAAAAATGATTTTGACGGCCAGGCAGACTGGTATATGAAGAATGAAGTACTTCAGTCTCTGGAAGATGCCGGGGACGCCGCTGGCGGAGCCTATGACTATCTGCTGACTTATACGGATACGGCGGGAGAAACGACGACGCTTTATTCCAGCGAAAAGTTTGGCGGAGACGGAAGGATTAACGGTGTGGGTCTCCATGGGGCGACCACGACCCTGGAAGATTATTTTTATCTGGATCGGATGGGGAGCAATGCATCTGGGACGGTGAAACTAAAAGTGGCTCTGGACGGTGAAACTTTGGTCAACGACTACCAAAACACTCTGGCCAGATTGCAGATGGATTTTGCGACGGAGCTTGTGTCCGGGACGCCGGGAACCCCGGGGACTCCTACGACCCCTGGAGGAAATACGGGGACGCCGACTGGAAAGGTGATAAAGACCGGCGACGAGGCAGACATTATGCGAAACCTCCTCATTATGTTCGGATCGGGATTGATACTTCTGGTGGGCGGTCTTGTGCTGCTTCGCCGGGGTAGGGAAGAAAAGGTCCCGGCAGAGACGGGAACGACGGGAGGAAAGGAGAGATAAGATGAAAAACCATTTCAAATATCTGCGGATTGGCTTTTTACTCCTGTCCGTGCTCTTCTTTGTGGGCGGCCGTACTGCATTTGCCGCAGAGGAAGAGTATACTTATACGGTACGTCTGTACGCAGGAAACCAGGGGGCCCTCACCGGAGGGGGCGTGGAGGTGGACTCTGATTCGGCGGACATTGTTTCCGACGGAGACCAGTTAGTGATTACCGGCCTGAGATACGGCGATCTGGTATCTATCCGGCCTCAGGACGCGGCAGCTTCTACAGATGCCAGATATCACGTAAGAGGGGTTCGAAGATCCGGAAGAGACAATTCGGAAGCAGAAGCGCCGGCTTTTTATGTGGGAAGCGATCGGGATTTTGTCGTGGCTTATGCAGTCAGCGGCGGGATGGCGGCATACCGGGTGGAATATGTGGATACGAATGGCGTAGAGATTATGAAGAGTGATACCTACTATGGTAATGTGGGAGAGCGGGAATATGTGTCCTCCCGTTATATTGAAGGATACCAGCCGCAGGCGCTCAATATGGTGCAGACACTTTCAGCCAATGAGGCAGAAAATGTTTTTACCTTTGTGTATACGCCGATTCAGACACCCACAGAATCGGAACCTGCGCCGAGCCCAACCCCGACCCCGGCAGAACCGGAGGCTCCTTCGCCGGAAGCGTCTGAGGAGGCCGGTCGGCAGATTGAAGATGAGGAAGTTCCTCTGGGCGGAGATACCAACGCAAGTCAGAGAGATAACAGACAACAACAGGGCCTGTTGCCGAATCGGCAGATTGGAAACGAAAAAGTTCCTCGGGCATCCGGCCAGGAATTTCTGAAAGATAAGGATATCGACGATGAGGAGGTTCCTTTAGGAAACTATAAGGATGAGCGGAAGAATACGGTGATGGGATATCTTCCTATCTATATTGGAATCGGAACGGCAGCCGTGGCTGCTCTGGCCGTAGCGGCAGTTTTCCTGAGAAAGAGACGTAAAACGGTGGAGGCAGAGTCTATAGAAGCCATCGGGGCAGCGCATAAGAAGCCTTCTCGCCGTAGGAAGTAGCCTATGGGAAAAACGAAAGCGGAAAAGGCGAGAGCTGAGGGCGGAAAGGAAACCGGGAAGGCCCAAAAGCACATCCTTGGTAAAGTCTGTAGTGCTACAGGGACTCTTCTGATTGTGCTGGTGATTATTCTGTGTTCCCTTCTGGTGTTGCCAGGATTCTTCGGCTATCATATGTATCATGTATTAAGCGGCAGCATGGAACCGGAAATGCCGGTGGGCAGTCTGATTTATGCCAAGGAGGGTCCGCCGGAGTCGGTAGAGGCAGAGGATGTGATAGCTTTTTATGGATCCTTGGAGGACTCCGGCATTATTACCCATCGGGTATTAAAGAATAATATCGTGTCCGGTACCTTCCGGACAAAGGGGGATGCAAACGAGGAGGAAGATCCTCTTCCGATTCCCTATGAAAATTATATTGGCAAAGTGGCGCTCACGGTTCCCTACATGGGGATGGTTCTGACCTGTATGACTTCTCTGTACGGAAAGCTGGCGGCAGTCGGCGTCATTTTGCTAGGGCTTCTTTTGAATATGGCAGGCTCTTACCGCACAAAGCGGTAAAGGGCCTGTTTTGTTAAAAAGAAATCTTTGGATTGACGGATTTCTTTTTTTGTGGTATTCTGTCAACAGACAATATGTCGATGGTCGACATGTTGTGTCACGATATGTTGCTGTGCGACGTATTACCAAATGGCATAATAGAAAGAAAACAGACAGAAAGCGGTAGACAGGGGGCGGCATTGGAACTTCAGGTAAAAAAGTGATAAAGAGGAAATCATATGGCGGAGGACGCGCTTCTTAAAAAATACAGGCCCATGACAGAGACAACGTATTACACTTTGCTGGCAGTGATAAAGCCGAGGCATGGTTATGCAATCATGCAGTTTGTAAACGGGCTGACGGAAGGACGAATCCGCTTGGGGACGGGAACGCTGTATACGATGACCGGGCGGCTTCAGGAGGATGGCTTGATTTCCATTGTTTCTCGGGAGAATGGAAAAAAGACTTATCAGATTACGGAAACAGGACGGGAGATTCTGCTTCTTGAGACAGAGCGGCTGAAACATCAGCTTCAGAATGGAAAAGAAATTTTGCAGGGAGGGGCGGAAGATGACAGATGGGAATAGACAAATGGGCAATCAGGCGGAAAGGACCGACGAAGGAGCCGGAGGCCTGGAAGGACGGCCGGAAGAAATAAAAGAAAGAAAAAAACTATTTCGATGGTTTGTCAGTCTGATGGAAGAGCGGGCCTGGCTGGAGGAGATGTCTCTTCAGGGCTGGTTCCTCACGGATCTGCGTATGGGGTTATGGTATAGTTTTGAAAGACGGAAACCGAGGCGAACTGCTTACGATGTGGAGCGCTTTGATCTGGCCAAGAATCCCACCAGAAGGGAAATCCAAGAGAAATCAGATTTGATGGATATGGCGGTGGAGATGGGCTGGCGAGAGGTCTGCAGGGACGAGGGGATGAATTATTATCTGGCCAAAGACTGGGAAGCCAATGAGACAAACGAGCTCTATGACAGCCCGGAGGACCGGGCCAGACGGTTGGAGCGCTACAATCGTTTTTTTTCTGATAAAATTCATATGATCCTCTGGGCCTGTATCTTGATAGAAGCGGTAGCCTTTCTCTTCTGGCTTTTTCCTTCGGAGGGTGATGAATGGTTCCTGGCTTTCAGTATGATTTATACGATCTTCTGTCTGACTTTCTGCCTGACGTTTCTTCGGTGGAAAAAGCGATATAGCAGGGAACTAAAGCTTTCCATGGATGAATGGAGAGGCATCTATGGGAAGCAGAATACAGTGACGAAATTCCGACCGGTTCTGACAGTAGGGAGCCTGGAGCGCTATTTGGAAAGGCAATCCGCGAAGGGATACCATTTAAAAAATATGCGGGTATTCCGCTTTGTATTTTCCAAAGGAGAGCCGGAAGAGATTGCCTATATGATGGATACGAAATATCTGACCAATCGCAGGAGAAAGAAAAGCGGAGGCGGCGTATTCAGAGATAGCAGAGACTGGGAGGGACGAAACAACGACTGGCAAGTACAGAGCCTTAAGGAGGCGGAGGCCGCTGGGTGGGAGTTTGCCGGGGCGGTGGAATGCCGGAATATTTTGTACCGGGCGAGAAAGGGAAAGGCAGCCCCCATCAATGATGTCGGAGGACTTCGCGTTATCTCGGCGGTCGGCGGCTTGACTGTGCTTATCGCGACGGCCGCCCTGATCGGAGCAATTGTCGGCGGTCTGATCGGATATTTCTTTTCATGATTTGTGTATCGTCCGTTGATAAGAGCAGGTAAGGCCGGACAATGCCTTTGTTTCCGGATCTTTGATCCGACGAAAGTAGTCTGTTGACGATAAAGATATAATTCTAATACAGAGAAACGGTGTTTTGCGTTCTGCCTGGATACATGATAAAGTAGAATGCGGTATTTGCGTTCAGCGCAGGACTTTTTAAATTATTTAAAGAAAGGAATCGTTGCTTTATGAAACTGGAGGTAAAAGAAATCAGGAAGAGCTTCGGCAACACAGAGGTTCTACATGGGATTTCCTTCGAGGTAGAAAGCGGCAGGGCTCTGGGACTTCTGGGAAGGAACGGCGCGGGAAAGACCACAACCATCCGAGTATTGATGGATGTGTTCCGTCCAAACGGGGGCCAGGTGCTTGCAGATGGAAAGCCCTTTGTTCCCAAAGAACATAAAATCGGCTATCTGCCGGAGGAGCGGGGACTCTATCCCCAGAAAAAGGTACTGGAACAGATGGTCTATCTGGCCAGGCTTCGAGGAATGGAAACAAAAGAGGCCAGAGAGAGTGGGAAGAAATGGCTTTCCAGACTGGAGATTGAGGAATATGCAGATCGGAAACTGGAGACACTTTCAAAAGGAAATCAGCAGAAGGTACAGCTTGCTCAGACCCTGATCTGCAATCCGGATGTGATTATTCTGGATGAGCCTTTTTCCGGGCTGGATCCGGTGAACTCTCAGATTCTCAAAGAAGTGGTCCAGGAACAGATTGCCCTTGGAAAGCTTGTGATCTTTTCCAGTCATCAAATGAGCTATGTGGAAGAATTTTGCGAGGACATTACCATTATCAATCACGGAGAAATCGTTCTCAGCGGTAGTCTGAAAAAAATAAAACTTGAGATGGGAAAGAACCGCCTGACCCTGTCGGCGATGAATGTAGCTCCGACGCGACTGGCAGAAGAGGTATCGGCGAAGTTTTCCGACTTTGTCCGGGTGGAACAGGTAAAAAAAGAATACCTGATTCTGGAGGGACTCTGTGCGGACGCCAAAAAGCGTCTCTTTGCGGCTCTCTCTGAAACCGATATTGATGTGGCACAGACAGGCGTGTATGAACCATCCTTAAATGATATTTTTGTGGCGAAAGCAGGTGACGGGGAATGAAACAGTTTGGAATTGTCTGGAAACATGAGTTTCTAAGTTATGTGAAAACAAAGTCTTACATCGGGATTACGATAGGATTTGCAGTCCTGGCAGTTATTTTGTTAAGCCTTCCGTCGTTTTTTGATCTGTCCGGAGTGATTCCGGATCTGGGAAACAGCAAAACGGAGAATGCAGAAGCTCCGGAAGCATCTACGGCTCCGCCCCAAAGCAGCGCCGGGATGGAAGCAGCGGCTATGAATGACTATGACGGAACGATTTACCTTTACGACGCCAGCGGACAGATTGGAACAGACTTTTTGTTCTGGTTGTTTCCCTATGCGAGAATTGTAGAAACGGAATCAGAGGAAGAACTGAAACGCTTTGTGGAAGTGGGGGAGGAAGCCCTGACAGAGGAATCGAAGGCTTCCGGGAAAGAAGAAAGCAGCGGACCGAAGTGCGGTTTTGCTGTGGAATCTCTGGAGGCGTATCGTTACTATGTGAAAAACCGTAGCTTCAGCGATTCTGTAGAGGGAACGTTTTCTGCCGGAATTTCTTATTTGTATCGGAGTATGGAAGTCCGAAAGCTGGGCGCCGACAGTGAGGCGATGGAAGCGATTTACGGGTTTACTCCGGCCTCTGAGACCATTGTTTTGGGAAAAGATAGCATTCGCAATTTTTTGTATACCTATTTGTTGATTTTTGTGTTATATTTTATGGTGTTGATATATGGGAATTCTGTGGCTGTCTCTGTGGCTCAGGAGAAGAGCAACCGGGCCATGGAGGTGCTTGTGACCAGTACATCCAGTAACAGTTTAATTTTTGGAAAGGTGCTGGCCGGTGCAGCGGCAGGCTTTGTGCAGACCGGCGTCATGATCGGCGCGGCTCTGGCTTCTTACGGCCTCAACAGAGAGGCATGGGGAGGAATGCTGGATTTTGTATTCCAGGTTCCCGGGACCGTGCTTCTGGCCTTTGCCGCCTTTGGTGTACTGGGGTATATCCTTTACGCCTTCTGTTATGGCGTGCTGGGCGCGCTGGTATCCAAAACGGAAGATGTGAGCCGGACGGCCGGACCGTTGATGTTTCTTTTTATCGGAAGCTTCCTTCTGACCATGTTTAATCTGCAAAACAGCGATGGTATTGTGATGAAGATTCTTTCCTTTATCCCCTTTACCTCGCCTTACGGCATGTTCGCACGGGTGGCTATGGGGAATGTGGCAGTTTGGGAGGTAGCAGTTTCCTTCCTGCTTCTGTTGGGGACCGTCTGGGCGACGGCTACGGCCGGAGCCAAGATCTACCGCATGGGCACTTTGATGTACGGAAATCCCATTAAGCTTTCCAAGGCTTTTAAAATGAGCCGGGAAAAAAACCAGTAGTCTGGAGTGATGGGAATGCGGAGCATTCTTCGCAGTTTCAGGGACCTGCTCTGGGTCAACCGGGGCAGTATCCTGATTTTTGAAATCGTATACCGGATTTTTTCAGCCTTTGTCCTCATTGAGGCGGCGGGGCACGGGCTGTCCTTCGCCCTGAAAAGGTCCGGTTTCAGTTATCTAACCGCAGGGAATACTCTGCGGTTTTTCGCGTCGCCTTCAACCCTGATGGTGCTGACTGGTTTTCTTCTTTTGTGCCTGTTTTTTGCGAATCTGGAAGTCTGTGTGCTTTATACGATATTTCAGGCAGGCGCGGCAAAGGAACGGGTCAGCGCTTTAAAGTTTCTGTTTTTTGGAATCAGAAATCTGATAGAGCTGTTTCAGACTGGAAATATTCGCGTACTGTTCCTGAACGTCAATTATTACCTCCTGACGGAGGGGTGGATTTTTATGAGGCTGGTATCTCATATCCGGCCCCTGAACTATATGATGACAGGACTTTTGAGCAGTCATATTGCACAGGCATTTTTGTGGCTTTTATTGGCGGTGATGTTCTGTACGACAGTTCTCTACCTTTTTGTGCCGGCAGTTTCAGTTCTACTTGACCTGAGATTTGGAGATTCCAGGAAAAAGAGCCGGGAACTCCTCCAGAAAAAATGGCTGAAGATTGCAGTTTTTCTGGCGGGAGTGAATCTGTTTTCCTGGCTGCTTTATCTGACGAGCCAGTTTATATTGAAAGTGCTTGCTGCTTTTTTGGTGGCGCTCTTTGCGGACAGAACCATTGAACTGGCTCTGGTACTGACCATCAACAGAGGAATTGATATTGCGGTTCTGGTGGTGGTATTGGCAGTTTCTTCTTGTCTGAATACAGGGGCGCTGACATTTCTTCTGTATCGTTATGCAGACAGAAAATATCTGCTGGAGATCCCTCCCTATCGCTATTCATTTTCTGCCGGGGTCCGGAAAACCTTCACGATTCTGCTGGCGGCCTGTCTGACCTTTTCTGGTACTCTTTATGTGTACGACAGAATCCATAGCGGCGTTATCGCGGCAGCACGGGCAACGTTCTCGGAGGCGAAGATTACTTCCCATCGGGGAAATTCTTTCGAGGCCCCGGAAAATACGCTTCCGGCCATAGAGGCGGCGATTGACAGTATGTCCGATTATGTGGAGATTGATGTCCAGGAAACAAAGGACGACGTGGTGGTAGTCTATCATGACGCCAGCTTAAAACGAATCACCGGGGTTAGAGGAAGGCTGTGGGAGTATACTTACGGCGAACTGCTTTTGATGGATTTTGGCGGCTGGTTTTCAGAGGAATTTACAGGGACATCTATTCCGACGCTGGCGGAGGTTCTGAATGTCTGTCAGGGACAAATCAACATGAATATCGAACTGAAGGCAGACCATTACAGCGACACGCTGGTAGAGGAGACCTTAAAGCTGATTGAAGAATACGGCATGGAGAGTCAGGTAGTCGTCAGTTCCACCAGCTACCGCTATTTAAAAGAAGTAAAAGAGCTCAATCCGGATATTGAGACTGGCTATATATTGACGGCGGCCTATGGCACTTATTTTGAGGATGAAAACATCGACTTTTTCAGCATCCGTTCCGGTTTTGTCACGGAACGGCTGGTAGAGAGCGCCCATGCCTATGGTAAAAAGGTTCATGCCTGGACGGTCAATACCAGGGGAGAACTGAACCGGATGAAGCGCCTCCAGGTGGACAATATCATTACGGACCGGCCGGTCTTGGCCAGGGAAGTTTTATACCGGGAAGAGGGGGCGGAGAATCTGCTGGAGTTTATCCGACTGGCTCTAAGAATGGAAAAATAACAGAATCAAACGGATTTTTTTCCGTATTTGGTATATTTCCGGGGGGAATTGTGGTACAATGGCAGTAAGTAGCTGGAATCCGGCAGAAAATGTCTGTGTTGTCAACCGACAGTGTATGGACAGGTCATGGGAAAGGAAACGGAGATTATGAATATTTTTGATTTTAGATTTGTCACCGGGCAGCGGCCTGATGGCGGGGCGGAGCGGAGAGAGAAAGTCATACGTCCCGGAAAGCCCAAGGGCGGTCCGGTAACCAGGGTGCTTTTGAGTCTTTTGATTACGCTTGTATTTGGCGGAATTTATTTTTATATCAAGTTACCGGCGCTCAATATCCACAACCGGGAGCTCTATAGCTTCGTGATTCTGTTATGTGCTGTGTTTGCGGTCTGCATGGTATTTCTGCAGGGGTTCCGGGCAGGTTCCGTAAAGGAATATATGACTTATACGAAAAAGAATCTGGCGGTGCCTTTGGCACTGGTGATTCTGGCGGTGATGGTCCTTGTTATCGGTTCTTTGTTTGGTTTTATTATATTCCGGGCAAAGGCGTATTCAGAACTGATGCCCATGAATACTGGAGATTTTGCGTCGGAAGTATCTGAGATTAGCTGGAATCAGATTCCGCTTCTGGACGAGGACTCTGCCAACAATCTGGCCAACCGAAAGCTGGGAGAGCTGAGTGATCTGGTGAGTCAGTTTGCCGTAGATGATGCTTCGGCGCAGATCAATTACCAGGGAGATCCGGTACGAGTCAATTATTTGAACTACAATGACTTCTTTAAGTGGTGGAATAACCGGGGCGCGGGGATTCCCGCCTATGTCCTGATTGATATGAGGACTCAGGAGGTGGAAGTGGTTCGCTTGGAGGAGGGGATTAAATATTCTCCTTCGGAGTATTTTAGCAGAGATCTGATGCGTCATTTGCGGTTTTCTTATCCGACTCTGATGTTTGACGATGTGAACTTTGAGATCAATGACGACGGGACGCCTTACTGGATTGCATCCGTCATTGAAAAGCGGATCGGGCTTTTTGACGGAACAGATATCAAAGGGGCGGTACTGGTCAATGCGGTGACAGGAGATACGGAATATTATGACATTGCGGAGGTTCCCACCTGGGTGGACCGGGTCTATTCGTCCGATCTGATTGTGGAGCAGTACGATTATTATGGGGAATATCACAACGGCTTTTGGAATTCCATGTTTGGTCAGACAGACTGTACGGAGACTACGGACGGCTACAATTTCATTGCTCAGGACGACGACGTCTGGGTCTATACCGGTGTGACTTCTGTCACGGGGGACCGGGGAAACATCGGCTTTATCCTGGTCAATCAGAGGACGAAGGAAGCCCATTACTATTCCTGTGCCGGAGCTGAGGAATATTCGGCCATGTCCTCGGCAGAAGGAGCGGTCCAGCAGTTCAGCTACAGAGCGACCTTCCCGCTGCTTTTGAATATTTCCGACCAGCCCACATACTTTATGGCTCTCAAAGATGCGGCCGGACTGGTGAAGATGTATGCCATGGTCAACGTCCAGCAGTATCAGATTGTGGCTACGGGGAATACGGTTGCGGACTGTCAGAAACGGTATCACGAGCTTTTGGTGGAAAATCAGATTTTAAGCGACGAAGAGATTAGCGAACCGGAGCCGGAGAAGGAAATTTTAAGCATATCGGGAAAGGTGGAAGAAATCCGGGCCGCCGATATGGATGGAAATACTGTTTACTTCCTGAAACTGGAAAAAGGGAAGGCATATTACATGGTAAGTGCGAAGGACTATCCCATGGCGGTCATTCTTGACGTGGGGGATCCCGTCGCCATCACCTATTATCAGACGGAGGACGAACTCATTAAGGCAGAGAGCTTTGAGAGAAAGCAATAAAATAGAAAGCGCTGTTTGGGGAAAGGGACTGTGAAACTCGAAAACATTCCCGGTATAAAGAGCGGTCGGTGGATTTTTCAGAGCTTGGCGTAAGCGGATTCAAATCAAAAGGGACGATAGCCGGAACAGGTTCCGGAAGGAGGAGAGAGATGAATTATCAGGAAATACTGGAGCATGCGCGTACCTGCATCGGAAATTATTGTAAGGCATGCCCGATCTGCAATGGAAGGGCCTGCAAAAATCAGATTCCCGGGCCGGGCGCAAAAGGTAGCGGAGATACGGCCATTCGGAATTATGACAAGTGGCAGGAGATTCGTATCAATATGGATACGCTCTGTGCCAACGAGCCGGTGGACACGGAGTTTAAACTTTTCGGAAAACAGTTCCGCTATCCGGTTTTTGCAGGGCCGGTGGGCGCAGTAAACCTTCACTATGGGGAGAAGTATGACGACGAGAGCTATAATGAGGTCCTGGTATCTGCTTGTGCGAAAGCAGGAATTGCAGCTTTTACCGGGGACGGAACCAATCCGGACGTGATAAAGGGCGCGGCCGCCGCTATCAAACAGGCGGGGGGACTTGGAATCCCCACAGTGAAGCCCTGGAACCTGGAAACTGTCCAGGAAAAGCTTGCTCTGGTGAGAGAGGCCGGAGCTTTTGCAGTGGCCATGGATGTGGATGCGGCAGGCCTTCCCTTTCTGAAACATATGACGCCGCCGGCCGGAAGAAAGACTGTGGAAGAATTAAAAGATATCGTGGATTCCTGTGGTGAAATTCCCTTTATTGTAAAAGGAATCATGACAGTGAAAGGGGCTTTGAAGGCAAAAGAAGCAGGGGCGGCGGCCATCGTGGTGTCCAATCATGGAGGGCGGGTTCTGGATCAGTGTCCGTCCACCGCTGAAGTTCTGGAGGAAATTGCGAAGGCTGTAAAAGGTTCCATGAAGATTTTTGTGGACGGTGGAATCCGATCCGGTACGGATGTGCTGAAAGCGCTGGCGCTGGGGGCCGACGCAGTGATGATTGCAAGACCCTTTGTGACGGCTGTATACGGAGGGGGCGTCGAAGGCGTGGAGGCTTATGTGGAGAAAATTGGGGCAGAGCTTGAGGACGCCATGTCCATGTGCGGAGCTTTGTCTCTGGGAGAGATTACCAGAGATATGGTGCGCTGAGAGCCGGCTTAAGGAGAGAAGAGGAGACGGAACCGGTATCGTATCGTCGAGGGAAAGGATAAAAGCAGAAAGTCATGAGAAATCAGTTGACAGAAAAAGATGTGAAGCGGATCGAGGAGGAGATTGAGTACCGGAAACTGGTGGTTCGAAAAGAGGCGCTGGAAGCAGTGAAGGAAGCCAGGGCTCACGGGGATCTGAGTGAAAACTTTGAGTACCATGCGGCCAAGAAGGACAAGAACCAGAACGAGAGTCGAATCCGTTACCTGGAGCGGATGTTAAAGACATCTGAAGTGATCTCTGAGGACTCCAGGGAGGATGAAGTGGGCCTAAATAATACAGTCAGACTGTATTTTGAGGAGGACGATGAAGAAGAGACCTATAAGCTGGTGACTTCTGTGCGGGGAAATTCTCTGAAGAACTATATCAGTACGGAATCGCCCATTGGCCGGGCTATTTTGGGCCGTCGAGTGGGCGACAGGGTCCAGGTGAAGGTCAACGATGCGGTCAGTTATGAAGTGCTCATCCGCTCTATCGAGAATACGGGAGACGACGGAAGCGACAAGCTGAGAAGTTTCTGAGAAAATTTTTGCAATGGTTCTGGACAGAATGGAAAAAGTTTTGTATAATAAAACGGAGGTTAGCAAAAACTAACCTCTAAAACAAAAAATGGAGTTAGAAAAGACTAATTCAGAGCAGACAGGAAAGAAAAAATAATGCCATCGGTATTGAAGCCTGTCACAAGAAAGAGGTGTAGGAATATGTTTGAAATGTTATATGAAAACCTGGCGACCGTCTTGATCGGTATGGCTCTTTTGGGTCTTGTAATTCTGGCAGTACGGAGTATCTGGAGAGATAAGAAACAGGGAAAGGCCTGCGGAAGCTGCGGTGGGAACTGTTCCGGCTGCCATGGATGTAGTATAAGTCGTGGGAGGGAGAAAGTCTCCCAATCCGGAAATAGAAAGCAGTGACAGGCGGCAAACGGCGACGAGGCAAACGATTTCCTGCTTGCTATTATTTTGACCTGTCGATATAATAAGGGAAAGAAACCGATATAGCAGCAGACAGTCTCTGAAAGGGGGAATTGAATGAAACGGGTATTTTTGATCGTCCTGGACAGTGTCGGCATCGGAGAGATGCCGGATGCAAAGGACTACAGGGATGAAGGGAGCAATACGCTTCGGGCCTGTACAGGAAGCAGCCATTATGCGATGCCGAATATGGAACGTCTGGGCCTTGGATCCATCGAAGGTGTGAGGGATTGGTACCCCAAGAAAGCGACGGAAGGATGTTCCGGGGCTGTAGGACGTTTAAAAGAGGCCTCCAAAGGAAAAGACACGACCACCGGACATTGGGAGATCGCGGGACTGGTGTCAAAAACCCCTATGCCGCTCTTTCCGGAAGGATTTCCCCGGGAGCTTCTGGATGAATTTGAAACACGGACTGGGAGAGGGATTCTCTGCAATCGGCCTTATTCCGGGACGGATGCCATCCGGGATTTCGGAGAGGAACATATGAAAACAGGCGCGCTGATTGTGTATACTTCGGCGGACAGCGTTTTTCAGGTGGCGGCTCATGAGTCTGTGGTTCCCATTGAAGAACTTTATGAGATCTGCGAGACGGCCAGAGAGCTGTGCGTCGGAGCATTTGGCGTGGGCAGAGTGATCGCCAGACCCTTTGAGGGAGAACCGGGAAGCTTCAGACGGACGGAGCGGCGTCATGATTTTTCCCTGGTTCCTCCGGAAAACACCATGCTGGATGTTTTGCTTGAGAATGGGAAAGATGTTCTGGCTGTGGGAAAGATCAATGATATTTTTGCCGGAAAAGGCATCGGAGAATTTGTCCGCACTTCGGGGAATGCCGATGGAATCGATAAAACCATAGAATATATGAAGCGAGAATTTGAAGGACTCTGTTTTACGAATCTAGTGGACTACGATATGCTCTACGGGCATAGAAACGATGTGGACGGCTATGCACAGGCGCTTGCCTATTTTGACAGGCGACTTCCGGAGCTGCTTTCGCTTCTTGGCAAGGAAGATATCCTGATGATTACGGCAGATCACGGCTGCGATCCTTCGACGCCTTCTACGGATCATTCCAGAGAATATGTACCGCTGGTCATGGCCGGAGGCCCCATAAAGGCCGGGGCAGAGATCGGAACAAGAGAAACCTTCGCCGATATCGGAGCCACGATTCTGGATTATTTCCGTCTGAGGGGCGAAATTTCCGGGACAAGTTTCTTAAAAGAAATTTGTGATTCCCATATTTTATAGGAAACCAATAAAAATATCAGCTCTGACCGGCCACATGTTTTTTGATGGCGGCAAAGCTTTCGGCGCTGATGACATGTTCGATCCGGCAGGCATCCTCTCTGGCTGTTTTTTCTGATACACCAAGGAGGATGAACCAGTCGGAGAGTAGCGTATGCCGTTCATAGATGGTTTCGGCGATGTGGCGACCGGAATCTGTCAGGGTAATATAACCGTCGTCGTCTACTAGGATATGCCCGGCGTTTCTCAGGTTTTTCATAGCGACGCTGACGCTGGGTTTGGAAAACGCCAGTTCATTGGCAATGTCGATCGAGCGGACATTGCCGTTTTTTTGACTCAGAATTAAAATGGTTTCCAAATAATTTTCAGCAGATTCTTGAATTTTCATTCTGTTTCCCCCCTTTATAGAAATTTAAACCGTCGTATAGTATAACATAAATGCTGGAATCTTGCAATGGCAGACAATTTAAATACAATTATTCCATTCTATACAAATTAAAAGTTTTATGATATACTAAAAAGATATTTTGCAGGTAAAGAACCTTGTAAAACAGGATTTTGATTTTGTGCGAGGACAGAGTGAGTATGTGGAACAGACGGGAACTGAAAAGAAACAGCAGAGGCATCATGAAAAAGCATTACTGGCGGGTAGTCGCCATCTGCTTTATCGTGACGTTTATGGCAGGCAGCAATAATAACACTCTTTCTGCTGTATTTTCTTATGACTCCTCCAAAGAGGCGCTCAATGCAGTCCAGGAAAATACAGTTTTTGATGTCAATGATATCCGGGAGAAAAAACCCCTGGATTTTCTTTTGGAACAGTTTGAAAAGCGAAGTCAAGAGGAAGAAGAAATTATGGAGAAAAGCCCCTATAAAGAGGGAGTTTTCTCTGCAATTTTCAATCGTACTACGGCGACCGGATCCGTATTTGCCGGCATTATCGCACTTCTTCTCGATCCGCTACTGGAAGGCGCGTGGCTGTCTCTCATCTCGGCGGCGGCAGGAGCGGCGCTCCTGTTTTTCTGGTGGCTGCTCATCCGAAATATTATTCAGGTAGGAAGCTGTCGCTTTTTTCTGGAAGCTCACACCTACAATAATACGAAGGGAAACAGAATCTTCTTTCTGTATAAAATCGGACGTATGTGGCGGGTAGCGCTGATTATGCTCCGAAAATTTCTCTACCAGTGGCTCTGGTCTCTGACGATTATCGGTGGCTGGATCAAAGGTTATTCCTATCTGATGGTGCCGTATCTGGCAGCAGAAAATCCCAACTTAAAGGGCAGAGAGGCTATCGATATCTCCAGACAGATGATGCAGGGAAATAAGTGGAGAGCATTTGTTCTAGACTGCTCTTTTCTGGGGTGGCATTTGTTGAGTATTCTCACTCTGGGCCTGGTCGATATCCTCTATGCGAATCCTTATAAAGCCGGCGCCAGGGCGGAACTTTATCTGAAGCTCAGAGAGCAGGCTCTTTTAGAAGGAGCCGGTTACGGTTATGCGTTTACGGACCTTTATCTGACCTGTCCGTCGGAGGAAGAAGAGCTTCGGGCAGCTTACGAGAGGGAGGCCGTTTTTTTAGAGGGAACGGACTGGAAAGAGCAGAGGGAGAGTATCAAAGCCTCAGAATTTGATGTGTTTGAAGAATATCCGACCATTCTATTTACAGTTCCGGAAGCGTTTCACGTCAAACGGCCGGGAATCAATTATCACTGCAAATATGGAATTACGGGAATCATTCTACTCTTTTTTCTTTTCTCCTTTGCAGGATGGTGCTGGGAGGTGGGACTCCATATGGTCCAGAGCGGAGAATTTGTCAACCGGGGCGTATTCCATGGACCATGGCTGCC
Organism: Lachnospiraceae bacterium; assembly: GCA_022792335.1. Classification (GTDB taxonomy): domain Bacteria; phylum Bacillota; class Clostridia; order Lachnospirales; family Lachnospiraceae; genus Lientehia. Next base: position 38,839 of record JAAWAV010000044.1, read on the forward strand.
CATTTACGGCTCCGGCGGAGTCCTGGTACTGGTGGCTCTTAAGAAGCTGCGGGACCGTCCGGTAGCTACGTTTTTTATGACCGTTTTGCTTTGCGGTATTGTAGAATATGCGACGAGCTGGGGACTGGAGCAAATTTATGGCGTCCGCTGGTGGGATTACAGCGGCTATTTCCTGCAGTTAAATGGACGAATCTGCGCGGAGGGGCTTTTGGTATTTGGTCTTGGCGGCTGTGCGTTTATCTATATTTTGGCGCCTTTGATTATGGAGTTTGGAATCCGGAGGCTTTCCATGAAGGTGCGGATATTTCTGTGTATCCTGCTTCTGGTTCTGTTTGCAGCAGACTTCTGGTACTCCAGAGAGACGCCAAACAGCGGAGAGGGAATTAACGGCAGGAGCGGAGCGTCCTCTTTTGTCGCTCAGATCCAAAGAAAGAACGCTCAAACAAAAGAAACCACAGGAATAAAAGGACCCCTTTCAGGATACTGGACACCGTGATGCTCCACCAGATCCCGTTCAGGCCCAGAGAGGTACTCATAAGGACCGTGGCCGCCGGAATCCTGGCAGAAGTAAAGAGAATGCCCACCAGGGAGGGCGGCAGAGTTTTTCCAAGACCGGAGAAAGCTCCGGCTGTGGTGATCTCCACACACATAAAGAGCTGAGAGAGACTTAAGATTTTGAGATACTGGATTCCCATGGGAAGGACGGTAGCATCCGGGATAAAAAACTGAAAAATAGGGCCGGGAAGCAGGAAGAGAACGAGCGTACAGAAAATGCCCCAGACAGTGACGACAGCCATGGAAATCCGGTATCCCTGTCTGATGCGCGACCGGTTTCCGGACCCGAAATTCTGGGCGACAAAGGCATTGACTGCGGCGGAAAAGCCATCTGCCGTCATCCAGGAGATGGATTCAATCTGACTGCCTACTTTCTGAACGGCCACGGCTGCGTCACCCCAGCCGGCAATCATCCTTGCGATATACATGGAAATGGCAGAGAAAGCCATATTCTGGAGCGCGGAGGGGAGGCCGATCCGGACGAGAACCCGGATCCTGTGACTGTCCGGTTTTCGGAGAAGGCTGATTTTGGAAAAAATAACCGGTTCCCGTCGGATAGAGAGAACAAACAGGAGGAATACAAAGGCCTGAGATCCGACGGTGGCGACGGCAGCTCCGGATACCCCCATGGCAGGGACGGGACCGGCGCCAAAGATCAAAAGCGGATCCAGCAGAATATTTAAGGTCATGCCGGCGGCATTTACCAGGAAAGGAGTCCGGCTGTTTCCCATGGCAGTTAAAAGTCCGGTCAGAATCTGATTCAGAACGGAAAAGATCACAAGTCCACAGGTGATGATCAGGTAGATCCTGGCGTCGGCCACGACAGAAGCAGCGTTCAGGCGGAAAAATCCAATGAGCGGACGGTTGAAAAAGACCGTAAAAAATCCGAAGAGGACAGAAAAGAAAACGCCCATCTGGATGGCAAGCCGGGCGAAGGAGACGGCTTCTTTCTGATCCCCCGCGCCCAGCTTCTGAGCGACGAGGACCTGTCCTCCCATACTGGCGACAATACCCATTCCGCGGGAGAGCCAGCCAAACATACTGGAAGCGCCCACGGCGGCTACGGCTCCCGCACTCAGACGCCCAATCCAGATCATATCGGTGAGACTGTAAGCCATCTGTACCAGAGCAGTGAGCATGATGGGAAGCGCCAGGGAGGTAAGAGCGGGAAAAATTTTCCCTTCCAGTAAATTGACGTTTCGGTTCATAGAGAGCACTCCTTTATCTTATGAAAAGACACGTTCCAGGCAATTGCCAGAGGAATCTGTTGCAGGAAAAGCGGAGAAAAATAAAAAGGATTGTAGCAAAATTGTAGCAAATCAGAGCAGGAATTTCAACGGATGAATGGGATACTTTTTCAAAAATTCTGAATCAGAAAGGGATTTAAGTCTATGAAAGCGTATGATATGGGAGACCTGGAGAGAAGCAGGGTGGTATTGATCCCCTGTGATACTTACGAGGGAGAAGTCGTGTATCAGGCCCTTAAGGCAGGAATCAGCCTTTTAGGCGGTATGGCGGCTTTGATAAAGCCGGAGGAAAAAGTGCTCTTGAAACCGAATCTGGTGCGAAAAGCGAAACTTTCCAGAGCTGTGGTGACTCATCCGGCAGTGATGGGGGCTGTGGCCAGACTCTTGCGGGAGGCGGGAGTGAAAGAGATGACGGCCGGGGATTCCTGTGGAGTGGGAGCAGCGACAGCGGCCGCCGCTAGCGTGGGAATGGACAGCGTTCTGAAAGAATACGGGGTGCCTTTGGTTGACTTTACTGGAGCAGGGTCCGTTTCTTATGAGAATGGAGTACAGGCAAAGAGTTTCTTTGTAGCAAAAGAGGCTCTGGAGGCAGAAGCGATTATCAATATCTGTAAAATGAAAACCCATGCGTTGGAGCGGGTGACGGGAGCTGTAAAAAACATGTATGGCTGTATTCACGGCCTTCAAAAAGCGAAGGGGCATACGTTGTATCCCAATGCCGACAGTTTTGCGAGAATGCTGTCGGATCTGAATCAGTTTCTGAAACCGAGACTTTATATTATGGACGGAATTGTGGCCATGGAGGGGAACGGTCCTACTTCCGGGGATCCGATACCCATGAACGTGCTGTTAATTTCCAAAGATCCGGTGGCTCTTGACAGTGTATTTTGCCGTCTCATTTATCTGGAGCCGGAGCTGGTTCCTACCAATTATCATGGAGAGAAGCTGGGACTGGGCTTTTGGCAGGAGGAGCGGATAGAATTGATTTTGCCGGAAGGGGACGGCTTTGTGGAGATTTCCATGGAAGAGGCGGCGAAACGCTTCGGGAAAGCAGATTTCAAGGTGGACAGAAAACGGATCAAGAGCGGCCGGTGGGTCAACATGGCGAGGTTTTTGGGATTCTTCCAAAAGAAGCCTTATGTAGACAGGGGAAAATGCGTGAAATGCGGTGTCTGTGTGGAGAGCTGCCCGGTAGAGGGGAAGGCTCTGACCTTTCAAAAGGGGCGGAAAGAGCCTCCGGTATATGACTATAAGAAATGTATTCGGTGTTTCTGCTGTCAGGAAATGTGCCCCCATAAGGCGATCAACGTGCGGTGAGGGAATGGGAGTTGAGGAAAGCTGTCAGACAGAAAGACGGATGCTTTCCAGGATCACGGATTTTATGTCCCTATCCGGCCAGGAAGAATATTTCTGGATTTGTTCCAGCCAGTCAAGCCGGGAAAGGACATCCTCGTCCGAGAGGTCGTGCTGTTTTTGACAGCGGCGCAGGAGATCGGGCGAGATACCCATACAAGCCTGGTGATAATATCTTAGAATGGAATTTTCCCGGTTTACGGAAAGGGATTTTTGCTTTTCATACAGGTTTTTCCAGTCTGCCGTAGCGTGGATCTGTGCGAGAGCAGGCAAAATATGGCTTTCAAAGTCCGATCGGATTTGCGTCAGAATCTGATCTACAGGATCATCTTTTGGAAGATAGTTCTGATAGCCGTCGATCTGATACATATCTGCTTTGTGGAAGGGAGACAGGAGCCCGGCGTGAGGAAGAAAGTCCCGTTGCAAAAGTTCCTGGCTTTGATTGTAAATCCACTGTTTGGACAGCTCGTCCCGGAGCTTAGCGCTTTCAGACACACTGAAATGAAACCGGAAAGAGCAGCCGGTGACAGAGCAGTTGTGCATGGAATTGTGCAGATGGACAAAGAGCCATCCGTCTGCAAGCTCCTTCCACCAGTCAGTTCTCTTTGTCTTGAAACTGGCAGCTTTCAAAAGCGGTTTCAGAACCGTCTTGATAACTAAATCCCGCTTCTTTCCGGGCGGCATGCTGACTTCCAGTTCTTTTTGTCTCTGGTAATTTCTGAGTTCCGTTTCTGTCATCTCATAGACACTTTTCATGGCGCCCTCCTGCTTTTTGGGCATCTTTCTTCAGGCAGATCGATCTTTTTTCCAGTATACCTTATAAAACAGAAAGTGACAATCCTAAAAGGATGGCTGAGAGTATTCTCTGCCTTCCTTATTTTATATGCAGATGGAGGCTGTGTTTACCGTTCTGGTTCTGTGGGGGAGGCGCCTTTGGCTGACAAGCTCATATAAGACCGGATGGAGAAGCGCGCCACGCCGCAGGTATCCTGCGGCGTGGCGCCAGAACATCCGGCATGGTACTTACAGACTTCCAAGTCTGGCCAGGGTGTTTAAAAGGCTGTCGGGGGAATCGGGGGCGGCAGGAAGAGACTGCTCTTCAAGCTCTATCTCCACCTCATGCTCTCCGCCTCCGGTGGAAGGCGTAGGAGCCGTACCGCCGCCCGGCGTATTATCGCCTGTGCCAGGAGCCAGGGTTACTGCTTTCTGGTAAGAGGGGCAGCAGCAGCCGGAGTTTTCACATTCATTTTTCAGAGTCTCATCATGATGGGGAGCTCCAAGCTCCAGAGGTTTGATTTCCCGATCCAAAAGTCCGCCGGATACAAATTCCATACAGACACTGTCCTCCTGGGGAATGAGGCTTCCCTTGGGCACTACGGCGCGACCGTTGTGAGGAATCAGGTACTGAGAGTAATAGATACTCTTCAGATAAAGGGAGAGTCCCATAGAAACCTCGCCGGTAGCCCCGTCAAAACTTAAGACCTTGGGAATGATAATCATGTTAAGTCCCTGGGCCGGAGAAGAAGCGCCTGTGGCAAAGCCCACGTAATTGATGACAGGAGTAGCCGCATCGGCGGCAGAATAGGAGACGCCATAAGGGGCGTAAAGTTCCAGCTCCACCGAGGAGGGGTTGGTATCCTCATCAAAATAGGCGTAATCCGGCGTTCCGGAGGCAGGGAGATAGGTGGAAGAGACCGGAAGAACCGTTATCAGCCTCTTCGCACAGTCGTAAAGCTTGACAGCGAAATTGACAGTAAGGTTCCTGAGGGTCACGGAGTAGCAGTTGGGCCGCCCGCTTATGGGAGCGATGGCCGGAACTTCCCCGGGAGCAGTGGAGAAAGTCACGGAGACTGCCTCTGCCGTGGAGCTTTCGACGTTGGGATAAGTGGTGGCAAAATCAGCGGCAAGGGTAATCTGACGGCACAGATTGATCCCAATCTCGTCATAGACGACAGGAGCCAAAAGCGTCAGATACTGGGGAGTTCCGCAGATCGGAGTCGTACATACGTCAAAGCAGGGCTCCGGGACAGGAGGCGCGCCATCGCAGCTTCCATTTGCAGCAATGACATTGACGGCATTGGAACGGCCGCATTTGCAGCCTTTAGGCTTGTATTTAGGCATAAGCTTAAATTCCTTCCATAATGAATCGTTCATCAATATTATATGTTGCCGGGTATATGTCGGTGATTCTTCCCATATATTAAAGAGAACATAGAACGAAAAGAGGGCCGGTTTTATGGGAGAGATCCATGACCTTCCGGACGGGACAAAGCTTGTAGTCTGGGAGGAGAGGAATCAGATACTGGCGCTTACCCTTCCCCTACGCAGAGGCGCCGGCGTGACAGTACTGGCACGAGACGTACTGAAGGATCTGACTTGCGCGGTCTTTCGCGGCTCTGTTTATTATGCTTGTCACAGCCTGGAACACAGAATTTTTTTTGGACTGGCCGGGGATGGGCAACCGACGGCCATTTTGTCAGACCCTTCTGACGAAAGACGCTATTCGGCGCTCAGACTTCTGGCGTGGAAGGAGGAACTGTATCTGTTTTTCCGGGCCAGAAGCCGGGGTGGGAAAACCTGGGAGCTTAAGGTGATGAGGCCCCTTTCAGCCAGAGAGGCCAAGACCTTGTGGGAAGGATTTACAGAACCGATGGAACCGGTATACGTAGATACGGGAGGAAAACTGGTAATTCTGTCAGGAAGCAGAATCTGTACCTGGGATGGAAAACAGCCTCCGGAACAGGGAGAGATCCTGCGACTTGGGACAGGACAGAAAGCCAGGGACGCGATCCTTAAGCTGGAAGCGGAAAATAGACAGTATAAAACGCAGACAGAAAATCTGATGCGAAAACATGAAACTCAGCTTGGAGAAATCAAAAAACAATATGATGAACTGGCAGTTTACGCCACGGAACTTCAGCAGGAGGGGAAACGCTGGAGGGAAAAGTACTATAAAAAGCACTAAAAAGACGGTTTCTTTGTAAAAAGTACAAAAATTGGCCGGTGATTTTTGGAATAAAAACGATGAAAACGCCGGTTTTCTTATGCTATCATAAACCCATTGAAAGTTGTGCAATATAACTACATGAATGCGGAGAAAACACAAAAAAGTTAGAGGATTTTTCGGTGGTTGTCCGTATGATTGTATGGAATTGAAAACAATATTTGGCAGCCAGGAGGAAGAATGTATGAAAAAACTTTACGGTGTGGTGACGGCGATGGTGACGCCTTTTAATGAGGACGAGTCAGTCCGGACACAAGCCATCAGACAGCACGTGGATTTCCTGATAGAGAAGGGAATCAATTGCCTGTATCCTTTGGGGACGACAGGGGAAATGATGCTTATGAACGTAGAAGAGCGAAAACTGGTGGCAGAGACTGTGGTGGATCAGTGCGCCGGCCGGATTCCGGTGTTTGTCCACGTGGGAGCGATGAAAACGAAAGACGCCTGCGAGCTGGCCCGCCATGCTCATAGCATTGGCGCAGATGGAATCGGAGCCGTGTCCCCGGCGTTTTACGGAGCTACAGAGACTTCGATTTATGATTATTATGCGGCGATTGCAAAGAGTGTACCGGAGGACTTTCCAGTATATCTTTACAACATTCCTCAGTGCTCTTCCAACGATCTGCCGGTGGCGGTGGCGGATCGGCTGGCCAGGGAATTTTCCAATATTGTCGGGATTAAGTACAGCTTTGCAGATATGTGCCGCACGCTGGAATATCAGAAAGTGGCTGACGGGAAGTTTTCCGTACTTCATGGCTGTGACAAGCTGATCAATGTGTTAATGGTCATGGGGCTGGACGGCGTGGTGTCCGGCGTCTCCAGCGTCTATCCGGAGCTTTTTGTGGATGTTTACCAGGTTTGTTTAAAGGGAGACTGGGAAGAAGCCAGACGCAAGCAGCAGCTGGCCAACGAAGTGGTAGATATTTTAAAAGGCGGGGCCAGTATGGGCCATTTCAAAGAAGCCTTAAAACTTCGTGGCATCGACGCAGGGTATGTGCGGGGACCGCTCCATAATCTGACAAAGGACGAGCTTGAGACCATGAAAAAAGAACTGGCGGCCGTAGGTCTCCAGTAAAGATACATATATAAAAAAACAAATCAGCGGGAACGAGTGTGCGCAGTGCGCACTTGGAATAAAAAGGAGGATAAGAAGGATGAAGAAAGTAGTATCTTTACTTCTGGCTCTTGTCATGGTGCTTTCTCTGGCCGCATGCGGCGGGGGCGATGACAAGAAGGAAGAAAAAGGGGAAACCAAGGCAGCGTCTGGCGAAACAGCGGGAGGAGAGAAGGCTTCTGATGGGGAGAAAGCTTCCGGAGGAGAGGTAGAGACCATTAAGATTGGCCTTTGCCAGCCTTTTACCGGCCCCAGCGCCGTAGCCGGCGAGTATTCCAGATACGGTGTGGAACTGGCCGTTGAGGAAATCAACAATGCAGGCGGCTTTGAAGTGGGCGGCAAGATGTACAAAATTGAAATTGTAGAAGAGGACAATGAGGCGAAACCTGAGATCACCAACAATGCGTACAACAAGCTGATTGGACAGGATAAGGTGAAAGCCATCATCGGACCGGATTCCAGCGGTCCCTTGATTTCCGCAGGGCCTCTGGCCACAGCGGCGAAAGTGCCTGCCATTGGAACTACTTCTTCCAACCCTGACTGTACGCTGGTCGGCGGGGAGTATGTATTCCGCGCTTGCTGGATTGACAGCTTCCAGGCAGTAGTCTGTGCAAAGATGGCTTCTGAGACGCTTTCCGCTAAAAAGGTAGCCGTACTTTACAGCAATGCAGACGATTATTCTTCCGGACTGGCGACTAATTTCCAGAAAGAATTTGAAGCTCTGGGCGGCGAAGTGGTTGCTTTTGAGGCATATGCGGGAGCAGACGTGAAGGACTTCAAAGCACAGCTTACCAATATTCAAAATTCCGGCGCCGAGGTTATTTTCCTTCCCAACCAGGCCGGCGAACTTCCTCTCCAGATCCAGCAGATCCGGGAGATGGATATTCAGGCGGCAATCATGGGCGAAATGTCCTGGGATAACCCCAATGTACCGGAGTTGGCAGGAAATGAGAATGTAGAAGGCTGCTATTTTATCTCTCTGTTTGCGGCAGACAGCACGGATCCGGTATCTCAGGCGTTTACAGAAGCATTCCGTGCAAAATATGACAAAGAGCCCAATACTCAGTCCACCATGTCTTACGACTGTGTACAGATTCTCGTGGATGCGTTCCAGAGAGCAGGGACTGTGGATGACAGCGCGGCACTCAGAGACGCCATCCAGGCGACGGACCTCAACCTTCCCAGCGGCCATCTGGTATACGATGAGAACAGAGATCCGGAGAAATCTGCAAACGTTATGATTTATAAAGACGGCGTACCGACCTACGTTTCTACCATTAATCCGTAAACTGTAAACAACCAGGGGAGCGAGGCAGAATGCCCCGCTCCTTTTTGTGAATGCGCTGGAAGCGCATCTTCAGAAAGAGGTGAAAGTATGTCACAGTTTTTCCAGCTTCTGATATACGGGCTGCAGCTTGGAACCATCTATGCGCTGGTGGCCTTGGGCTACACCATGGTATATGGAATTGTAAACCTGATTAATTTTGCTCACGGTGATTTTCTGATGCTGGGAGCTTACGCAGCCTTTTTCACGGCTTTCTTTGCCGGAGAAAATTTTGTGGTTTGTCTGATTTTGGCCATGGCGACGGCAGGACTGATCGGTATCATCACAGACCGGATTGCCTATAAACCCATGCGGAACCAGCCGAAACTCTCCGCTTTGATTACAGCCATGGGCGTTTCTATTTTTATCCAGAACCTGTGCAGGGCGCTCCCCTTTATCGGGCCGATTCCGAAGGCGTTCCCCACACTTTTGGAGAGTAAAAGCATTAAACTGTTTGGCGTCACCTTTACGTCCACACAGCTTCTTCTGATTGTACTGGCCATTGCGCTGATGCTGGGATTAAATTTTATCGTCAATAAATCCAAGGTGGGACGGGGGATGCGCGCCGTTTCCATGGATCGGGATGCGGCGGCCCTTATGGGTATCAATATCAATGTGATCATCGCCAGCACCTTCTTTATCGGCGCGGCTCTGGCCGGAGCGGGAGGAGTCTTTTACGGGATTATGTACCCGACTTTGGAAGTCAGTATCGGTTCCTTCCTGGGAAATAAAGCTTTTATCGCCGCTGTGGTGGGCGGAATCGGGAGCATCAAGGGAGCCATGTTCGGCGGTATCCTTATGGGCATCGTTGAAATTTTTGCCACGAACCTGAATGCGGACATCGGCTTTGGCGCGGCCTACGCCGTCCTGATCGTGATCCTTCTGTTCCGGCCGGCCGGACTCTTTGGCAAGCTGGTCACAGAGAAAGTGTAGGTGATGAGAATGGGAAAAGAAAAAACACTGCAGCAGTCGATGAAAAAAGAAAAATCTTATGTCAGTTATTTTATGATTCCTGTGCTCTTTGCGGCCATCCTTCTTCTGAATAAGGCGGGGATTCTGAATCCCTACTGGTATCAGATTTTACAGCTTGCCTGTATCAATGGAATTGTGGCTATGAGTCTGAATCTGGTAAACGGAAAAACGGGACAGTTTTCTCTGGGGCAGGCGGGATTTATGTCCCTGGGCGCTTATACCTCAGCCATGTTGACCAAGCTGGTATTTGCCCCTGCTATGGGAAATCCTGCTATGAGCTATCTCCTGTTTTTTGTATCTCTTTTGTGCGGAATGGTGGTGGCCGCTTTTATCGGCTTCCTGATTGGTATTCCTTCTTTGCGGCTGAAAGGAGATTATCTGGCCATCATTACCCTGGGCTTCAGCGAGATTATCCGGGTACTGTGGCGAGTATTCCCTTTTTCCGGAAAAGCGAAAGGCTTAAACGGAATCCAGAAATTAAGCAGCTTTCCCATTATTTTCGTGGCGGTGGTCCTGATTATGTTTCTCTTGCGAAACTTCACCAACTCCCGTTACGGGCGCGGCTGTATCGCCATTCGGGAAAATGAGCTGGCAGCAGAAACGATGGGGATTAATACGACAAAGGCGAAGATTAAATCCTTTGTGTTTTCGGCGGCCATTGCGGGCCTTGGCGGAGGACTGTACGCGCATCTGATGATGTTTATCAATCCGGAAATGTTCAGCCAGGTGAAGTCTACCGACATGCTTCTCTACCTTTACGCCGGCGGCGTGGGGAGCTACTCCAGCGCTCTTTTGGGAGCCCTGATTTTTACAGTACTTCCGGAATTTTTACGGTTTATGGGAGAATGGCGTCTGGTTATTTACGCTTTGGTCCTGATTGTGATTATGTTGAACCGGCCCAAGGGTATTTTCGGAAAGCATGAGTTTGGCTTTATGCGGTTTGGAGAAAAAGAGAGCATTCATCAGAAGGCGGACAACGGAGGACTTCTGTCTTTTTTGGGAAAAATGAAGAAAAAGTCAGGGCCTGAAGGCGGAGAAGGGAGGTAGCGGTATGTCGTTATTAACAGCGGAGAATCTGTCTATTGAATTTGGCGGCCTAAAAGCAGTCCAGGATTTTAACCTGGAACTTAAGGAGCACGAACTTCTGGCCATCATCGGACCCAACGGTGCGGGAAAAACCACGATTTTCAATATGCTGACAGGAATCTATCAGCCGACCCACGGTACGGTAAAGCTGGAAGGGAAGGTTATGAACGGACTGCGATCCAATGTGTTCACGGAGCACGGCATTGCCAGGACCTTCCAGAATATCCGGCTTTTTGGGAGCGCCAGCGTACTGGAAAACATCATTATCGCCATGGAGCTTCAGGTCAAATATAATCTGGCCCAGGCGCTTCTCAGAACCAAAAAATTCCGGGAACAGGAAGCAGATTTTAAAAGACAGGCGATGGAACTTTTAAAAGTGTTCCGTCTGGACGACAAAGCGGAGTTTCTGGCGAAGAATCTGCCTTATGGAGAACAGCGGCGGCTGGAAATTGCAAGGGCCCTGGCAACCAGGCCTAAAATCCTCTGTCTGGATGAACCGGCGGCCGGTATGAATCCCAGCGAAGTGGACGACTTGGTGGATCTGATACGGGAAATTCGTCAGAAATTTGATATCACCATCATTTTAATTGAGCACCATATGAATATGGTCATGGCTATCGCCGACCGGCTCAAGGTGATAGACTTTGGCGTGACCATTGCGGAGGGGCTTCCCTCCGAAGTGCAAAACGACCCGAAGGTAATCGAAGCATATCTGGGAAAGGAGGAGGACGAAGTATGTTAGAGGTCAACAACCTGGTAGTGAATTACGGCTCCATCAAAGGCGTGGACGGCATCAGCTTTCATGTAGAAGAAGGAGAAATCGTCACTCTGATCGGCGCCAACGGCGCCGGAAAAACCAGTACGCTGCGGGCGCTTTCCGGTCTGAATAAGGTGGGAACAGGAACCTCCATCAAATTCATGGGAGAAGAGCTGACTAAAATGACTCCCCACCAGATCGTGGCAAAGGGCTTGAGCCACGTGCCGGAGGGAAGGCGGATTTTCTATAGCATGAGTGTGAAAGAAAATCTTCTGATGGGCGCCTGGACAGACAAGGATCAGACGGCGATTAAACGGAATATGGAGCGCGCCTTTACGCTGTTTCCAAGGTTAAAAGAGAGAGAAAACCAGCTTGGCGGGACGCTTTCCGGCGGCGAGCAGCAGATGTTGGCTGTGGGAAGGGCGATTATGACAGGAGGAAAGCTTCTGCTTCTGGATGAGCCGTCCATGGGACTGGCGCCGATTATTGTGAGAGGAATTTTTGACATTATTCAGGAGCTTCAGAAGGAAGGAATGACCATCCTTCTGGTGGAACAGAATGCCAATATGGCGTTATCGGTGGCGGACAGGGCTTATGTACTGGAAACGGGAAAGATTTCCCTGGAAGGACCGGCCGCTGAGATTAAGGCGAATGACCAGGTGAAGAAAGCGTACTTGGGCGCATAAAAAATATGAACGAATACAATTAGGGGGCATTTGGCTATGAGTCGTGTATCAAAGACCGGAAGATGCGTGGAGCGTTCCTCCATCCGCATTTTCCTGGAAAAACAGAACAAAATTGCAGAAACCTGCGACGATATGATTTCTTTTACCATCGGGGAACCGGATTTTCTGACGCCGCCAAACATCGTGGAGGCGGCAAAACGCGCATTGTCGGAGGGTAAGGTGAAATATGCGCCAAACGCAGGGCTTTTAGAGCTTCGAAAAGCCGTATCCAGAGACCTGGAACGAACCCACGGCGTTCATTATGATCCGGAAAAAGAGATTGTCATTACCCCCAGCGGTATGGATACATTGCGGATGGCGGCCATGGCCGTTCTTGACGACGAGGACGAAATGATCGTCAACGATCCTTGCTGGGCCAACCATCCCAACCATTCGAAACTGGCCCATGGAAAACCGGTGATGGTTCCGGTTTATGAGAAAGACAATTTCTTCTATAATCTGGAAAACCTGGAAAGCTATATTACGCCGAAAACAAAGGCGATCCTGTTAAACACACCCAATAATCCCACCGGGGCGGTTATGGCGGAGGAGGAGCTTGATAAGTTCTGCGATTTCTGCAAAGAACACGATCTGATTGTGATTTCTGATGAAGTATATTACAACATTATCTTTGACGGGTTAAAATTCAAGAGCCCTGCCATGGTGGACGGGATGAAAGAACGGGTAATCATTTCTCAGTCCTTTTCCAAGACGTATGCCATGACTGGATGGAGACTGGCTTTTGCGGCGGGACCAGCGGATATCATCGAGTCCATCGGACGCCTCAACGAAAATTCCATTTCCTGCGTCAATACCTTTGTTCAGTGGGCTGGGATTGAGGCTTTAGAGGGGACCAGAGAGTACATAGACGCTATGGTGGCCGAGTTTGAAAACAGGAGAAACATCGTCTATGAGGGGATCAATGCCATTGAGGGATTATCCTGTGTGAAACCTCAGGGCGCGTTTTATGCTTTCGTCAATATTCAAAAGACCGGCCTTTCTTCTGAAGCGTTTGCCACAAGGCTTCTGGAAGAAAAACATGTGGGCCTGGTACCGGGGACCGGCTTCGGAGCTTCCGGCGAGGGTTTTGTCCGTATCTCCTACGCCACATCTACGGAAAATATCCGGGAAGGAATCCGGCGAATCGAAGAATTTGTAAAAGAACTGAAAAACTAATATAAAAAGGGGATACCATGAAACAGTCGGGTTTCTGTATTCAGGCGTCCCCGGTTTCTGACATTCTCTGCCTATCGGACGAGTGCCGGAGACCGGGGCGGCTGTATTCAGGGATCCGACTATTTTATAACGCCCTTTTGGAGAGAGGGCCGGCAGAAGGGACCTGAACTCTTGTGGAAATTCTATTTTTTCGCTAAACTAAGAGGGATTACCAAGTTGTACAGGGATGAGGTCCCGAACCAGAGCAGAGGGGGAAGAGATACCATGCCGATTACAGTAAGGGAGATTATGCAACTGAAGGAGTTCCAGAATTTTACTCTTATTGCGGGAAGGGAGGGAGAGAGAAACGAGATTATGAACATTGGCATTCTGGACTATGAATATGCCAATGAGGATCCGTATCTGGAAAAACTGTGGGCTTTCGGAAAAGGAGCGTTTGTGATTTCCAGCCTGCTATTTGCCAAGGACCATCCGGAACGGATTTTGTCTGCAGTCCGGGGGCTTTGCCGGGATGGTGTGTCGGCTCTTGCCATTAAAACCATTTACTATGAGACGCTTCCGGAGGAAGCACTGGCTTATGCAGATGAACACGCCCTTCCAATCTATATGTTTGGCCGGGACGACGCTTATTTTCAGGACATTGCCATTTTGATCCGGGCGAAAATGGAAGAACGGGATGATACGGAACTTTTGGAACAGAAAATCGGACTGATGGTAAACGGACAGATGAGTCTCGCAAACATCCGGAATCTGTCCCAGGAAATTCTGCCTATGGGAGGATACCGCAGCTATTTTACTGTATATTGCAAGGCAAAATCCTACTCGGAAAGTATTTATTATGTGAGGGCTTTCAATACCCTCCGGGACAGGGTGGGCAAACGGGATGCAGTGTTCCGGTTCCAGAACGGATATCTGGTGATTCTGGATATGGAGGATCGAATCCGGAGAGGAAATCTGGCGGCTCTCGCCATGAGGATTCTGTCTGTCCGCCAGGAAGATTACCATATCGGAATTGGAAAACTTCACGAAACCATGGATGAGTTTCATCTGTCTATGCAGGAAGCTCTTTATGCCAGTCAGTATGCCAAACTGTTCGGACAAAATCCGGTATGTTTCCAGCAGATGGGGATCTACCAGATTCTGCTGCCTTACTGCCGCAGTCCCTGGCTGGAGCAATATTGCAGAAGCATTTTGGAACCTATCCGGGAGTTTGACAGACAGTATGATGGGGAATTGTTTCGGACGGCGGAGATTTATGTGAGAAAGAACGGAGACGTGGAGGAGGTGGCAAAAGAGCTGCACCTCCACAGAAACACCATACGTTACAGAATGAGCCGCGTCAGAGAACTGGTAGGCGATGAAAAAGACAGCCGGTTTGATGAACAACTCTCTGTGGCCTTTCGTACTTATGAGTTACAAAAGCTGTAGCGCGTTATGTCAGCTCCAGAAAACGGGCGTAGATTTCTTTCATACGGCCGGACAGAAAAGTTTTCGTCTCCGCCTGTTCTAAAAGCTCTGTAAAAAATAGGCAGGAGACGAGATCGTCGCCCAATACCCTGGGCACAAAGGCCAGGACTCCACGAAAGACAGCTTCTAGCCGGAGCGCCTCTTTTTCTATCTGAAGCCGGAGCGCCTCAGACTGGCTTTGCATGACAGCGAAGGCGGCAGACTGGCTGGGAGGAGCGGAAGGCTCCGCTTTACCCAGCCGGTTAGAAGGAGCCAAAATGGCAGAGCCAGTTGGCTGGCCAGAGAAAGCTCCCTGCGACGAGACAAGGCAAAAGAGCTTGGCTTCGGAGGCCAGAGTCTTTATGGTACTGACGAAAAGCTGCTCTCGCCTTTCTTCCTGCAAGGAGAGAAGGCCAAATTCCTTCTTTTTCTCAAAGGCGACGCTCCGCTTTGCAAGGAGGGAGAGGCAGGCTTCTTCGAGGGTGGAAAAATCCGGTCGGCAGGCGTCAAGGCCATTCAAAAAGTACTTAAGACTTTCGGAGAGAAGCCGTCTCTCTTCCCAGGCGGTAAGCTGCCTGTGGATATTCTGCACCAGATATCCGGCCAGAGAAAGCTTCTCGTCGGCGGAAGCATCTTTTAAAGAGGGAAACTTCTCCGGAACTTTTCCCATCTTCGTCAGGTTCTCCAGGCCGGGAGTCTGAGCGAGGGTCTGAAAGAGCCGGTAATAGGAAGAAAATCCTTCAGAGACTTCTTGGCACTGGAGAAACTGGGAAACAAACTGTTCATTGACCGGCAGAGAAAGGGATTCGTAAGTTTCCAGCGTTTCAGACAGATCTTCCCAGCCTCTGGGGGTGACAAATTCCTTTCCATTTTTTCCGCGGCGCAGGATATAGAAATGTTCCGGGCGCAGAGAAAGATAAGAAAGAATGGCGCCGTGGATCGTTTTTTTCAGGGCGTAGGGCCGCCAGGCGTCAAGATCCGGCTCCAGGGAGAGCAAGCGGACCCGGTCTAAAGTTACGATATCAGGCTCTCTGGCAGAGGGGTTTCCACGGCCGGGCGGATTTCCGGCGGCGGCAAGGATCCAGCCGTCGGGAATGCGATGACTTCCGAAAGTTTTGAACTGGAGGAGGCGGAGCATGGACGGAAGCAAAGTTTCAGACACACAGTTGATTTCGTCCAGAAAAAGGATACCCTCCTCCAGACCGGTTTCTTCCATTATGCGAAGGACATCGCCGACGATTTCACTCATGGTGTATTCTGTGATGGAATAAGGCGTTCCGCGAAAGGAACGTTCGCGAATGACCGGCAGGCCGATGGCGCTCTGGCGGGTATGATGGGTCATGGCGCAGGAGAAAAAGGCGACGCCGGATGCTTCGGCCGCCTGTTTTACAACGGCTGTTTTCCCGATACCGGGAGGCCCCATCAGAAGAAGGGGGCGCCGATGCTCTGTCGGAATCCGGTAAAGTCCGGCTTCATTTTTGGCCGTATAGGCTTTTATGGTCCGGCAGATTTCTTCGTAGGCGTCTTTCATATTCATATCTTTGATCCTTTCGTCTGTCTGGTTGCAGCCGGATTGTCTGTCGCTACCTTTGAGGCGGCCCGTCCAGAATCAGAATTTCGCCCCAGTCGGGGATATCGATGGCGTTTTGTTCCTGTTCTTTGAGAAAGATGAAAATGGTGCGCACGCCGGGAGCTTTTGCAGGAAAAAGGCCGAGGCCGTCGGTGAATAACAAAATAGCGGCCAGATCCGAGAACTCTCCGGATTCCTGCAAAGAGCGGATATGGGAAAAAGCCGGACAAAAATCCGTGCCGCCCATACCGCAAAGCTCCAGCGTGTCGATATAGTCGTCTAAATCCTCCAGGGAGGTCAACCTGTCGTCCCGTTCCACAGCTTTGTCACACTGAAGAATATGGAGACAAAAAGGATGGAAAAACAGGTCTGCTTCCAAAAGCAGGTTCCTGGTTTCCTCCAGGAAGGCCTGAGTCAGAGACTGGGAGCAGGAGGCGGAGGTGTCGATGACAATGGCAAGCTCCCGGAGTTTCGAAACTTCTCTGTATTCCAGTGGTTCCAAGAGGGGGATACCATTACAATGTTCCAATCCATAGAGATAAGGGGCGTACTGAAATTCCTCTTCATTTAGTTTCAGTTCTTCTCCAGGACTGGCAAGGCTTTTCAGAAGATTCCGGTAATTGTGACGGCGGGTTTCCGTAAGGGAGAGCGAGCGCTTCTGACCGTCAGAGCGGAGACTGAAGGGATTCTTACGACCAGAGGCATCTGTTCTTTCAGGGGAGAGAGGCGCGCCTTTCTCTGTGAGCTGATTTTTGAGGCGCTTCCAGAGAAGTTGGGTTTCTGTCTCGCCGGCCTCAGTCGGAGAAATCTTCCGGAGATCTGACCGGGCGGCTCTCGAAGCTCCCCTCCCTCCTGCCCCGTTCCCTTCCCCTCCTCCCTCCTGCTTCGGGGAAGTGCTGTGATTTTGCCTGAAAAGGGGCCAGAGGCTGTGATCGTCACAGAAAAAATGTTCTCTGCCTGACGCCTCTGTCAGGACAGTCTGAAAAGAAGCGGCGGTATCTGCCAGCCCGGCGGCCAGAGCGCGGGCCTGATAGAGAGGGATATCCGGAATCTGCCTGGAAACTGTTTCCAGCCATTTCCGGATTTTATCCGGCAGAAGTTCCGGTATCCAGATCCCTGAAATATGCCAGGCGGCAAGATCGCAGGCCAGATTCCAGGTAGAAGGCGGGCAGGAGAGGGGCATGGAAAAGGGATGGCCGAACAGGCAGTGGATGATCTGGTGAAGCAGAAGCGCCTCAGCAGTATTCGCCGAGCTTGCCGTATTTTCTGATAACAGAGCCACTACATCTGACAGATTCCAGAAAATGGAACGGCCGTCTGTACGGCAAGGATAACAGGAAGTCCTGAGAGCGTCGGCGGTACATAGGACATCCTTTAATTCGCAGAGAGGGCGTGCCAGGGCATGGATCCTCCGATACAACTGTTTGCGTATGAAATTTAAGAACTGTTCTGCCTCTTTGTCCATAAGGACCTCCTGTACTTCGGACGGATAAGAATATTGACAAAGATATCACAATATCTGAAACAGTTAGCCGTTTTCTTATTTGAAATTTATCTTATTTATTATACTGTTTTAAGGGCCGGATAGCAATCTTGATCTTTAGCCTTTTTATGCAGACTCGCTTTTGCTCCTAAAAAGCGGCACAGGACGAAACCGTTTTGCCCCTGCGGAATCTGAGATTTTGAGATTTTAGATACCAGGGTTTTTTAAGAGTTTTCATGACGAAAGAAGGGACTTTTTTCCAGATTTCTAAATGTGAAAACTGGAGAAAATAGCCTCTTTGCAAATGGATACAGATCGGGTAAAATAGAAAAAAAGACCGAAAAACGGTTGTACGAGACGGAGGACAGAAGAATATGAGCAGTATTTATGCAGGCGTGGATTTAGGAGGAACAACGGCGAAACTGGGGCTGTTTAAAAAAGATGGTACTCTGATAAAAAAGTGGGAAATTCCGACCAGAAAGGAAGATGGCGGAAAGCATGTGTGTCCGGATATTGCCCAGTCTATTAAAGCGAATATGGAAGAAGCAGGGATTGCTTTTTCAGAGCTTTCCGGAGCCGGGATTGGCGTACCGGGACCGATTCGTCCTGACGGATATGTGGAAGTGATTGTCAATATCGGTATCCACGACTGGAATCCGGTGAAGGAACTTTCCGAGCTTCTCGGAGGAGTTCCCGTAAAAGGCGGGAACGACGCCAATGTGGCGGCCCTGGGTGAAATGTGGCAGGGCGGCGGCAAGGGCTATCAGGATGTAGTGGCAGTGACCCTCGGCACAGGCGTGGGCGGCGGTGTGATTGTAGGCGGCCATATTGTGGCGGGCAGTAAGGGAATGGGCGGTGAGATCGGCCATCTGGTTATGGACTGGAACTGGACAGAGCCGGAAACCTGCAACTGCGGAAACCGCGGCTGCCTGGAACAAATTGCCTCGGCGACGGGAATTGCCCGTATGGCAAAACGGTTTATGCAGGAGTCGAACAAAGCTTCTGCCCTCCGGGACATGGAGGATGTGACGGCGAAGGATGTCTTTGACGCCGCGAAAAAGGGGGACGCGCTGGCAGAAGAGGTAGCCGACTACTGTATGATGTATCTGGCCAGGGCGCTGTCCTATATTTCTCAGGTGGTGGATCCGGAAGTATTCGTCATCGGCGGCGGCGTATCCAAGGCCGGACAGTATCTTCTTGATTTGCTGCGCAAGCATTATGATCCGCTGATTGTACTGACAAAGGAGAAAGCGAGGCTTGCTCTGGCGACTCTGGGAAACGACGCCGGTATTTATGGCTCCGCAAAGTTAATTATTGATGAAGAATAAGAAAAGAAAAAGCTTTCTTGTCTACTATAAGCCGTATCTGGGTCTGTTTTTGAGCGATATGTTTTTTGCCTGCCTGGGTGCGGCAGTGACTTTGGTGATTCCGCTGATCATCCGCCATATCACCGGGACGGTGATTGATTATGAAGCAGGCAAAGCGGCGGATACGATCTGGAAACTGGCCCTTCTCATGGTAGGACTTGTGGTCCTGGAGTTTGGCTGCAATTATTACATTGGTTATTTCGGTCATATCATGGGGGCGAAGATGGAACGGGATATGCGCCATGAGCTCTTTGCCCACTACCAGAAGCTGTCCTTTGCCTTCTACGACGAACAGAAGGTCGGACAGCTTATGTCCCGTGTAACCAACGATCTCTTTGACATCAGCGAACTGTGGCACCATGGACCGGAGGATTTGATTATTTCCCTGATCCGCATGGCCGGATCTCTGGTGATCCTTCTGTTTATCAATGTGCCTCTGGCTCTTTCTGCAGCCGCCCTGCTTCCGCTTATGCTGTTTTATGCAGTTTTCCTCAATAAGAAGATGAAGAGGGCGTTCCGGAGAAACAGAGAGCGGATCGCTGATGTGAACGCCCAGATTGAGGACAGTCTGTCGGGGATCCGGGTGGTGAAATCCTTCGGCAATGAGGAAGCCGAGATGGACAAGTTTGACAAAGGAAATCAGCGGTTCCTGGAGAGTAAACGGAACAGCTACCGGTATATGGGAGCCTATAACGCAGGCTTGGGAGCCTTTGCGACTCTGATGAGCGTGGTGGTGATTTCTGTGGGCGCCCTGCTTTTATCCAGAGGAGAATTGAATCCGGCGGATCTGGTGGCTTTTCTTTTAATGGTGGGAAATTTCACGGATCCCATCAAGCGCTTAGTGAGCTTTACGGAGCAGTTCCAAAACGGGATGTCCGGCTACGGACGGTTTCGGGAGGTTCTGGAGATTCGGCCGGATATTGAAGATGCTCCCGATGCAGAGGAAATCGGTCAGGTGAGAGGGGAGATTCGTTTTGAGCAGGTGGATTTCCGCTATGCTTCTTCCAGAGGGGATGTACTCCATCATCTGGACATGGAAGTAAAACCAGGCGAATACATTGCTCTGGTAGGCTCCTCCGGCGTGGGAAAATCTACGCTGTGCAGCCTGATTCCCCGGTTTTATGAGGTAAACGGCGGGAGAATTACTCTGGACGGGAAAGATATCCGGAAGATTACGTTAAAGAGTTTGCGAAGCAATATCGGTATTGTTCAACAGGATGTCTATCTCTTTGCAGGGACTGTCTATGAGAATATCTGCTATGGGAAAAAGGAAGCCTCCAGGGAGGAAGTCATGGCTGCGGCGAAGGCAGCGGGGGCTCATGGATTTATCATGGATCTTCCGGATGGATATGATACGGACATCGGCCAGCGGGGGGTGAAACTCTCCGGCGGACAGAAGCAAAGACTTTCCCTGGCGAGAGTATTCTTGCGGAATCCAAGGATCTTGATATTCGATGAAGCAACTTCAGCTTTGGATAATGAGAGTGAACTTGTGGTACAGGAAGCTCTGGAGAGGCTGTCGAAGGGGCGGACCACCTTTGTGATCGCTCACAGACTGTCTACGATCCGGAATGCGGAGAAAATCCTGGTCATGACAGACGACGGGATTGCCGAACAGGGAACCCACAAAGAACTTCTGGAGCGGAATGGAATTTATGCTCGGTTTTATAACATGCAGTTTGCAGACAGACGGATTTCCGATTCTTTCAGGCTTGAGACGAGGACAGAGTAGCAATCTACATTCTGACAAATGTGGATTCTGTATGCAATCGTTTGAAAAAAACAGATAATTTAGAAAAAACAAACACTTATGTCAATTAATGAAAAAAGAAATTTCAAAAAATCTAAAAATAGTGTTGACAAATGCCTGGAAGAGTGCTATTATATAGACATAACAAAAAACAAACAATCTTCAAGGCAAAAGGAACTCCAAAGAAACCTGACGAGAAAGGGTTTCAGAAAACAAATCGGTGTAAAGAAATCGCATTTGGTAAAATCATTCCGAAAGAATTAAGGAATCGGTAGCGATTGTATAGGAATATCAATCAAAATCAGAGAGAACTGTCGGTCGGGGTGATAAAAAAGTTTCTTTCGGACAAGAGAGACACATTGTAGAAGAAAATACAAGGTTGTCAATGGACGCCGTGGGAGGTTGTAAGCAGGGAAAATGGAAAGGAGGGGATTCCACTGGACACAGAGGTTACCCAACTGAAAACTTCATATGATTCTCAGTTGATGAATGAGAGATCCTGTTGGAACCGCCTTCATCATATAGAGAGAAGATAGAGACGTAAGAATCCGAATCCGTATATGAAAGTATACAAATCGAAGCAGAGAAATCGGATCAGATGTGATAGCATCAATGAGAATCAGAAGTTTTCAGGGAGAAGCCGATTAGGCTGGAGATGAAATTTTCGGTAAAGAATCCGTGTATAGTATCATCCGTTTTCGGGCGGATAGCAGAGAATGAATATTCCTTTCTAATAAAGAAATGATAAAGATTCAGGAAGGTTGTCTGGCGAATCTAGATGCTGCGATACACCGAGGAAAGCGAAAGGATAAGCATATCGACAGCAGACGATGTCGATGGAAGAAATGTTTAAAAGGCGATAAAAACCGAAAATAATAACGAAACGTAAAGACAAGGCGGTATAGAATATCACATAAAAACTCCTTCGATAGAAGATAGAAAATACAATTATATATATAAAAAACTTCATAAAAAATAAAAGAGGCTGCACAAATCAAGTGTCCAGCCTCTTTTTTATTTTATGTACAGGCCCGTGCAGAGGAAACATATCACTGAAGTGGTGCACAGGCCGCGCGGCGAGTGGGGGAAGATAAATCTTCCCTATTCGATTTTCATAGGAAAGTGCGTCCTATGAGACAAAAACGCTCCGCCGGGAACGCAGGGTCTGCTCCAGCATAGAACTGGTTTTTTTGCGGCTTTTGTTGACTTTAGTCTTTTAATTCGATATAATATCTTCTGGTATATATGGGGGTGCGGAGATCATCAGTACCAAAACGGGAAAGGGAGATTCGCCGAAAGCGATGTTTCGCTTGGGCCTGCATCGAATAGGTGCAGGACTGTTTCCGGAGTTTGCCATGCTTCGGAAGAGCACCGTATACCGAAGGCAGGATAGTTCCTATTTTCGGAATATGAGAAATCGCTACCAGATGGCAGAACATGGAAAGAATCGTCATGTGCATATATTACCGCACATGGCTTTTTTATTTCATAGGACAGTCTTTCGGGTTTTCTATGATATAAAAATTAGATGCGCACTCGCACAAGGGGAAATGATTGCTTTGCAATCGCACCTGGCGTGGAAAAAAATGTCTTTCATCGAGTGATTTGAGTCGTGGGGATGTGCGAAAGGTATTTTTGCTCTATCCCGCCCGTTCATAAGGAGAGTGAACCATTGAAAAAGATAAGAATCGGTGTCGACGTGGGCGGCACCAATACCGACATCTGCGCAATTGACGAAGCGACCGGGGAGTTGATGGTCTATAAGCTTCCGTCGTCGCTAAAGGATCAGTCCCAGGCAGTGGTGGGGGGCGTCCAGAGGATCGTGGAAAAATACGGACTGGACTATGAAGAAGTAGACCGGTTTATCCACGGGACTACAGTTGCCACCAATGCAATTCTGGAGACCAGGGGGGCGCGTACAGCCCTGGTTACTACAAAAGGTTTTCGGGACCTTTTAGAGATCGGAAGGCAGAAGCGGCCGGATCTCTACGACCTGCAAATGGACAAGGCTCCAGTGCTTATTCCCAGGAATCTGCGATTTGAACTTTCAGAGCGGATGAATTACCAGGGAGAGATTCTGGACGAGTTAAAAGACGAAGAGCTTTTGGAACTCGTCGGAAAGCTGAAAGAAAGCCATGCAGAGGCCGTGGCTGTTCTGTTTTTAAACGCTTATTTAAATTCAGAAAATGAAGCCAGAGTGAAGGCGGTCATCGAAAAACATCTGCCCGGTATTTATATTTCCACTTCCAGCGAGATTTCCAATCAGTTCCGGGAGTTTGAAAGACTTTGCGGAACAGTCCTCAATTCCTTTGTGGGACCGGAAGTAAAAAAATACCTGGATAATCTGAAAAATACCCTGGAGCAGATTGGGATTAAAAAAGTGTACATCAACCATTCCAACGGCGGCCTGATGTCCATCAAGGAAGCCGCTGCCTATCCCATCAAGACAGGACTTTCCGGTCCGGCGGCCGGGGTCATCGGCGTTCAGTACCTGATGGAGCTAATTGGCGTCAAAAATGTCATCACCATCGATGTGGGCGGCACCAGTACGGACATCAGTATGATTGTAGATGGGACCATTGAAAGCTCTAAGGACAAAAATATCAGCGGCTATCCAGTGCGGATCCCCTCGATCGACATTTCTACCATCGGGGCCGGCGGCGGAAGTATCGCCTGGGTAGACAGCGGCGGGATTTTGAAGGTCGGCCCCCAGAGCGCCGGCGCGGAACCGGGGCCTGCCTGTTACAACCGGGGAGGCCAGAAGGCGGCCATTACGGATGCACGCGTAGTGCTGGGACACTTAAACAACAAAGAGCTTTTGAACGGACAACTCCCGATTGACGCCTCTTTGTCTTTCCGGGCGGTGGAAGCGCTTTCGGAACAGATCGACATGAATGTGGAGGAGACAGCCAGAGGCATTATCACCGTGGGCAATTCCAATATCGTAAAGGAAATTAAAAACGTGACGGTGGAAAAGGGCTATAATCCCACAGATTTTGCCCTGGTGGCTTTTGGCGGCGCCGGGCCTCTCCATGCGGCGGAGCTGATGGAAGAACTGAACATGCCCATGGCTATCATCCCGAAGGCTCCCGGCCTTCTGGCGGCTTACGGGCTTTTAACGGAGGACATGCGCAGAGACTTTGTCCAGACCAATGTGCTGGACCTGAATCATATTCCCTTTTCTACCATTACGGATCGTTATGAGCGCCTTGAGAGGGAGGCGGCGGTCTGGTTTGAGAAGGAGCAGATTCCGGAAGAAGAGCGGGAACTGGAATATTACCTGGACATGCGTTACAAAGGGCAGAATTATGAGATCGCTGTGACCTTTGATAAGAGACTTACCTCTATGGAACAACTGAAGGAGCGGTTTACGGAAACATATCTACGTCTTTATTCTTATTCATCCGCGGACGAGATTCAGATCGTGAATTTTGGCCTTTCAGCCATCGGCCACATCGCAAAGCCCCGCACGGCCAGGGAGGATTATGTGGGGGAGGATGCTTCCGGAGCAGTTATGGGAAGCCGAATGGTGCTGATGGAGGACGGCAGCAGGGAGAAGTACCTGCTTTACGACAGGGAACGGCTTCACTGCGGAAATGTGGTTTTGGGTCCGGCCATTGTGGAGCAGATGGATTCCACGACCATTATCCTGAAGAATCAGAAAGCCGTGGTGGACGAATATTTCAATATGGTCATTACCAGAACAGGAGGGGATTCCAATGAGTAAGATCAATTCCATTACCCTGGAGGTGATCAGCAACGGCCTCCTTTCCATCGCAGAGCAGATGGGAGTTATTCTGACGAAAACGGCCTATAGCACGAACATCAAGGAGAGGAAGGACTTGTCAGTGGCGATCTTTGACGCCGATGGAAAAGTACTTTCTCTGGCCCAGCACATCCCCATCCATTTTAGTTCCCTCTTTGGGGCTGTGGAAGAAGCGCTAAAGCGGTGGGACAAGTCAGAGATCTATGACGGGGACGTGTTTATCGCCAATGACCCTTACACCGGGGGCGGTTCTCACCTGCCGGATATTGCGCTGGTGCGACCGGTGTTTTATGGGGGGAAGCTGATTGCTTTCGTGGTCAACAACGGGCACCATGCGGACCGTTCCAGAAGAGGACCGACCGTCTATGACGAGGGGCTTCGGATCCCTGTGGTGAAGCTTTATGAAAAGGGAGAGCTAAACAGGGACATTTATGACCTGATTCTTTTAAACTTCCAACTGAAGGAGGAACGGAGAGGGGATATTCAGGCTCAGTTGATTACCAATCAATTTGGAGCGGACAAGCTGATCGAGCTTTGCAAAAAGATTGGCCTGGAGACGTATTTTGAGTTCTGCCGGGAATGGCTAAAGTACGGGGAGAAAAAGGCCCGCGCCGCCATTTCGGCTCTGCCGGACGGGGAATATGAGTTTGAGGATATTCTGGATGATGACGGGAACGGCAATGAAAACCTTAAAATCTGTGTGAAGCTTTGCATTAATGGGGACAGGATTCTGTTTGATTTTTCGGGCAGCCATCCTCAGGTGCCAGGCCCTTATAACTGTGTGAGAAGCGCTCTGCTTGCCACTGTGTATTATTCGGTAAAGTGTCTGTTAGATAAGACCATTCCGGCCAATTCCGGATTTTTTGACAGCATTGAGGTGAAAGCAGAGCCTGGAACCATCGTGTGCGCCAGCGAACCGGCGCCCACCTTTGATCGGGAGACTACCACTCAGCGGCTGGCGGATGTGATTTTCGGCGCCTTTGCCAAAATCGATCCAAAGAATGTCATTGCGGCCGGATGCGGAGCCGTGACTTTTTACAGTATCGCCGGACAGGATATGCGGTCGGGGAAACCTTATGTCTATGTGGAGACTATCGGCGGCGGCAACGGCGCAAGATACAACAAAGATGGTCTGGACGCAGTCCAGGTTCATATGACCAACAGCTCCAACTTACCCATTGAATCACTGGAGATGGAGTATCCGCTCATGGTGGAGGAATACGCTCTGGAAGAAGACTCTGGCGGTCCTGGAAAATACCGGGGCGGACTGGGGATCCGAAGAGGGATCCGAATCCTTTCTGACAGTGAAAATACGGTGCTGGCGGCGGCCTCCACAGAGCGAATCCACACAAAACCCTGGGGACTTGCGGGGGGACTTGGCGGAGCCACTTCTTATCTGGACATCTGTCGCGAGGGTAAAAAGCTCAATGAAGCCAACAAGGTGAGGAATGTGCCTCTGCAGTCCGGAGATACGGTAACTTTGGTTTCGGCGGGGGGAGGCGGCTATGGAGATCCTCAGTTCAGAGAGCCGGAACGGGTAGCCCGCGACTACGAGGAAGGGAAGATCAGCCTGGAGACCTGGAAGGCCCATTATCCATCCTCAGAAAAAACCGATGGAAAGAAAGCTGGCTCAGAAAGCGAGAGCTTCTAAGAACCGGTGGAAAGAAATCTGGCTCAGAAAGCGGGAGCTTCTAAGAACCGGTGGAAAGAAAGCTGGCTCAGAAAGCAGGAGCTTCTAAGAACCGGTGGAAAGAAGGCTGGCTCAGAAAGCAGGAGCTTCTAAGAACCGGTGGAAAGAAAGCTGGCTCAGAAAGTAGGGGTTTCTAAGAACCGGTGGAAAGAAGGCTGGCTCAGAAAGCAGGATTTCTAAAAATCAGTGGAAAGGGATCTGGCCCGGAACGCGGAGATTTTGGAAATTCAGCTTTTGAAATAAAGAGAACAAAAGGAGGAACTGAAAAGTGAGTAAGGAAAAAGCACCTAAGAAAATGAGTTTTCCTGTGGCAGTCTTTACGTTGCTTGTGCTGATCGCCGTTATGGCCGTGGGGCTGGCGGTATTAAAGTTGGGCACGGTTACAGTATTTGCGCTGGTTCTGGTGGCTATGTCTCTCATCGCTCTGTTTACGGGCTTTTCCATGGATGAGGTACAGGAAACCATTCTGGACGGCTGTAAAAAGGCGATTTTGGTGATTTTGATTCTGATGAGCGTCGGTATGGTGGTGGGATCCTGGATTGTGTCCGGTGTCATTCCCTCTATTATTTACTACGGCCTTAAGATTCTGTCACCGTCGTATTTCTTGTTAGTGGGTTTTATTATCTGCTGTATCGTTTCATTCTTTACGGGAAGCTCTTATACGGCGGCAGGAACTTTGGGCGTGGCTTTTATGGGAATCGGTTACGGTATCGGTATCAACCCCGGCCTGACGGCGGGAATGGTAATCTCCGGAGCGATCTTTGGTGACAAGATGTCTCCCTTTTCCGATACTACAAACCTGGCGCCTGCCTGTGCGGGCACAGATATTTTCTTGCATATCAAGTCCATGCTTTTTACAACAGTTCCGGCGACATTAATCGCTGCAGTTTTGTATTTTGTATTGGGGCTACAGTACAGAGGATCGTCGGTGGACCTGGCCAATGTGCAGGCCATTTCTGACGGCATCACCGGAGCGTTTCGTGTGAATCCGTTCCTGATACTTATCCCGGTACTGACGATTCTTCTGGCTATCAAGAAGGTGCCTTCATTCC
Source organism: Lachnospiraceae bacterium (assembly GCA_022792335.1). GTDB lineage: Bacteria > Bacillota > Clostridia > Lachnospirales > Lachnospiraceae > Lientehia. Next base: position 66,276 of record JAAWAV010000044.1, read on the forward strand.
TGGCCATGCTGACAGGAGCTATGGTGGCCGTGATAGTAGCATTTATCGCCCAGCCTCAGTTTGATGTGGCGACGATCTTCAATTCTATTGCAACAGGATTTAGCCAGGAGTTTGACAATGCCATGGTGGCGAGACTCTTTAACCGGGGAGGCATTTCCAGTATGATGACCACGGTTTCCTTGTCTCTTCTTTGTCTGGCTTTTGGAGAACTTTTGCAGCGAATGGGCGTTTTGAATGCGATTTTGGATAAGTTGCAGGCGCTGGTGAGAAAGCCGGGTCCGCTTGTTCTTTCCACCCTGGTTACCTGCCTTTTGACAGTCGTTTTGACAGCCAGCCAGTATGTGGCCATTCTGCTTCCTGGTGAAATTTTCAAGGAATCCTATGAGAAGGCAGATGTAGCTCCCTATGTCCTTTCCAGGACCCTGGAGGATGGCGGTACTATCTTCTCCTTCCTGGTGCCCTGGTCCATGGCGGCTATTTATACGTCCGGTGTTTTGGAGGTTCCGACTCTGGAGTCTCTGCCTTATACCTTTATGCCAGTCCTGTGTCCTATCTTTGCCATTGTCTATGCTCTGACTGGCTTTGCCGTGTTTAAGAAGGACGGTTCTCCAGTAAAGGGGAAGGGAATTTGGTTCAGTAAGAAAGCCAAAGTGGCGGCTGAACAGAAATAAATAGGTTTATGAAACCGACCGCGGGCCTTTGCCTTCCCGCAGACACGTCGGATTCTGCACGGCGCTGCGCCGCTTATAAGCCCGGCCTTCTCCCGCGATAGAAGCGGACGGAAACGGCCGGGCAGCTATGCTCGCGCCGTTTGCAGAATCCTTCCTATCGTCTGTGGGAAGGCAAAGGCCCGCGGTCGGTTTTATGGATCGTGGAGGAAGAAAAGAAGCGTGTAAGGAATATAGTTTGCTTTTCATATTGTATTTGGAGTTCTTTTATTTCGAATCGAAATCAATTAACTCAGTAATATCCTGTATTTCAAGTGCTTCTGCAATTTTAGACAAGTGTTCAAAGTTGATTACGGTACGAGTTCCCCGAACAATATCGCTGATGGTAGACTCTCTGACTCCAGATAATTCAGCAAGTTTTTTTTGGGTTATTTTACGCTTTTCAAGCACTTCTTTAATTTTTAGTTTTATAATATAGTTCTTTGTCATTTTAATTCATCCCCTGTTGAAAGTAAAACGGTCATGTAAGCCAGATTCCAGATATTTGGGCTTTTGCCTACTGTATTTGGATTATCACCGATTGCAGACGCAAAACACATGATCTGGTAGGTTAGATTCCTCTTACATTTACTCCAAATATGGATCGGATTTATTCCATTTTTCCATTCATATTTTTCTGTTCTTGGATTATAAACGATTAAAGAACGGAATGCAGCTACAGTAGGATAAATTAGACCATCCGGGATTTTGTAACTGATATTATGAAGGCCAAATTTACTTGTACCGATTGTGGTGCCATCTTTATAACCGGAATATTTTTTTCGGCCATATCTGCCGCCAGCTTCGTTAAATGCGGTTGCAAATTCCATTTCAATCGTGTCATAGAGATCAAAAATATCTGGCATAATGTTTACATAGTTACGATAAGATTCCGGATCATTCAAATATAAATTAAGCATTTTAGCTTTAGAAGCATATGCTTTGATAGGATGATTTGTGGCATCAAAATTTTTCACATTGAACATATTAATAATCGCTACAATTTCACGGGCATCAATCATTTTTAATTTTTTGTTGGTGTCATTATCAAACGCCTGCTGATTTTGCTTGAAGGCAATTCTTGCAAAAAAGGGCATACCTTCCAGACCTTCTTTAATCGGATCAAATTTTTGCTGTAATTCCGCCATTGATTTTTCATCTACCTGGACGGAGGTGTTGCGAGCCTCGGCTAATCCTTCAATAATTTCCTCTACGCCAGTCATAACTTCAAATTGGACATATTGATCAAGACAGGAATTTCGATGTTCACATAGGATTTTATAAGTATGCCCCCCATCAATATTACCATGAAATGCATTGTCGGCGAAAGTAATAGTAACTTTTCCCGCTTTACTATTGTATGTACAAGCCTTTGCAGAAAGGACAATCCCTCTGTTTTTTAGATGAAAATATCCATCATTACTTTCTAAAGATTCTGTAATTGCCTGAGGCACCATAGATGTTAAGGTCTGATGTCGAGGATTAGTTTTCATTGGAATACTTTCGGGGATATCGCCGACTTTTACATAAAAAAGATATTTTTTGGACGCAGAATTAAACGGATCCTCTAGTTTGCGGAAAGAGCCTTTTTTAATATACATTGTTTTTACCATAAAATGAATCCTCCTAAAAAAGTAGTTTTCTTTATCTTTTATCAAGATACTAATAGGATATATTTTCCATATAGCGCAAAATCATAATAACGCTATTACGCTATTTTGTCAATGAAAATTTTGAATTTTCAAAAAATATAGAAAATAGATTTAAAACTAAAAAATATGGAAACAGGAAACCTTTGATAGAAAATATCTGCCAAGTGGAACGAGAGCGGTATATAAGGAAGCTGGAAACGCCTGGAAAAGGTAATACGAACAGAGGAAGTAAAAATACAGTCCCCGGGCCTGTAAAAGAATTGCGATAAGAAACAGGGCGTGTTATACTGTTAGCAGCAGAACGGCAAACGGGCCGTACAGAATAACGGAAGTGGGAGGAATCACATGAAAAGACTGATTTCCATAGGGGAAGCGTTGATTGATTTTGTACCTCATCAGATTGGATGTGAATTAAAAGAGGTAAAGGATTTTAAAGGCGTAGTGGGAGGCGCTCCGGCCAATGTGGGCGGCGCGTATATCAAACTTGGCGGTCCGGCCGCCATGATTACCCAACTTGGAAACGATGCATTTGGTGATCGGATCGTGGATGAGTTTGTAGGCCATGGCATTGATGTCAGCCATGTGCTGCGTACAGATGAGGCAAATACCTGTTTGGCCTTTGTATCTCTGAAAGAGGACGGGAACAGGGACTTTTCCTTTTACCGGAAACCCAGCGCCGACATGCTTATGAGCGCTGACGTGGTGGAGAAAGGGTGGTTTGAGGATGCTTATGCGCTCCATTTCTGTTCTCTGTGCCTGGGAGACTTTCCCATGAAAGAGGCCCATAGAAAGGCCATTACCTATGCGTTGGCGTGCGGCGATATGATCAGCTTTGATCCCAATATCCGCTTGCCACTGTGGAAAGACTACGAGGAACTTCGAAAAGCGATTTTGGAGTTTATTCCTTACGCCCATGTATTGAAGATTTCCGACGAGGAGCTGGAATTTATTACAGGAAAAACAAAAGTGGAGGATGCGAAAGACGTTCTGTTCCAGGAAAATGTGCAGCTTGTGATCTATACCAAAGGCTCTGAAGGGGCGGAAGCTTACACCAAAACAGCGTCTGCAGACGCGGCATCCAGAAAGGTAAAAGCCATTGATACCACAGGAGCGGGGGACGCCTTCATCGGTTCTTTCCTGTATCAGCTTTCAGCGGACGGAGTGACGGTGGACACGCTAAAGGACCTGACTTCCCAGCAGCTTGAAAAATATCTGCTGTTCTCCAACCGTTACTGTGAATACAGCGTTCTCGGAAACGGCGCCATTGCTTCTTATGCGACGGCCGCCCAGTTTGAAGAATATCTGAAGAAATGAAACCTGATAGGGAATAAAACTGCACAGAGAAGAAAACCATATCAAGTATGAAAATATTAAATCAGGATATCAAAAACAGAGCCTTCCGCCCCGTATACTGTCTGTACGGGGAGGAGGCCTTTTTAAAAAAAAGCTATAAGAATCAGTTGATAGAAGCTGTTTTGGGCGAGGATAGGATGAATTTTCAGAGCTTTTTCGGAAAGGAAACGGATCTGAATGAGGTCATTGGCCTGGCAGATACCATGCCTTTTTTTTCGGAAAAACGGCTGATTTTAATTGAAAACAGCGGCTTGTTCAAAAAGGATGCGGAGCCATTACCCTCTTATCTTCCCCGTATGCCGGAGAGCACAGTACTTCTTTTTGTAGAAGAGCAGGTGGACAAACGGAATAAGCTTTACAAAAAAGTGAAGGAACTTGGCTATGTGAAGGAACTTGGCAGGCAACCGGAGGGAGAGCTTAAGAAATGGATTCTGCGGAATCTGAAGCAGGAGAACCGACAGATTTCCCAGGCGGCCATGGAAATGTTTTTAAACAACGTGGGCGATGACATGGAACATATCCGCACGGAGCTTGACAAACTGGTTGCCTATACGGAAGGAAGAGAAGGGATTTTTCCGGAGGATGTGGAGGCGATCTGTTCTGTACAGATTACAGGACGGATTTTTGATATGATTACGGATGTCGCATCGGGCCGGCAGAAAGCCGCCATGGAGAAATATTATGATCTGATGGCGCTGAAAGAGCCGCCTATGAGGATTTTATTTCTGATTGCCAGACAGTTTAACCAGCTCCTTGTGGTGAAGGAGTTGGTTCTGGCCGGAAGGGGAAAGGATGAGATCGCGAAACAGGCGGGGATTCAGCCTTTTGTGGCCGGGCGGGCTATGGCTCAGGGGAAAAGTTTTCGGATGGAGGAACTTAGAAACTGTCTGGAAGCCTGCGCGGAGGCAGAGGAAGCCGTAAAAACAGGGCGACTTTCTGACCGTCTGGCGGTGGAACTTCTGATCATGGAATTTTCTAACAGAAAGAGTATAGCGAAATGAGTTTCAGAAAACCAGAGGGTAACTGAAGATGAAAGCAGATGTAATTTATGATGGAATGGAGCAGGGCGTCTTTGAGGGACGCCCTAATCGTTTTGTGGCAGAGGTGGCGCTTGGCGGGAAATCCGTTCGTTGCCATGTGAAAAATACGGGGCGGCTGAAGGAACTTCTGGTCCCAGGAAGAACTGTGTGGGTACAGCACTGTGAAAAGGAGGAGCGGAAAACGAAATATTCCCTGATTGCAGTGGAAAAGCCGGGACCTGGCGGAGAACCTGTGCTTGTCAATATTGATTCCCAAGCTCCCAATGGGGCGGCGGCCGGATGGATTCTAAGAGGCGCAGACGGCCTGTTTCAGGAACTGACATGTTTAAAAAGGGAAAAGAAGTTTGGAAATTCTAGATTTGACCTGTATTTTGAGGCGGACGGCCGGACATGCTTTATGGAAGTGAAGGGCGTGACTCTGGATATGGGCGGTGTGGCAAAATTTCCCGATGCGCCCACAAAGCGGGGTGTCAAACATGTAGAGGAGCTTATGGCAGCAGCATCTGCCGGATATGAGGCATACATCCTTTTTGTGATCCAGATGAAGGGAATCCGGGCTTTTGCGCCAAATGACAGTACGCATCCGGCTTTTGGAGAGGCTTTGAGGGCCGCGAAGCAGGCAGGAGTCCATATTTTGGCTTATGATTGTCTGGTTACAGAAAATAGTTTGTCCCTTGATCGACCGGTGGAAGTCTTATAGAATTTTCGAATGGGAGAGAGGACGCCGATCGGGGACATCCCTCGCAGACACGACTGAAAACCGTCTACCGTCTGCTCAGGGATGTCCCCGGTTGGCCAGCGTTTAAATAGCTGAGAATTGGAGAGGCGTGGCTTTATCCGTAAGCAGAAGATAGGCGTTTACCGGTCGGCCAGCGCCGAAATTATTGAGAAGTGGGAGAGGAGCGGCTTTATCCGTAAGCAGAAGATAGGCGTTTACCGGTCGGGCCAGCGTTTAAATAGTTGAGAATTGGAGAGGAGTGGCCTTATCCGTAAGCAGAAGATAGGCGTTCACCGGTCGGCCAGCGCCGAAATTATTGAGAAGTGGGAGAGGAGCGGCCTTATCCGTAAGCAGACGGTAGACGGTTTTCAGTCGTGTCTGCGACGGATAAGGCCGCTCCTCTCCCACTTCCCATAAAATTTACAATTTAATGATTCGCATCATATCGATGGCACTATGCCTCTCATGAGGTCCGCCGGAGATCACGATGGTGTCTCCCTCCTCCACAATACCGGAACGAAGGGCAATCTCCTCCGCATGACGAAACAGACTGTCGGCGCTCAGTTGTTCACTGGCCTGGAAGGGATACACTCCCCAGGTCAGATTTAACTGCCGCAGGGCCTTTGCATCCACCGTTGGTGCAATGACAGGAGCAGCAGGCCGGTAGTCGGCGATCATCCTTGCACTTCGACCAGTTCTGGTGACAGCTACAATGGCTTTCGCATCCAGATAATTGGAGGAAGTGATGGTGGCAATTCCTACCGCCACGGCGGGCGTTCTCTCAAGAGCCAGAGAATCGTGGAGGTCAGAAAAACGTTTCTTATAGTTGATATTTTTTTCTGTCTCTTCTGCAATCTCTGCCATGGTACGTACAGCTTCCGTGGGATAATCTCCGGCCGCTGTTTCTCCGGAGAGCATGATTGCCGTGGTGCCGTCATAAATGGCATTTGCCACATCGGAGACCTCGGCTCTGGTGGGACGGGGACTCTTGGTCATGGATTCCAGCATCTGAGTGGCAGTGACCACATGCTTTCCGGCCAGATAGCATTTCTTGATGATGGTTTTCTGAATACCGGGTAACTCACGGAAAGGAATTTCCACGCCCATATCCCCGCGGGCCACCATGATACCGTCCGCCAGCTCTAAAATCTCATCCAGATGCTCGATTCCCTGAGTATTTTCGATCTTTGCGATAATCTGGATTCGCTTTCCGCCATTGTCATCTAAAAGTTTGCGGAGCTTGCGGATATCGTCTGCAGTTCTTGTAAAAGAAGCGGCGACAAAATCTATGTCCTGCGAAATGCCGAAGAGAATATCGTTTCGGTCTGCCTCGCTGATATAGGGCATGGGAATTTCCAGATTGGGTATATTGATACTTTTCCGATTGCTGATGGTTCCGCCGTTGATGATTCGGCATACCACATCGGATCCGTCAATGCGTTCTACGAACATGGCGAGTTTTCCGTCGTCGATGAGAATCCTGGTACCGATGGTCACGCAGGAAGCAAGCCCTGAAAAGGTTAAACCGATACCGTTTTCATTTCCAGGTTCGGAAGAGGCGCTTAAAGTGAAACTCTGACCGGCCTCCAGAGCGACGGAACCGTTTTCAAAATCCCGTATCCGGATTTCCGGCCCCTTAGTATCGAGAAGCAAGGCGACGGGACGCTCCATTTCAGCGCTTATCCGTTTTACCCGATCCATGCGGACCTTTTGCTCTTCGTGGGAACCATGGGAAAAATTAAAGCGGGCGCAGTCCATACCGCTGTTCATCAGGGCGCGGATGGCCTCGTCCGTATCGACTGCAGGTCCCATGGTACAGATAATTTTCGTTTTTCGCATAATTGTCTCCTCCTTTATTACCATCGGTTGACAAGGACACACACGGAGAGAAAGCGACGAAGTCCCTGTGGATCATTCCTCCTTCTCCGACCGTGCATGCTCTTCTCAACCGATGGCAAGGTAATATTAAAAAATATTTGGCTTCTTTCTGCAAAACTGCCGTGGCCAAATTACGGTGTATCTGATGGCAGACTTCGTATCATCTGAAGGTATTCCAGCGGTTTGAAGCCGTATTTTCTGTAAACTTCCATGACCTGAGCGTTGGCAGGAGCCACTTCCAGACGGAAGCCGACGGCTTTTTCTTCATATTCGTTGAAAAGCCATTGGAAGAACTCCCGGGCGTGTCCATGCCCCCTGGACTGCGGTTTTAGGTACAGCTCTTCTACAAGGAGGATCGGACCGCCAAGCTCCGTACTCCAGGAATGGCAAATGATGGCGTAGCCCAGAATTGTTCCACATTCATCTTCAAACATCAGACATCGGATAGAAGGACTGTTGTTCAGGGAAGCCGTAAAGTTTCGTTCCTGGATGCTGCGGTCAAATCCGTGAAGGGCAGCCTCGGAACTGTAAAAAATATCGGACATGGACAAAAAGTTATCCTTGTCTTTGGCCGACATATTTCGTATAATCATAAAAGTGGACCTTTCTTATATAATATAAAAATTTTCTTCTATCATAGATGAAAAGAAGAAAAATATCAAGAGGGGAAAAGAAACCTTTGTGAAACAGGAGGAGCAGATGGTATGGCGACGAAATGGACAAAAAAGAGGCGGGTGCGGAGGATTCAGGCAGTTATCTTTCTCATTGCGCTGGCAGTTTTCCTTTTTTCCGGGTATCAGCTTCTGACCATTTATCTGAAGTATAAGCAAGGAAGCGACGAATACGACAAACTGGCCGGAGAAGCCGCGAAAATACTGTCGGAGGCAGGTGGAACCACCGGAGCAGGAGGGACGGGGAATGCCGGAAAACTGGAAGGGACGGAGAACGGTGAACCTGGTCCCTGGGAGGAGCTTTATAATCTGATGCGCCAGGAAAATGAGGATTATGTGGGCTGGATCACGATTGAGGATACGGAGATAGATTATCCGATTGTCCAGTTTACGGATAATGATTATTATCTGGCTCATACCTTTGCAGGGACAGAAAATGCGGCCGGAACTCTGTTTGTGGACAGTAACCTGCCGGAGGGGCTGGAATCCAAACATGCCATCGTTTACGGGCATAATATGAAAGACGGTTCCATGTTTGCCGGGCTTAAAAAATTCCGGGAGGATGACTTCTATGAAGGACATAAGACGTTCCGGGTCAGTACCAAAACAGGTTTTTATACGTATGAGATTTTTTCCGTGTCTGTGATTTCCCCGGACAGCGATACGTATACCTTGGGGTTTGCGGACGATGCAGAATTTCTGGATTATATTGCCCGTATGAAAGAACGCTCTCTTCATAATACAGGGGTTACCGTGGATGCAGAGGATCGGATTATTACACTGTCTACCTGTGTAAATAAAAATGTGGATCGACTGGTAGTTCAGGCGAAACGTTTAGAAAATTAAGTGAGAGAATGACAAGTACGGAAAAAAATGCTTGCATTTCTGAAGAAAATGAGGTATCTTAGATTGCAGATGGAGCGAAGGCTCCAAAATATAGATTTGATAATTGAACGAAGGCGTTCCGGTACGGGCGCCTTCTCTTTCTTTGCCATGTGGAAAATTTTATTTTGCCGGAAGCCCTTCCGGAAGATGAAAAGCTGCAGGGAATTATCAGGTCCGAGGAAAAGTGTGGAGGAAAATCTATGTGCGAAAAAGCAACAAATGTGGAAGCAATTTTTAATGAAAATGTGTTTACCATGGGAAAGATGAAGGAACGTCTGCCCAAAAAGGTATATGCAGAGGTGAAGAATGTCATCGAGCACGGAGGGGAGCTTTCCCCGGCGACCGCCGACGTAGTGGCGAAGGCTATGAAAGACTGGGCGGTAGAGATGGGGGCGACCCATTATACACATTGGTTTCAGCCACTGACCGGGATTACCGCGGAGAAACATGATTCTTTCGTGACCAATCCGGATGCGGAAGGGCATATGCTGATGGAGTTTTCCGGAAAGGAGCTGATCAAGGGCGAGCCGGACGCCTCCTCCTTCCCATCCGGTGGTCTGCGCGCGACCTTTGAGGCGAGGGGATATACGGCCTGGGACTGTACCTCTCCTGCCTTTATCAAGAAAGACGCGACAGGAGCGATTTTGTGCATCCCGACCGCGTTCTGTTCCTATAAGGGCGAGGCGCTGGACAAGAAAACGCCGCTTCTGCGCTCCCTGGAGGCTCTTTCGGAGCAGGCGCTTCGTATCGTACGCCTGTTTGGGAATACAAAAGCGACCAGGGTGACGGCGTCTGTGGGACCGGAACAGGAATATTTCCTGGTCGATCGGGAGCTGTACCTGCAGAGAAAGGATCTGATTTATGCCGGCCGTACCCTGTTCGGAGCCCCGGCGCCCAAGGGCCAGGAGATGGACGATCACTATTTCGGCGTCATCAAGGAACGAATCGGCTCTTATATGAAGGATCTCAATGAGGAGCTGTGGAAGTTGGGAATTTCAGCCAAGACCCAGCACAATGAGGTGGCTCCCGCCCAGCACGAGCTGGCGCCTATTTTCAATACGGCTAACATTGCGGTGGATCATAACCAGCTTGTGATGGAAACTATGAAGAAGGTGGCGAAGAGGCACGGCCTGGCATGCCTGCTCCATGAGAAACCTTTTGCAGGGGTAAACGGCTCCGGGAAACACGACAACTGGTCCATCTGTACGGACGACGGGATCAATATGCTGGATCCTGGTGATACTCCCAACCAGAATATTCAGTTCCTTTTGGTTCTGGCCTGTATTATTAAAGCGGTGGATATTCATGCAGACCTTCTGCGCCAGTCTGCTTCTAATGTGGGAAACGATCACCGATTGGGCGCCAACGAAGCGCCGCCGGCTATTATTTCCATGTTCCTGGGCGAGCAGTTGGAGGATGTGGTAAAGCAGTTGATTGAGACGGGAGAGGCGGCTTCCTGTAAGGAGGGAGAACGGTTATACACGGGGGTCAGCACCCTGCCGGATCTGCAAAAAGACGCTACGGACCGGAACAGGACTTCTCCTTTTGCCTTTACAGGAAACAAGTTCGAGTTTCGTATGGTTGGCTCCTCTGATTCCATTGCAAGTCCCAACACTACGCTGAATGCCATCGTCGCGGAGGCTTTCTGTGAGGCGGCAGATTTGCTGGAGAAGGCAGACGATTTTGATGTGGCCGTCCATGATCTGATTAAGGAATATCTGACAGAACATCAGAGAATTATTTTCAACGGCAATGGCTACGCCGAAGAGTGGGTAGCGGAAGCCGAACGAAGAGGGCTTCCCAATATTAAGTCCATGGTGGACTCTGTAAAGAGCCTGACTACGGAGAAGTCTGTCAAGCTTTTTGAAAAATTCCACATTTTTACAAAAGCGGAACTGGAATCCCGCGCGGAAATTCTCTATGAGACTTATGCGAAAGCCATCAACATTGAGGCTTTAACGATGATAGATATGGCAGGAAAGCAGCTCATCCCTTCCGTAATCAGCTATACGACGAAGTTGGCGACCTCTATCAGTGCAGTCCGGGATGCCTGTCCGGAAGCAGATGTGAGCGCTCAGACAGAGCTTCTGATAGAAACGTCCTCCCTGTTAGCAGAGTCGAAAAAAGCGCTTGAAGCGCTCAAGGCTGCCACTGCAAAGGCCGCTGCCATGGAGGAAGGAGAGAATCAGGCAAAAGCATATCATGAACAGGTCATGCCTGCCATGTCTGCACTGCGCGCGCCTCTCGACAAACTGGAGATGATGGTAGATAAGGAACTCTGGCCGATTCCTTCTTATGGGGATCTGACTTTTGAAGTGTGACAATCATTGGATAGCTTTCTCGCAGACGGCCGATTAGAAAACACGTTTATTTCTTACCGTCGCAGTACCCTCGCTTCGCCGGGGCAGACCTTGTGGCCCCCGCGGAGCGCTTTTGTTTCATAGGACGTATTTATAAAAATAAAACCGCCCCTGTTTTGACGAGGAACAGGGGCGGTTTTATTATGATAGTAAAAAGGGAGGAGAGCTGAATACAGCTCATGTTATGAAAAAAATATTGCGGCATTAGCACTGGCTGATGCTCCAAATATTGTCAATTGTCCTTGCTTATCTGTGTTGCTTTGTTTCATGGTTATAGTATATGAGGCAATCGTGAAGAATTCATGCCCAGTCTGTAAAAAGATTTTGAATGATATTTGAACAAAATATGAACGGTGATCTTTTACTTGTAATTAAAAGTATAAAATGTTACGATGGTATCATCTGAAAAATGAGGATTCTGAGGTGAAAGTATGGTAATCACTTATAAGTGTCCGTCCTGTGGAGCGCCTATGCGATTCGATCCGGAGAGCCAGAAGCTTTCCTGCGAACACTGTCAGACGGAGCTTTCTGTAAAAGAGTATGAGGAACGCTGCGGCAAGCCGCTTATGCGGGAGGAAACGGAAGAGGAAAAAGCTGCGGACCGTATGGACGGCAGACCTTTAGAGACAGAGGAAGAGGGGGCCAGAGTTTCTTATGAACAGGGTCCAACCATGAACGTGAAAAAATATCACTGTTCTTCCTGTGGAGCGGAGGTCGTTACGGACGAGACGACAGCGGCATCTATCTGTGGCTTCTGTGGGAGTCCGACGCTTCTTGAGGAACGGATGGAAGGAGCGAAGCGACCTGAGCGGGTGCTCCCTTTTCAGGTAACCAGAGAGCAGGCGGTGGAAAAGTTTCGTGCCTGGACCAAGCGCGGTCTTTTTACACCGAAGGAATTTCGGAGCCAAAGTACCGTTGACAAAATTACCGGGATCTATGTCCCTTTCTGGCTGGTGGATTATCAGGCGAATGTCCAACTTCAAGCCAGGTGCACCAGGACGCGGGTAACTCGCTCCAAGGATACGGAGTACATATACACAGACCATTACCATGTGAGACGGAATATGGATGCAGGCTATGAAAAGATTCCCATGGATGCTTCGGAGAAAATGGACGATAAAACGATGGATTTGTTGGAGCCTTTTCATTACCAGGATTTAAAGCGTTTTGATCTTCCTTACTTGTCAGGATATCTGGCAGATGTCTATTCTTATACGGAGAAAGATATGGAAGGGCGGGGCAAGCAGCGGGTTCGAGAGTATGCTCTGGCCGCTGCCAGAGGAAGTATTTCCGGCTATAGCGGCGTAAATGTGGTGGAGCAGCGGATCCGGATTGATGAGACGAGGGCTGAGTATGTACTACTTCCGGTCTGGATGTTAAACTACCGTTATCAGGAAAAGAATTATCAGTTTGTCATTAATGGGCAGACTGGAAAGATGGTGGGAACACTGCCATTAAGCAAGAGAAGGATGCTTGGCTGGTGGGCGGGACTTACGACGGGGATTTTTACGGCGATGACGCTGATTTCAATTGTGGGAGGGCTGTTATGAGAAAAACAGGAAAAAAGAGGCTGTTTTTGCTGATGGCAGCAGTTGCCGCCCTTCTGTTTATCTGTGGTTTCGACAGTCAGGAAAAGAAAGTTTACGACGACGGAGGATTGTTGACGGATACAGAAGAGGCTGAACTTCAGGAGCTTCTGATAAAGACGGCGCAGCGTGTAGAGCAGGATTTGATTGTTGTGACGACTCAGGATAACCGAGGAAAAGAAGCAAGGGATTATGCCGATGATTTTTATGATGATCACGGTTTTGGCTATGAGAAGAAAAATGGATCCGGCGTTCTGTTTCTGATTGATATGGATGGGCGGACATTCTATATCAGCACGGCTGGGTCGGCCATCAAGAAATATACGGATGCGGAGATTGAAGATACCCTGGACGTCATCATGCCCTATATGCGCGATGGAGACTATGCAGGGGCGTGCCGTGCCTTTGTGACGGAGGCCGAGCGATGCCTAAACGGCAAAGAGACGGCAGAAAACGATTACCGTGATGAGAAAAAGGACCAGTTCGCCGAGTATCCCGGGACGAGTGAAGAGGGATGGAAGAAGGCTCTTTCTCTTAAGCGATTGGCGATTGTATTTTCAATTTCAGCGGCGATTTCCGCTTTTGTAGTTCTGATCATTTCCTGGAACCGGAAAACAAGGATGAGTGTGAGCGGGACCACTTACCTGAAGAACCATGGGCCGGAATTTCGGGAGAGGAGTGACCAATTTACCCATACGACAGTGGTAACCCGCCATATCCCCCAAAATACCGGAGGCAGTGGAAGCAGTGGTCATAGTTCCTCCCATACCAGCAGAAGCGGACATAGCCATGGAGGAGGCGGTCGTAGTTTTTTCTACAACAGCAAAGTCGGAGTCGGCCATGGTTCTTTTACTAGCAGAGACAGCAAAAAAGGAAGCCGCAGTTCCTCCCATACCAGTAGAAGCGGAGCCATCCATGGAGGAGGAGGCCGTAGTTTCTCCCAGACCGGCAGAGGAAGTCGTAGCTCCTCCCATACCAGCAGAAGCGGACGCAGCCATGGAGGAGGCGGCAGAGGTTTTTAAAAAAGGAAATGTTAATCATGATTTTATATGTGAGGAAAGGAAATGAACATGGAAGAAAAAAAGAATCCTATTGTAACAATCGAGATGGAGAATGGTAGTGTGATTCGGGCGGAACTTTATCCGGAGATTGCGCCGAATACGGTGAACAATTTTATTAGCCTGGTGAAAAAGGGATTTTATGACGACTTGATTTTCCATCGAGTGATCCGGGGCTTTATGATTCAGGGCGGCTGTCCCATCGGGCAGGGAACCGGCGGACCGGGGTATCAGATTAGAGGAGAATTTTCGGCTAATGGTGTGGAGAATCCTCTGTCCCATGCTCCTGGTGTGCTTTCCATGGCCAGGGCCATGCATCCGGATTCCGCAGGTTCCCAGTTCTTTATTATGCACAAAAAATCTCCTCATCTGGATGGACAGTATGCAGCTTTTGGAATGGTAACGGAGGGCATGGATGTGGTGAATGCCATCGCGGAAACGCCTACGGGCTATGGCGACAGGCCCATGGAAGAACAGAGGATGAAAACGGTGACAGTGGAAACCTTTGGCGAAGATTATCCGGAACCAGAGAAATGCTGAGACAGCGATGAATTTTGCACGGGAACCGATCAGACGCTTGCGGTTCCCATCGGTTGCTGATGAAAGGTGGGAGAGGGCTTTATGAACATCGAAATCAGAAAAGAGGCGCAGGCGCTCCACAGCTATGTAGTGAATTTGCGCAAGCATTTTCACCAGCATCCGGAGCTTTCCCTGAAGGAATGGGAGACGTCGAAGCGGATCCAGGAAGAGCTTACAGAGATGGGGATTCCCATTACCCCGGTGGCGGAAACGGGAGTCATTGGACTCATCGGGACAAAGGGACCGGTCATTGCGCTTCGTGCAGATATAGATGCTCTGAAGGTAGAAGAACAGAATGACATTGTGTACAAATCCTGTGTGCCGGGAGTCATGCATGCCTGTGGACACGACGCACATACGGCGGCGCTTCTGGGAGCAGCGAGGATTTTAAAGGCTCATGAAGAGGAGCTTAATTGTACGGTGAAACTGATTTTTCAGCCGGGGGAAGAGGTTTCCAAAGGGGCCAAGATGATCCTGGAAGCAGGCCATCTGGACCATGTGGAGCAGATTTTTGGTCTCCACGTATTTGCAGATATTCCAGTCGGCTATGTAAATGTGGAACCGGGCCCCAGGATGGCAGAATCGGATTATTTTAAAATTACCATTAAAGGGCGGCAGGGCCATGCCGGGAAACCGCAACAATGTGTGGATGCGACGGTAGCGGCGGCGGCGATGATTCTGAATCTTCAGCAGATTGTCAGCAGAGAGACGAACCCCATTGATTCGGCGGTGGTGACGATCGGATATGTGCAGTGTGGGACGGTGCGAAATGTCATTGCCGGTTCGGCGTTTCTGGAAGGGACGGTGCGGACTTTTTCCAGGGAAGAGGGCAGACGGATCAAAAACGCTGTAAAGAGAGTGGCCATGGGAACGGCCGCCACTTATCATGCGACGGCCAATGTGGAGTATAACCTTTCGGCACATCCGGCAGTGGATAACGATCTGGACGTGGCGGAGATTGCCTTTTCCGGGGCACAGAAGGTATTCGACGAAGAAGCATTTGTTGAGGTACCGAAAATGATGCTGGGGGAGGATTTTTCTGTATACCAGCAGCGGATTCCAGGAGCTTTCGCCTTTATTGGCGCGGGCAATGAGGAGATGGGACGGGCTTATCCCAATCACCACGAGAAGTTTAATATTGATGAGGACGCTGTGACCAACTCTGTGATGATGTACCTTTCCTATGTGCAGGAATATGTAAACAGGAAGGAACAGGAGGCAAAGGGGCAGGGGTCTGAAAAGAAAACTTCTTCCCAGGAAGGCGGGCTTTTCGGCCGATTCCAGAAATTCAGGAAAGAGCGGGAGAGAAGATAGACGGTGAGGTAGGGCGTCGCTTCTTCCTTCCAGCTTTTTATACATCTCAACAAAGCTGAAAATACAGCGGTCAATGGAGGGTACGCCTGGTTCAATGTCCTTTCCATAAGCAGTAATTGTATAGTGAAAATAGGTATTGAATTTGTCCGTAATTTCGTGTAGCCTTGACAAAATAGGTTTGTAGTTTTTGAATGATACCAGATAAGGATAAATTTTTGTTTTATGAAAAAGAGATGAATCTTGCAATTAACATTTGCATATGCTATAATGCCATTAGGCAAAAAGAGATGCAAAAGTTCCATGTGAACAAAGAACGAAATCCCCGAACCGTGTTCCAGCACAGTCCGGGGATTCTTCTTTACTTTTATGGTGGCAAAGCACCCACCAGGCTATTTGTTGCTCTTGTCGTCACCGTCTAACCATTTGATGATGTAGTGGCAAGCTATACCAGCCGCAACGGCGATTAAAAAGGATGCAAATAACTCCATGTGAACACCTCCTCCCTGTTGCGGGTATCGGTGAGCAACACATAGATTATAGCATACTTTTCGTATAGTCAATATCCTCTTTTACATCCGAAAATGATATTTATATTTTAATCTTTGTTACACATTCTCTCTCATGTGTTATTATGGGTTTTATCCTTATCTGGTTTCATACTTGGAGCAGAATACAACGCAATCTACTTTCTCAGGTGTCAGTTCATAACGATTTATCTTGCTTGGAAACAGTGGATTGCGTGTGAAAACATATCCCTCGCGAAATCTGTTTAAAAGCCATTCTGCATAATACTGGACAGTATCTGTCCTTCCGCCGGTGTTGATGATCAAATTACCGCCTCCTTTATTTCGCCAAATTTACATTTCATTTGATTGGAAAACAGCCTAGTAATCCGCACAAACTCTGTCATATCCTTCTCCGACAGCTCGCTCTGCCTTTGCAGCAGGCGGAATCATTTCTTCTGCGTTACAGCATCAAACGTCAACAAGGGCAAAGTATGATTTGATTTGTAAAGAGCTCGTACGATACCAGGAAGAATACCCTTTTTACTTCAAGATAACGCTTGAAAAAATCAACATCGATTTTGAAAATCAAGATTACTTTCCAGAGGAAAAAGAAAGTTATCAGGTGGGGGAAGAAATCAACGGAATGATAAAAGAATTTTTGTTGTCCGGTATGGAAAACGGCGATCTGCGACGAGATATGGAAGCGATATCAACTGCATTTTCATGCTGGGGGATGTTATCGGGACTTATTCTTTTGGCAGCGAACAAAAAAGATTACATCCAAAAGACAATGGGACTGTCACGAAACGAATTTCTTCAACCTGGTTTTGACATGATTTACCAATCTATTGCAAATACGGAGGAAGCGCAATGAATCCCTCCCAATATGCTTGCACGGAACGCAGACGAATTTTTTAAAGCCATCGGGATGAAATCAATGGGGGAGGTAGTTCGTGCAGTTTATTTGAAGCAAGTAGCCGATTATAAACGCGGTTTTTAGCCGAGAGAGCGAAGAAAAAACGTAAAAGGGAGAGAGGGGTATCCATCGCAGACGATAGGCGGTTTTTAGCCGAGAGAGCGAAGAAAAAACGTGAAAGGGAGAGAGGGGTATCCATCGCAGACGATAGGCGGTTTTTAGCCGAGAGAGCGAAGAAAAAACGTGAA
>JAAWAV010000058.1 GCA_022792335.1 Lachnospiraceae bacterium
CCCCGTCTCCTTATACGTTTTCCTCCTTTCCCTGTCACGCAAAAACGCCGCCCTTTTTACAGCCGGGCGGCGTTTTCGGTAAGGTTGACAGTCCATTTTTTTGTTGTTTATCATGTTTCCCTTTGTCAAGCGTTGCAATCGTTAAACAATGTATTTACCGTTGAAATTAATGCTGATATTCCAGTGGCGGTAGACCCGTCTACCGTTTTGGTTTTGCCTGAAACAAATTTGATAACAATACCAATCGTTATGATAGAAATGGGTATATTGGGCAGAATCATTTCAATAAATCCCGGAGAGCCAACGGCAGTTTTTATTACCACCTGCTCTTTAACACTTTCCATCCCATATAATTCTGTAGTAATATTCAACATTTGCAGTAAATTATACTGAATCTCAACATTATCTACTAAGCTCAAATCCTCATATGTCCGTTTTTGCAAGGTACAATGTATCTTTTCTCTATAAACATACACCGGAAACAAATTTCGGCAAAGCAGTTTTGCTTCTCCTGTAATATCTGAGATTGTCTGCTGCGCTCTAAGGGCTTTAAACAAATAGATATCTTGCCATGATTCGATATTTTTCATCCATGTTACTGCTCTTTTATGAGAAAAATCACATTGAGCATATTCTTCATTTTGCGGCTTATGATAAACATTACCTATAAAGCCGCCAATTCGGCCTACTGCAATTTCTTTCCCTCCTGTCGAAGGAATTACAACAAAATCGCCTTCCTTCATTTTGTTATAAAAAATATCCATCTGTCCCAATATTAAACCCGGTCGTTTTTCTTTCGGATACAATCGGATTATTTCTTCTTTTTTTGAGTCCGGCAGAATTTCTTGATTCTTTATAAGTTCCGGATCAACCAATTCCCAGCCTAACGCTATGAAATTATTATACTGAAAATCCAAATAGAACTGGCCCGCTTTCGTTCTAAAAAACCATATTTTTTGTTCATCTGCTATAACTGGTATCCCAAAATTCTCTGTAAGTATATTTAAGAGGTCCATCTGTAACCCCCCTTTCCTCTATTTCACAGTATCGCTTTCAGCATTTCTACCGCACTTTCCTCCGCCGGGTCATTCGTCCCCAACTCGCCACGGAATGCACGAGCTAAGATTGCTTTTTTCATGGTCTCTATTTGGTCAAGGACGGTTTCGGCTACTTCTTTCACCTGTTGTTCTTTTTCCAGTATACTAACGATACAATTTACTATTTCTATCTGTTCTTCCTGTGGAACAATTGGAATTTCAAATTCCATTAACGCCTTTGCATTAATGCTCTCAACAGTGGTTCCGTTTTTCATACATGTATTTCGTATGATTTTTTCTGAACTCTTGCAAGCCCAAAATAAATATTCTAGATTTAAATCTACAGTAGGAGATACTGCCTTTAAATCCTGATTAACTGTAAACGGAACCTTCACCATTGCAATAGGAAGCGTTCTCCTCAGAATACCACTTCGCATTACAAAAAGAACAGATGGCTTCTTAATATAATTTGCAGAAGAATTATTAACTCCGAGCATATTTGTATGCATCAGCGTATCTTCTATTACATCAAATTTCATATCCTTCGATGTGACCCATAGCAAATTTCCCCCGTTCCAATATTCAGGATGCGCCATGCTTGGCGTACCACCCCCGAACCAGTCGCCACAATCTTTCAATTTCTTTTTTGACCATTTTTTCAGTGTGATACCATGCTCCCTTCTCCACCGCTCTGTCAGCTCTCCAGTAAAGGCCTTATGTAAAATGGCTGATTTCCGCAGTTCAAAACCATCCACGACAGCCTGCGCCTTTTCCCTGGCTTCATCCAATCTGACAAACAGGCTTTCAATGTGGTCAACAATGCGGCGTTGTTCAGCCAGAGGTGCAAGGGGAAATTCTACAAGTGAAGCCTTACTCCCTGACAATTCAAGAAATGTTGTACCACTTGCATAGCTTTCTAATAATTCCTTATTACCTTTCAAATACCAATATAAATACTCAGGTATATAGCATGGGGCAGGTAAGAAACTCTTAAATCCTTGATTTGTGCATAATTCATTCTTAGCAATTACAACATAGCCTATTGGTGCACGAGAAGAAAGGCAAACTGTGCCAGAGGGCATCAACTGGGCAGAAGATTTCTCCAATCCTCGTTTTGTTATGTTTTTTGCTCCGCGTGAAATATAAATATCATTATAGCCTGATAAATCGCCGGGGCTAATCCACGGAATGTTACCGTTCTTGTAATATTCCTCGACTTTTGATGATGGCGTACCGCCACCGACAACTTCTGTTATACTGCCAAGGCGTGTCCAGCACCAATTTCTCGGAATCTTATAGGGCTGTTCCCCCACCGGTACAAGCGCCCTCTCCAACTGCTCTTCCGGTGTCAGCTCTTTTTTCGTTTCTTTCGACTTTCTTCCTCCTGCCATCTCATACCTCCGCGCTTTCCAGAGCTTTTAACTCCTGCACCACGCTCTTGAGCAGGTCAACCGCTTCCTCAAGCTGTGCGATGGCTTCCTCGCCGCTTTCAATGGGGTCTGGCAAATCGTCATAATCCACAATCGAATCATCGCGAACCAGGCCAAGGTCTAAACTGTTGCCCTTTTTCGCGATTTGTTCTCTGGTGAAAACGCTCCATCTCTCATTTTCCACGGCATAACGGTCAGCCGCCTCGTATGCTGTCTCAAATTCCGCAAAATGTTCTTGTTTTAAGGGATTGGTCTTGCCAAAAGAGGGCATGTTGGTGCGGAGGTCATAAAACCAGACCTCCTTCGTATTATTTTTATCCGTCTCTCCACGGGTGAAAAACAGCACATTGGTTTTCACACCCTGCGCATAGAAAATGCCGGTTGGCAGACGGAGGACGGTATGCAGATTACATTTGTCCATCAGATCAATGCGAATCTTTTCCCCTTCCCCATCGGCAAAAAGGACATTGTCCGGCAGAACCACGGCGGCACGGGCTTTTCCATCGGCCGTCAGGCTGCGGTAAATATGCTGCAGAAAGTTGAGCTGTTTATTGCTGGTCGGAAAGGTAAAGTCATCGCGAGTCGCACGCTCGCCGCCTTTCTTGGTGCCGAAAGGCGGATTTGTGAGCACCACATCGTAGCCTTTCATACTTTTTCCCAGATTGGAAAGACTGTCCCCCAGAGTAATCTTCCCCTCTATTCCGTGCAGCATCGCATTCATCAGGGCTAGGCGGTGGGTATCATGTACCAGTTCCGTACCCGTGAATGCCTCTTCCCGCTCAAATTTTGCGGTATCCGCATCGAGATCAAAGAAATCGTCCGTCTGGTCGGAGACATACCGGTGGGCGGCAATCATAAAACCAAAAGTACCACAGGCAGGATCGTTACATCTTTCTTTAGCCCGCGGCTTTATCAGTCTGGTCATGACATCAATCAACACACGGGGCGTAAAATACTGCCCCGCGCCGGATTTTTTCTCGCTGGCGTTTTTCTCCAAAAGACCCTCGTACAGGTTTCCCAGCCCCTCCTCACGGGCAGAAAACCAGTCCAGTCCGTCGATGGTCGCAATGATTTTTTCAAGGTTTTTCGGCTCGTCGATATTGGTAGCCGCACCCTGATAGATTTCACGGACGCGGCCCCCGCAATTCTCGCCCAGATGATTCAGCAATTCTTTATAGAACTTTTTCAGTTCAATTCCGCTTTTTGCTGTCAGGCTGTCCCAACGGTACGCTTCCGGAAGCTGGCCTTCCGCACCGGTTTCCTTGGCCATTTTGAGAAAGAGAATATAGGTAAGCTCCGTGACATACTGATGATAAGTGATTCCGTCGTCCCGGAGAACATTACAAAGATTCCAGAGCTTTGCTACGATTTCCTGTGTCGTCATGCCCGTTTTCCTCCGTCATCATATAAATACTCATTGAGTTCCTGTACAACACTCTCCAGTTTATTTCCAAAGACCTTATTGATCTTTGCGAAACCGCCCTGTGCTTTAAACCGTCCGTCCTCCTCAAAAACAGACACATTCAGCACAGATTCCTCCATCAGATATTTTTCCATTCTGGCGATCCAGTTGAGCTCCTGTTTTGAGAACCTGTGCGCTTTTTTTAGTTTACCGACCGCCCCCCTGATTCTGGCCTCGTGGGAAATAAGTGAAGAGCCGATGGCATAGCGGCGGATCAGACTAATCATGTCGGCCGTGATTTCCTCATTGGTCATCTGGGAGACGGCAGTGTTAAGCTGTTTGGTGGTAAACCCTTCCCTGTCCAGTGTCAGGCACAGAGATTTTAAACTTTCACGAGTCAGTTCCTTGGGCCTGGTACAGACAACGTTAAGGGCCGCGATTTCATTCCGGTTGGTTCTTATGTAGGCGGCAAACGCATCCAGATAATCTTCCGGCCTGCTGTCCCTTCTTCCATATCCCCTGTCGTGTTCCAAAAGACGATCTTCCTTACCAGAGATTACAACAGGATTTCTGCCATTTCCTTTTACCTGTCCCAGCATCTCAAACAGCTCTCCGCAGGAAAGAAGCTGTTCCTTCGCCTCCCACGGCCCGCACTGATTGATATCTGCGATAAACTGGGCCGGATTCTTTCCCCCTGTCATATTGATAAAATATCCCAGAGTCTCGCCGTCCATACTGTGTTTTTTTCGCTGCAGTTTGGCGACGATCTGATGAATCTGGTACCGCAGCCGCCTCTCGTCCTCCAATACCTCCAGCCCTTCCAAAAGCTGTGTAAATGTTGTGGCCGGACTGGCGACAACCGGCCTCATCGTATTCACTGCTTCCAAAGAGTCATAAACGCCGACGGGATCATAAATCTCAAAATGAGTCTTATGAATGTCAGGGCAAAGTCTGGTCGCCCGTCCCATCATCTGCTCAAACAAAATGCGTGATTTTACACGGCGCATAAAGACTAATGTCGTGATTTCCGGCACGTCGATCCCGGTCGTCAACAAATCGACCGTGACCGCAATGCTCGGATAGCGTTCATTTTTAAACCGTTTGATGGCTTCCTGCACCTTTTTCTTATTTCCTCCACCGACACTGCCGGTGATTTTCATAACCGCGTCATTGTCCACACCCTTCTCTGCGTAAATCTTCTTCAAAATTTTCACGATCAAGTCGGCGTGCTGATCGTCAACCGCATAAATCAGGGTCTTACCCTGTTCCTCCGGCATTTCCGGGTCAATGTCACGGGCGATTTCTTCCAGAACCGTCCGGTTAAAAGATTCCGTTATGACCTTCCGGTTAAATGTTTCAATATCGAAATCCAGCTCGTCATTCAAAAGTTCGGAGTTTGTGATTTCCCCGGTAACCGGATCATAAGTTGTGACGATGTCTCCTTTTTTATAGTGAATCCCCTCTTCGCCCAGTTTGGTAATCAGTTTGTGGGGCGCATCGTGGTCGACCAGATATCCCTCAATCACCGCTTCACGGTAGGTATATTGATAAACCGGTTCTCCAAAAATCCTGGTGGTCTGCAATGCCGGCGTCGCGGTCAGCGCGATTTTCACCGCGTCAAAATATTCCACGATAAAACGGTATTTACTCTGGTAATCTGTCTGGTCACGGTAAAGAATTTCATCCTCCCCCATTTCCTTATCCAGAATATATCCCCTATGGGCTTCATCAATGATAACCAGGTCAAAATCCGTGACTGCCGGCATGGTATCTTCCCCATTATAGAGAATCCTCTTCACCATGCCCTGAACCGTGGCCACCTGAATACGGGTTTCCCGGTCGATCTTTTTCTCTTCCAACCCTTTGATATTGTAAATGTCGTCAAGGGTCATCAAATCTTCCAGTTTGACCTCTTTGAATACATCAAAAGCCTGCTCGCCGAGAGTTGTCCGGTCCACAAGAAATAAAATTCTGCGGAAGCGTCCTGTTTTCAGAAACCGGTAAATCATCCCCAAAACGGTCCTTGTCTTTCCGGTTCCCGTCGCCATTGCCAGCAGGATATTTTTCTGTCCGTTTATAATCGCATGTTCCGCGGCCTTAATCGCCCTCAGCTGGTATTCCCGAAGATTCAGACCGTCCTTGTCACGCAGTAAATCATAAGACATATCCTGTAGTGCCCGGTTCTCCCCACGAATATCCCTCTCCAGCATTTCCAGCATACCAGTCGGGCTCATCCATCCCGACAGCGCTTTCGGCGCATTGTCCGGCCGCCTGAGATCCAGGAACCACACTCCGCTTTTCGTGTCGTACTGTTCCAAATATGGCCTGCCGTTGGTGGCAAAGGTAAAGGGCACCTGATACCTCCCCCACGTGCCAATCCGGTATGGAACATCAGCGCCTCTGATATGGCTGGAATAATCCTTGCACTGGTAGTCAATAACGGAAGGAATATCTTTGTGAGCCGCTTTTGCTTCAACGGTGGCAACCATCTGATCGCCTATAAACAGGGCATAATCTACAGCTCCCCTACGGCAGGCGGCCGAGTCTGTCGGCCATTCCGCAATGGCTATATTTCGCCCTCTTGCGGGACGTGTCCCCTTGGAATAACGCAGCTTTTCCGTATCCGCCTCCCAGCCGACCCTGCGAAGCTGTTCATCAATCAGATAGCGGGTTTCCGCTTCTGATTTGACTCTCTGGCCAGCCGCCCGGAGGGCCCGTTTCTCTCTGTCATTCTTCGCAACAGCCGGCGCCTCTCTGGCTGCCTTAGCTGCTGCCGCAATCAATTTTTCTTCCTCATCCTGTTCCTTCTGCTCATGGCCTTGGATAAATTCCATATTCTTTTCAGGCATAACAAAAAGCTGATTCTGATAATTCCAGTCGCCATAGGTCTGCATAAACCACTCTGACAGACTGTGGGTCATCTGAATCAGCGCTTTTCCGTCATCTACAGAAGCATAATTTTCATGAACCGCCCGGTTTCTGATTTTTCGCAAAGCATGGAGAATATCCGCCAGGTCACGAGAAATCAGGCCTTCCCTAAACAGGATATCAATCCGTTTCACCGCCGTATTTTCACGGGGTAACGGAATTCTGTCATAGGTGAAAATTAAATTGACAATGGTTTCTCCGATCATCCCTAACTTCATCAGGCAGGAGTTGGAATCATTGTACAGGTATTTTTCTGCCAATTCGCCAAACTTCGCCAAAACCGGAAAGTTTTCTTTCAGAAATTCAAAATTGGAATTCATCCTTACCTCTTCTTTAGTGGATTCTTAAATATTATGGCATCATTGTATCACTGTACTTTCAGCATTACAACTAAATTTTCTTAATATAAAGGGGATTCTGTCTATTTTAATTTTAAATAAATTTCCGGCATAAAATAATTTGACATACGCACAATAACCACATATAATAAAAGTACGAAAAATCATACGAAAATATGGGGTGATATCATGTTAGCAGTAAAGAGCATGGATGTACGTGAAAATTTTAAGGAATGGTGTAATAAAGTAATAGGCGGTGAAACGCTGATTGTGTCACGGCCTAAAAATGAAAATGTAGTAATTGTATCCGAAAAAGAATATAACGAAATGGCAAAAGCAAAAAGAAATGCAGAATATCTGGCGATGTTAGATAAAAGCTTTCAGCAGTTAGAAGAAGGGAAAACCATATCTTTCAGCATAGAAGAATTGCGGGCAATGGAATCTGACGATTGGAAACCCACGCAAAAAGTATTAAACTGGATGAAGCAGATGGAGCAGGAAAATGAATGATTTGACTTTTACAGATAAAGGTTTTTCTGATTATGTATATTGGCAGTTTGAAGACAGAAAAACCGTTAAGCGAATCAATAGTCTGTTAGAGGACATCAAACGAAACGGAGCAATGCAGGGCATCGGAAAACCTGAACCATTGAAACACCGTCCCGGATATTCCAGACGGATCGATGAAAAGAATCGTCTCGTATACGATATTGATGAATTGCAGAATATCAAAGTCATATCATGCAGAGGGCATTATGACGATTAAGGAGGAGCGTTACAAAACTGGATTGGTTCATTGTCGGCATTTTGTTAGAATTTTAAGTATAAAATTGAAATTTCCGGTGTCAATGGAGAAACACTGGTTACTTATGTTATCTTAACAAACAATATGGAAACTTGCTTTGAAGAGGTCTCTTATAGTTTAAGAAAAGCAGAGATAAATATAGATATACCAGAATTTTTGATATTAGAATGGTACGATTAAATTTATACCTTTACCCCCGGAAATGCCGTTCTATTGCGTAACAATCCAATCTCTGCACCCATGAGAAAACCGGGGTGCGTGGGTCATCTGCTTGCTGCTATTTTATTGGTATCTGTAATATTCAGACCGGATATAGCGCATTGTTTCTGGCAGGAAGATGTGTTATACTTAGATTCATAAACGAACCAACAAATTAATATTTATGTAGGACGTGGAAGGAAATTAAAATGGTTTTGATGATCGATACAACGATAAAACATATAGGAGAGCAAATTGCAGAGGAATTACTTCACAATGGTGGAAATCCAGCCGAATTTGAATTGATCGACACTACCGGGATGAATATTTCTCACTGTGTCGGCTGTAATTACTGCTGGCTCAAAACGCCGGGAATATGCGCCATCAAAGACGATTATACACCGATTTTAAAAAAGATAAGTAACGCTGATCAGGTCTGGCTAATTTCGGATACGCACTTTGGATTTGTCTCCTATCAGACTAAAAACATTGCAGACAGGGTGTTGCCTCTTGTCACGATGTATCTGAAAATCGAGGACGGGCAGACGCGTCATGTCATGCGCTATGATCATCAGCCGAATATTGGGATTATCTATACCGGGGATGGCGATCAGGCCTATCTGGAACGGTGGTGCGGGCGCACAGCACTTAATCTGGGAAGCAGTTCTCTAGGAGTTTTTCCTGCAGAAAACAGAAAGGAGGCGGTTTCATGCATGTTGTAATCATCAATGGAAGTCCACGCGTACAAAAATACAGCAACACGGAGAAAATCATTGCTTCCTTTGCAAGGGGCTTGTCAGAAAAAGGGGCCTCCTCTGAAATATATGCCATTTCCAACCGTAAATCATGGGAAAACATTCGGGACGCTTATATAAAAAACGAGGAAATACTGATTGCGCTTCCATTGTATGTGGAATGTATCCCCGGACTTCTTTTGGAGTTTCTGGAAACTCTGCCGAAAAAGAATGAGCATACAAGAGTTTCGTTTCTTCTACAGAGCGGTTTTGCGGAGGGATGTCAACTTCGATGTGGCGAGGAATTTCTGACGAAGCTGCCGGGATATCTGGGTGTTCGCTATGGCGGCTGTCTGGTGAAAGGAAATAATTTCGGAATCCGTTTATTAAATGAAGAAAAGCAGGAACAGAGCACCAAACCCTATCAGGCGATGGGAGCACTGTTTGCGGAGGGAGACGGGTTCTTCCGTAAAGAAGCAAAGAAATTTACCGGTCCGGAATATTTTCCGCTTCCTGCGCGTTTGATCATGCAGTTTGTATTCAAAACCTTTGCCAAAAAGATGTTTCAGAAAGCAGCAGCATCGTGGGGATGCACGGAGCCGCTTGATAAAAAAATATGGGAGGCAAATTCCGATTTATCGGGCCGTTGAAACGCACGAACAGGGCGGCGGGGGCAGGTATTGACTATCCCGCTGTCCTGTTTGTTATCGTTCCATATCCTGCGGTCTTGCCCTTCATCACGTCTTTGAAACTATGTTTACAGATAGATTTCCGGTTCATTTAAAAATACATCTGTAATTCCCTGCTCTTCCAGAGTTTTCAGATTTAACTTTGTCCCCGTCGGTTTTTCTGGGTACAGATGTCCTGACAGCCAGGCCCGTACTGTATAGCCTTCGATTCTTTCCCTTGGCAAATCCATTTCGCGCCAGAAGGGATGAAGCGCACTGGCCCCACAGCCTTTTGCCTTAAACAGACAGTCTGATACTCTGCTGTCCAGAATCCCGATTTCTGCCTGCGGCTCCAACTCCAGAATCCGTTCCAGGGACAGGGCATAAAAAGAAGAATATACGATCTGTCTCTGTAACCCTCTTCTTCTCACCATTTCCACAATTTTTTCTTCGATGCCTTTTTCCAAAAGATTTCTGGTTTTTAGCTCAATATTTAATTTCATCCCCATCCTTAATGTTTTCTCCGTCAGATCAAAGACTTCTTCCATGGTAAGGATGGACTGACTCGGCGCCAGATCTGCATAAATATGAAGCCGTTTTAGCTGAACCAGGGAATAATCCCTTACAAATCCGATTCCCTCCGTGGTTCTATCCACTCTTTCATCATGGATAACCACCACTTCCCCATCTTTTGTCATCTGAATGTCAAGCTCAATTCCTTCAAGATTCTCAAGCTCCATGGCCTTCTCAAAAGCAAGCTGTGTATTCTCCGGATACCTTTGACTGCATCCCCGATGCGCCCATATCTTCATCTTTTTCTATCCTCTGCTTTCTTAGAATCCCTTTCCTGTCGCAATGATTTCTATTTCTGTAAAGTATCGGTTTTTCCGCAGTTCCTCCTCTAATCGCGCAAAAAAATGTCGCGTGTATAAACTTTATCTTTGACATCATCTAAACAGGGATGATACCGATTGGCAATTATAATTTGACATTGCTGTTTAAACCAATTCAAATCATTGACGACCTGATTCCCCTCAAATGTACTTCCATCCTCAAGGGACGGTTCATAAACAAGGACTTCCGCTCCTTTTTCTTTTATTCTCTTCATGACTCCCTGGATAGAACTTTGGCGGAAATTGTCACTATTTGTTTTCATAGACAGCCGGTATACACCAATCACTCGTTTTTCTCTGCATTCACTCCCTGTTTTTTGTTTTGCGTTCGCTTGATCTGCCAATTCCAGTACACGCTCTGCAATAAAATCTTTGCGGGTCCTATTGCTTTCTACAATAGCCTGGATCAAATTCTCCGGTACGTCTTTATAATTTGCCAGCAACTGTTTTGTATCTTTCGGTAAACAATATCCCCCATATCCAAAACTGGGATTGTTGTAATAGGTCCCTATTCGAGGGTCCAGGCAAACTCCTGCAATGAGTTGTTGTGGATTTAGCCCTTTTACTTCCGCATATGTATCAAGTTCGTTAAAAAACGATACCCGTAACGCCAGATACGTATTGGCGAACAACTTCACTGCTTCTGCTTCCGTAAATCCCATAAATAGCGTATCAATTTTATCTTTTATGGCTCCTTCCTGCAGTAATTCAGCAAATACATGAGCGGCCTCTATCAAACGTTTATCCGTCTTATCTGTTCCGACAATAATTCTGCTTGGATACAGATTGTCATACAAGGCTTTTGATTCGCGGAGAAATTCCGGACTAAAAAGAAGATTCCTATTTCCCGTTTTCTCACGAATCATCTGCGTATAGCCGACTGGAACTGTACTTTTTATTACAATCATCGCATTCGGCGCATACTTCATAGCCAAATGGATGACAGCTTCCACAGCGCCTGTATCAAAAAAGTTTTTGTTCGCATCATAATTTGTCGGAGCGGCAACGATGATAAAATCCGCCCCTGTGTAAGCTTCCTTCGCATTTATCGTCGCGACCAGATTCAGCTTTTTTTCTGTCAGATATTTCTCAATATAAGTATCCGAAATCGGAGATTTCCGCTTGTTGATCATGTCTACCTTTTCTGGAACAATATCAACGGCGTACACCTGATGATGTTGACTAAGCAAAATAGCGATGGAAAGCCCGACATAGCCTGTACCGGCCACGGCAATTTTCATGTTTCCCATAGTTTATAACTCATCTCTTCTTTCATGCTCTCATTACGAATTGCTTCTGAAAAATATTCTCCAATCCTGGCAATCAAGGACAACACATCCATGTTCATTTCTTCCGGAAATGAAGCGAGTACCGGCGCCGTCTCAAAGCTTAGCACGCCGTCAAATCCTATTTTTTTCAATCCCCGTATCCACCCGTTCCAGTCTGTAGAAGGCTGATTTTCCCTCGTTTTGGTAAAAGTAAAGGGAATCTGATGCAAATCAGAAACCCCGTCGTTGTCATGGATATGCAACACTTTGAGGCGGTGGTCAAGAGTTGTCAGAAAGGATTCAAAATCGATTCCCACCAGATTGGCATGCCCCGTATCAAAACAGAATCCAAATACCTCCGCCTGATACTGTTCATTCATCCGGTCAATTCGTTCTGCCGCCTTCCTGGCATTGCAGCAGGGGCCTTCCACCAGATGTCCTCCCAAACCCTCGTAAAGATTTTCCAAGCATATGGTAATCCCCATTTCCTTTGCCATCGGAGCCAGCGTATCTAAAAACGCTTCTGTCCGCTTCCATTCTGCCTCCTCAGAACCCAGAAAATAGGCAAGTTTAAAACCGTGGACCACAAGATGGGGGCAGTCGAAAAAGGAACACACCGCCATACTTTTAGGAGCAACCACATTCCAAAGATAGTCGTTGAGTTCTTGAGTACCCTGGGGCACATAATTGGGATAAGGCATATGAAGCTGGTTGATAGCAATCCCCGCCGCCTGAGCTCCGTATTTATGGGGAGTAAAATACTGTTCCAGTTCTGAAACGGAACGGTCAAAAAACCGGTTGTTTTCCGACCGGTAGAGAGAATGATTGGACAGGTAGCTGTTTAAGCTGAAATCCGCGCAGGAAAAGCCTGCCCGCCTCATCTGTGCAAATCCTTCCTCCGGGGCGCTGTCTATCACAATATTTTTTGTCTGAACTCCAATCCGCAACATATCACTCATTCCTTTTCAGCCTGTCAACATAAAACGACGGCATATACTCGTCATTAAAAAATGCAATCTCATTTTCAATTCCCATCCCGCGAATCTGACGTTCAATTTCCCGATAATAGATATTGCAGATAAAGATGGCACAGTCTTTTGGCAAACATTTCAGACTTTCCGGAGGCTTTACCTCCAGCCCGCAGAACTTTGTTCCCCAGAGTTTCTGATTGTTGTCACAGGTAAACAGGGGCGGGTACATCTCTCCATAGCATTTCATATAGTTGCGGCACATATTTCCCGCGCCAAAAAGGACCATCGAAGGATGTTCTTTCAAAAACTGTTCCATCCTTACCTGCCACCGGAAATATTCTAACGTCGCTTTTGCAAGCCCCAGAAGTTTGGGACGAAGTAAGGGTGAAAATGCTGCAGCCGTATCTGCAAAATCCAGGATCAGCTGGCCTTCAAACTGGATTTCCCTAAGGCCCCGAATCAGTCCCAGCCAGTCTGTCTGCGGCCGCCCTCCCGTTCCAAAACAGGTAAAAGGCAGAGCCGATACTTCCTCCCTTCCGTTGCAATCGCGCAAAATCACCGCTTTGATCCGGCTTCCCATGGAAAGGACGAACTCCCTCATATTTTGTCCGCATAAATTACAGACCCCTGTGTCCATGCAGAATCCGAAACGTTTCTCTCCAGCCGCTTCATTCAGCCGGTCCACCCACCAGGCGGCCTCTTCTGCTTCAGAGCAGATTCCACGAATCTGATGTCCGTTTACATCCCTGCACTGATTTTCCAGAAGAATGGTTATCCCATGTTCTCCTGCAACGCGGGCCAGCTTCAGATAATATTCCCGGTTTCTTTTCCACTCCTCTTCCTTCCCTCCCCTACCAAAAAGGGGGCTGACTATGAGATCGCTGGCGCCGGCTTTCTTACACACCTTAAGACTCTCCTTCGCCAAATCAAACAGCAGCCCGTTTAAGTCCTGGCGCTTCGTATTTCTCAACAGATATGGCGCGCGGACTGTCCGGGTACGCAGTCTGGCTTTTTCATATTGTTCCAGCAATGGCTTCGCCCTGAAATACAGTTCTGAGGGATGTTCCGATACCAGGACCTTTCCCCCTTCTTTTCTAGCCTTTTGGAGAGGCTCTTCTCCCAGAGTTTCCAGCTCCCAGGCGGAACAGAATCCGGACAGATCAAGCAGAACGTCATCCACTCCCGCTCCCACAAGATCCTGGATTCCCTGACCGGGACGGTCTGTGTCGAGAATCCCTCCCGGAGTATTGATCATATCCATTTCTTTGCCCTCCAGATTTCAGTGCCTGTCCTGATGTCAAAGCAGAAGTCTTCCCTGCTCCTCTACAACAGATTTTTATCAATCAATTTTTTGATTTTTGTCGAACTTGTACTCTTCGTATAGGGGAAAAACTCCATCTGTGCTCCATGTTTTTCTAAAAATTCTTTTTCCGACAGCCAGTCCGGATTTTCCGCATAATCACTCCCTGAAAACTGACAGTCAAAATGATGGAGTCTCCATGCGTCCCGCGTCCCGCCGAAATTCAAAGGAATCTCCGCCACTTCGTCCACATACCGGCAGGAGCGCACCAGTTCTGCCCGCTCCTCATAAGGCACAAACGGTTCTACTTTTTTAAATTTCCGCACTCCCTCATCCGTCACTACGCCGACAATCAGATAATCGCACTGCTCCTTGGCACGTTTAAACATATTTAAATGCCCCAGGTGAAACAAGTCAAAGACACCTGCTATGTATCCCACATGGTACTTCTTTTTGTCTGTGGGATTCTCTTTTTCTGAAGTATCCTGTACCACGACAGGCTTCCGCTTCCTGGGATAATCTCTGTGGGAATCAAAAATGCTGTATTCCGTCACGTTCATCTGATCCAGTTGTTTCATAACCGACAGATAATTTTTGATACAGATCAATACCTTATATTCCCCTGAGCTCATTCGCCGCAAAATTTCAGGCGACTGAATCTCAATCCCCTCTAACTTCTCCCCCCATGTTTCTCCATTGTTGTCGACAATCGCATATACTGGATAATCCTGTCCATAAAGCGCCAGAAACTTTTTTGTAAAATTGCCGGAGCCAAACAGAATTAATTTCCGTGTATCTGCATTCCGGAAAATATCGACAAACAGACGCTCGTAATCTTCCTGTGAATAATTCATGCGCTGGCGGTTGGAATGAACCACCTCTCCATTGCGTCTGCAGGATTCATGATAAACGCGAAGTTCCTTCTCCTTTCGCAGATCTGACAGGAAATCCCACTCCATTTTTCGGAACTTTTCTAACTGTTTTGTCAGTCCGTACCGTTCAAAAAGCGTTTCCATAGGAAGTCTTTTATTCAGTTCCACACTGCCTGCATATAGCGTCGCAATCATGCGGGTAATGATTGCATTAGCCGGATAATATTCTTCCCGAAATTCCTGATCATAAAATACAAAGGTGTCGTCCAGATAAAAGCTGTTCAGGGGAACCATATCCACATACCCATAACGCAAGATTACGCCTTCGCCGTCCCCCCTGTCGCTGCGCACCGTCTCTGAAGATTGCAATATCAAATCCCGGAACTGATCAAACTTTTGTAAAAATTCTTCCGTATCTTTTAAAAGCAGGCGCTTCAGATATGCATGTCCTGTTTCCCCCTCAATATAAGGCATACGATAAACGCCGTTTTCCATCTTTGCTTCTACCACCCGTATTCCGTGCGCCGCCAGATCCTGCCCGTGCTTTATCATCTGTTCCAGTCTCACCTGTCCCAAAGTCTCTGCCGCTCGCTTCTCCACAATACCCGACTGACGTATCACCGTAAAAAGTCCGCGTTCTCTCCCCCGCTCCATGGAGCTGGTCACATGAAGGATATCTGAAAAATTCCCGCTCGGAGTACATTCGATCAGGTAGGCGTTCGCCATCGAATGAAACATTCCGTTGGCAACCAGATCGGAGTACAGACACTCCTCCTCTAAAAACACAGAGTTCGGATAATGATACGTCGGAAACACTCTTCCTGAAAGATCTTCATTTGGCAGATAATCCTCTCTGTAAATCAGAGCCGGATTATTCAGATCCGAAAGAACAGAATAAAAACGATTTTTTCCCCATCCGGTCCTCTCCAGCATCTCTTTCAGTTCTGCCTTACTGTACATCCTTCCCTGAAACGTATCTTCCTTTTTCGCATACGCCCTGCGATACCCCTCCACGCCGTCAAAGTTCCTCTCTGTATAAGGATCCCTGTCTCCGCAGAAATACCGGAGCCCAAGGCGATTGTTCATGCCGAGAAGCAGACTGCCTTCTGGTTTCAATAAGTTCCGAAGCTCTTTCAGTATCCATTCTGGATGAGGTTGTTGTTCCAATGTCGCTACTGATAGAATATAATCAAATTTCTTTCTATCTTTTTGCCGCCAGTTCTCTTCACAAATCTGTTCACACAGAACGCATACCAGCTCTTTGACACGTTCTTTCAACATATTTGCTAGGGCATCGTTTTCTTTTCCAAGATACAACATAACACTGTCCGGATGAAACTTATACCACTGTAAGAATCCGCTTCGTATTCCGTCTATCAGTTCCTGCTCTTCTTTCATAATTCTATCCTTCCGCCCTTCCTGTTTCCCCGCGGTACATATTTTTTTATGATATATTCATAGACAGTACCTGTTATGTTCCCTTCTGCAATCTGCCCCAGTTTATAGGTCAGCTTCTGTATGGAAGCCCCCTTCATGTACTCCTCCATCCGCCGCTGTTCAAATGGCTCTGTCAGATGTTTTACTAACTCCTGGGCGCCTTCATTATTATAGGGAACCGCTTTGAACTGCGCTTTCACTTCCGGAAAAGTATTACATCCTATGGCAATCACATAATCTATCATAAAATAATATTTGAGCTTATCGTGGAGAGAAAAATAATAGAAAAAACTTTCCATCAGAAATGCAAATATGCGCTCCCCACTTCGTTTTACATACAGAAACCATCCACTCCACATGGCGTCTGTGCAGTACTGTGTCTCTGGCAGGTTTCGCGTATAAATCGGGTACTCTAACATGGTTTTTTCTAATGGCTGGCAAATCAACAGCGTAGCGTCCAGCCAGAAGCCTCCATACCGATATAGCAGAGTTGCCCTTATCATATCAGAAAGGGCCGTCAGCGTGATGGATCCTCTTTGCACCTTTTCCGTAATATATTCCGGCAGGCTAATATAATCTCTGTAATTATCCTCTGTGATCACCACATGCCGTACCCCTTCGGGCAAATTCTTTCTCTGACTTTCCAGACAGGCCTGAACGAGTTCTGGCGCCCGAGTCTCTCCTTGCCACCAACAGGTCCATGCTGTGATTTCTTCTGTGCAAATCGGCTGATTTTCTCCCGACAGATTTCCTGGAAAACCATCGATAAAGGGCTGTAAACTTTTTTTCATGTCCAAGTACGCTTCCCTTTGAAACATGTTAAAATCAATCTGAACCATATTTGCTCCTGTATCTTTTAAAAGTTCATAGATCTCGCCCGCATACCGATGTCCCAGCGTCAAAAGCACACAATCTCCCGGGCCAATCGTTGCTCTATAATATCCGATAACCGGGATTCCTCTGATTGTATCGGGATTCCTATCTGGATCCGTAACTAAAATATTTTTTATTTTTTTCAAATACATTCGGTCCAGTTTTTCCAGCTCCTGCAAAACAACATCCAGATAATAACCCGCCCCATAGAAACAAATTTCTTCGTAAGAATTTAACAATCTTTCCAGCGCTTCCACTGTTTTTAACAGATACATCCGATTTTCTTTCATCTGGATCCTTTCCGTAAAAGGCGCCCTCAAGAGCGATTATCGCAAGCACGCATCACTATATTCGTACAATCCATCGGAAACGTGGTGAAACCATATACTCCAATTCTCTTCCTATCCACACCAAATGTCTGTAACTGCCTTTCTATCTCCTTGCTGTGTCCCATGACTGTAATAAGAAAATAGGCGTCTGGATAAAACATAACTGCATCTTCCGGCGATATAACCTCGTATCCCATATAACTGCTTTTCCATTTACTGCGGTTGTTATCACAAAAAGCCACAATATTTTCTATCCCGTTATTTCGGATTAAACAATAGACACAAGAGCCAACATATCCGCTTCCAAATAAAATCACTTGCCGTTTTCCTGCAATATTTTTCAAAAACCCTTTTATTTCCTGCGCTGCAATTTCCGCTTTCAACTGTGCATAGTAGGCATAGCATTCCGGATTTTCTATGAACATCCGGATTTCCAGCCATTCCTCCCGCGTAACAGACGCACGTCCCAAGAGCCCCTGATCCATAAAGCTCTTTAAAAGAATCCGAAACCCGTCTAATGCCTCTTTGCTCTCTTTCGCCGGCTGGCTCCAGGTCAATAATTCCACATAGGGTCTGTGTGCAATAATCGCAATCTCCTTCGCAAGAAAAGACATTTGCTCTTTGCTTGTTTTTCCTGTCCTTTTCGCAACCTTCAGCAAATTCTGGCATTCCATGAGATTAAACAATACGCATTTATTGTTATAGGTAGAAGAATTTATATTGTCTCTGCGGTAGCGATAAAAGGAATCCTCCAAAAAAAATCCTCGCTTCAAGTTCAAAGCAACCTGGTAGCGAAATCCGCAGTCTTGAAATGCCGCTCCAGGCGTTTCCTGAAATAAAATCTGATTCTCCTTTAAAAAGTTCTTTTTATAAATTCCGTTCCAGATAAAAACGTCTATAGTCTGCTTATGATTCCTGTAATCTTCTGCTTTATAAAGCGTATTATAGGTTATACAACTATACTTTTTTAAAGAGTATCTCAAAAAGATTCTTTCTCCGTCCTCAAGCGTTGTAAAAACATCAAAATCCGATTTTACCACCTCTGCATCGTTCTCTTTCGCACAAAGATACAGTCTCTCATACATTTCCGGTAAAATAAAATCGTCTGTTTCTACAATTCCGATATATTCTCCGCTAGCTTCTTCTATCCCGCGATTCATCTGATATCCGTAACTTTTCTTTGATGATTTTATCAGTCTGATTCGCCGATCCTTTCTGGCATATTCTTCCAGAACCTCCCACGTGCCGTCCGTCGACCCTGCATCGACACATAGAACTTCTATCTCTTCCAGAGTCTGACAAATAACGCTTTCCATACACTCCCTGATATAGGAAACTACGTTGAGGGACGGCATAATAATGGATATTTTCGGCATACTCCCTCCCGTTTATGAATAAAAACGCATATCCGTATAGACAATGTTCAGTTTTGCTTTGTTTTCCATCAAAAATATTCCCAACAGACACTCAATCAGAAATCCCATATAGCGGTCATTCCGGTAAAAACCAATCTGGTGATAATCATTTTCTATCTCAAATGTGATAGAAAACAGAAACTCGCTGTATTCCATAAAAAGAGCGTATTTCATAATAAATAGATTACAAGGCGGATAGAACCTGGAAGCCAAAAACTCTTTTGCAGAAGATAAGTACTGAGGATAAAGCCTTTCGATTGCCTCCAACATCAGTTTCATATCTGCTTCCGGTATCAGTTCCGAAAAAAACACGCCGACAGTTTCCTGTATAAAGGTAGGCGCCGTTACCAGCACATCCGCATCCAAAGCCTTTAGTTGTCTGATTCCGGCCTCGTCCAAATCGAAATGTCTTCTGTAATGGCACAGGCCGATGTAATCTGTTTCAGGCGCATGTTTCCACATCCAGTAAAGCGCCGTACATTCTGAATAGTTCCCATTCCGCTCCGATATATTTTCCCCAAAATTATCTTTCACTTCACAAATATCTACTTCTGTCAGAGCCGCCCCCACCTGAATCGGAATCATCCATGAAGGAAGATTCTTTGGCAATCTCACCCGATCCATATGACTGCGAGCCATATAAACCGCATAAGTACTATGTCCGTCCTCATCCAGGATTTTTTCCTTTGGCAGCATATGATACGTCCCATATTGTTCCTCAAATTCTTCCAGTGCAGACTTCTCCGGAAACATATCGGAAAAGGTTTTTGGATTCTGTCCGTTTATCATCTTTTGAGGAAAACGCCAGTGATATTCCTGGCCTCTTTCGTCTTTCATCATCAAAATGTAATGATTGGCTTCTACCGGTATCTTTTTGCCAAGGCTATATCGGCTGGTATGAAACAAAGGCAGCAGATGGACATGTATCAAGTGATCTTCCATAATAAATTCAAATAATTTTCGCGGCAGAAAATACACATTCTTTATCTGTCTGTCCAAGAGATGTTCAAAAATTTCCATATAAGTCTTAGTTCCTCTAAATGCAGGAACCAGTATGAGATATTCGAAATCCTCAGAAAAAGAACCGGCTTCTATGACCGGATGTCCAAACAAAATCTCCGGATTGCCTGAGCGGTCAGACACAAGAAATCCCTGAACTTCCATCTGATTTCTCTTCAAAAAAGAATATAACTTTCCTGCATTCTTCCCCGCTCCGTAAATATAAATACGCTCTTTTTTTTGGCATATTGTAAGCAGTTCGCCTGCCATCTTCTCCATATTTCTCCCCTTTTCTGCCTTTATCAGTCACGCGAATGTCTAACCATACCGAATTTCAAAAGATACTTCCAAATCCTGTGATCCAGTGAAATCACTTCCGAAAACCCCTGTCGCTCCAGTCGATCTGCGATTTCAAACTGTGACTGTCCTTTTACGGCCAGAACCACTGTCGCTTCTTTTTTTTGCTTCTGATAAAATTCCAGGGGATGTACGGAAATCCCAGAAACATAAGGCTCGTTTCCCTGCATACTGGTCACTGCAAATGAAATTTTTTCATCCGTATATCCACTCTCCCGTAAATAGCCCAAAAACTTCGTCCCAAGTTTTCCAGCCCCATAAATAAGAATCCTGGAACTTGATAAAATCCTTTCTAACACCGCTTCCGTATAAATTCTCTGATTCAGACAAATATCAGACATCAATCTGTCGTCCTGGAAAGATTTTGCTGTTTTCATAAAATATTTTTTGGGATCATCCAAGATTTCCTCAACCGTTTCTGTTGCTTCTTTCTCCCACATCTCTTCATAAATAA
Organism: Lachnospiraceae bacterium; assembly: GCA_022792335.1. Classification (GTDB taxonomy): domain Bacteria; phylum Bacillota; class Clostridia; order Lachnospirales; family Lachnospiraceae; genus Lientehia. Next base: position 20,709 of record JAAWAV010000058.1, read on the forward strand.
AACCGGCTTTTTTATAATTTCTCAAATATTCCGTCATCTTGAGGAATAGCGCATACTGAAATACTTCCGCCAGATTGTGATAAGTCTCCATCATGATACGATATCCCAACCGGCTTGCAATCATTCGAAGCTGCTCCACATCCCTGTGCCGTTCCACAATAAAGCTTTCGATTTTTTCCAGTTCATCACAGACGCAAAATACTTTGTCAGGCGCCTTAACAGAAGAATGAACGTTGTCGATTCTGTAATGATAAAATGCATCCGGAATCAACATCATTCTTTTTGCACAGGCATATACCTGAAAAGCAAAAGATACGTCCTGATAAGAAGCCCCGGGAGTCTCATGAAAACGAATATGATTTTCAAACAAAAAATTTCTGTTATACAGAGCGCTCCAAATCGTTTGCATTTTTATAAAAAGTCTACTTTTATGTAAAGGACAGAATACCTCATCCATCGTCAAATCGTTAAAAAGGTCCGCATATTGATTTTCTTCTATGCCATCCTCGTCTGTATAGGAATAAAAGCTTGATTTCACCACGTCCAGCTGATGGATTTCCGCCTTCTCATATAATTTTTTCATCATATCCGGCTCAACGAAGTCATCACTTTCAACGATTGCAAGATACTTCCCTTTCGCCTGATCCATTCCTATGTTCATGGAATTTCCATATCCGGTGTTTTTTTTGTCTATCATTTTCACTCGGGAATCTTTCAAACAAAAAGACTCTATGATTGTTTTGCTGGCGTCTGTAGAACCATCATTGATGCATAAAATCTCTATGTCCGAGAGAGTCTGTTCGCATAAACTTTGCAGACATTTCCCCAAATATTTTTCCATATTATAGACTGGGACCAGTACCGAAACTTTCATAGCCTTCCCTCACTTTTTCTTAAGCCTCGCTTCATAGCCGTACATGGCGTCCAGCAAAGCTTCCTCTAACCGATCTGCAAATTTATCCATGGTGAAATGCTGTTCGTAAATTTTTCTCGCTTTTTCTCCGATAACCTTTAGACGCTCTCTGTGGTCAATGATCCATCTCATCTTCTCAGCCAGATGTTCTGGATCTCCTGTTTTACAGATAAATCCGTTTTCTCCGTCCTGAATATAGTCGGCTGTTCCTACGGAATCTGATACAATACAGGCTTTTCCATACATCATGGCCTCTGTTACTACGATTGGTAAAGGATCCTCCAAAGAGGGACAGACCAGCACATCAATCTCCCTATAAATATTTTGAATCTCTTTCCTCGTCATTTCTCCCCAAAGCTTTATATTTGATTCCTGAATCGCAAACTTTCTGACCTCGTTTCCATAATCTCCCTTTTCCATTAAACCAATCAGCCAAAAGGCTGCATTATTTTTTGAGGATTCTTCTAATCTCCCTATCGCCTTTAAAAAAATATCCTGAGCCTTTCGTCGATTTACTCCCCCTATAACGGCAAAAACGACCTTGCTGTTTTCTTTGCCTCCTGCCTTAGTGGTCCGTTCATCCGGTATTCCATAAGCAAGCGTTTTTTGGATTCTACCGGGAAAATAACGATTGAAATTTTTTTGCGCTATCTTACCTACTGCATAGATGCTGGCGCTTGTCAGATTTACTTCCTTTGCACAATCACTGAATTGTTCTAAAATCGGCGCATGTAAATGGCTAGGTTCATGAATCCACCAGAGCACCGGTTTTCTCTTGCTGATTTCTTCTGCGCACAATATCATCTGAAATACGTTTACAATGACAAAATCAAACTGCTCAGCAAAAATCTTTTCTTCTTGATAGAGGTATGGCATCGCTGAGCATATTACAAGATTCAATCCGTCATTTTTCATTTCTTCAATAAAAGTCTGATTTCCTCCCGGAGCCGCCAGCACTACGTGATAGTTCCGTTTTTGCAAGGCTTTCGCCGCATAAACCGCGGCCAAAGTTCCACCGTTGTAACCGAGATCGGTCGAAATAATAAGAACTTTTTTTCTGTCTGAACCCCCAGGAACGCAGCCGCAATAAAAGCGAAAGATTCCTTTATTTCTTACACTTTTCAATCGTTGCCAGTGCCATATCCTTTCTGAATCAATCCCCAGGACAGACAGTTGCTCTTTCATTTCCTTTGTTTTGGTACTCATAAGAAGAATTACGTCAAACTCCACATTTGTAATCTGCTCCACTGCAAGGACAGGAACTCCATCCACATCCATTCCCTGTATATCCACATTATTATCGATAACAGCGACTCGTTCCACATCCTCATAGGACAGTAACTCTTCTCTTCTTTTTTGATAAAACTGACCTGCTCCGAAAACTACCGCTTTCATTCTATTTTCCTTCCCCAAATAATATCATCCGTTGACAAGAATATATGGCCGGAGAAGGAGGAAGGTTCACCTCTTTCCGACTCCATCTTCCGTGATTTGGCTATTTTAAATAATACTTTTTTTAACAATCAACTCTTATAAAGATACGATTCACATTCTTTTAAAAGTTGTTGACAAGAGATTATTGTTCCATGATAAGCGCCACTGAAATTTTCACAGATTTCTTTAAACCCCAAAACAGGGGTCACAATTATTACATCAACATCTTCAAAATGATTTTCTGGTTTATAAATCTTCATCTGAAAATTATTATAAATATCCGATTTATCAATACCGATAATTTCCATATTTGAATTTTTCAATTCTTCATACAAATAATTCCCTATCATTCCCAGTCCATAAATCGCCACCTTTTTGTAGCCCATTCTTTCCAGATGTTCTTTTATTTGAATTTCATTATTTTTCAGATTGAGCAAACGTTCTAATATATCTAAACGATTTGCTGAAATTTCCAATTTTCTTCTATTGATTGCATGTATTTTATTATCAAAATATCTGCATATTCCTATTCCAAACAGAAACCAGAAAACGCCTTGTTTCCGGAATGTCTTACCATTTCCCATAATTAATGATCCCCTGCAATCGTTTTAACGGTAATAACTTCACCAGCCAAATATGTCTTTTTGTTTTCAACATCATATTTTGCTTTTTTCTTGTTCCTTCTTTAAAATTATCTGGTGTAGATCTGCTTTCTGCATGTACAATATGCGCGTTTTCAACAAGTTTCCATTCCAGTTTTGCTTTCTTTAGCATAATTGCCAATAGATACTCTTCCCCGTATAAGAAGGTCAGGGGATATAAGCCCTGAAACACCTTAAAATAATCTTCTGTCAGGAAAATATCACATCCACTAATCCAAGGTCCTACTTTTTTTCCTCTCCATTTGCCCGGTTTATCAGGAAAATAAATGTTATGATAAAAACACCATTCTTTTATAGTATCCAAAAGTAATCCGTATAGCTGATAGTTTCCATAATTTTTCTGAGTATACCGACCATTTAACCGCAAAGCGCTTGTCTGTATCACTCCGACTCCCTTTTCATATGCACAAAACAGTTTCTCTAAATAATCTTCTTCTATCATTATGGTATCACTATTTAAAAGTAAGATAAAATTCACCTTCCAGATAGCTTTTGCCACTTTTATTCCCAAATTATTTCCCTTTGCAAAGCCTAAGTTTTTATGACTTTTAATTACTTTTATTTGAGTATTCTTCTCATATTTTTGTTTCAAATGTTGATAGGAATCATTTTTTGAGCCATTATCAACGACCAGGATTCCTGTCACATCCAATCTTTTACCGAGTATACTGTCAATACAGGTTTCCGTCTCCTGATAGGCTTCATAATTTAGGATTACAATCGCTGTCCTTTGCATGTTATCTCCCGTCTACAAGCATTTCCCATTCGCTGTAGCTTATCAATCTATGTTTTGTCCTCTTCCTCAAAAAATCTATAATTTCAGCTTGTCCATTCTTTGGCGTAACAATTATGGCGTCTACAAAAGGATAATCTTCATTTAAATGAATCTGTAGATACGGCAAATCCACTTTTTTTCTGTCTAAAATATAACGGATTTCAACTTCCGAACCTTGATATAAATTTAATATTCTTTTTCCTCTATTTCCTCCCCCATATAAGGCAATCTTCGTTCCAATCTTATCCACTGTCTTTTTAATATAATGTTTATGTAATTGCCTCAACTTTGTCAGCGTTTTTTCATCGATCCTTAAATTCCTTTTTATCTCCGAATGACTTATCTCATTTTTTAAATCTATATAATATCTAAAGTATTCCTGGATTCTATCCCTGTCTGACAATTGATAAAAGAGACCGGTCTGATAAATATAAAAACCCCACCCTTTGGGATTCCTTATAAATAATTCTCTTCCTTGGCTGGTAAGGCCGTCTTCTCTATACTCACATACCGTAATCGCTTGATTCAACCATCTGATTTTCAGTCCGGCGTGTGCTATTTTATCCCATACGACAGCTTCCGTCAGAAAATTTTCCCCTTCAAATTCCGGGAATGGATATTTTTTTAAAACAGATGTCTTATAGATTTCTGCTTTGTCCCCTGTAAGGCCATACTTCTCACGTTCTATGTTGGTCGCATCTACAAACGGAGCAAAGCTTGGCATATCGCCTATTATTTTTCCGTTTTCCTTTCTTCTGAGTCCTGAAATCCCTGCAAATTTACTATCTTCTGCAACAGCTCCCCACCATTTCTTAATAAATGAAATGGCATCCTCTGTTATATAATCATCGCTGTCCACGATAAAAAAGGCGTCTCCCTTTGCTAACTCTACCCCCAAATTCACCGCACGGTGTTTGCCTCCATTTTTTTGCTGATAAAAACGGATTGGAAACGATGCGTTTCCTTCCTGCAACCATTTGTGAACAAGTTCTGAAATCCCATCCTCTGAGCCATCATCCACAATCAACCATTCAAAGTCAAAATCTGTCTGTCGAAGCAAGGATTGATAAAGTTTTCCAATGGTATGAACTCTGTTATAGACCGGCGTAAATACTGTAATCATAGTTTTTCCTGTTTTTATTCCCTTTGTTTTGCCATACGTTTATAGATGTCTTGAATATTTTCTTCTATTTTTTTCTTCTTTTGGTCGTCAGTTTTTGTCTGCCAGGAAGCTGAAAACCAATGAATCGAATAGGTCTGATCAGTAACTCGTCCCAATCCTTTGTAATACGACAACGGAGAAAAATACTCTTTAGGAAAAATTACGACTCCATTTTTTTGTTCAAAATTCCCATCCAATAGGAAGCCATATTCTTTCAATACATGACTTTGATAATAAGGACAGGTAGTTCCATTAACGGTTCCCTCTTTATCAATATACAAGGTCCTGTCATATATATCTAACAGCTCTTTTACTATGACATGTCCTCTCACCGCCCCGTACCCCAATCCAAAGTTCACAAAATTTGCCCCTTCGTGTCCGCAGAACAGTTCCCATCCCAGTAAAGAATCCAGATTTTTTATCACTTCGACGTCAACGTCTAAATAGATCCCTCCATGATCGTATACTGCTTTTAGCCTTGAAACATCTGAAACATAGGCCCACGCTTTTCTTTCATACGCCTGCTTGATATACAAATTACTTTCTATGTCTGTGTTTGATTCATCCCATCGGATGATCTCATAATCCGGACAGAATTTTTTCCAAGAATCAAGGTTCCTTTCAAACTTTTTTGGCAATGTTTTTGACCCAAACCAGCAATAATGTATTTTTTTAGGTATCTGTTGCCTTTCTGGGAATTGTATCCGAGCTGAGTCCTGCTCCGTATAATTTTTCAGGAACAAATAAATATAGCATTCTATCTTTAATACAGAATCGTATTTATCCAAAGCCTGAATCATTTCGCAAAATGCCATAGACGTAATAACAATACATGCATTTTTCTCGTTTCTCTGAATAAAATTTGAAAGAGAGATAATCTCTACGCTTCTATCCCCGACTTTTTTTTCACTATTCTGTTTATTCTCATCATTGTCAATAATTCCAGAAACAGTCAGCCATTCTGCCTGTCGTATAAACCGGTCAAATTGTTTTCCAGCCCCAAAGCAATAAACTTTTTTATCCCTACATCGTTTTCTAAATTCGTTAAATCCACAATCTATGATTTTTATCATACGATTTTATATCCCTTTCCTAAAAAGCTTTTTCAGCTATCTATTCTCTATATACTTTTCAGGTGTTATAATATCGTTATATCCTAATTGTATCAGTTTATCTTTTATCTCTTGCTGATATTTTTCTGTCGCTCCTATGATTACTACTCCATTCTTTATATTTTTTATAATATTATCTATCGCATCTACGTTTATGCCGCAAAATAGTTTTGGATTTTCTTCAATATCACTAACGGCAATTACATCAATTTTTATATTCCTTTCTTTCAATATATTTACGATATCCATACTCGCCGCGCCAGCTCCAAATACGATAACATGTTCCGCTTTTGAAATTTTTGATAACTGGTTCTCATTCAGTCTGACCCATCTATTTTTGTGCTTTCCATATAAAATAGAATATACTGCTTTTTCTACCTCTCCACCGACTTCTAATTCTATTTTTTCCTGCTCAAACTGCCAATTATAACGTTGATAGAGTTTATATATTTCCTGGAAGTAGTATTCTATTGCCTGATTCTCTTTTTCCGAAAAGCTGTGAGTGTTCCAATATGTCAAAATCTGTATCATGATTACAAATAAGGACTGAATTTTTTTATTATTTTTCGTATGTGTAATGGATTCTTTTCTTAAACGCCGAATATAATATTCCTTATTTATGTTCATTACTTTTTTTGCATTCATTGCGCATAAAAAAGAAAATAAAACATCCTCATGTAAAATCCCCTCGTAAAATTTTATTTCTTTCTCTTCCAAAAATTTTTTTCTTATAAACTTTCTTACTGCCTGGACATTCATATTATGACTATCCATAAAGAGGCAAAAAAGCTCTTTTCCGGAATAAACTCCTGCATATTCGATATACGTCTGTGTTTTTTGATAGATCCTTTTTAAAGATGTTTCCTCCTCATAAAAATTAACCATATTAAAATATACGATATCGGACGCTGTTTGTTCCGCCCTATCATATAATTCTGTAAAAGTGTTTTCCACGATTAAATCATCTGAATCAATAAATAGGATGTATTTTCCAATTGCATTTAACACACCTGTATTTCGTGCCGCTGATAAACCTTTATTTTTCTCATGGGTAATAATTTTAATCTTCTCATATTTTTCTCTATAGTTCAGCAAAATATTTTCTGAACTGTCTGTTGAAGCATCGTTGACACATATAATTTCATAATCCTCGAAGTCCTGTTTCAAAATACTATTCAGGCACTCTTCTAAATACATTTCTACATTATATACAGGTATAATCACTGAAATTTTAGCTTGCTCCAATTCATACTCTCCTAATGAAACTATGTAAATGTGGTAATGCTCATAAAATATCATTCAAAAAACAAAACATTATCATTGTTAAAATGAATTATATTTAAAATACGATAATCCGTATTTTTATTATTCTCTGATTTTTAATAATCAAAAACTATTTCTTCTTACATAGCAAAACGGAATCTTCTTTTATAAAACCATATTTACTTATATCGTTTTCATTTACTACTTCGTCGCAACGCAACAATGTTACATGAAATCCAAAACTTTTTATCCTTTCCACTATATCGTTGCCATACAGTCTTACATGATCTTTCTGTCCATAATATTTTATTCTTGCCTCTTCACTGTTTATTGTTGAATCTTCAAAAGTTTTTTGCTCCCAACATATGGGCACCGTAAGTATTAATACTCCTCCGACTATTAAACATCTTTTTATTTCAGAAAAAGCTTTTCTTTCCAAATCAATATGTTCCATAACATGATTGCAAACCATATACTCAAATGTTTCGTCTGCAAAATCTAATCTTGTTATGTCAGCTACAACATCTGCTCGCCCCGGTACAATATCCGCAGAAATATATTTACTGCCACATATTTGTCGTAACCTTGTTGATAAAAAGTCCTCAGGGGCAAAATGTAAAATACTATGCTGTCTCCCGTCCATTAGATTTATATATGATTTTAGAATATAATAAACATACCTCTCTCTATCGCTTCCTCCACATATAGGGCAACCGCCACGTCTTCTTGATCCTCCTATAATTTTTTTCTTATGAAAAAGGTTATACTCTAAACCTATGTAGCACCATACTGAAACATGGTTATCGCAAAGATTACAATACAAATCATTGTTCGTTAAATAACCATAATAAAATCTGCCATATTCTTGATATATATCTTTTATGGATTTTATTTTATTTTCATCAATCCCTATATCAAGAAAATTCTTTTTTATATCTTCATAATGGTCTTTTGGAGTCACTACAATATAATCAAATACATAATTAGGAATATCCGATAGTTTTATAAAGGGAATATCTTCATCTATTTTTAATGTTTGTATATAACTATCTGATACAGCAATAACTACCATATCAACAGATAACCTTTTAACATACTGGATAAAATCTTTTCCCCGATTTCCCATCCCATAAATAATAATTCTTATCAATTGTCTATTCCTTCTCCATATATTAGTTTTTTTACAAAAATTAGCTACGTAATTTATATTTCATATAATCGTTTAAAATGGCAAATGATTTTCATCCATCACATTCATATCAACCTCTGCAATCTTATTTTTTTCTACCCCCATCTCTAGCAAGTAATCCTTCACTTCTTTTTTTATATTGGCATAAATGATCGCAATAATCACATAATCATAATCAAGAGAAAGCATCTTCTCCGGTGCAACTATATCGATTTCACATCCTTTGTATAATTGCCAATTCCTGTCTGCTACCCCTACGACTTCATAATCTGTCTTATCTTTTAATACATTGTATATCTGTTTTCCCAGTTGTCCCGCACCATAGATAAAAATCTTACTCCCTTTTTTTACTTTTGAATAAGGAAACAAAAAATCATCCTCAACTTCAAATAAAATTCTATAATCTCTAATCATAAACGCATGATATAAAGGCAATCTATTTTTCTTTTTCAAAATTGCTTGCTCTTGAAAATTATAATCCGATTTTTTGATTGCATCATTTATTGTTTCATATACGGGATAAAGCAATTTTTTCACATTGTTTATCGTGTGGGTTTTAGATTTCATATTGCTTCGATAGTGATACCCTCTATAAGTAGTCGCAGCAAAGGACTTTGCATTCAAAAAAGCCAACATCGTAAATACATAATCTTCCGCTGTCTTGATCTTATCTTCAATTTTCTGTATAACATCGTTTGCAAAATCTGTCTTAAACAAATAAGCCCACATAGGAATCGGAAATTCCGTATCAAAAAACTCTTCTGTTTTTATAAAATACGGAAATACTTCTGTTACAAATTCCTCCTTTTTCCAGAAACCGCTTCTTCTGCTATCATAAGCATTAATAGACTGTTCCTCTGTATAATTCCTATAATAGTTGGATGCAGCAACCATATCTGGGTCATTTCCATTCGCTATCTCCAACATCTCTTTATATAAATCTGGTTCAACCCAATCATCTGAATCTACAAAAGCTACATAATCGCCTGCAGCTTCTTCAATCCCCTTCCTTCGCGCGCTTATCGAACCTCCATTTTTTTTATGAAACACTTTTATTCGTTTGTCTTTTAATAGATAGCTATCACACATTTCACAACATGGAGAAGAAGAACCGTCATCTACCAATATAATCTCTAAATTTTTATAGGTTTGACTACAAACACTCGAGACACACTTTTCCAAATATTCTATTTCGTTATAAACAGGTATAATTATACTAAGCTTAAGGTTCTCATTTTCCATATTCGTCGCCTTCTACTTTCTGATTTAATAAATTATTATCTGTAATAATCGCGCTTCCTCTAAATCCTTCACCTTATAGAGCATATAATACTGTCTCTAAATTTCTTAAAGAATAATGTCTCAAGTAAAAAATATAGGTCGGATCTATTTCATGTATCAACCACGGCAATTTCCATATATCTTCTGCTTTATGATAGACACATATTGCCAACTTCGGTTTATACTTTTCTATTATTTTTTTTGCCCCCAATATCGCTTCATATTCTGCTCCTTCAATATCTAACTTTATAAATGTTACTTCCCCTTTAATTAAATGGTCCATACGATCTGCTTCAAATACAATATCACCATTATCCGATATTTTAGAACCGCTTCCATTCTTTGTCAGTTTTAATTCCTTTTTTTCATGCCACAATCCTTTCGAAATTAGTTCACAGTGTATATAATTTTTTTCAAAAAAGTCCTTGCATCTCTTTCTGTTGTCAGGATCTGGTTCCCATGCAATCACTTCTCCTTTTCCAGAATTCCATTCTATAAACCTTTTAGATGTACTTCCATCGTAGCATCCGCCATCTATGAATATCTCTCTATCCATTTTTCTTCTCTCTAATTGAGGTAAATCAAAATATTGCTGATGCATTAATTTTTCGAGTTCTGCTCCAAGATTAATAATATTTTCTGTTTTGAAGCCTTCTTTGAGCAACTGTTCCACAATTTCCTGATGATATTTTCTTGTGGAGATAATAATAAGCGCTTTCGGATATCTTTCTTTTAATTCTTGTATATTTATTACTGGCAATCCTTTATACGGACTTCCAAACTGATGATTATCAGCAAAACATTCAAACCTTATATCATCATAAAACCGAAGCAGCCATCCACCAACTTCGCCTGCTCCAAAAAGTACTTTTTTTCTTGAATCTGATTTCAAATATGTGTATAATCTTTTTCCTGGCTTCGTAGTACAAGCAATATTTCGGATAAACTTTACATCTTCTGTTAGACTATACAACAAACGATTTTCAAAAATATATTTGGATATATCATCACCCAATAAATGATAAATTTCTTTAATCTGATCGATTTGTATCTGCTCCACGCCGCTTTTTCTCCTTTTCTATCTTTACCTTTTAGAGGCTTCTTACACAACTCTCTATCGTATCTACGACTCTTAACGCCGCTTTCCCGTCTTCTATCATTTCTGTCTCCAAGAACAATTGCTCCAGTCCTTGTAGATACAGATTCTCATCAAAACCCGTTACCTGCTTTTCCAACTCTTCGTTGTCCTGAGCCAGTGGAAAGGGCAACTTCCTCAAATCCCACAGCAGCTTTCCCCGTTCTTTCTCATATGCTTCGTAATCATCTGCATAAAGAAATACAGGGATCTTCATCGCCGCTGCATCGAAGGCTGCGCTGGAATAATCTGTCATAAACGCGTCGCATCCGGCCAGCAGCTCATACATATCGTCTACCCGACTCACATCTATTATCCGTTTGCCCATCTCTCTTTCGTCTGCGTTTCCCGCTATCCCCTGGTCTAAATCTCTTACAACCAGTTGAGGGTGTAATCGGAGAAAGAGATACCATTTTCCACCAAAACGTTTTTCCAGAGCCTTTATGAATCGTTCGTAGTCTGGAAATCCCTCATTTACCCCTATCGTTCTGTTTGTTTCCTGGCTTCCTCCTCGAAAGGTAGGAGCGTACATTAAAATCTTTGCTTTATCCTCCAGCCTGTAGAAATTCCGCAGAGTCTTACGGAGCTCTTTCTTGTCATTTATCAAAATATCGCATCTGGGTGAACCAGTCCTAAGAATTTCTCCTTCATACAGCATCCCAGTGGGAAGTGTATCGTCATACCATCTGGAATTAGAAAGTACATAGTCAATTAATTCTGAATCATGTTTGCTGATTCGATAGGCAATTTTAGAAAAGGAGGCTCCCCGGTCCAGACAGGTCGGCTTAAATCCAAGTTTTGCATGCCAGGTCTGAATATAAACCTGTCCTCTCCGTTTTCTTACTTCCAACTGTTTCCTGCTGTTATCAATCCAGAAATGCGCTGTCGTCAGGTGATAGGCCCGTTTCCAGAGTGTGTTATGTACTACCTTTATCGTCGCAGGAAATTTCTTTTTTTCGTCGTTGACCAGCCATACCAGCTCATAATCCTTTTTTCTATGAATGAGCTCCTCTGCAATATACTTGGGATTGCAGGTATAGCCTGTCGTCCCTTCAATGCAACAAAACACAATTTTTTTCTTCCGAACTGGAAACAAGCGGCATAAGTAGAACGGAATGCTCTGGAGCCTGGCCTTCCATATTCGTTTTGTAATATATCTCTGCTCTCTATCCATTCCTTTTCCTTATGATTACTCTGTCCGCTTCTCCATGTTGCCTATTCAAAATCCTTTCCCGATTTTTCAATCTCTTTATCATTGTTCGCTTCTCTGTTGAAAAGATTCTAAGGTATAGCGAAATGCGTCCTCAAGCCCCACCTGCGCTCTCCAGCCCAGGTTTTTGATCCTGTCTATATTCATAATGCCAAGCTTAAAAGGTAGGTAATGCAGGTTCTGTTTTTCCTGGTTTGCATACCTTACCTGAGTCTTTCTTTTTGGATCCAGTCCTGCAATTAAATTTGCCAAATCCCGTATACTGATCAGGTTTTCCAGATTAGCGATATTATAATAAGATTCTTTTCCTCTGGTAAAAGCCAGGAACATGGCGCCGATTGCGTCCGCTACATAAGTGTAGGTACGAACTGCGCTTCCATCTGTTTGCAAAACGATATCTTTTCCCTCAATAACGTTTCGGATAAACTCAGAAAACGCCCGGCCATCTTCCAAAGAAATTCCCGGCCCAAAGGTATGGCACAACCGCACTCCCACATAAGGGATCCCATACTGCGCCTCATAAGAAGCAAGCATAGTCTCACAAAGACGTTTCGCCTCCGGATAACAGGCTCTCTCGTTGTCACAGAAAATCGGTCCCATATCATTTTCGCAGATTCCTGTATCGCTTTTCCACTCGCCATAAATCTCTACTGTCGATACATACAGGATTCTCTGACTGTTCTTTTCCTTTGCAAGCTCCAACACATTTCTTGTTCCCTGTACATGTCCCCAGAGAGTATCTACCGGTGTCTCCGTAAAATCCTGTGGACTGGCGGCTCCGGCAGTATGAAAAATATAGTGAATTTCTCCTTCCCAGTGAATGGGTTCTGTAATGTCCTGCACAATGGTATGTACATTGGGCAGTTCCAGAGAGTTTCCAAATACCTGACACAGTTTTCTTTTATTCCTGGCAAGGGCAAGAATATTTAAATTCAGATTCCAGTCGATATCCGCTTTATTCATTGCTTCGACCATGTACATTCCCAGACGCCCTGTGGCGCCCGTAACTAAAACGGTCTTATTTCGGAATTTCTCCCAGTCTATCGGATTATTAAAAATGATGTCCAGATCTCGTTGTTCAACCATTTTGGCCTCCCTATAAACCAAAAACAAATTTATTTTCTTCCAACTCTAACATCGCCTTCAAGAAATAATAGTCCTCCGGCGTCGTTATTTTAATGTTCGCTCCCTGCTGTTTCACCAGATGAACCTCTCCTCCAGCCTGAGCAAAAACCATGGCTGCATCCAGCAAAGGCATATCGGCTGTTTCCAGAGAATCTATTTTCTGATACGCGCTCAGAATTTCTCCCAGCCGGAAGGTCTGTGGCGCTGTCATGGAATAGGTATCTGCTCGCTTTTTAAAATTCTCTATCCCGGCCTCTTCTACCTCTGTAATGACAACTGTTTCTGTCACCGGGTGGACTGTAATCGCACAGCCGTATTGACTGGCCACTCGTACATTCTCGCGAATGGTAGGCAAATCGATCAAAGGACGCACACCGTCGTGGATGATCACAAGGTCCTCTGATGTACCGCCGTTTTCTACAACCGCCGCCAGCCCCCGCCTGAGACTGTTCTGCCTGTCTCCCCCGCCCACTATCACATCTGTGACTTTTCTGATCTGATACAGATGGAGTAACTCCTGCATATAGTCAATATAACTCCCATGACAAACCACAATGATCCGATCAATCGCTTCACTTTCCTCAAATTTTTCCAAGGTATAGATAATAATCGGTTTACCCATCAATTTCAGAAACTGTTTGGGCAGTCCGCCGTTCCTCATCCGCTGTCCTACGCCGGCCGCCAGTATAATTGCAACATTCACGTCTTATTTTCTCCATCCAATGATAGCTTCTCGATAATAACTCCTGGCTTCTTCAATAAATTTCTCAAAACTCTCTTTAAGTCCTTCTCTCTGCTTTTAGAAATCGCTCCATGATATCCGCCATGGCAATGGACTCTCCACGCGTCAGTTTAAAATTGTTGTTGTTGCTTTTATTAATCATATAGAGGAAATTGCTGATTTCATAGCGCAGCCCGTCCCCGAGAAAGCTCTCGGAATACCGGTCAATCCGGTCGGTTTTTTCATAATGCACTTCAAAATAGGACGTTTTCCACCAGGGCGCCTCCGCGAGGATATACCCCTTGGTACCGGAAATTAACAGTCGCCCCTCTGATTTAACGCCAAGTCCACAGGTAGCCGTTCCTATGCCGGTGGGATAGACAAAAGAAGCTTTTGTGAATAAATCCAGTCCATTTTCTCCCCGAATGCTGTCAAACCGGAGTTCCTGGAACTCGTCTCCAAACAATTTCAGTATGGGAAGCAGGACATAACTTCCAAGTTCCGTAAAGCTTCCTCCGTAAATCCTATCTGTCATCTCCCTGGTTTCCGGCCGCTCCAGTTTTGTAAAACAGGCCTCCACATTGCGGATGCTCCCGATACTCCCGCTGCAGGCGATCCCCAGAAGTTTATGAAATCCCGGGCAATAAGCAGTTTTGATTTCTTCAAACAGGATCAGCTCCTGCTCTTTCGCATATTGGAACAACTCTTCTGCTTCTGCTTTTTTTAATACCATGGGTTTCTCACACAGAACATGTTTTCCATGTTCCAGCGATGTTTTGATATATTCGTAATGGGTTTCATGGGGAGAAGCAATATATACCACATCAATTGCAGAGAAAAACTCCTCCAAGCCAGTATAGGCTTCAATCCCCCATTTCTTTGCAAACCGTATCGCGCTTTCCGTATGGGGGTTGTAAACTCCCTGAGTACTGACTCCGCTGACCAGTTTGGCTTCTGGGAGGAACCGCTCCGCAATCCGGCCCGTACCGATGATTCCAATCCGCTGAATCGGTCGATTCTTTTCCCGAAGCATGGTACTGGAAATATTTTTTGTCCGCTCCAGATAAACGACTTTGCAATAGTCTCTCAGATATTCAAATTCACCTGTCCAGTCCGATCCAACTGTAAAAATATCAATATTATACTTTTTTATGTCGCTGAATTTCTGGCCCGGTGTTTCTTCAATGATAATTTCATCTGCGAACCCAGTTTTTCTGACATTTTCGATACGCGTCACCAGAGAATCGATCACATTGAATTTTCCTCTGGTTTCATCGTAGGCTTCTGTCGTCACGCCGACAATCAGATAGTCTCCCAGCGCTTTTGCTCTTTCAAGCAATCGGTAATGACCTTCGTGGAAAAGATCAAAGGTTCCGTATGTAATTACTTTTACCATGCCTTTCCCTCCCAGGTTTTTATTTCCTTTTGTGGTTTATTTGTCTGCATAAAAACTGATGAACTTTCTCTCCACAGGTCCCGTCGTCATTTACAGAAATCTTTCTGTAAGCGCGAAGCTGCCGTTCTTTATCGAAGGGGTTTCCTATCACCTTCCCATCCAGAAACCCACTTAGAGTATTAAAGTAACTTTCTTCACAGCCATACGGAAGCCAGTCGGAAATCTCATTGAACCCCGGCTCCTGTTCTTGAAGTTCCTCCAGATCAAACTCCACCGGAATCTCCCGGTATTCCTCCGTATTGAAATTCACATCATAGAGTCTGGCGTCCGGCAGGGAAAAGAATCTGCCTATTCCAGACTCCGGTTTCTCCGTCCGGTTTAAAAAATATCCGGGGGACCAGGGATTATAGTATCCGTTTTTCCGTTCCGTCCGGACTGCAAAGGGAGGTTTCCATTCTTGCATGTCTCCAGTGTCCCGGTTCAGGCAAAGGAATTTATTTCCCCAGCAGGGAGAAACGATGACTTGATTTCCCCAGAAAATCATGGATTCAAAGGGACGATCCAGGCATTCCTGACCATGGGGGACGCTTCTGCACACAAATCCTTCTGGAACATGGGAATAATCCTGTACGTCTCCCGTCTCCGGATTCCAGCGGGTAATAGTGGTTCCCGTATAGGGAAGAAGCCACAAATCTACGCTATCCGAGGCGATTCCCATACAACCGCAAGCGCTCTTTGCTCCTGTAATCAAAAGTTGCGTTTCCATTGTATGGATGTCTATGGCGAGTACGCGGCTGTCTTCTGGCGAAGCCAAAAGCAGATAGTCCCCCCACAGAAAACTTCCTCCAACCCGATGTTCTCCATCTTTGTATCCTGTAAAGATATCGTTGCATCCTGTAAGATAGTCCAGCTTATCCTGCAAAATATCGTACCGGACAATCGCCGGATACTCTCTTGGAATCAAAAATAAATACGTTCCTGTGTGATAGGCTCCTGCAAAAGCCCCCGGTTTTTCCAGACGCCGTTCTAATGAGATTCGTTTTGTGATTCTGTGATTTTTCACCAAAAGAATGTCCTGGGCATTGGCCGGGCAGACATAGATGGTCCCGTTCTGTTCAAACGCTGCGCAATAATAACCGCCTAGCGTATGTTCTGACAAGTTGCAATAATGTCTGTATCTGTAATTGTTCTCCGGTGAGTAGTACAGTTTATTGCCCTGAATAACTTTCCACTGGTTTCGTCCGAATGCATCAAATCCGCTGATCATCTGTCCACGCCAGTCCTCCGGCCCCGGTTCGCTGTAAAAGCTGTTGTCCATAACAAACAGCGGCTTTCCGGTCATTCCAAACAAGGCGGTAACGGAAGTTCCGGAATCTCCTATATAGGCATCGCAAAGAGCAATCGTCTTTGCAATATCCGGAGTGTCGTCATAAATTCCCAGGTCGCGACTGAGAAAAGTCTGTTTTAACTCCTGGTACCTGGCGACGTATTCCTTACGCATGGATACAAAGGTCGACTCCAGAAGCGGATGAGGCCGCCATAGCAGACATGCGTCCGTCCGCCCCTCAAAACAGTGGAACACGTATTCCATTTTTTTCAAAAATGTTTCTGTATCTCCCAGCATTCCTCCCAGACTGGTATTATAAAAATACACCTTCCGGCCTTTCATTTTTTTCTTCCAGCTCTCCGGAGGTTCGGGAGGGTTGTTGCATATCCGGATTATCCGGTCAAGTTTCGGTGAGCCAAGGGGGAGAAATTTTTCTTCCGGCACTCGCGCATCAAAAAATTTTATAATTTTTTCAGACTGTACCACAATCCAGTCCATATGGAAATAAGACGGACAAAGCGCCTGTCCCTCGCTCATTCCTCCGGCCGTAATATAATAGGGAATATAAACTAGACAATCTGTATACTTTTTCAGTTCTCCGGAATAATATCTCGGATCTACGCTGGTCACATAATTTCCCTGATCGTATGGATTGTGGATATAAATGATATCCGGTTTTCTCTCCTCCAGGCGATATGCGTGATAATGTGTAATGGGAACGTATCCGGGAAAGCTCTCCCCTTCATAACTGATGCTCTCAAAATTTCCGTCTCCTTTGCGTTCATAATAGGGAATCGGCACCACATAGGCGTCGCAGTCCGGGTCGGCGTCCGCCGCCATCCATACGCTTTCCAGGCTGTCCCACATCGACGCTTTATAAGGAAGAAACACTACTTCCAGACGAACCGGAATCTCATACTTCACGCTGTTTTCAATCGAAATCAGCGCTTTTCGCAGACTCTTGTAAATCTGACTGCCATTTGTATTTGCGTTTATCTGTAGCTGTCCATGAATCTGATAGACCAGTTCACAGTATGACTCTAAAAGAAGAATTGTGGGAGCCCCCTCCCCTTCTTCTTTTTCTATCAAATTTCCAAGGCCCAGGGCTCCCTCCTGGCATTGCTCCAGCAATGCCAGAGCTGATTCTATAACTCCGGATTCAACATCCTTTTTTATCTCGGCATGAGCCTGCCCCAAAAGTACGATAAAATCCTCTGCCTGTTTTTTATGAGCTCTTCTCATAACGCCTCACTAATCTTTCTGATTGATTCAAAATTCCCATCCTGGAAGTGACCACTTGGCCCGCCTCCTAGCATGGTTCTCTTTTCTTACTTGTTTTCTTAACGCAGTGCTAAAACTCGAAAACGCTCCGCGTTTCCTCGTTTTCCGGCTGGCCCTGGCATACAGCCTTTTATCAATTCGGCTATTCGATCCGCCTCCTGGCGTGGTTCTCTTTTCTTAACGCAGTGCTAAAACTCGAAAACGCTCCGCGTTTCCTCGTTTTCCGGCTGGCGCCGTATGCGTTAGAAAATTGGAAGTCAGACGGGAGCCAGCTCCCCGTCTGACTTCCAATTTTCTAACGCGCACTGCTTGTAGCTTTTTAAAATAAGGCATATTGGTCATCTTGGTGATGATGCGGAGTCTCCGCTTCGCTCCCTGGTACGTCACAATTCTGTGTTCCCAAAGTCCTGGCATACCCAATTCGCAGATTCCGATTTCTCGGAATTTCTGCCTTCTAATGCCGTTCTTAATTTTTATATCATGAACGCCCCCACTTAGTCCTGGTAGAAAAGAGTCTGTCCCTCCCCGGTAAAATCAAGGCCTGTAGCCTTCATTCATCTAAGTGACTGTTCTTATGATCCATTCCTCTTTTTTTTGCATTCTGCGCGGTGTTTCGTTGTGCTTCCGTCTTATAACCACAGGTTTCACAGACAAATGTTTTCTCTCTTTTTTTTCCAAAAGCACCGCATCTGCTACATTCTTTACTGATATTTTTTCCAAATACCTCTATCAGCTCTACCGATTGTTCCTGACATTTCTGCTGCAATCTTTTTCTGATATACCCTCTCTGCCACAGGTTCACAGAATGATTGATTTCTTTATCTCCACTGTGTTTCTGCGGTTTTGGAAGTTTCGGAAAATAAATAACTTCTGGTTTCTCCGTTCTCAAAAAACGGTTTAATTCCATATTGATATAACTATGAAGCTGTTCTGTTTTACATTGTTTTTGAGCCGTATATTTTTTTCTGCCGGACTCTGCCTCATTTTGCGGATGATAACGGATGGTTTGTTCTCTGATCCAGTCCGCAAGCTCAATCTGATAATCTCCCAGTTTTTCTCCATAAGAATGTCCTTGGTCTGTCACAAGCATCGTATAGATTCCCATCGCAGTCCCAACCTGTTTCTTATAATCCGAATGGCGTCTTGTTCTCACGGAAACTGGTACCTTCAACTCAATCTTTTTTTCTTCCGGATAAAGCTTGATATAAATCTGTCTTGTATACTGGTTATTGTCTGTAAGGGGGATAAAAATACGTTTTCTTTTTTCTTTCATGGTAATGTAAATTCCACGATCTCCATAACGATAAGCCCTCTCCGATAGAGAAAATCCGTCTGCAATACCGGCATTTATCCGCCTATGAACCCGTCTCACCTGTCGACGCAGATACTGATCCAACCGTTTCCTATCCACTGCTTTTGCAAGGAGCTCATATTGTCTTTGTAATTCCGGTTTTAAGCATATCTTCTTGCAGTTCAATACGGCTTCGAATGCATTGCTTACTTTTAGAATGTACCGAAGATAATGCTTTTCTTCTTCTGAAAATTCTTGATGGTGATGAATCTTTTGCGAAACTGCGGATTTTGTCCTTGTCCACTGACTTTTAAGATCTCTTAACGCATCAAAGACCGCCAGATAAAAGTATACCGACGGCAAACCCAGGTTTTCCCGCAGACCGTTTCGCGTCATCTCATTTTGTACCGTATAGCCTGGATATAGTTTCGACAAGTTCCGGATACTTCCATATCTCTGATATACATAATCTTTTACTTGTCTACAGTTTTCAGCGATCTCCAGTAACCGATCCATATCTTCCTTCGGAACCGGAAACCGGTTATATTGACAGACGATTTTACAGATACTGTCCGGCGTCATCTATCAGCTTCCTTTTCATTTTGTCGATATCTAACCAAAATGTGTACTTTTTCACAAATTTGCTTCAAATTTAGATATAAA
Organism: Lachnospiraceae bacterium; assembly: GCA_022792335.1. Taxonomy (GTDB): domain Bacteria; phylum Bacillota; class Clostridia; order Lachnospirales; family Lachnospiraceae; genus Lientehia. Next base: position 40,649 of record JAAWAV010000058.1, read on the forward strand.
TATATTCTATTATAATATCGTCAGGATTTCTGGAATCTTAATTTGTTTTTCTATGGATTTTTGTCCATGATTCTCCAGTAACTGTTCTGTGTCAAA
>JAAWAV010000045.1 GCA_022792335.1 Lachnospiraceae bacterium
ATTCGAACCCCCGACCCACGGCTTAGAAGGCCGTTGCTCTATCCAGCTGAGCTACAGACACAGGAAAAGCGGGTGATGGGAATCGAACCCACGTATCTAGCTTGGAAGGCTAGTGTTCTACCATTGAACTACACCCGCACAACTTATCGATTTCCTTGACGCAAACAATATTATATCCTACCTCTTGGTTCTTGTCAACTATTATTTCAAAAAATAACAAAATTTTTCAATTGTTTTTCTGAGCAGACCATTTGAGTCAGTTTTCACCCCCAAAACAGCCTGAAAACCGTTCCCCCTTCTACGACCGTGTATGCTCTTATCAACTGATGGTATGTGATATTGAACAATCTCTCCATTTTCTGTTATAATAAAGAAAATACTCTCAGGAGGTTCTTCATGCGTCTTTTAAAAGTGCAACAGGCTCTGCAAACAAAACATATTCTTTTTACTTATACGGAGGAGGACGGCTGCGGCAGTCTGGATTTCCAGTTCCGCGGACTCCGCTATCATGTCTGGGAGTTTCTGGACAACGGACTCTGGGGAGCAGAAACCAATGTCATATGCGCCGGACGAAGCCAGGACCTTCTCGGAAATTACGAGTCAGAAATCGCAGATCTGATCCTCTCCTGGCCGGATATGGCCGTACCGGGCTGAAAGCCGGCTCCAGAAAACTTTTGAAAGGATAAAACCCATGACGGTAAAAAAACGACATTCCAAAGGCCCCCTTTTCACCCTTGTCTGTGCAGTCTGCGCTCTGATTTTCGGAATTGGCTATCCCGCCCTGCACAGCAAAGCGCCAGAAGCTCCCGCCCTCCCGGCAGAAACTTCCGACATTCCCTCCCTCTCATCTGACCAGCTTCTGGAGGATGGCATACCAGAATACTCCGGCTCGCCTTATATTGTAGTCAATGGCAATCTTCCTGATTTTGATGATTCAGACAGGGCCGCCGCTTCTTCTCAGCCTGGCGGCGTTTTCGAGCATTACAGTGAACTGGATGAGTTTGGTCGCTGCGGCCCGGCTTTCGCCTGCATCGGCGTCGATCTGATGCCCACCGAGGAACGGGACAGCATTGGAAATGTTCGCCCCACCGGCTGGCATACAGTAAAATATGACCATATCAGCGGAAAATATCTTTATAACCGCTGTCATCTGATCGGCTATCAGTTATCTGGCGAAAACGCCAATGAAAAAAATCTGATCACCGGAACAAGATATCTGAACGTGGAAGGCATGCTTCCCTTTGAAAATGAAATCGCCGACTATGTTCTGTTTACGGAAAACCACGTCCTCTACCGGGTAACCCCCATCTTTGAGGGAGAGAACCTGGTGGCTTCCGGCGTCCTGCTGGAAGCGGAGTCTGTCGAGGACCATGGCAAAGAAATTTCTTTCAGCGTATTCTGCTATAATGTCCAGCCCGGTGTTGTCATCGATTATGGGAGCGGAGAATCCCGGGCGGAATCCTTTTGAAAAGGTTGAAATCCCTCCGAAATCTCTCCGGATGCTGTTTTGCCAAAGGATCAGTTGTCCCTGTCGTTGGTCAGTTTGAACCGATCCAGAAGGTAGAAAGCCAGGCTCAGAATCATTCCCACCACACAGGCCAGCACCATGCCTGTCAGCTGAATCTGTCCGATGTTTACGGAAATTCCTGATAAACCAGTCACAAAAATCACAGAGGTCAGAGTCAGATTTCTGGAACGGCCATAGTCCACCTTCGAATCTACCAGAATCCGGAGGCCGGAAGCGCCGATCATCCCGTAAAGCAGGAAAGAAATCCCGCCGATAACCGGACCGGGAATGGTCTGAATCAGCATGGAAAGTTTCCCGACAAAGGAACAGATAATGGAAAGCACAGCCGCCCCGGCAATGACCCGCACACTGTATACCTTTGTCACCGCCATGACTCCAATATTCTCTCCATAAGTGGTGGTCGGCACAGAACCGATAAATCCGGACAGCATGGTAGAAAAATTATCTCCGAAAAGGGAGCGGTGGAGGCCCGGATCCTTAAGCAGATCCTTCCCAATAATCTTGCTGGTAACTACCTGATGGCCGATATGTTCCGAAGCAATCACCAGGAGTACCGGAAGGATAATCAGAATCGCCTCCAGGTTGAATTTCGGCGCCTGAAAATTCGGCATTGCAAAGAGGGGCGCCGCCGCTACTTCGGCAAAATCGATGATTCCACAGCACAAAGCCGCCACATACCCTGCGATGACGGCAATCAGAATGGGAATCACTGACAAAAATCCTCGGAACAGAATATTTCCAAACACGGCCACTCCCAGAGTGACCAGAAATACAACAACGTTTTTCGGATCGATACTCTCCTCCAGAAGTCCTGCATTGGACGCGGCGTTTCCTGAAAGCTCCAGGCCAATCAGCGCCACTACCGGCCCCATAGCGGCCGGAGGTAAAACGATGTCAATCCAGTCAGAGCCAAATTTATATATGATCAGGGCCAGGATGCAGCCCAAAAAACCGACAGCTACAAAACCCCCAAGCGCATAGGGATAGCCCATTTTGCTGATGACAATTCCCGCCGGAGCCAGAAAAGCAAAGCTGGAACCCAGATAGGCCGGAGCTTTTCCTTTGGTAATCAGAATAAAAAGGAGTGTTCCCACTCCATTCATGAATAATACAATCGCCGGGCTGATCCCAAACAGAAACGGTACCAGCACCGATGCCCCGAACATGGCGAACATGTGTTGGATGCTAAGGGGAATCAATAGCTTAACCGGAACCTTTTCTTCTACCTGAATGATCTTTCTGCTTTCCACTCTCATACCCTCCATTTTCCCGCACCGATTTTCACGACTCTTCTAAATTTGCCGCTTTTCAGTACAATTGTATCGCTTTTTCATCGCTGATGCCGTCACATCGGCAGATATGGTACCACCTCAAAAACTGTCAGGACATTCTCTTTTACCCGAAAATGTACGTCAAACCCCGAAAATGCCACTCCATATTTCCGGTTTTCATCATCATGATAGGCCGGGCGAGGATCCTGTCTCAGCACTTCCAGAAGCGCTTCCCTCTTCTCCGGTGGAAATATGGTGAGAAGTTCCGGTGGAAACTCCACCCTAAGCACATGGTTCTTTCCTTCGTGGGCAAACCCTTCTCTGGCCTCCGGGTGAGCGTCCGTATAGGGCAGATAAGGCTTAATATCATAAATAGGCGTCCTGTTCTTTAAATCAACCCCGGACACAAAAAGCACCGGCCCCTCTCCGGTAAGCTCAATTCCATCCAGCTTTACAGAAGAAAGGCCGATGGCGTTGGGTCTGAACGGGGACCGTGTAGCAAAGACTCCCATCCTGGTCCTGCCGCCCAGCCTGGGCGGCTTCACCATAGGCGACCAGTGTTCCTCATCGACACCCTGAAACTGCCAGAGGAGCCAGATATAATCAAACCCCTCCAGCCCCCGGACTGCCTCGCCGGAACGGTATTCCGGCTCAAAAACAATCCGGCCTTTTAGTCCCTCTACCAGGCCGCTCTGCCTGGGGATGCCAAATTTCTCTTCAAAATCTGTATAAATATATGCGATTATTTTCATCAGAACTTGACTTCTTCTCCCCGTTTCATACGGTCATGGAACTCTGCAACGGCCGCAAACATCACGTCCCCGCTGGAATTGATGGCCGTCTCCAGAGAATCCTGTACCACGCCGATGATAAAGCCCACAGCGACGGCCTGCATGGCAATGTCGTTGCTGATTCCAAACAGGGAACACGCCATGGGAATCAGAAGCAGAGAGCCTCCCGCCACGCCGGAAGCTCCGCAGGCGCCAAGGGTCGCTAAAAGGCTTAACATAATCGCCGAGGGAATGTCCACAGCAATCTGCAGCGTATGCGCCACAGCCAGGGCCATCACCGTAATGGTAATGGCGGCGCCGTCCATGTTAATCGTCGCCCCCAGAGGAATGGATACGGAATAAAAATCCTGCTCCAGCCCCAGTCTCTCGCATAACGCCATATTAACCGGAATATTGGCCGCTGAGCTTCTGGTGAAGAATGCCGTCACGCCGCTCTCCTTTAGACACCGGAATACCAGCGGATAGGGATTTCTCCTGAGGAAAATCGCCGCGATCAGCGGATCTACAATCAAAGCCACCGCCAGCATACAGCCGACCAGAAGAAGCAAAAGCTTTCCGTAGTCAGTAAAAATCCCCAGCCCGTTCTCTGAAACGGTCTGGAATACCAGCCCCAAAATTCCGAAGGGCGCAAGCTGAATCACCCAGCGGACCGCCTGGGAAACCATATTGGCAAAGTCTGTCACCAGCTTCTTTGTCTCGACAGAAGCTAACTTCTTGAGAGCCAGCCCAAAAATAATGGCCCAGAAAAGGATTCCCACATAGTTGGCATTCATCAGAGAAGCCACTGGGTTTGCCACCATATTGTTAATCAGATTGGTCAGCACTTCTCCAATCCCCTCCGGAGGCGTATTGGAGGCAGCCGCCACATCCAGTTTAATGGCCACGGGAAACAAAAAGCTTCCCGCCACGGCCACGACAGCCGCCAGAAGCGTACTCAGCATATAGAGAATGATCACCGTCCGGAAACGGCCTCCAATCCCCATGCTGGCATTTGCCAGCGCGCTCATGACCAGCACGAATACCAGTACAGGCGCAATCGCTTTCAGCGCTCCCACAAAAACATTTCCCAAAACAGATACCACGGTAAACTGCGGTACAGCCAACCCCAGCGCTACTCCGATGATCAGTCCGACCAGGATACGCAGGATCAGACTGATGTCATTCCATTTCTTTATCAGATTTCTCATACTCTTGTCCCATCCTTTCGCCTATCTAAAAAGGCTGTTTCATTCCGTCTCCATCGCTCCCCGGATCCCGGCCATCAGTTCTTCAAAGGTCTCAAACGCGGGAAGATCCGGATTATCCGCCTTGATTTTGTCAGTGCTCCGGAAAAGAAATCCAGCCTTTCCCGCCCGAATCATATCCAGATCGTTGTAGCTGTCCCCTGCCGCAATAGTCTTGTAACCGATGGACTGAAACGCCTTCACAGTGCTCAGCTTCGAGTCTGCAATTCTCATCTTAAACCCAGTGATCTCTCCGTCCGGCGCCACCTCCAGAGAATTACAAAAAATCGTGGGCCATCCCAGCTTCTTCATAAGCGGCGCCGCAAATTCCGTAAAAGTATCGCTGAGAATGACTACCTGAGTACAGGCGCGCAGCTCGTCCAGAAACTCCTTGGCTCCCGGAAGCGGATCAATCGTGGCAATGGTTTTCTGGATTTCCTTAAGCCCCAGCCCGTGCTCTTTCAGAATCCCAAGCCTCCACTTCATCAGCTTATCGTAGTCCGGCTCGTCTCTGGTCGTCCTCCTAAGCTCCGGAATGCCGCTGGCCTCCGAAAAGGCAATCCAAATCTCCGGCACCAACACGCCTTCTAAATCCAAGCAAGTTATGTACATGGTAAATTTCCTCCTGAATCGTATGCTGCTTCCACTATATATTAATTTTTGCCAAATGGCAATAACAGAATCCCCAGAGTCTTACCCTCTGAGTTTCTCCGAGTAAGCTGCTCTCGGCCCTCCGATGTACTTTAGTCTCGTCCTCGCACAGACCACACGGGCGGCGCCAATCTGCTTCACTTTTGTCCTCACAGGGACAGCCACCGTCTGCAAATGCATTCCAATCAGCGTATCGCCAATGTCGATTCCGGCCTGGGCCTTTATTTCTTCCACAGCCACCGCCTGCGAAAGTCCCCGGTAAGTCGCCGTGGCAAAGGAGCCTCCCGCTTTTAGCTGGGGCACCACATTGACCATAGAAAATCCATACTGCCTGGCCGCCGCCTTCTCCAGGATCACAGCCCTGTTCAGATGTTCGCAACACTGGGCCGCCAGATAAATTCCTCTTTCCTTACAGGCACTGGCAAACGTCTCAAACAGAGCTTTTCCGATTTCCTCACTGGACCAGGATCCAATCCTCCGACCGGCCACCTCGCTGGAGGAACAGCCCACCACCAGAATCTCCCCTTCAGAAAGTTCCGCCACCTCAAAAAGCTCGTCAATCACCTGTCTGGCCTGACTTTTGATTTCCTCTATTTGGCCAAATATTTCTTCTGATATACCGTTCATATCCCGTACTCCTTCCTGTCTTTTCCCGGCCGTTTCTGTCGCGCCTGTCTTACTTTCATTATACGCTCAGACTCCCTGAAATGTAAAGGGGGCTCATGGGCAAAAACCGTTTGGTCTTTTTTTGTCTATTTCTAAAAACCCTCTTCCTATTTTCTCCTTTTTTCTTAATAACTATAAATGAGTAAATACCAAATATTGCACAAAATAAAGACACCCGCTGCTGAATGATGTATCATTGAAGTACCAACAAACAACATACTCAAACAACAAGGGGGTGTCCGTTGCAAACAGTATACATCATTCCAAC
>JAAWAV010000046.1 GCA_022792335.1 Lachnospiraceae bacterium
ACAGCTTCCCTCCAAATATTTTGTAACGGCATCTAATTTCATTTCAAAAGAGTATTTTGAATGTTGTCCCATAAAATATGCTCCTCCTTATAGTGACAGTTTTATTATTTCATCTGTCTGCCATAAGGGGAGCATATCAAAACAAAGGGAAACCGGCTTTGAATCTCCGTTATTCAAATTCCACCGTTCCGGGCGGTTTGCTGGTCAGATCATAGAGGACCCTATTCACGCCCTTTACCTCATTTACAATCCGGTTTGCGGTGATACCCAGCACGTTCCAAGGAATTTGGGATGCCTCAGCAGTCATAAAATCACTGGTATCGACAGCCCGCAGAGCTACTGCATAGTCGTAAGTCCGCTCGTCGCCCATAACGCCGACAGAGCGCATATTGGTAAGGGCGGCAAAATACTGTCCCAGTCCCCCATCCAGGCCGGCTTTGGCGATTTCTTCCCGGTAAATGGCATCCGCCTCCTGGACAATACGCACCTTATCAGCCGTAACCTCACCGATAATCCGGATTCCCAGGCCCGGGCCCGGAAATGGCTGCCGATATACCAGAGATTCCGGAATCCCAAGCTCCAGGCCCGCCTGGCGTACTTCATCTTTAAAAAGAAGGCGCAAAGGCTCAATGATCTCCTTAAAGTCCACCACCTCCGGAAGTCCGCCCACATTATGATGAGACTTGATCACTGCAGATTTTCCGAGACCACTTTCAATAACATCCGGATAAATGGTTCCCTGTACCAGGTAATCCACTGCTCCGATTTTTTTTGCTTCTTCTTCAAAGATTCGGATAAACTCTTCCCCGATTACCTTTCGCTTTTGCTCCGGCTCCGTCACGCCCTCCAGTTTTTTATAATACCGTTCCTTTGCGTGGACGCGAATAAAATTCAGTTCATAAGGCCCCTCCGGACCAAAAACAGCCTCCACCTCATCTCCCTCGTTTTTGCGGAGAAGCCCGTGATCCACAAACACACAGGTGAGCTGTTTCCCGATTGCCTTGGACAGCAAGACTGCTGCAACGGAAGAATCCACTCCTCCGGAGAGAGCGCAAAGCGCCTTGCCATCCCCGATTTTCTCTCGCAGAGAGCAGATAGACTCCTCTACAAAGGATCCCATCTTCCATTCGCCGCTGCATCCGCAGATACGGAGCACAAAGTTGGAGAGCATCTTCAGCCCTTCCTGCGTATGCATGACCTCCGGATGGAACTGTACTGCATACAGCCCCTTCTCCGGACACTCCATGGCTGCTACCGGACATACCGGGGTATGGGCAGTCACCTGAAATCCCTCCGGCGCTTTTGAAATATAATCCGTATGGCTCATCCAACAGAGCGTCCGATTCGATACCCCCTTGAAAAAGGGAACGTTCTCTTCCACATCCACCTCTGTCTTTCCATACTCACTGACAGGAGCCGTTTCCACCGTTCCCCCCAGCATGTAAGCCATAAGCTGAGAACCATAACAAATTCCTAAAATCGGGATACCCAAATCGAAAATTTCTTTTTCACAGAGAGGAGCGCCCTCACCATAGACGCTGTTGGGTCCTCCTGTAAAAATAATTCCCTTTGGATCCATGGCCTTTAACTTATCCAGTTCCATGCTGCAGGGATGAACCTCACAGTATACATTGCATTCCCGGACCCTTCTGGCAATCAACTGGTTATACTGACCGCCAAAATCCAGAACAACAACCATTTCCTTTTTCACCAATTATCCTCCCGCCCGGACGATCGCCCGTCGCCTATTCCGTCTCTTCTGAGTTTTCTGTCTGTCCATCCGCCACATGAACGACCTGTTCGGCATCCACGTTTTCCACTTCCTCTGAATCTGTTTTTTCGGCTTCCGCCTCTTTCTCCAGAATTTCGTTTTCCGCCCCGCACTTTCCACAAAACCGATCCTCATTGGGAATCCAGGCCCCACAGCTTACGCAGCGTTTCTGATTCTTAAGAATCTGCTTCTCCTTCATCAAACTGTCCAGTCTGGCCGCCGCTTCCCGGATATCCGCCCCATAGACTGCGTACTGTTCCGGCATATCCTCCTCGTGATTTTTAAAATATGCTTCGCCCAGAGCTTCATATGCCTTTTTTAATCTGGCTTCCTCCTGCGAAATCTGAATACTCAGCTTCGTAGTACTTGCTACTTCCTTCGTCTTGCTGCCAACCACTTTACTGGTGCTTGCAAGCGTTTCACTCAGTGTATCAAAAAACCCCATCTGAAACCTCCTTTCAAAACTCCTGATTGCATTCTTACATTATAATTTTGTCTCCGAAACTTGTCAATCTGTCTCTACATATCATCTTTCCGGACTTTCCCGAAAACTATTGTTCTCTGATACCATCGATTGACAAGGACGCGCCCACTCTTGTCAACCGATGATAAATGATCTTCAAGTAACAGCGCTTGCTCAAAACTCCTTATCCAGATGATGAGCGTCATTCAGTACCCGGAGAATGGTACGATCCTCCTCCACATCCAGAATCGTCAAAGATGTATTATCCAGCTCCATACAACGATAAAACCGGGAACTCATATCCAGCAAATAAAAAATAGCCAGCTTCAAAATCCCTCCATGAGCCACCACTACGGCAGTCTTATCCGTATGACGGTATTCTTCTTTGATCTCTTCCAGAGCGGCACCCACCCGGAGTTTGGCCCGGTTCAAAGTTCCCTCTCCTTCCATGGGATAATGAAACGGCTCGATCCGGTATTTTGTAAAGGAGTCGCCGAATTGCTTCTTCAGCATTTCCAGGGTAAGGCCGTCCCAGCGGCCAAAATCCAGTTCCTTGATTCCCTCAACCTTATGAATCGGAAGCCCTTTCGGTTCCGCAATCGCTCTTGCCGTATCATAAGCTCTCTGAAGCGGAGACGAATATATCACATCCACAGGAATTTCCCGGAACCTCCGTCCAAGAGCCGCCGCCTGGGCTTTCCCTTTTTCTGAAAGCGGAATATCCGCCTGTCCCTGATAGCGTCCCTGGATATTCCACTCTGTCTCTCCATGTCTTACAAATATAAACCGCATCGTCGTACTCCTTGCCCACCCGTTTTCCCCGGCCTTTTTCAGACCAGACTTCTTTCTTTTGACTACTCTTTCCTTAGGAAAGATATTTCTTTACATACTTTCCTGTATAAGATGCCGGATTTTCAGCGACCACCTCCGGTGTTCCCATTGCGATCACCGTACCTCCGCCATCTCCCCCTTCCGGTCCCATATCGATCAGATAATCAGCCGTTTTAATCACATCAAGGTTATGCTCAATCACAATCACCGTATTTCCATTTTCGCATAAACGCTGAAGAATTTCAACTAACTTGTGGACATCTGCGAAATGAAGTCCTGTCGTAGGTTCGTCCAGAATGTAAATCGTCTTTCCCGTATCTCTTCTGGAAAGCTCTGTGGCCAGTTTTATCCTCTGAGCTTCGCCGCCGGAAAGCGTCGTGGAGGGCTGTCCCAGTTTGAGATAAGAGAGGCCTACATCATACAGCGTTTCAATTTTTCGCCGGACAGACGGAACATTTTCAAAAAATTTAAGAGCCTCCTCTACCGTCATATCCAACACATCATAAATGCTTTTTCCTTTATACTTGACCTCCAGCGTCTCCCTGTTGTAGCGTTTTCCGCCACAGACCTCGCAGGGTACGTAGACATCCGGAAGAAAATGCATCTCAATTTTTATGATACCGTCGCCGCCACAGGCTTCACACCGGCCGCCTTTCACATTAAAACTGAATCTGCCTTTCTGATAACCTCTGGCTTTTGCGTCCGCCGTAGAGGCAAACAGATCCCGAATCATGTCAAACACGCCTGTATAAGTAGCCGGATTGGAACGGGGGGTCCGCCCAATAGGGGACTGATCAATGGCAATCACCTTGTCCAGCCGCTCCGTTCCCTCGATAGATTTATATTTTCCAGGAATCGTCCTTGCCCGGTTTAAGGTCCTGGCAAGGGATTTATAGAGGATCTCATTGACCAGGGAGGATTTTCCTGAACCGGAAACTCCGGTTACGCAGGTAAAAACTCCCAGGGGCAGTTTCACATTGATATGTTTCAGATTGTTCTCCGCCGCCCCCTTGACTGTCAGAAAATACTCCGGCTTCCGTCTGACCGCCGGCACCGGAATCTTTTTTCTTCCACTTAAATATGCGCCGGTAATCGACTCCTCGCAGGCAATAATATCTTCTGCTTTTCCTACCGCTACGACCTTTCCTCCGTGTTCTCCTGCTCCCGGTCCGATATCCACAATACAGTCTGCCGCCCGCATGGTATCCTCGTCGTGCTCCACAACCAAGACACTGTTACCCAGATCGCGCAAATGAATCAAAGTCCGAAGCAGTTTGTCATTGTCCCGCTGATGGAGGCCGATACTGGGCTCGTCCAGAATATAAGCCACTCCCACCAGGCCGGATCCGATCTGAGTTGCCAGGCGGATCCGCTGCGCCTCGCCGCCGGAAAGCGTCGCCGTCCCCCGGGTCAAAGACAGATAATCCAGCCCCACATCCACTAAGAATCCCACCCTGGCCCGGATCTCTTTCAGAACCAGATTTCCGATCGATATTTGGGTCGGTGTCAGTTTTTCTTCCATGCCCTCCATAAATTCTTTCAAATTTCCGATCGACATGGAAGTGATATCATAAATATTTTTATCGCAGATCGTCACTGCCAGAGAACTTTTCTTTAAGCGCTTTCCACCGCAGACTTTACAGGGAGTAATCCGCATAAAGCTCTCATATTCTGCTTTTATAGTTTCTGAACCACTTTCTCGGTAACGGCGTTCCACATTTCGCAAAAGGCCCTCAAAAGCCACGTCATAGACTCCTTCGCCTCGCTGCCCCCGATAATGAACCTTTACCTCGCGGCCTTCTGTCCCGTGAATCAGAACATCATGAATCTTTTTGGGATACTCCCCGAAAGGCGTATCCAAATCAAATCCGTATTCCTCGCACAAAGCCTCGAGAATTGCACGGCTAAAGCTTCCCGGCGTCACGCAGGACTGCCATCCACAAACGGCTATGGCCCCCTGATTAATACTGAGGGTTTTGTCCGGTATCATCAACTCCTCGTCAAATTCCATCTTATAGCCGAGACCGGAACACTCCGGACAGGCACCAAAAGGATTGTTAAAAGAAAAACTTCTCGGCTCCACCTCGTCAATGCTGATGCCGCAGTCCGGACAGGCAAAACTCTGACTGAAATTTAGGGGACTCCCCTCCGCCACATCCACGATCATCAGACCTTCCGAAAGCCGCATGGCAGTCTCAATGGAGTCTGTCAGACGTTTCTCAATATCAGGCTTCACCACCAGCCGGTCCACGACTACTTCAATGTTGTGCTTGATATTTTTATCGAGAGTAATCTCTTCCGTCAGCTCATAGAGATTTCCATCAATTCGAACCCGGACAAAGCCGCTTCTCTTTGCCTGATCCAGCACTTTCTCATGGCGGCCCTTCCGCCCGCGAACCACAGGAGCCAGAATCTGAATCTTACTTCGCTCCGGCAGCGCCATAAGCTGGTCCACCATCTGATCTACGGACTGTTTCTTGATCTCCCTCCCACACTTCGGGCAGTGGGGAATACCAATCCTGGCATAAAGCAGACGGAAATAATCATAAATCTCCGTTACGGTTCCCACTGTGGAGCGGGGATTCCGGTTTGTCGATTTCTGGTCAATAGAAATAGCGGGAGAAAGGCCCTCAATGCTCTCCACCTCCGGTTTTTCCATCTGTCCCAGGAACTGCCTGGCATAAGAGGACAAAGATTCCATATAGCGTCTCTGCCCCTCCGCATAAATTGTATCAAAAGCCAGAGAGGACTTTCCTGAGCCAGAAAGCCCGGTCAACACTACAAATCTGTCTCTAGGGATATCCACCGATATGTTTTTCAGATTGTGTTCGTTGGCCCCGCGGATCCTGATATATTTTGCATCTGCCTGCTTTTCCATGTCTTTCATTCTCGTCTCCTGGTATCATAGATATTTTTTAAGTTCCAGCATTTGATCGCGCAACACAGCCGCCTGTTCAAAGTCAAGCTCCGCCGCCGCTTTTTGCATCTTTTTCCGCACTTCTCCAATCAGTTTCAAAATCTCCTTCTCACTCATGGACTCCGGTTCTTTTTCCAGCTTCATACCGCGGACCGGCGTCTCCTCTGATTTAGAAATACTAATCAGATCCCGTACTGCCTTTTTAATGGAGGTAGGCGTAATGCCGTGCGCCTCATTGTAGGCTTGCTGCAGCTCCCTCCTCCGCTTCGTCTCGTCAATCGCCACCCGCATGGAATCTGTGATGACATCCGCGTACATAATGACATGACCCTCTGCATTTCTCGCCGCCCTTCCAACCGTCTGAATCAAAGAAGTCTCCGAACGTAAAAATCCCTCTTTATCTGCATCCAGAATCGCCACCAGACTGATTTCCGGTATATCCAGACCTTCCCTGAGCAGATTGATTCCCACCAGGACGTCAAACATATCCATACGCATATCCCGGATAATCTCGCTTCGCTCCAGAGTATCAATATCTGAATGGAGATACTTTACCCGAATCCCAACTTCCCGCATATAGTCTGTCAGGTCCTCGGCCATCCGTTTTGTCAAAGTGGTCACCAGGACTTTCTGCTTTTTCTCTACAACCTGGTTCACCTGAGAAACCAGATCATCAATCTGTCCCTCCACCGGCTTCACCTCTATCTCCGGATCCAAAAGCCCGGTGGGCCGTATGATCTGCTCTGTCCGGAAAAGCTCATGGTCCGCCTCATAAGGACCTGGCGTAGCCGATACAAACAAAAGCTGATCGATCCGCTCTTCAAATTCCGCAAAGTTCAGAGGGCGGTTATCCAGAGCAGAGGGCAAACGGAATCCATAATTCACCAAGGTCGTCTTTCTCGATCGGTCTCCCGCATACATCCCCCGGATTTGAGGCACCGTCATATGGGATTCATCAATAATAATCAAAAAATCATCCGGAAAATAGTCGAACAAGGTACACGGAGGCTCCCCCTGCTCCTGGCCGGTCAGATGCCTAGAATAATTTTCAATACCAGAACAAAATCCCGTTTCCCGCATCATCTCAATGTCAAAATTTGTCCTCTCCGAAATCCGTTGTGCCTCCAGAAGCTTGTCCTCGCTTCGAAAATGCGCTACTTGCTCCTTCAGTTCCCCGGCAATCGCTTCCGTAGCTTCCAGCATCTTCTCTCTAGGAACCACATAATGAGAAGCCGGAAAGATAGCAATATGATCCAGGCGGCTCTTAGCCTCCCCTGTCAGCGGATCAATCTCTGATATCCGGTCTACTTCATCGCCAAAAAATTCGATTCTGTAAGCGGTTCCTTCACAGTACGCCGGATAAACCTCCAGCACGTCTCCCCGAACCCGGAAAGCGCCTCTCTTAAAATCCATATCGTTTCTATTATACTGAATCTCTATGAGCTTATGCACGACCTCGTCCCGGTCCCGTTCCATACCGGGCCGCAGAGAAACTACCATATTTTTATAATCGATGGGACTTCCCAATCCATAAATACAGGATACGGATGCAATGATAATAACATCTTCCCGCTCGGAGAGCGCAGCCGTGGCCGAATGACGCAGTTTGTCAATCTCATCATTGATGGAAGAATCTTTTTCAATATAAGTATCTGTCGAGGGGACATAGGCCTCCGGTTGATAATAATCGTAGTAGCTTACAAAATACTCCACCGCATTTTCCGGGAAAAATTCTTTAAATTCCCCGTAAAGCTGGGCCGCCAGCGTCTTGTTATGGGCAATGACAAGCGTCGGCTTTTGCAACTGCTGAATGACATTTGCCATGGTAAAGGTCTTGCCGGAGCCTGTGACCCCCAGTAGTGTCTGGAACTGGTTGCCTTCTCGAAACCCCTTCACCAGCGCCTCAATTGCCTGAGGCTGATCTCCGGTGGGCTGATATTCGGATACTAGCTTAAAACGATTCATAAAATTCTCCTTTATAAAATCCCGTTCCTTTTATTTGCCAACTCATAAGATTACCCTCGATTGACAAAAACACGCGCTTCAGGTCCTATGATTTGTCCGACCATATGTGCTTTTGTCAGTCGATGGTGTTCCAATCAGATAAACTGACGAAAGTCATAATCAGCCGAAATGCCATTCAAAGGCACATATCCGCCGCCAACGCATATTATAGCAGAAAAATTTTTAAAAGTATATAGAACAAAGTATTAAAAAAGAACAAACATTCGATTTCGAAAGCTTTCTGTGACGCAAAGTTTTTGGGTAAACTCTACGGCGGGCTTTCGCAGCAAAGAACGGCATGCTCCCAAATAGGATGCACGCCGTTCTCTCTGTTATTCGGTGTTTTTTGAAAGACGCCCTATACAAGTCAATCCCTCATTTTTCCACTGATCCGAATATTTATAAACCTTTATTTTGCTGCTTTAATTCTTGTTATGGCACGCCTGAGGGCCATTTCTGCTCTGAGGGTGTCCATATCCGTACTGCGATCCTGGAGCCTTGCTTCTGCACGCTCCTTGGCCTGCTTTGCACGCTCCACATCAATTTCCTGAGGCCACTCCGCGGCTTCCGCCAGCACAGTGACACGATCCTTGAGGACTTCCACAAAGCCGCTATGGAGAGCCGCCTGCTTTTTCTCATTCCCTTCCATATGAATCGTCAGGATTCCAGGGCGCAGGATGCAAGTGGTAGGCACATGGCTTTTGTAAACGCCGATGGCTCCCTCCTTGGTGTCCATTTCCACCATCTCCACACTGCCCTCATAGAAAACCCGGTCGGGCGTGATAATTCGAAGCTCAAACGATTTTTCCGAAGCCATTCACACACCCCCTACTTTACGCGGGCCAGTACATCGTCAATGTTGCCTGCATTGAGGAAATAGCTCTCAGGAATATCATCGTATTTTCCTTCAATGATCTCCTTGAAACCCTGAATTGTCTCAGAAACAGGCACGTAACGTCCCTCCAGTCCGAGGAATTTTCCGGCTACAAAGAAAGGCTGAGAAAGGAATCTCTGCACCTTTCTCGCTCTGGATACAATCAGTTTCTCTTCGTCAGAGAGTTCATCCATACCAAGAATGGCGATGATATCCTGAAGTTCATTGTATTTCTGAAGGATCTCCTGTACGCCTCTGGCCACCCGGTAATGTTCCTCTCCCACAATTCTGGGATCCAGGATTCTGGAAGTGGACTCAAGCGGATCGACTGCGGGATAAATTCCCAACTCCACAATGGAACGGGAAAGTACCGTCGTCGCATCCAGATGAGCGAAAGTGGTAGCAGGCGCCGGGTCTGTCAAGTCGTCGGCAGGCACGTAAACAGCCTGTACGGATGTAATAGAACCGCTCTTTGTGGAAGTAATCCGCTCCTGAAGAGCGCCCATTTCCGTCTGAAGTGTCGGCTGATAGCCTACGGCGGAGGGTACGCGTCCAAGCAGAGCAGAAACCTCTGAACCGGCCTGGGTGAAACGGAAAATATTATCGATGAACAGCAACACGTCCTTGCCGCCTTCGTCGCGGAAGTGCTCCGCCATGGTAAGACCCGTAAGTCCCACTCTCATTCTGGCTCCCGGCGGCTCGTTCATCTGTCCAAACACCATGGTAGTCTTATTGATAACGCCGGATTCCGTCATTTCATGATACAGGTCGTTCCCCTCACGAGTACGCTCACCTACGCCGGTGAATACGGAATATCCGCCGTGCTCTGTCGCAATATTACGAATCAGCTCCTGGATAAGAACCGTCTTTCCTACTCCGGCTCCGCCAAACAGACCGATCTTTCCACCTTTCTGATAAGGGCAGAGAAGGTCGATGACCTTAATTCCCGTTTCCAGAATTTCCATATCCGTCGCCTGCTCCGAAAACTCGGGAGCCGGCCTGTGAATCGGAAGCTTTTTCTCCGTAACCGGAGCCTCTTTATTGTCAATGGGCTCGCCCAGGACATTGAAAATCCGTCCCAGAGTGTTCTCTCCTACAGGTACGGTAATGGGCATGCCTGTAGCCACTGCCTCCATCCCCCGGAGCAGTCCGTCTGTGGAGCCCATGGCGATACATCTTACGGTATCATCGCCCAGATGCTGAGATACCTCTACCACCAAGTCCGTTCCGTCGCTCCTCTTTACCTTGATTGCTTCATTGATGTCGGGGAGCTTTCCTTCGCTGAACTTGATGTCCAGAACGGCACTGATGATCTGGGTGATTCTACCGATATTCGTCTCTGGCATTCCTTGCTCACTCCTTTTCATTTATTTTATATCTGATCTGAATACTTTCGTTCTATGATACCCCACGGATTACTCTACGCGGTTGCGCGGTTGCTTCTCCGTTTCCTTTCCGCCGACGCTAAACAAGCACCGCCGGCGCTAAACGTCCTGAAAACCCATGGCCTTCGAACTCTCGGGTATCAGTTCAGAGCCTCTGCGCCTGCAATAATCTCCGTCAGCTCCTGAGTGATAGACGACTGTCTGGCCCTGTTGTACTGCAAGGACAGCTTCTCAATCATCTCTTCCGCATTGCTGGTCGCAGAATCCATCGCCTGCATCCTGGCGCCATTTTCACTGGCAATTGATTCCAGCATGCCGCCATAGATCAGATTGTATACATAACCGGGAATCAGTGCATCCAGTACTTCTTCCTCATCCCCGTCATAATTCATCGGGCATTCCCGTTCTCCGGCCGCTTCACGTTCCGCTTTAATCTCTTCCTCAGAAAGTTCCACCGGCAGGAGCTTAATTAACTTGGGCTCATGGCTGACCGTATTCTTAAAGGAGGTATAAGCCAGATAAATCTCGCCCACCTCACCTTTCTGATAAGCTTCCAGAACCGCTTTTCCGATAGCCGATGCGTCTGCGTAAGAAGGCGCCTCAATCACGTCGGAATAGTCCGCCGTCAAAGTATAACCTCTTCTTGCAAGGGCGTCCCGCCCCTTCTTTCCGATGGCGTAAAGATGCGCCCGGTCCGCCTCAACTCCGCCAAGAACCGCCTTTACGATATTGGAATTGTAGCCGCCCGCCAGTCCTCTGTTGGAGGTAATGGCAATGACTGCCTGCTTATCGGATGCACCCTTTATCAGGTAGCGGTGGCGCACGTTCTGCGTATGGGCCAGAATGGAGCAGACGGTACTGTAAGTCATATCAAAGTAAGGCCTGGTATTCTCAGCCCTGGCTCTGGACTTTTGCAGCTTTACCGTAGATACCAGTTTCATCGCATTGGTGATCTGCCCCGTGCTCTGAATACTGGCTCTCCTTCTTTTGATCTCGCGCATTGTCGCCATATGATCACCTCAATCTTATCTGAAACTGGGCTTTGAACTCAGCGACAGCCTTTGCAAGCTTCTCCTCCAGCTCAGGAGAAAGGGCCTTCGTGGTACGGATTTCCTCCGGGATCTCCGGATATTTGGTATCGATAAATTCAAACAGCTCTTTCTCAAAGCGAAGAACCCCGTCGACCGGAATATCCAGCAGATATTTCTTCGTAGCAGCATAAATAATAATTACCTGATATTCCACTTCCATGGGCTGATACTGGGGCTGTTTTAACATCTCACGGATTCTTTCACCCTGAGCCAGCTTCTCCTTGGTATCTGCGTCCAGCTCGGAGCCAAACTGGGAGAAGGCGGCAAGCTCACGGAACTGAGCCAGCTCCACACGGATAGGGGCCGCAAGCTTTTTAATCGCTTTGATCTGTGCGTCGCCGCCTACACGGGATACGGAAAGGCCTGCGTTGATGGCCGGACGGAAACCTGCGTTGAACATCTCCGTCTCCAGATAGATCTGGCCGTCCGTAATAGAAATCACGTTGGTCGGAATATACGCCGACACATCGCCCGCCTGCGTTTCGATGATGGGAAGCGCCGTCAAAGAACCGCCGCCCAGCTCTTCAGAAAGTCTCGCTGCTCTCTCAAGAAGCCTGGAATGCAGGTAGAATACATCGCCAGGGTATGCCTCACGTCCCGGCGGCCTTCTCAGGAGCAGGGAAAGTGTACGGTATGCGGTCGCATGTTTGGACAAATCATCATATACCACCAATACGTCTTTTCCCTCTTCCATCCACTCTTCGCCGATGGCGCAGCCCGCATAAGGAGCGATATACTGAAGAGGAGCCAGCTCGCTGGCCGTAGCCGCCACGACTGTTGTATAGGACATGGCGCCATACTCCTCCAGAGTTTTAACAATATTTGCAACTGTGGACGCCTTCTGGCCGATGGCCACATAAATACAGTTGACGCCCTTTCCTTTCTGGTTGATAATCGTATCGATAGCGAGAGCCGTCTTTCCGGTCTGTCTGTCGCCGATAATCAACTCACGCTGACCTCTTCCAATAGGCACCATGGCGTCGATAGCCTTGATACCAGTCTGAAGAGGAGTATCCACGGACTTTCTCGTGATAACACCTGGAGCCACCCGCTCAATCTGACGGAATTTCTCCGTATGAATAGGGCCTCTGCCATCAATGGGCTGTCCCAGAGCGTTCACAACGCGTCCAAGCATGGCGTCGCCGACGGGTACCTCTACCACCCTTCCGGTGGTCTTTACCGTATCGCCCTCGGCAATGCTTTTCTGATTTCCCAGAAGTACGGCGCCTACGTTGTCCTCTTCCAAGTTAAGAACCATGCCGTAGACCTCTCCCGGGAACTCCAGAAGTTCACCCTGCATTGCTTTTTCAAGGCCGTGAATACGTGCGATTCCGTCAGCCACCTGGATGACTGTGCCCACATCGGACACCTCCAGCCGGGAGGAATATCTCTCAATCTGCTCTTTGATCACAGAGCTGATTTCTTCCGGTCTTAAATTCATGGAGCTTTCGCACCTTCTTTCTAATTTAATTGGATCTTCATCAAATCTTTTTTCATTTCATAAAGCCTGCTCTTGATACTGCTGTCCACCACCCGGTCTCCGATACGAATAACCAGGCCGCCGATTAACTTCTCGTCCATCGAAAAATGTATCTCGAAGGCTTCATATGCTGTTGTGGTGAGGAGCCTCTTTTCAATCTGTTCTTTCTGTCTGTCGGAAAGTTCCGAAGCCGAAGTCACATAGGCAATCCCGATCTTCTTATATTCCTTCACCCTGACGGTGAACCAGGCAAAAATACTGTCAAGTTCGCTCTGGCGGCCCTTTTCAATGACAATCCGAAGAAACCCTGTCATCTCCGGGGACAGGCGGTCCGCAAACACCGCCTCCACAACCTGAAGCTTCTCTTCTTTCATGATATTAGGGTGATTAAACAGCTTCATAAGCTCCGGATTCTCAGAAAAGATCTTCTGGATCCCAAGGATCTCCTCATATATCTCATCAACCTTTTCTTTCTCCAAAGCCGTCTCAAAAAGCGCTTCGCCGTAGGTCTTTGCAATCAGCTTTGCCATGTTTCATCCCCTATTTCCTTTAACGTCCTGTCAATCAGCTCGTCCTGGATTTTTACATCCATGCAACCTGCTACGGCCTTTCCGGCCATGAGGGACGCAATGGTGATCATTTCCTGCTTCATCTCATCGAGGGCCTTCTTCTTTTCAAGCTCCGCCTCCTGGCCGGCTCTCTCGATAATACGCGCAGATTCAGCCTTTGCCTCCTCCAGGATCTCTGCCTCCCGTTTCAGGGCCTTCTTCCTGGCATCGGAAAGAATCATTTCTGCTTCTTTATTGATGTCCTTAAGCTTTGCCTCATACTCCGTCTTCAGTCCTTCCGCCGTTTCTTTTTCCTTCGCGGCGTCATTCAGATCCGTCCGGATCTTCTCGGTACGCTTTTCAAGCATCGCCCTTGCCGGATTAAAGAGCAGATAAGACAAGGCAAAAAACAGGATAAATATATTGACGCCCAGCAAAATGGCATCATGAATGAGCTGCGGGTCAAGGCCCAGAATCCTGGTATACTCCTCCCCGCTGGCTATCAGAAAACTTCCTGTTGCCAATATGGATTCCAATGCTCCTCCTCCTTTCTTCCTTTATTTTCAAAGATAAGCTTTAGAAAGGCTTTACGAACATCAGAATAAATGCAACAACAAGACCATAAAGACCTGTGGTCTCTGCAACGGCCTGACCAAGAAGCATCGTAGTGGTGATATCGCCCTTTGCCCCGGGGTTACGTCCAACGGCGGAAGCCGCATGTCCTGCCGCAATACCCTGGCCTACACCAGGTCCGATACCGGCGATCATCGCCAGACCTGCACCAATCGCTGAGCACGCATAAATTAAATCCTGTCCTGAAATTCCCATTGTAAATCCTCCTTCATACTGTGACTATTTTGTTTTTTTCTACATCTTGTCATCTACGTATACCATAGTCAGCATACAGAATACATAGGTCTGGATACATCCGGAAAATAAATCCAGATACGCATGCAGAAAGGCTGGTATTCCCAGCTTTGCAACTACAACCGGTATGATTCCATACCAGAGCGCCATTATGATGGTTCCGGCCAGCATATTGGCGAACAGACGCAATGACAATGAAATCGGTGTCGCAATCTCACCAATCAGATTGATCGGAAAAAACAGCGGAATCGGCTCAAACAGCGCTTTGAAATGCCCTGCCTTCTGACATTTGATTCCATTATACTGAATCAGACAGAATGTAATCAGGCCCAGGCAAAGCGTCACACCGTAATCAGCCGTCGGTCCGCGCAGTCCGAGAAGCCCCGACAGGTTACAAATCAATATAAACAAAAACAGCGTTCCGATATAATTCATAAATTTTTTCGGCTGCTTCATATTGGTCTTGACCATGTTTCCAAGCATCTCGACTACAATTTCCACCACATTCTGGAAACCCGTCGGCACATCTTTTGCTTTCTTCATACTGCGGTTTGCCGCAAATGCGAAGATCAAAAGCACGACCGTCACGATAATCATCGAAACGTGGGTCGAAGTCAACCAGAAGGTTTGCCCGAACATCTGGTAATTCACCAGACCTTTTATGGCGAAATCTGCTTCACATAAAATCATTCTCATGCCCTCACCCCTTTCTTTATGGAAATAGGTTTTTCGCAGCAGTCGTAAAAAAGCTGCCGCATTTTATCTTTCAGACCTCAGAATCTTTGCAGATTCCAAAGTGACAGAAAGCCTTGTGAATAAACGGCCTTACGTATACTCCCAGTTTCAGAGTAAAAAAGCCTGCAAGAATCGCCAGCATATGAAACCAGCCGGACCACCAGGCCAGCACCAGAGCAACCGCCCCGGCCGCCACCCGGATCAAATAAGAGCGGAGAGCATGGTTTTTTGCCGACTTCTCCTCCATCATATCCACGGAAGTCTCCAAAGTAATGCTCATATGAATAAAATATCCTACTGAAAGCAGAACCCCCAGAAGAAATCCGTATAAAATCCCTTCTGAAAGCCCCCAGACCACCAAAATAATAATTGTTCCGAGAAGCCCCCAGAGTCCGATACCAAGCAGTACCTCCCTCACCACCTGGCCCACATATTTAATCATCGTCTCTCTCCTCGTCTTTTTCATCCGGACGGACCGCCCGTTTTGCCAAAAGGTAAGCGCTCCTTGCACCGGCCAGGATTCCCAAAATCAGAAAGGGAAGCGTAAAGTATGTGGAAAACCGGTTATCCAGCCACACGCCTAGCATAACGCAAAGGACCACCGGCGTCAGCATGGTAATTCCAAGCTGGCTGACAAGCGACAGACAGCGCACCAGCTCCCTGTGCTTTCTGTTCATACCCGCACCTCCAATCGCCTGCCGGTAGGCTTATAAGGTATCAGTTCCACCCCTGCAGACAAAAGCATCCGTTTGGACGCCCGCACCGCAGGTGTATCCCCATATTTATCGTCCGCATAAATAATCGTTTTTATCCCGCTCTGAATGATTGCCTTGGCACATTCATTACATGGAAATAAGGTCACATAAATCTTGCTCCCCTCCAGGCTCCCTCCCCGATAGTTAAGAATCGCATTGAGCTCACTGTGGGTACTGTAAAAATATTTGGTTTCATATGGGTCCTCCCCCTCTCTCGCCCAGGGAAATTCATCATCCGGGCAGCCTTTGGGAAAACCGTTATATCCCATGGAAAGAATCTTGTTATCCTGACTGACAATACAGGCCCCCACCTGAGTACCGGGATCTTTGGAACGCATGGCTGAAAGCTCCGCCACGCCCATAAAATATTCATCCCAGGAAATGTAACCTTGTCGTTTCCCGCTCATACTCCCTTCCTCCCCTACTCACGGCAGTCAGTCGAACGGACATACCAAATCTTTATTTGTGCAATGTCCGCGGGTTCAGTCCCTCATCATATCCGCCTGCGACGGCGTATTTTATTCCTCAATAAGGCTTATGCGCCTCGCGTGGCGTTCATCCCCGGAAAAGGGCGTGTTCAAAAACGTCTCCACAATCTTCACTGCCAGGCCTGCGCCTAAAACTCTGGCTCCCATAGCCAGGATATTGGCATCGTTATGAAGCCTTGTAGCCTCTGCCGAAAAGCAGTCTGAACAGAGGGCGGCACGAACCCCCTGGATCTTATTCGCCGCAATGGAAATGCCGATCCCAGTCCCGCAGATTAGGATTCCCTTTTCGCATTCCCCATCTGCCACCGCATGTCCTACCAGTCTGGCATACACGGGGTAATCCACCGCTTCTGTACTAAAGCATCCATAATCTTTATATTCAAAATGATTTCTGTCAAGCCAGGCCATAATCTCCTGCTTTAACTCATATCCGCCATGGTCACATCCCAATGCTATCATCCGGATTCTCCTCCTTAAATATAATCTCTGCCGCTACCTTCGTAAACAAATCAATGTGTTCATAACAGGCCCCATAGTCTGCAAGGGACCCTCCCAGAGGCTCCGTAATATCTCCGTCCTGTCCTGCAAATTCCCGAAGGGTAAATACGTTCGGCATATCAGGAAATCGTTCCTTTACCTGCTCCCGCTCCACCCCCGTCATGGTCAATACCAGCGTACCAGGCGTAAAATCTCTGCTCTCCAGTAGCTTCGCCTCATCAGCCAAAAGCGCAAGTCTGTGACTTGTCAAAATAGCCACCGCTTTCTGATTGATGGGCTCCGGGAAAAGCACTACCAGCCCTCTGGACATTACCTCAATTTCTCTTTCACCGCGAATCCCCTCAAATACAGCCGCCGCCATATTACTCAGACAGGTATTGTCCGTACAGACAAAAATAATCCTCTTCACTGCTGACATACCATCACTCCTGACTGTCTATCATCGATTGACAATGTACGCGTTTGCGGCTTCTTATCTCCTGCCGCACTTTACTGTTCTGTATCCTGCCGCCTTTAAAAGGCGGTTCATAATCGCCCCGCTTAAGGGGCTGTCGTCAAAGCTTTCTGAAAATATGCAGTCCACCTGATCCCTGTCAAAAGCCCGGAGCACATCGTACAAACTGCGCGCAACACTTTCCGGCTCATTTCTTCTGCCAGCGCATTTTTTTACCGGAGCGTCATAAAATCGTTCCGATTCTTCTGTGCAAAGGACGCCAGCTCTCTTTCCCTGAGCCGCGGCTCTGAAAAGGGCTTCTTCAATGGCCCCGCATACGTCTGTCGGATTCCCGAGAAATACGGTCATCTCTGCCTTCGGCGCATAATGACGATATTTCATGCCGGGAGCCTTCGGCCGGGCGTCTGCCGCTTCTCCTAAAATAGCAACGTCCACCTCTGGTTCCCCGATCAGAGGCGCCAACGCCTCTTTTGCAATATATCCAGGTCTCAGAATCATAGGCCGTCCTTCCGACATATCGATGATCGTTGATTCCAGACCGATCCCTACCGTTCCGCCATCCACAATCATGTCGATCCTTCCGTCCAGATCTTCCAGAACGTGAAGCGCTTTCGTCGGGCTGGGCCTTCCGGAAAGATTGGCGCTGGGCGCCGCTATGGGAACCCCCGCTGCCCGGATAATTTCCCTCGCCACCGGATGAGACGGCATCCGCACAGCCACTGTATCCAGTCCTCCTGTCGTACCGTAAGGCACTCTCGCCGTCTTTTTGAAAATCATCGTCAACGGCCCCGGCCAAAAAGCGTCGGCCAAAATTCTAGCCTCTACAGGGATCTCCGCCGCCAGAATATCAAGCTCCTCCATGGACGCAATATGAAGAATCAGCGGATTATCGGAAGGCCGTCCCTTGGCCGCATAAATCCGTATAGCCGCCTCTTCATCAAGTCCATTGGCCCCCAGACCATATACTGTTTCCGTAGGAAAAGCCACCAGGCCACCGCCTGCCAGCACCCTTCCCGCCTCATAAATGGCGGACTCATCCATATGGAGTTCGTCTATCCTTACCAGCTTCGTTATCATCATAAAATTCAGTATAGCACCCTTTTCCCAAAATGGAAAGAGTACTCTTTAGAAAAATTGCAGAAATTTTATATCTTTTGCAAACCGTCCCTCAAAATAGACTGCCGGCCCACTTTTTGAGGTTCAAAATTCCTTTTCTATATACTGCAAAATCCCTGCCGCCAAAGCCTTTGCCACTTCGTCCTGATAGCTCTCTGCACGAAGCTGCTCCGCATCCTCCCAGTTGCTTAAGAACCCACATTCTGCAATCACAATGGGGCAGGATACATGGAGCAGCATATAATATTCTCCGTTTTCCTTTGCCTTATGGGCTTTGCTGCTGACAGATTCATTGAAAACTGTCTGAAGTGTCTCAGCCAGCACTTTTCCCTTCTCCGAATTTTTGTAATAAAACATCTGCGCGCCGCAGACTGCCCCGTCGCTGTAGCTGTTCTGATGAACGCTAACCACAAAATCTGCTTTGCTTTTTTCAATAATTTCACATCGTCTGTTCAGATCTGCCCGCTTTTTATTTCCGTCCGTTTCTTTATACAGGCCATTGTCATCCGTCCTGGTCAGAATCACCCGTACCCCTTCTTTTTCCAAAAGTTCTTTTGTCTTTAAGGTAATCGCCAGATTAATATCTTTTTCCAGAACCTCATTGATGCCAATCTTCCCCGGGTCCGCTCCTCCATGGCCCGCGTCCAGCGCCACCACCGGCGCCGCGCCTCCGGATACGGCCGCGCTTCCGTTCCAGAGCCGCCCTGCTGCCGGACCGGACAGAATAAACACAGCCAGAAGCAGAATCACTCCCATCACAAACTCCACACATCTCTTCAAAGAAATGCCTCCTGATCCTCCGATTATTTATACTATATGAAAATGAAACGGAAGGATATGAGATAAAACCCTGAAGATTTTCCCGATACGCTCTATGTGGACTTGTACACTCGAGCAGGGCATCCTTCTTTTCCCCACTTACCTCTACCGGGTTTCTTTCCTTTTGGGCGCCCGTATGCAATCGAGCAGGGAAGATTTATCTTCCCCCACTCGCCGCGCGGCCCGTGCACCACTTCAGTGGTATGTTTCCTCTGCACGGGCCTGTGCATAAAAAACCGGAGACGAGAATTTCTTCTCATCTCCGGGAAAGAATTTTGTTATGGAAACTGTCCGTTTATTTTTTCAGAAGTCTTTCTGAAATCTCCTCCGCCTTCTCATATACCCAGTGGATGTGCTCGTCCGGTGTATCCAGATGAGTGGTGCAGTCAGCGCCGATGATGATACCTGTGGTTCCTGCTTCATCCACAATCTTCTCCACATAATCCTGGATTTCCTTCTTGGTTCCAGTGCAGATCAGGTCCGTGTTATTGTTTCCAAATCCGCCGATTACACACTTGTCGTGGAACATCTTCTTGCCTTCTGCAACAGAGACTTCCTCTGCATGTACGGCCCAGTTGATCACGCTGCAATCATAGTCTGTGTAGATAGAAAGATTGTTCAGGTTGCCTCTCCAGCCACAGATGTGAAGCAGGTTGTCCTTGGCATAAGAATTTGCCTTTGCAATAATCCTCTTCTCGCCCGGCGCTACATGTTTGTTGTAAACTGCAGGAGAAATTCCACGATTGAAGCAAGAAACGCTGAAATAAATGCCATCCATGATTCCTGCGCCGACAATCATGTCAATCAGCTTTTCTGTATAATCCGCAACAAGGTCAAGAGCTGCCTGAGTCGCTTCCGGATCCTCTTTCATCAGAAGAACGATGGGAGCTTCCAGTTTCCCTGCCGTCATCAGCGGATGAGTCTGATTCATTCTGTGATTGATCTGGAACGTGGGAGAAAATACGTTGTAATACATCAGAACGTCGTTCCCGTAAATCTCTCTCGTGGCCTTTGCAAACTCCACACATTTTTCCAGGTACAGATCCATCTCGTCCGTGGCCTTCAGGTTCTTCAGATCAGAAGCACAGTTCATGTCCTCATAGTTAAAAGGCATGAAGAAATATCCGTCCGTCATAACCTTTACAAAATCCGGGTCAAACTCTTCCTTGAATTTCTTTGCTCCCTCAAGGTTCTGCGCGATATACTCCGGATTATGCAGGCCGTCTACCAGCTCATCCTCCAGAAAATGATGCCAGAAGCCGACAAGCAACTTGTCGGTCGGTTCGTTGTGAAATGTTTTTAATACCAGTTCTTTTCTGTTCATAATACCTCTCCTTATCTTTATTTACTGACTCCACTTCTACTATACACTGTTTTTTCTCCCAGTGCAACATTAATATGATTAATAACACGTTTTTACTGCCCCTCTAACGATAAATACCAGTGGCTTGTGTTGGAACAGAAAAGCCAGTATGAAGTCGAAGTAAGGCAGACCGACAATCATGGAACAATCACAGCGAGGGATAATTACGAACTGACAAGAAATCTCCCTAAGTGCGTGGGCGTGGAGCGTTTATGTGAAGGCGCAAATGTTCAGATACCTTTTAATGCTGATGAAATCAATTTAATCTATCAGTTTGGGGAACAGAGCAAAGCGAAAACGTGCGCCAGTCTGTCTGCTATTCTTCCGCAGATAAAAGACGATAACACAAAGCAGATAGTAAGTACCACCTTAAAGAAATTAAATTCCCTGTCAGTGGAAACGTGTGCGAAACCGACCGCCACCAAAAGACGGAAACTGACCGAACGTGACAATTCCATAAAGGCAAGGTTAGCCAAAGCAAAGGAACACACAAAACAGCCGACAGTTGCCGAGGAAAAAAAGCACAAAAC
>JAAWAV010000060.1 GCA_022792335.1 Lachnospiraceae bacterium
TATCCTTAGTCGGTGTACGTCCGGTACACCTCCATCGTCTGCCTTGAAAATCAAGCAAATGTCAGTGGTCAGGGTTGAAAAGTCGAAAAGGGATGAAATTCAGCCCCTGCAAGGCACTTGACCGACGCGTACTGGACGTACACGGAGTGAAAGTAACGCCGCAGGAGCTGAATTTCCCCCTTTTTCGACCGTGTGTGCTCTTGTCAAGCGACGGTATACAGCGAAAAGCCGGGGGCCTCTCAGGCCACCCGGCTTCCTATGAAATTTTTTATTTCTTTCTTGTGAAGCACAGATCACAGCAATCGTCGCCTTCTGCAATCTTCTTCGGCAAGGAGAACTCACAGTTCATATCCTTTGCAAACTGTCTGTCGCCTTCCATAGCGATATCACAGAAGAGAGCACAATCTTCATCAGAAAAGCCCAGCTTTCTCCAAGCGTTTAACAGAGGGCAGTAGTGCATCTCCACATGCATCACATCATCGGAGATCTCCACAGTCTTATTCTCAAAGGTAATCGGCTCTGCCACAAACTGAGCGCCAAATTCCTTCATGCTCATCTTGTCGTTCATCTTATCCTTGAAGTTCTCATTGATCTGGAAACATCCACAACGATTGATCGCCGCACGGCCGACTTTTTCCATATCACCGCCTGCTTTTCTTACTTCATCCAAAATCAGAGCCATCCAATACGCACGATGCTCGATGCAGGCACGTTTTGCTTCTACGACTGGATCGCCAGTATGTACCGGTTTGTTTTCATTGTACTTTGCCATAATGATTTTTCTCCTTTTTCTGAAACAGCCAGATAGACCGGCTTCCTGTTTTACGAAAAAACAGATCTGTTTCTGCTATTTACTGCCAAGGTAAGCCTTTCTTACCTCATCATTGTTCTGCATTTCTTTTGCGTCTCCGCTGAACTTCACTGTTCCCACTTCCAGAACGTAACAACGATCCGCAATCCTCAGGGCCATATTGGCATTCTGCTCTACCAGAAGAATTGTGGTACCCTGTTTGTGAATTTCCTTAATCAGCCGGAAAATTTCCAGTACCAGATTGGGAGCCAGACCCATGGACGGCTCATCCAACATAAGAAGCTTTGGCTTATTCATAAGCGCCCGCCCAATAGCTAACATCTGCTGCTCGCCACCGGAAAGGGTTCCGGCCTGCTGTTTCTTCCGTTCTAGAAGTCTGGGAAACAGATCATATACATACTCGAAAGAATTTTGAATTTCCTTTGCATCTTTTCTGCAGTATGCTCCCAGCTTCAGATTATCTTCCACGGAAAGCTCCGGGAATACCTCACGGCCTTCCGGGCTTAACGTTACACCCAGTTTCACAATCTGGGGCGGAGACATCCGGGTCAGATCCTGCCCGTCAAATTCTATCCTGCTCCCCGAGGCGGCTTTTAAGACGCCTGCAATGGTAAGAAGAGTGGTTGACTTTCCGGCTCCGTTGCTTCCGATAAGCGTAACCAGCTCCCCGTCATTGACTTCAAAATCAATGCCCTTCAGAGCATGGATATTTCCATAATATGTATTCATCGAATTAATCCGCAACATCGTCTTCACTCTTTCCTAAATAAGCTTCGATTACCATCTGGTTATTGGCAATCTCCTCGGGAAGGCCATCCGCAATCATCCTGCCATGGTCCAACACGTAGATCCGATCAGAAATGTTCATGACCACGCTCATATCGTGCTCGATCAGGATGATGGTAAAGCCCTTGTTTCGAAGCTCCTTGATAAACTGCAGAAGCTCTTCGGACTCCTGAGGGTTCATGCCCGCGGCAGGTTCATCAAGCAGCAGAAGCTTTGCACCGGTCGCCATGGCGCGGGCAATCTCCAGCTTTCTCTGCTCGCCGTAAGGAAGATTCCCCGCATAGCTGTGGAGATATTTTCCAAATCCCAGGGAATCCAGAATTTCCACTGCTTTTTCATGAGCCTCTTTCTCATACTTCCGGAACCTGGGAGTACGGAACGTGGAATCAAAGGTATTATACTTCGTATTCTGATGGAAACCGATCATAACATTCTCAATGGTCCGCATGTTTTTGAACAGACGAATGTTCTGGAATGTTCTGGCGATTCCGGCATTTACAATATACTGTACTTTTTTGTTCTGAATCTCCTCGCCATTGAAAACAATCTTCCCCTCCGAGACGTCATAGACGCCGGTCAAAAGATTGAAAATGGTGGTCTTTCCGGCACCGTTGGGACCGATCACACTGACGATCTCCCCCTGGTCCACATGAAAGTTTACCTCGCTTACGGCGGCCAGACCGCCGAACTGTTTGGATACATTACTTACCTCCAGCAGCGCCATCCGGCTTCACCTCCCCTTCCTTCACTTTGACAAACCTGGGGAACGTGTATGGCCGTTTGCTGTTGCCACCCAGGAGACCATTGGTACGGAATACCATCATTACAATAAGGATCAGGCCGTATACGACAAACCGATACTCCGCCACAAACCGGAATACCTCCGGGAAGGACACCAAAATTCCCGCGCCCAAAAGCATACCCTTGATGGAACCCATACCTCCGAAAATGACGATACTTAAAATCATCATCGACACGTCGGAATTGAACGAGTTCGCATCCACATAACCGGAAAGGTGAGCATAAAGCGCACCGGCCGCGCCGGCAATGGCTGTGGAAATCGTAAAAGCCAATCTCTTATAATGGCCCAGTTCAATTCCCATCAGGGAAGAAGCCAGCGGATCATCCTTGATGGCCCTTAAAGTTCTTCCCAGTTTAGACCGCTCAAGAGCCATGCAGAACAAAACTGTCAGAACTACAAATATCAGACAGAGATAATACATACCGTTGTTGGTCGTTTTCATCTCTATGCCGAAAAACTCCGGTTTTGCAATCCTCTGAACTCCATAGGTACCATGTGTCAGAGACTCCCAGTTGACAATCACCACCTTGATGATTTCTCCAAATCCCATGGTAATAATTGCCAGATACGTACCGGAAAGCTTCATGGTAGGAATACTGAAAAGCCAGCCGATGAACCCGGTCATAATGATTGCACAGAGACAGGTCAACAGGAAATTCCAGCCAAAATGCTCTGAAAGCAAGGATGAGGTATAGGCGCCAATAGCATAAAAAGCCGCATGGCCCAGGGAAATCTGTCCCATATAACCAGTGATAATATTCAGGCTTAACGCCAGAATCATGTAAACAAAAATCAAACTTGAAACTCGCTGCAAATATCTGCTCAATCCCACTGCCGGTAAAGCGATGAGGGCTACAAGGACCACGAGCCAGATAATCTTATCTCTCTTATCCATGTTTCACTCCTCCGTTTATACTTTTGAAATTTTCGCTTTGCCAAACAGACCGTTGGGTCTGACAATCAGAATCAGGAACAACAGAATAAATGCAACTGCATCACGATAAGCGCCAGACAGGAACTGTACGGTCAGACTCTCCGCGAGGCCAAGGATAATCCCTCCGACCGCCGCTCCGTAAAGGGAACCAATTCCTCCAAGCACGGAAGCAGAGAAACCCTTCAGGCCGATCATCGTACCCATGGCAGGATACACCGTCTGATAATAGCTGGCCAGAAGAAGAGCCGCCACGACGGCAGACATTCCGCTTAAGAAAAAGGTCACACTGATAACCGCCTTCGCATTGATTCCCATCAAATCCGCCGCTCTTGCGTTCTGTTCTACTGCCCGCATGGCAAGACCGATCTTACTCTTGTTGATCAGAATCGTCAGACCAACCAAAAGCGCAATGGAAACCACCAGTATGTAAACCTGTGAAAATGCAAACTTTACATTTCCGATCTGAATCATTTCATTTCCAAGAAGTGCCGGAAAGGATTTGATCTCTGTACCAAAAGCAATCTGCAAACCATTGGTGATAATATAGGAAAACCCAATGGTGGTGATCAGGGCGGCAATCCCTGGCGCCCTCTTTTTACGAAGAATCGCCAGGATTGACCGATCATAAGCCACCAGCAGACCACCGGTAAGGATGACACTTAAAATTACCGCAGGCACCGCTCCCAGATTCCATGTCACAAACATCAGGATCATATGGGCGCCAAAGGCATAAACGGCGCCATGAGCCATATTGATCATTCTCAAAATACCGAACACAAGGGAGTAACCAATCGCAATTAATGCATAGATCAATCCCATGGTCAGGCCGTTGACTATATATTGGGCAGTCATGTTTTGCCTCCCATCCTGTTACTTACTGTAAAGATGCCTCAAAGTCATCCCAGAGCTGAAGCTTCTTGTCAGACTCTACGAATTTGCCGTCCTTTACCACGTACCAAACCTGAGTCTTTACAGCATCGCCGATCTCATCATAAGACAGCGTACCGGTAATGCCTTCGAAGGTCATGTTGTAAAGCTCATCCTTGATGGCCTCTCTGTCAGTGCTTCCCACATTCTCAATCGCCTGCATAACCATCTGAACATTCTCATAGGTCTGTGCAGACATGTTCTCGGGTACCTTGCCATCTGCATACTCTTTGTAAGCGTCTACGTAAGCTTTTACCTTGGGATCTGTGCTATCAGCATTCATACCGCCGGGGAACTGGATTCCCTCAGCAGCTTCTCCTGCCAGGTTGATAAGCTCTGCCGTGTAAGAAGAACCTACGGAAATCAGAGTGCCCTCTTTATTGATCTGACGATACTGCTTCGCGAAGGGCCCTAAGGAACCATACATACCAAGAACCACGATGCAGTCGCATCCGGCTTCTTCAAACTTGGTGATGTTGGAGGAGTAGTCTGTAGTTCCGTCTACAAATTCTTCCTGAGCAACCAGCTCACAATCAACCTTGTCTTTAATCTTTTCCCAGCCTTCCAGGAAACAGGTAGAAGCGCTCTCGCCCCAGTCTGTCTTTAACTTCAGAATACCAATCTTCTTCGCGCCGCTTCCGATGGCAATCTGAAGGCAGTTGGTTGCTTCCATTTTCTGGGTAACATTGTTTCTGAAGATGTAATCACCGATAGAAGAATAATCTACGTGGGAAGCAGAAGCGCTTAACAGCACAATTCCGGTCTCCTGATAGATCGGAGCCGCGGTCATGGCAACGCCGCTGGCAAAATGACCAAATACGGCAACCACGTCGTCATTTCCTACAATCTGCTCGGCGATGGAACCAGCTTCCTCGTTGGAGTTCTTGTCGTCAAATTCGATCACTTCGATCTGACGTCCCAGAAGGCCGCCCTTTTCATTCTGCTGCTTCACAGCCAGCTCTACGGCATTCTTAAACAATAAACCATACTCTGCATTGTCGCCAGTCAGAGGGCCGGAATATGCGAACACAATGGGATCATCACTTCCCTCGGCCTGTTCTTTGCCTTCTTCTTTCTTCTCATCACCGCCATCCTCTTTGGGTGCCTGAGTCTCGCTTCCCTTGCCGCTGTCCTCCTTCTTGTCGTCGCCACCGCAGCCAGCCAATGCTGACATCGTCAGTACCAACGCCAAAAACAGTGCAATCCATCTTTTCATATCTGTTTCTCCTTTCCCTATTTTCACGTGTTTTTATTTACTTTTTTGTGATTTTATACACAAAACAGCAACACGCAACTAACATTTTACATCATTTTGACAAGAAATTACATGTGATATCCTGCTAAATGCATGCAATATTTTCTTTTTTCCGCTTTACCCTTCCCAGGGTTTTACCCACGGGAGATCGGAATCTTCCACCGTATTCTTTCCACCGTCCACGCTTACCACCGTCCCAGTCATATAACTAAATCGGTCACTGCACATACAGACAATCACATCCCCGATTTCCTCCGGGGAGCCGGCCCGGTGCAGAGGAATCATGGACATGGTATAATCCGTCTGATCATAGATGGCCTTTCTGGAAAGAACGGTATCAATGATTCCGGGAGCCACCGCATTGACCCGGATTCCATAAGGGGCAAGCTCCGAAGCTGCGCCGATGGTTAGAAGATTCACTCCCGCTTTGGCAGCCCCATAAGTCACTCGGTAATCCACCGGTATTTTCGATGACAGAGAAGAAATGCTTGTAATCACTCCGCTTTTTTGTGGGATCATATATTTAGACGCTGCTTTGATGCCGAAAAAGACCGTCGTCAGATTCTGATCCATGATAAAGCGGAAATTCTCTTCCGATAAGGTATGTAAAGGGCCATGTCTGTTTCCTCCTGCACAGTTGACCCAGATATCGATCCGTCCGAATTTTTTTACCACCCGGTCTGCAAACGATTCCGTCTCTTCATAACTCATGGCATCCACCGATTCTGCCATGACCTCTGAAAGTCCTTCTTCCTCTGCCCGTTTGACAAATGCCTTTACCTTCTCTTCCGAACGGCTACATACGGCAACCCTGCAGCCTTCTTTTCCAAAGCGGATAGCTGTCGCCGCCCCAATTCCCGTAGTCCCGCCGAAAATAACGGCTACCTTTCCTTTTAATCCCAAATCCATACGTATCCCTCCTGTCTCTTAGTTCTTAAAACTATGGATGGGAGCCGGAATCCGTCCTCCCCTGTTTATAAAGTTCGCACAAGAATACTGGTTCACCGGCATCACCGGGGCATAGCCCAAAAGGCCGCCAAACTCCACCACATCTCCTGCCTGTTTCCCCTCCGCCGGAATCAGACGGACTGCTGTAGTTTTCTGATTGATCATGCCGATAGCCGCTTCATCGGCAATAATCCCGGAAATTGTTTCTGCCGTCGTATCTCCCGGTATGGCAATCATATCAAGACCCACAGAGCAGACGCAGGTCATGGCCTCCAGCTTTTCCAAAGTCAGAGCTTTCCTGTTTACCGCATCGATCATTCCCTGATCTTCACTGACTGGAATAAAAGCTCCGGAAAGGCCTCCCACATAAGAAGATGCCATGACGCCTCCCTTTTTCACCTGATCGTTTAAAAGGGCGAGAGCCGCCGTGGTTCCAGGAGCGCCTACGCTTTCCAGGCCGATCTCCTCCAGAATCTCCGCCACACTGTCTCCCACTGCCGGAGTAGGCGCCAAAGAAAGGTCTACGATTCCAAAAGGCACGCCCAGCCTTTCAGACGCCTCCTTCGCCACAAGCTGTCCCACACGAGTCACTTTGAAGGCTGTCTTTTTGATGGTTTCACAGAGAATTTCAAAATTTTCTCCCCGGATTTTCTCCAGCGCAGTTTTTACCACGCCCGGACCACTGACCCCCACGTTGATCACAGCGTCTGCCTCCGTCACTCCGTGAAAAGCCCCCGCCATAAATGGATTGTCATCCGGCGCATTGCAAAACACCACCAACTTGGCGCAGCCTAAGCAGTCTTTGTCTGCCGTGGCCTTTGCCGCCTCTTTAATCACCTGTCCCATCATCTTAACCGCATCCATATTGATCCCGGTCTTTGTGGAACCTACGTTGACGGAACTGCAGACCCGGTCTGTAACTGCCAGGGCTTGTGGAATCGACCGAATCAAAAGCTCCTCGGCCGGAGTCATCCCCTTCCCCACCAGCGCAGAATATCCGCCGATAAAATTAACCTTGACTTCCTTGGCGGCTTCATCTAATGTTTTCGCCAAAGACACAAAATCTTCCGGCGTTTTACAGGCAGCGCTACCCACGAAAGAGACAGGGGTCACAGAAATCCGCTTGTTGACAATGGGGATTCCATACTTGACTTCAATCTCTTTTCCCACTTTTACTAGATCTTTGGCCCGGGAAACAATCTTTTCATATATCTTTTCTTTTACCTTGCAAAGATCAGAATCCATACAATCCAGGAGACTGATTCCCATGGTAATGGTACGGACATCCAGTCTCTCCTGCTCGATCATCTTATTGGTTTCATCTACTTCAAATCTGTTTATCATCGCCGGCCCTCTTAAATTCTGTGCATTTTATTGAAAATATCTTCATGCTGACAGCGGATCTTCACGCCGATTTCTTCCCCGATCTGCTCCAGTTCCTCCACCATATCGCCGAAAGGCTTTGCCGACTCATTGGCATCCACAATCATCATCATGTTGAAATAGCCCTGAAGGATTGTCTGAGAAATATCCTCGATGTTGATCCGGTTGTTGGCCAGATAGGTGCAGATCTTCGCAATAATTCCCACCGTATCCTTTCCTACCACTGTAATAATTGTCTTTTTCATCATCGTTCTCCTCGTTTTTTGTATGATAACTGCTCCATGGTCCTGTCCGTTGATGAGGACTTATCAGATATGGAAGGATATCCGAACCTCACAGATAAATAGTCTCTGACATACTACTTCTGTCTGCCACCGCAATATCAAAATCTGTCCCCTGATAAGCATTCTCTCCTGTGGTGATTTCCAGCCGTACCGTCTCATAAGCCAGATCTGCAAAATTGTTTTCCTTCGACAAGTGCCCTAACAGCGCCTTTTTAAAGCCGTCGTGAAGAATTTCCCCCAAAAGCCTCCCGGCTGAATCGTTGGAGAGATGCCCTCTGTTCCCCATAATCCTCCGCTTCAGATAATAGGGATAAGGTCCTGTCTCTAACATACGGACATCATGATTGGCCTCCAGAAGAATCGCATCCAACCCTAGAAGGTGATTAATGGTATACTGGCTGTAGTTTCCAAGATCCGTAACCACTGCTGCAGAAGAAGCTCCCGCGTCCACCCGGAAAGCACAGGGACCTGCTGCGTCGTGATCGATCGAAAACGGAGTAATCTTCATATCTCCAATGAAAAATGCCTCATCCGGAAAAATTTTCCGGTGCAGTCCACCCGGAAGCCCTCCAACGCTCCTTGCCGTCAGTATTCCCTCATAAGTCTCCTTCGTCGTATAGATCGGAATCTCATTTTTTCTGGAAAATACTCTGAGACCGCCAATATGATCGGAATGCTCATGGGTAATCAAAATCCCCGAAAGTTCACTTCCCTTAATTCCAAGGCCCGCAAGCCCGGCCTCGATTCGTTTGGTCGAAATTCCCGCGTCAATCAGAATGTGGGTACTGTCCGTGCCCACATAAATACAGTTTCCGCTACTCCCGCTGGCAATACTGACAAGCCGCATTGTCTCTCTTCCTCGCCTTTCCTTCTGTTCTCTTTTGCAATCCTGATGATTTCTGAATGATTTTCAGAATCTTTTATTTATCTCCAGCTTTTCGATGAACAAGCAGCCTTTTTATCTGCTCCTTTGTCCATTCCCTGCTGCCGTCATTTTCAATTACGACTGTAGCCCGTTTCCTAAGCTCTGTCTCTTCCATTTGATTTTCCATCACTTTCAGACACCGTTCTTTGCTGTATCCCCGACTTTCCTCAAGCCTTTTCATCCGCAGTTCTTTGGAAGCATACACATACCAGACTTCCTCGCAGATCTCCTCATACCCTGCTTCCAAAAGGATCGCCGATTCCATCACCACAAGCCGTTTTTGTATATTCCCTCCCAGGGCTTCTTCCTCTTTCCACCGATACAATCGCGCCTCAATTTCTCGCCGGACTGCCGGATGGATCAGGGCGTTTAACTGCCCCAGGGCTTCTTCATTTCTGAACACGATTCCGGCGATCTTTCCCCTATCTAGCCGCCCGTCCATCCCTATGACATCCGTTCCAAACAGATCTACCACCGGCTCAAAACAGGCGCTGCCTGGCTCCATCAGTTCTCTTCCGATTTCATCCGCGGAAAGAATCCTGGCTTTGTATGTCTCTTTCAGAATTTCCAGAACCATACTCTTTCCGGCTCCGACCCCGCCTGTCACACCAATCACTTTCACATCCGTCTCCTACTTTGTCTCAAACCAGCTCTTTCCCACATTCATATCAATCTCTAACGGCACAGAAAGCTTTGCGGCGCCGTCCATCTCTTCCAGAAGAATTGCTTTTACTTGTTCTACTTCAGAAAGAGCCGTTTCCACCAAAAGTTCATCGTGAATCTGTAAGATCAGCCTGGAATGCAGGCCCTCCTTGCGGAGCCTCCGGTCGACTCCTACCATGGCGATCTTCATAATATCGGCGGCCGTTCCCTGAATGGGGCTGTTCATGGCCACCCGTTCCCCGAAACTACGCTGCATAAAGTTGGAAGAAACCAGTTCCGGCACAGGACGTCTGCGGCCATAAAGAGTCGATACATATCCCTGTTCCTTTGCCTGGGCCACTAGGCTGTCCAGAAAAGTCTTGACTCCCGGATAGGTCTCAAAGTACTGATTGATGTAATCCAGTGCCTCCTTCCGGCTGATACTTAAACCTTCGCTGAGCCCGAACGCGCTGATGCCGTATACAATTCCAAAATTCACTGCCTTAGCATTTCGCCTCTGTAAATCGGTGACCTCCTCCAAAGGCGTGTGAAATACCTGGGAAGCTGTGATTCGGTGGATATCCTCGGCCTGATGATAAGCCTCGATGAGCCGTTTATCCCCCGACATATGGGCCAAGACGCGAAGCTCGATCTGGGAATAATCCGCATCCACAAACACAAACCCGTCCTTTGGTACAAAAACCTTTCGAATTTCCCGTCCCAGGGCCATACGGACTGGAATATTCTGAAGATTGGGCTCCGCGCTGCTAATCCGTCCCGTAGCTGTAATCGTCTGATGAAACTTTCCATGAATCCGTCCATCTCTGGCAATGAAAGCAGTCAGACCGTCCGCATAAGTGGACTTTAATTTTGCAAGCTGTCTGTACTCCAGAATTTTTTCCACAAAAGGCTGTTCCGGCGCCAGCTTTTCCAAAATATCCGCTGAGGTGGAATATCCTGTTTTTGTTTTCTTTCCATAAGGAAGCTTCAGCTTCTCAAATAGTATCACTCCAAGTTGTTTGGGGGAATTGATATTAAAGTTTTCTCCGGACAGCTCATAAATTTCTTTTTCCAGTACGTCGATCTGCATTTTCAGCGTATCGCCGTAAACAGAAAGAGCCTCCCTCTCTACCTGAATCCCCTCTTGCTCCATATGGTACAGGCTGTAGATCAGAGGCATTTCTATCTTTAGAAATAACTCCTTCATTCCTGTCTCTTCCAGCTTTTTCATAAGAAGCTCTCCGGCGGCAAAGGCCGTATAGGCCATATAGCAAAAACAGGTGACAGAGGCCTCTGGATTTTCCGACAGGGCAGTCCCGTAAGCAGCTTTCCCCAAAAGGTCGCTTCTTCCTGGTACGGTCATGCTCAGATATTCTCCTGCCAGCCCGTCATAAGTATAAGTGCTCTTTAAAGGGTTTAGCAAATATCCGGCCACCCCCGCATCATAAAGCTCCTCCGTTTCCGGAAGCTCCAGAAAAGGAAGCATCCCTTTTAAATCCATAACCCAGACAGTCGCTTTCTTTTTGCAAAGTTCTGCCACTTTTCCTGCCAGATACTCTCCTGTCAGGAATCCTCCTGCTTCCACAAAATAAACGGATTCTTCGCCATAAGCCAGTGAAACGCCAAAGATTTCTCCTGCTTCTGTGATCAGTTGGAGGCCGAGACATTCTACCTCCATCGCTTCCCGAAAAATCCCCTCGGCGCCGGAAAGGTCGTCCACCAGAAGGAACTGATCCTCTATGGCGTTTTTAGTCTGACTTCCCGCCTCGAACCGTGAGAGAAAACTTTTAAGCTCCAGCCGCTTCATAATTTCATAGGCTCCCGGCGTAAACAGCTCTCCAAGCCTAGCGGCTTCCAGCGAAAACTCCACCGGACAGTCGCAGGCAATCCTGGAAAGTGTTCTGGAAAGCTCTGCCTGTTCCCTGCCTCCGGTCAGCGCCTTTTTCGCCCGTTCCGGCTTGATAATCTCCAGATTTTCATAAACGGATTCCAGACTGTGATACTCTTTGATCAGCGCATAGGCAGTCTTTTCTCCGATACCAGTCACTCCCGGAATGTTATCGGAAGCATCACCCATCAGAGCTTTCACATCGATAAATTCCTTCGGAGTGACTCCCAATCGTTCCACGACGTCCCGGTCATAGTAGTCCTCCACGATGGTCTGACCGCCCTTTGTTTTTGGAATCCTCACCTTTGTTTTCTCACTGGCAAGCTGAAGCAGATCCCGATCTCCGGAAACCAGCACCACAGTAAGTCCAGCCGCCTCGCACCGGGCGGCCAGAGTTCCCAGAAGATCGTCCGCCTCATAGCCGGCGAGCTCTACGGTGGGAATCCCCATGGCAGAGAGGACCTCTTTTGTGACAGGGACCTGCTCATGAAGTTCCTCTGGCATTCCCTTCCTGGTCCCTTTATAAGCCTCGTAGAGCTTATGACGGAAGGTCGGCGCTTTTACATCGAATGCCACCGCCAGATAAGCCGGATTTTCTTCATCCAGTATTTTGAACAGAATATTCAAAAAGCCGTATACCGCATTGGTATGAAGTCCTTCGAAATTGGTCATCCCTGCATGGATACCATAATAGGCCCTGTTTAAAATGCTGTATCCGTCGATCAGTACAATCTTTTCTTCCATTATCCTTCCTTTCTGGTACTTATAAAATCCCCAGATCCACGAAAATCCGAAGCTGGAGCAGCGTCGCCAGAAGTATACACCAAAATGCCGTCGTATAGATCACATAACGAAGCCCCTGAAAAAAATGCCGA
The DNA here is from genome assembly GCA_022792335.1 of Lachnospiraceae bacterium. Taxonomy (GTDB): domain Bacteria; phylum Bacillota; class Clostridia; order Lachnospirales; family Lachnospiraceae; genus Lientehia. The sequence continues at coordinate 12,461 of JAAWAV010000060.1, forward strand.
CGTCTGATCAGATGTTCCGAATGCAATAACTCTTCTGCCAAAGCCCCGTCCAAATCATAAAGCTCCTTGACCTCTTCATCCTCATGCTCCAACTGCAAAATTCCCAGATACAGGGTATAATAAATATTCAGTTCCTCCCTGCATTCCTCACAGCTTTGGATATGAGTAATAAACCCCTCCAGCTTATCCGGCGTCAGGCTCCCGTCTATGTAATCGGTGATCTGCGCCTGAATTTCCATACAGCGGTTCATGAGTATCCTCCTTATGACCGTAAAAGTTCCGGTTCTCCGTCTATCATTCTCCGGTGGACTGCCAGCTTTATCGCACCAGTTCCGGATATTTCGCTTTATTCCTGCGCTTGCATTCATACATAATGGCATCCGCTTTCTGCAGAATCTCATCGAGAGTCCATTCATTATCTTTTCCCTCAATCTCCACAATGCCATAACTGAAACTGCATTGATATTCTGCATAATGTTCCGACTGGAAGGAATCCAGAATCTCCTCCATCTTTCGGTCGATTAAATCCTTGATCCGGCCCGTAAGGACAAGGCAGAACTCGTCTCCTCCTGTTCTGGCAAAGGTATCGCCATTTCGGAAACTACTCCGAATTAACTCTACAAAGTTTTGGATATAAATATCTCCTTCCAGATGGCCAAAGGTGTCATTGACATACTTTAAACCGTCTAGATCCAGATAACATAGAGTGGCTTCCCGCTTCTCTTCCAGAATACTCTCCATGTATTCCTCAAAAAACAGACGGTTCTTGATCCCAGTCCCCGGATCATGATAAGCCTTACTGGTCAGAGTGTGGGCCATTCGCTTTTCATCCGTGATATCCACCACAATATGTACAATGGATTCTCTGTGATTCCATTCCACCGGAAAAGAGGTGATGCGGTAATATATCTCCCGTTCCCCTTCCATCTCCCACACACTGTACTGATCGCTGCTTCCGTTATATTCGTTCCATTCTAGAAGCTCTGACCGGAAAGAGAGGCGCTTTTTACAGGTCTCGCACGCCCTGTCGAAACCGTCTCCTCCTTTTCGGCGTTTATTGCAGTATAAAATCTCCCTGCTCTCCCGATCCACCACCAGAATCCACTCATTCCGTCTGCTGAGTAACTCTACCAAAAGTCCGTTGTCATTCTCAACCAGTTCTGCATATCTGCTGATCCTGGAAGCTTCTTCTCTCAGAGACTTTGCTCGTTCCCGAATCCGCTCCAGACTCCCGCGAAGCCGCAAAAGCGTTTCATCTGAAATCTCTTCCGGCGCCGGAAGGATTTCAGACAAATTTCCACAAGCAAGCGCTTCCGCATAAGCTGTCAATGTTTCCAGCGCCTCTTCATAATCCTTATTATACATTGAAGCAGCTCCCTCCCATGAACTCCCGGAGCAGAGAATTGTTCGGGATATTGTCGCTGACCACGGTCAGAAAATAATCGAAAAACTTTAACAGACGCTTGGCCTCCACATACTCCGGCGATTCCTTTGGAATCCCAAAAAGAAGCGGCTCCGCATAAGGCTTTAAGACTGCCAGCTCATAGATAAGCGCCGAATTGAACACCACATCCGCCGATTCCTGGTAAGGGAAGATATTCTCCTCCTCTCCTCTTCGGACAGAAGGCCACATGGCGATGGTATCTTTTGCAGCCGTTCCCCTCGTCCTGGCATCCCGCACCATCCGGCGAATCAGCCGTCCGTCCGTGCTTGGAATCCGGTTGTGCTCATCCACATTGAGCTGGGTCAGGGCACTGATATAAATTTTGTACTTATTTTCCGGCGCCAAGCTGTAAGAGAGCTTGTCGTTCAGACCGTGAATCCCCTCGACCACCAGGATATCTTCCGCTCCGAGCGTCAGCGTATCTCCCCGGTATTCCCGCTTTCCCTTTTTAAAATTAAAGGAGGGCATGGCCACCGTTTTCCCCATCAGAAGATCTGTCATGTCTTTGTTGAACTGTTTGATGTCGATGGCTTCCAGACACTCAAAATTATATTCTCCAAACTCATCTCTAGGCGTATCTTCCCGGTTGACAAAATAGTTGTCAAGGGCGATCGGATGCGGTTTTAACCCAAGCGTCCGAAGCTGAATGGAAAGCCGATGGGAAAAGCTGGTCTTTCCAGACGAAGAGGGCCCGGCAATCATAACAAATTTCTTTTTCCGGTCCGCCGCAATCTGGGAAGCAATCTCCCCGAGACGTTTTTCCATCAGCGCCTCCTGAACCAAAATCAGTTCTCCGATAGAGCCGTTTACAATCCATTCATTGAGATCCCCAACCGTATCAACGCCGAGAGCCTCTCCCCATTTGGAGGATTCCTTCTGGCAGCGGTATACTTTTTCTCCCGGGTTAAAATCCGGAATCACTTCCGGCTCTTTCTGGACAGGCATCTGAATCACAATTCCCCCGTCAAAAGAAAAGAGTTTAAAGTATTTCAGGTATCCCGTATCCGGTACCATATAACCATAATAATAATCTTCAAAATTCCGTATCCGGTACAGATTGACTTTGGATACCCGACGGTAACGGAACAGTTTTTCCTTGTCGTGCATCTCATACTGCCCGAACAGTTTCACTGCCTCGTCAGTGGAAACACTCCGCTTAGCAATGGGAAGTTTTTCTTCCACAAACTCCCGCATTTTCGCCTCTACCTTTGCTGTGAAATCCCCGTCCACAGTGACTCTGCCCCGGACATCCACATAAATCCCTTTGCTGACGGAAAAATCCACCAACACCTTATCCAGATTTTCCCGGCCGGCCACTCCATAAATAGCTTTCACTAAAAGAAAAATCAGGCTTCGCTGGTAAGTCTGAAACCCTGGTTTATCTGCTGCCGTAAAAAATTGAACCCGACTTCCGTCTTTCACCGTTTTATGTAATTCCGCCAGTTTTCCGTCCACAGAAGCCAGCAAAATATCATGGGCATATTCGTTTTGCACCATTTCTGCGACAGACAGAAGGGGACTGTTTTCCTCCACCTGAAGCTCCCTGTTGTTCCATTTTACTGTCCACATAAAAATCCCTCCTGTTATTCTCTTATAGTATTTGATACGGATAAACGGCAGGCGCTCTCACCACCGTCAGTCCAGTTTCTTCCGCTTCCAGTGCATCTGCCACTGCCTTCACAAACAGATGCTCCAGACCGTAATGACCCGCGTCTATAAGGGAAACCCCCTCCGCCACAAGGTCTAACCCCTCATGGTGACCCATATCTCCCGTAATCAGTACATCGGCCCCCGAGCAAACCGCCGCTTTCCCCATACTCTTTCCGGAACCTGGGGAGATGGCGACTCGTTTGACAGGCCTTCCAGAAGAATAAACACAGACGGCCGGTATCCCAAATTGCTCTTTCACGATTCCGGCAAGTTCCTCTGCCGTAAACGTACGCTTTAAACTGCCGATTTTTCCGATTCCTACGGGAACGCCTTCCTGTTCTCCTGTGATCTCCAGAGGAAGGATTTCTTTTGTCCTGTCAAACAGTCCGAACTGCTCTGCCGCCAGATCCCCCATTCCTCCTCTTGCAATATCGAAACTGGTATGGCCGCAGTAGCAGGAAATATCCGCCCGGATCAAAGACAAAAGTCTCCGCCCCAGAGCGTCCCGGTCACTCACATGCTTCGCACCGCCAAAAATCAGCGGATGATGTGTGAGCAGAAGATCCGCGTTTGTCTCTATGGCCCCTTCTATAACAGCCTCCGTAGCGTCCAGAGCCACATAAACTGTTTTTACTGCTTTATTTGATCTGCCCGCCAGAAGTCCCACATTGTCCCAGGAACAGGCTAGAGATTCCGGCCACTTTCTGTCAAACCAAGCGGCAAGTTCACCACAAGTTCTCATCCTCCTCACACTCCTTCGACACTTTCTTTGGTACACCCATTCGCCGTTCTTTTTCTGTTGTCTGCTGTTGTCAAAAAAACGACTTTCTCTTTCTTTGTCTCATCCTTTTCCCAAGATTCTGCACTTCTTTTTTCCAGGCCTTTTTTCGTTTCTGTCAAGGAAATGGCCATGTCTAAAAGCTTAAGCTCCTCCTCCACCTGAGTAAGCCGTATCCTCGCCCTATCCGTTTCCGCCAGGAGAAGCGTCTTTTTGACAGCCATCTTTGTATTTTTTTCTTTTAACAAAAATTCTCTGACCACAGATTTCCCTGAGCGGAGTAGATGCCGCCCATAACTTTCTTCCACAAAACTCCAGGGGACCTCCCTGATACATGGATCCTCTCTTTTTTCATGAACCGCCTTTATCACCGTATAATATTTTCCCTCGTCAAGGACCATATCTTCAGTGAAAATGACGTATCCCTTTTCCAGCAAATAATGACGTACCGCCGGAACTTCTGACTGTGGGGAAAGTACTAGATACCGGAGAGACTTTGCTATCTTCTGTCCCCGCTCCAAAATTCGAATCGTCAGAGGCCCCCCCATCCCGGCAATGACCGCTCCGTCGGCCTCTCCTAAAGAAAGGGCGGAAAACCCATCGCTAAGGCGCACCGTCACCCGGTCTAAAAGTCCATGCTCCGTCACATGGGCCTTTGCACGAAGAAGAGGTCCCTCCCTGACATCCATGGCAATGGCCGAAGGGATTCTTCCCTCTTCTAAAAGCCAGATAGGCAGATAACCGTGATCTGTCCCGATATCTGCCAGGCGACTTCCCTCTTCCACCATAGCGGCAATGGCTTTTAGTCTTGGCGACAAAACAATCCGCCGCTCCATAACTCCCACATCCTTTTTCCTTTGTTTTTCCTTATTTTCAAACAGCTTTAAACTTTCAAGCAGTTCTCTCTTTTCTCTCTATTCCAGAAAATCCTTCAATTTCCTACTGCGGCTCGGATGGCGTAACTTTCTGAGCGCCTTTGCCTCGATCTGCCGGATTCGCTCCCTGGTCACATTGAACTCTTTTCCAACCTCTTCCAGAGTCCGTCCTTCGCCGTCCAAAAGGCCAAATCGCATACAAAGCACCTGCCGTTCTCTGTCCGTCAGCGTATGAAGCACTTCTCCTAACTGTTCCTGCAACATAGAAAAGTCTGCCGCCTCTGCCGGCACCATCACCCGGTCATCCTGAATAAAGTCCGACAGATGGCTGTCATCCTCTTCTCCCACAGGCGTTTCCAAAGACACCGGTTCCAAAGAAAACCGCATAATTTCCCGAACCCGCTCTGGAGAAAGATTCATATGTTCTGCGATCTCTTCCGGACTCGGCTCCCTTCCATACTCCTGAGTCAGCCTTCTGGAAACTCGAACCACCCGGTTGATGGTCTCCACCATGTGGACCGGAATCCGAATGGTTCTGCCCTGGTCTGCGATGGCTCTGGTAATGGCCTGGCGGATCCACCAGGTGGCATACGTGCTGAATTTATAGCCTTTCCGGTAATCAAACTTTTCCACAGCCTTCATCAGGCCCAGATTTCCTTCCTGAATCAGGTCCAGAAACTGCATTCCCCGACCTGCATATCGTTTGGCGACGCTGACCACCAGACGCAGATTGGCTTCCGCCAACCGCCTTGCCGCATCTTCATCCCCCTCTTCGATCTGTCTGGCAAGCCGTATCTCCTCTCCCGGTGTTAAAAGCGGCACCTTTCCGATTTCCTTTAAATAGAGTCGTACCGGATCCTCTTCCGAGGCCCCCTCCATCTCCTTTTTTAAAGGAAGTTCTGCTTCCATCGTTTCCTCTTCTGAGAGAAGAAAGGTTCCTTCCTCCAGCCCGCTGCTCACTTCCACTCCCGCCGCCTCCAGCACCTGAAACGTCCGGTCAATACAGTCTGCATTCAGACTGTCCTCCTCCAGTACTTCCATAATATCCTGATAATCCAGAACGTTTTTCCTCTGTGCCGCCAGCGAAAGCAAATTTGCCAGCTTGTCCTCCAGCCGGAGATTTACCGCCTCCATATAACTCCCATCCTTCCGTCATCATCTACTGCTGTTTCACAAAGTATTTCCTTAATTGAGAGAAATATGCAGTTCGTTTATATTTGTCTGCTCTTTTATCAGCGCCTGTAACACAGAAATATCAGTCACATTTCTGATTTTTTCTTCCAGACTGTGTTTCTTTACCCGCTTCACAGTCTCCGAAAACGCCTTCTCCCGTTCCTCCTTGGTCAGTTTTGAAAGAGAAGTGTTAAACAGCGACGCCACTTCCTTATATTCATCTTCGTCGTTGATAAAATGATTTAAAATCCCGGCAGGCGAAAGGCTGCCTTCCTCCAGTCCCTTGTAAACCATTCCGGCCACCCGCCTATAAAGGTCCTCCGTAAAGTCCTCCGGCGATAAAATCCCTTTCACTGCCGCATACACCCGGTTATCCTCGACCAGCCAGGTAAGAATTAGCTTCTGGGACTGTCTGATCCCGTCCGGTTTCTCCTTTTTCTCCTCCTTATGTTTCCCCACCGTTCCTTTGACAGCCACGAAACCTCTACGGCCTCCCATCGCATTGACCAGACTTTTTAGGCTGTCATACTCGATAAAGTACTGTCTCGCCGCCGCCTCCATATAGTTTTCCCGCTCCAGACGCTCCGTAAACTGCAAAAGCTTTTGAGCAAGCGCATTGTGGAAAGCTGTTTTCTGCTCCGGGTCCCCCATATCATATCCGGCATAAAGTACGTCCGTCTCAAAAAGAAAGCTGTTTTCTGCCTGAGATATCCGCTCCTCAAAAGCTTCTGCTCCCCGAGCTTTTATAAACTCATCCGGATCCTTATATGGCTTCAGGCTCAAAACTTTGGCCGAAATACCTGCTTCCTTCAAAATAGGAATGGCTCTGAGAGCCGCCTTCACTCCGGCTTTGTCGCTGTCATAAGTAAGAACTACCTGTTCCGTATAGCGGTGCAGCAGATTCGCATGCCCCGGGGTCAGAGCCGTCCCTAAAGAAGCCACCGCATTGGTAAATCCCGCCTGATGCATGGAAATCACATCCATATAACCCTCGCACAGTAACAGATAAGGCTTTCTGGCCGCTCTGGCATAGTTCAGTCCATAGAGATTCCGGCTTTTATCAAACACCCTCGTCTCCGGAGAATTTAGATATTTGGGCTCTCCTTCTCCCATAACCCGGCCGCCAAAACCAATAATCTTCCCATTTACATCCATAATGGGAAACATGGCTCTGTTCCAGAATCGATCATGCGCTCCTCGCTCCTCCACCTTTACCAGGCCGCTCTCCTTTAAAAGACCGTCCTCATATCCTTTGGATTTCAGATACCGATAAAGATCATCCCGATAGGGATTGGAATAACCCAGCCCGAACCGTCGAATCGTCTCGTCAGAAAGTCCCCTGTCAGTCAGATACTCATAGGCCCGCTTTCCGCCAGGTTTCTTCATCTGATAATAAAAATACCGGCCGGCCTCTTTATTCACCTCCAGAATCCTGGCACGAAGATCCGCCTGCTTCCTCGCCTCGGCGCTTTCCCCCTCCTTTGGAAGTTCCACTCCGACCCGATCCGCCAGCGTTTCTAATGCCTCCTGAAACGTATAGTTCTCATACTCCATCAAAAAAGTAATCACATTGCCTCCGGCTCCACAGCCAAAACAATAATACATCTGCTTTCCCGGCGTCACCGAAAAGGACGGGGTTTTTTCATTGTGGAACGGGCACAATCCGAAATAGGTGCCCCCCTTTTTTTGCAGTCTTACATAGGAAGAAATCACATCCACGATGTCGCTTCGAGAGCGGACCTCTTCCACCAGCTCCTCCGAATAAAACATACGATTCCCCCTGTCAGTTTTTCCATGCCTTCGGCACAAAGAGGGCCATAAAGGTATCGATGGCGTAGCCGTCGCTCATCCCAGCGATATAATCGCAGACCACCCGTTCCTTTGAGTCCCCCTGTTCCATCAAAAGGAGATATTCTGCCGGGAGTTCCTCTGTACGTTTCATATAATATTCAAACAGTGCAATCAAAAGGTCCTCCGCTCTGGGGTCCTCCTCCTTGGAGACGCTGTTGGTATATACGTGTTCGAACATAAAACTCCGAAGCCGTCCCATCGCTGTCCCCACTTCCGGAGACATGAGGATTTCCGGCTTTCCAAGGCTCTCCCCAATGATGCTGTGAATCATGGTATTTAACCGCTCTCTTACCGTATGCCCCAGTACGTCCGTATATTCCATCGGAAGCTCTTCTTCCGTAAGAATTCCTGCCCGGATGGCATCGTCAATATCGTGGTTGATGTAGGCGATTTTGTCAGACAGGCGTACCACTTTCCCCTCCAGAGTGGAAGGTTTTCCCGAGGTTCTGTGATTCCGAATCCCGTCCCTCACCTCCCAGGTCAGATTTAACCCCGCCCCGTTTTTTTCCAGTCTTTCTACCACTCGCACACTCTGTTTATAGTGAGCGAATCCCCCTGTGCAGACAGAGTTTAAGGCCGCCTCCCCGGCATGGCCGAAAGGCGTATGGCCCAGATCATGACCAAGGGCGATGGCCTCTGTCAGCTCTTCATTGAGCCGTAAAGATCTGGCAATGGTCCTGGCAATCTGCGCCACTTCCAGCGTGTGGGTCAGTCTGGTTCGATAATGATCTCCCACCGGGGAGAGAAACACCTGGGTTTTATGTTTCAGGCGGCGAAAAGATTTACAGTGGAGAATCCGGTCCCTGTCCCTCTGATACGCTGGCCGAATGTCGCAGGAAGGCTCTTCCCGCTCCCGCCCTCTTGTATCTTTGCTTAATGATGCATAAGGACTGAATATCTGTTCTTCCAACGCTTCAAGCTGTTCCCGTATATTCATCATCCCGCCTCCCCTCTTATCACAATCCCTTCTTATAAGTATAACACATTCCCTTTCAATCGAAAAGTAAATCCCTTCGCCTTTTTTTGATATTTTTGCAAAAACGAGAAAAAATAACAAAAGGGCGGAAGTAGAGAAAAAATAGAGAATTATCTTTTATGCTTTTTTTCAGAAATTTTTTATCTTTCTAGTTGGTTTTTTTATTCATAATTGGAAGATTTTCCTCATATAATTTTTAGGATTTTTACGGAAAATTCACTTTTCCCTTGTCCCTCCCACAATTTTATTGTAAACTAGAGAGAAATGACTATTTTGGAGGGAATTGTATGGAACAGACAACAAAAAGAAGCAGCTTTTCCGGAAAGCTGGGTTTCGTCCTGGCCGCTTCCGGTTCTGCGGTTGGACTTGGAAACATCTGGCGGTTTCCGTACCTGGCGGCCAAATACGGTGGAGGGATTTTCCTGTTAGTTTATCTGATTCTGGCTGTCACTTTTGGTTTTGCCTTAATGGTAGCGGAGATTGCCATCGGACGGAAATCCAGACAGAGCGCTATTCATGCCTACGGCGTCCTTGACAAACGGTTCCGTTTCCTGGGCCCGCTTGCTTCCCTGGTACCGATTATCATCACGCCTTATTACTGCGTCATCGGCGGATGGGTCATCAAATACCTGACTGTCTATGGAACTGGCGGCGGTTCTGCCTTAGCCGATGGAAATTACTTTTCTGAGTTTATTTCTTCTGCCTCGCCCATGGTGTGGTTCATTGTATTTGTAGCCATCACCGTGATCATTGTTATGACTGGCGTGGAAAAAGGCGTCGAGAAGGTCAGTAAATTTATGATGCCTTTATTGGTGCTCCTTTCTTTGGGCATTGCCATCTACTGTCTGACTCTGCCCGGAGCCATAGATGGTGTTATTTATTACCTGAAACCGGATTTCAGCAAATTTTCCGCCACGACGATTCTGGCCGCCATGGGACAGCTTTTCTATTCCATGTCCCTGGCCATGGGCATTATGATCACTTACGGCTCCTATATGAAGAAAGATTCCCATCTGACGGCTTCTGTCCATCAGATCGAAATCTTTGATACTGGTATCGCATTCCTGGCTGGGTTAATGGTTATTCCCGCTGTCTTTTCTTTCACGGGCGGCGCCGACGTCAACGCTGGGCCCGGACTTATGTTTATCACTCTGCCGAAGGTATTTGGAAGCATCACCATCACCAACATCATTGGAACGCTTTTCTTCCTGTTGGTGTTGTTTGCAGCATTGACCTCCGCTATTTCCTTAACGGAGACAGTGGTATCCATTCTCTGTGATAAGACGGGAATGAAACGAATGACAAGCTGTATTGTAACGGCGGTGATTCTCATCGCTCTTGGAAGCCTTTCCGCTCTGGGTTATGGCGTCCTCGCTCAGGTTCAGATCATCGGTATGGCTTTCCTGGATTTCTTTGACTTTGTAAGCAACAGCGTTCTCATGCCTATCGTAGCCTTCTTAACCTGCGTCCTGGTAGGTTATGTGATTAAGCCGTCGGCTGTCATTGAGGAGGCGGAGGCGGAAGGCGCTTCCTTCAAAGGAAAGGGGCTCTTCGTTTTCGTAATCAAATATCTGGCTCCCATCTGTATTGTGGCGATTTTGATTAGCTCTGTTTTGAGCGCCTTTGGCATTATCAGTATCTAACGACATAGGATAACCAGTGGCTGCCCGGCAGGTTTCCTTCCGGGTAGTTTTTTCAAAAGGCTTTTTTATATCCTTCGGATATCCCATTATGGCCCCTTGGCCTTAGGAAACATAAGGTATATTTGATTTATGAAAAACTTATTATCGCGCCTTCCTCTTGACGGACTTATCCCCTTATTATCCTGTTTTCTGGTCAATAACTTTGTCTATTTTGTCTTACGTATCTTTATGGAGGGAGCATACCATTACGACCTGACGACTCCCCTTGATCGGATGATTCCTTTCCGGCCGGAATGGGTTAGTATTTATTTTATCTGTTATCTCTTCTGGATCGCCAATTATCTTCTGATCGCGGGGCTTGAAAAGGAACGGCTTTACCGCTTTGTGACGGCAGATATCCTCTCCCGTTTCATCTGCGGAATCTTTTTTGTTTTGTTACCCACGACCAATGTTCGGCCAGAAATTATCGGAAATGGAATCTGGGAAGAAATCATGCGGTGGCTTTACGCCATTGACGCTCCCACCAATCTGTTTCCGTCCATTCACTGTCTAACGAGCTGGTTTTGTTATCTTGGCGTCCGCAAAGAAACGCGGATCCCCAGATGGTATCAGATTTTTTCTCTGATCTTTACCATTCTCATCTGCCTGTCCACCCAGTTTACCAAGCAACATTATCTGGTGGATATTATCGGTGGAATTGGCCTGGCGCAGCTTTGTTACTCTTTGTCCATGAAATTTGATTGGTACAGACCAATCATGCATTTTTTCGAAGCCATTAATCAGAAAGTCTGGAGACATCAAACAGAATCACGGCATAAATAGGAAGGACTTATGGGAAGTAAAAAAAAGAATCTTTTAACCTGGTATTTCTGCTCACAGTCTTTTCAGTGACTGTCTGGGCAGTATTTCGAGGGGAGGATCTGACTCTGATTTTCTCCTACCTCAAAACTGCAAACCCTGTATTTCTCCTTTTGGGAGTCGCCTGTGTGATAACTTTTATCCTAGGAGAGGCCATTATCATCTGTTATCTGCTCCGGGTCCTGGGCTATAAAGTCCGGGCCGCCAGATGCTATCTCTATTCTTTTGTCGGTTTTTTCTTCAGTTGTATCACACCGTCGGCCACGGGAGGGCAGCCCGCCCAGGTTTATTACATGAAAAAGGACAACATCCCTATCCCGGAATCCACTCTGGTCCTGATGATTGTGACCATCACCTACAAAATGGTTTTGGTGGTTCTGGGAGCCCTTATTCTTCTCTTCAGGCCTGAGCGTGTCATGCTTTATCTGGAGCCTGTCATGTTCTGGATGTATCTGGGTCTTGGTCTGAACGTATTTTGCGTCACTTTTATGATGACCCTGGTATTCCATCCAAAGTTAGCCAAATGGATCATGGTAAAGGGCTTAAAACTCCTGGAACGACTTCATCTGTTGCGGAAAAAGGGAAAGCGTTTGCGGCGTCTGGAAGCTTCTATGGACGATTATCATGCTACCGGGGAATTTTATTGGAAGCATAAGCCGGTGGTTATTCGAGCGTTTCTGATTACGGTTGTCCAGCGGCTACTTCTCTTCCTTGTCACCGGACTTACCTATCTCGCTTTCGGCCTCTCTGGTGAGAATCTGATGACAATCCTCTGCCTGCAGGGAATGATCTCTCTGGCGGTGGATATGCTCCCTCTTCCTGGTGGTATGGGGATCAGCGAAAAGCTCTTTTTGTCCATTTTTGCCCCTATTTTCGGAAGTTCGCTCCTCCTTCCCGCCATGATCATAAGCCGGGGAATCAGTTATTATTCCCAGCTTACCATCAGCGCTGTCATGACAGTGGCCGCACACTTTATTATCGGAAAAAAAGGTTCCAATGAATCTGATTCAGGAGGCACAAGAATATGATTGGATTTTATAACTACACGGTGGTTCTGACCTATATAAGCCTGATTTCCTCTATATTCGGAATGACTCAGGCGATCCACGGACATTTCAAAACTGCCATCTTCTGTCTGGCGCTTTCTGGGCTCTGCGATATGTTTGACGGAAAGATTGCTCGTACCAAAAAGGACCGTACGGAAGAGGAAAAAGCCTTTGGTATTCAGATTGATTCTCTATGTGATGTCGTCTGTTTTGGAGCCTTTCCAGCCCTGATCTGCTATCTTCTGGGCGTCCGAGGCACTCTGGGATTGCTTATCATTTCCATATACTGTGTCTGTTCCGTCATCCGTCTGGCTTTTTTTAATGTGCTGGAAGGAAAAAGACAGCAGACAGAAGGCGGGGCAAACCACTACTATCATGGACTCCCGATCACCTCTATGTCTGTAGTTCTGCCTCTGATCTTTATGACTCAGTTCTTCCTGCCGGACTTTGTATTCCTGGTACTGCTACATATTGTGCTTTTACTGGTTGGGATTCTATTTGTGGTAGATTTCCGTTTTCGGAAGCCTGGAAACCATATGCTGGCAGTTTTGGTGGCTGTTGTGGCGGCCGCCCTTCTGGCTCTCTTTATCTATAGTTCTTTTCGGGTTCCCAAACCCAACGAGGACAGCAGCCCTATTATTGATAAAATTTTTGAAGAGTGACTATACTTTTATAAATCGTAAAAGAAACTGTTCGCCATTTAACCTATCTTTCTAACAGGAGAAGTGTTTATGATCTATCGAACAAGAGATGGCAATGAAGTGTCCGGCAACGGGGGGCAGGATCGGCTTTTATCGGATCTTTATGGAACTTTTCCCGGAAGAATCGCTGTCCGGCTCCTGATTCCTCCTGTCGTTTCCAAAATCGGAGGTTTCTTTTTAAATAGTGCCCTTTCCCGGTTCCTAATTCGTCCCTTTGTACGAAAAAACAACATTGACTTAAATCTGTATGAACCGGCCGCCTTTGCTAAAAACATCCACAATATAGCTTCTATAAGATCTTCCAGAAGGACGGACCGGTTCCAAAGAAACTACCGTTCCTATAATGAGTTTTTTACTAGGAAGATCAAAGATGGATTGCGCCCTTTTGATTCAAACCCTTCTCATCTGGTCAGTCCCTGTGACGGTAAGCTCACCGTCTGTCCCATATCTAAAACAGGAACGCTGTACGTGAAACAGACCGCGTATACGATTGAAAGCCTTCTTAGAAATCGGAAGCTTGCAGATCGTTATGACGGCGGTCAGGCCCTAATTTTTCGCCTGACGGTAGACGATTACCATCGCTATTTTTATGTAGATGACGGAAAAAAAAGCCGGGACCATAAGATTCCCGGCGTACTCCATACGGTCAATCCCGTAGCAGGCGACGTCTATCCCATCTACAAAGAAAATTCCAGGCAGTACTGTCTGATAAAGACTTCCTGTTTTGGCACTATCCTTATGATGGAGGTCGGAGCTCTTATGGTTGGTAAGATCCACAACCATCATAGTGGAAAGACCCTGGTGAACCGCGGAATGGAAAAGGGATATTTTGAATTTGGCGGCTCTACCATTCTCCTTCTCCTCCAGTCTGGCGCTGCGATTCTGGACGCCGACCTACTGGCGAACAGCCGGGAGGGTATCGAAACCATTGTAAAAGCTGGAGAGCGAATTGGAAAAAGTCAAAAAGTTTTCTCAAGCGACGATGCTGATTCAATTGATTGACAATTGATTGCAAAAGAAGCTGTAAAATAAATCGCATAATTAATGACACAAAAAAATCGCTGAAGCCTCACGACCTCAGCGTTTTTTTTATTTGGGGAGTTTTTTTACACCCCTTCTTACAAGATTCTTTTTTATTTGAATGCTCAGGCGCTTTGTCCTGTCAACACCTTACCAAGAGTCTCAAACAGATTTTCCACATCAATCGGCTTTGCGATATGGCCGTTCATCCCACAGGCCAGCGCCGCCTGTTTATCCTCCTCGAAGGCATTGGCCGTCATCGCCAGAATCGGTACACAAGCCAAATCTTTGTTTTCAAAATTCCGGATGGTCTTAGCCGCTTCATGCCCATTCATCACAGGCATCTGGACATCCATCAACACAAGCTGATAGTATCCCGGCTCCGAACCTTTCAGCATGTCAACAGCCGCCTGCCCGTTTCCTGCAACCTCCACAGAAAAACCTGCATCTGTCAAAATCTCCGTCGCAATTTCCTGATTCAGTTCATTATCCTCAGCCAAGAGAATCCGTCCTGTCTGAAATTTCACAGTTTCGTCCCCTGACTTTTCTTCCCCTTCTTCGTCTGACCGGACAACGGAATACAGACATTCTCGAAGCTCTGACATAAACAGAGGTTTACTACAAAATGCGGTAACGCCTGCTTCCCTTGCCTCCTCCTCAATATCCGACCAGTCGTAAGCCGTCAAAACAATTACCGGTACATCCTCTTTCAACTCTTTTCGGATTCTCCTGGTCACCTCAATTCCGTTCATATCCGGTAGGAACCAGTCAATGATATAGACTCCATATTCATCTCCCCGCATGATGGACTGGCGGGTACGCAAAATTGCTTCCTTCCCGGATAAGGTCCACTCTGCCCGCAGGCCAATCTGACCAAGCATGTAGGATACGCTGTCACAGGTATTGAAATCATCGTCTACCACCAAAGCTCTGCAGTTTTTAAGCTCCGGAATATCTCTTGTTTTCTCTTCCGAAGAATCTATACGGAAGGTAAAAGAAACTAAAAATTCTGTCCCTACGCCCTCTTCGCTTTTCACGGAAATGGATCCGTTCATCATATCTACAATATTCTTTGTAATCGCCATTCCGAGACCTGTTCCCTGAATCCCGCTGATGGTGGTATTTTTCTCCCGCTCAAAGGGTTCAAAAATATGAGCAATAAATTCCTCACTCATGCCAACGCCCGTATCCCGGACATGAAACTCATAGTTGGCATAGCCGGCCGGCGCCCCGGCCTTTTCGACAATCCGCATCGTAATAATGCCGCCCATCCCCGTATATTTGATGGCATTCCCAAGCAGATTTAAAAGCACCTGATTGAGGCGAAGCTTATCACAATAAATCTTCTCATCAAAGACATCCACCGCATCAATATAAAATTCTAATTGTTTTGCATGGACATCGGCCTGTACAATATTGCGCAGCCCATGAAGAATATCCGGCAGACAACAGGGCTTTTCTTCCAGATGCATCTTTCCACTTTCAATTCGGCTCATATCCAGCACGTCATTGATGAGACTGAGCAAATGATTTCCGGAAGTCATAATCTTTTTCAGATATTCTTTTACCTGTTCCTGGCGATCACTATGAGTCAGCGCCAAAGCCGTAAAACCGACAATCGCATTCATGGGCGTACGGATGTCGTGAGACATATTGGACAGAAAGGTGCTTTTTGCCCTGTTTGCCCGATTGGCCTGCATAAGCGCGCTCTCCAGCAAACTCTTTTGCTCCATCTCGTTCCGAATCTCTTCGTCCACACTTCGGAATCCCAGAACAACGCCATGGCCGTCCTCCCACGCTCCTGCGCGTACTACTTTTATCTGAAAATATCTCTCATTCCCGTTTTTGACTGTACGATAATTCCTATAACACTGTTTCTCTTCTGATAACTCTTTCTTGAGACGTTCTCTACAGACCAGTTGCAAAAACTCCTCCCGGTCCTCCTCATGGACAAACTCCTCTATGTAACGCTTAATCCTGTCATCCAGAAAAAGATCTCCTTCAAAAATCTCTTCCAGAATCGGATCTCCGTTTTCTTCATGCCGGATTCGGTGTCCCATTCCTGTATCCAAATCGAAGAAACAGACCAGTGTATAATCGATACTCAGCGCATGAACCAGCTCCATCTGGCGTCTCTCATGCTCCTTCTCCTGCTGTTTCTGAGCGGTACAGTCCAAAAGGAAACGCTGGTAAAAGAGTTCCCCGTTCTCTTCCAAAAGCTTCACATTCCCCATAACGTGCAAAATATCCCCGTTCTTATGTCGAACGCGGTACTCTACGCTGATACTGTCTCCCTCTGTTTTTAACTCTGTAATGGAATTTCGAAGCGCTTCTTTGTCCTCTGCCAGAACGGAATTGGCTACCATATTAAATCCGTCTGCGGTCAGTTCCTCCTCAGATTCATAATCCAGAATTTTAAGAGCCGCCCGGTTGACACTCAAAATACGGGAACCATCTAGGCTGTGACACATCACGCCGCAATCCATGGTCGTAAAAATGGTTTCCAGCGTATGGTTCTTTTGCATAATTTCCTGTTCGTAAGCCCGCTCCTGAGTCACATCAATCGCTACGCCTACCGTACCCATCACGCTTCCGTCCAGGTCATAAAGCGGAGATTTGTAAGTGGTCAGAAGTTTGGCACCGTCTCCTGTCTGGACGCATTCCTCCGACACGCAGGTTTCCCGTTTCGTCATGACCACCCGCTCTGACTCAATACAGGCCGGATCGTCCTCTTCCACATCCCAGATGTAGGCATGCCCCTGCCCTTCCACCTGTTTCTTAGTCTTTCTTACTGTTTTGCAGAAGCTGTCATTGACTTTCTCATGGATCCCATCCTTGTCTTTGTACCAGACAAGATTGGGGATATTATTGATAGTCGCTTCCAGATAATGGCTGGTCTGCCAGGAATCTTTTCTCTCTTTGCAGAGCTTCTGCCACCGGAAAAACCGAAACCGAACTTCCTCATCCGTCATGGGAAGCTTCCATATATCTGAGATTTCCGCTAAAATATTTCCCGTCTTTCCCTGGTCGTTCGCCAGGATTTCTCTCCTGCTTCCATCTGCAAACAGAATCAGCTCTGCCTCGCTTGGCTTTCCAAAAGCCAGTGCCAGAAGCTTTTCCGAGATAGCTGTTTCCTCTAGATTTGCGAAAATCACATCGGCCCTGGCTGTCATCGCCGTTTCCGGATCTTCGCTCTCTGAAAACTCGTGAGTAAATGCCGGAAACGGAGACATCTCCTTTATCACTTCAAATGCCCTGCAGGGCTTTCCTACAAAATAGAAATGCATATGGCAATGATACATTCCTCTTTCCTCCCATGCATTGTGGATGATTCTATATGTTATTTTAGCAATCATGTGGAGTGATGTCAATGAAAGAATCTATCATAATGTAAGCATTACCTTTAAATAATCCTCTTTTTTATCCCGCATGATATGTAACCCCTCCTCCAGACAGGAAAAAGAAAACGAATGGGAAAGTAACCACTCCGGATGAATCCGCCCCTCTGACAATTTTTTTAGTACATAATGCCAGTCGTCAGAAGCCTCCTTTGTAAAGGAAGAATTCCACGTCCCACAAATGTTCAGTTGATTGCGAAGGATTCTCCAGTAGGTTTCCCGTTCCAAAATTCTCTTTGATGTAGGGTTTCCCACAAGAACCACCTGGCCCAAAGGCCCGGCTGCCGCAATTGCCTGTACATATGTTTCGTTGCGCCCAGTACATTCAAAGATGAGATCCACGCCACGTCCCTTTGTACGCTCCAGCAGCCAGGCTACTGCATCTCCTTCTCCTGCATCCAGATACTCTTCCCCCCTAATTCCAAAACGAAGAGCAGTCTTTTTCTGTAACGCTTTGTTTCCTACCGCATAGACTGTCTCATAACCGGCTTCTTTTAAAAACATGACAAGCAACATTCCAATCGTTCCAAGTCCAATTACAGCCGCCCGTTTTTGAGAACTGCTGTCGCCTTTGTTTCTACTCTGTCGCATCGCATGAACGGCAACTGCCATCGGCTCCATCATCGCTGCAGTGACGTCTTCCACACTATCCGGCAACTGGATAAGGTTCCATTCCGGTACAGCCACATATTCTGCAAACCCGCCGTTGCACCGGGAGCCTAAATAATTATAATTGCCGCAAAGCTCATAATGCTTCTGGCGACACATCAAGCACCTTCTACAGGGAATCAGAGGAAAAACTCCGACTCGTTTTCCTTCCCATCCCCTGTCCACGCCTGCTCCCACTTCCTCTACCTTCCCAGTAAATTCATGTCCTAAAGTCAAAGGAAGTCTGTGCGCGCCATCCCGGTAAATACGTGGAATATCGGAACCACAGATACTGGCCGCCGCCACTTTCACCAATACTTCTCCGGCCTTCACAGAAGGTCGTTTTATTTCTTCCAGCCGAATATCTCCAATTCCATAAAGTGTCCACGCTTTCATCTGATACTCCTCACTCTGGCTTCTTCTTCCTCTGAAACTCCCAGCGCTCAACCTCAATCATTCCTGTTCTTTATCGGAAGTCCTTAAATCTTCGATCATGTTCCAAAACCGCTTTAAATCTGCCTTTGTTGTTATTTTAAAATTCTCTTCGTCGCCGGGAATGATAGCGATATCCATTCCGGCCATCACCGCCGGCTCTGTCGAACCGTGAATTTCCAGAATCTGTTCTGGCAAAAGCCGCTGGTTCGCTTCATAATAAGCCCCAAGCTGAAACACTTCCGGCGCCTGCCCTGCATAAACCTCTCTCCGGTTTAACAATGCTGCAACTGTCCTTTTATCCCGACTCAGATAAACCGTATCCTTCATGGGCAAAACAGGAATCACTCCGTCATGTCCTGCTACTTCCCGGAAGCATTGCGTAATCAGACGTTCAGAAAGCATCGGTCTCGCAGCGTCATGAATCAATACATAATCAGATTCTTCTGCATAACTCATCAGATCACAGAGCCCCTGGTAAATGGAAAGCTGGCGATTTTTTCCAGGTCCGGAAAACCCCCGAAATTTTTCTCTTCCGCCAAACTCCTCCATCCATTTTAAAATCTGTGGTTGCCATTTGGGTTCTGCTACTATCTGAATTGCATCAATCTCCGGATGGACAGACAGGCTTTCCAGGCAATAGAAAAGAATCGGTTTTCCTCCTGCTTCTATGTACTGCTTTGGAAGTTCTCTTCCCATCCGCATTCCCGTCCCGCCGGATAAAATAAGCGCAATATTCACACATTCTCCCTCGACTTTCTTTGCCTCTTAAGGTATTTTTACAGCACAGTTTCCTCTGTCTCTTAAAATTTCAATGCCCGGATATCCTGGATGGTCTCTCCGTAAGGCCTGTCCTTGCCAAAGAGAAGCGTTGTGCCAAGAACAAATCCTTTCACTCCTTTCGGAGCAAATTCCAGGATTTTCTCCGCGCTGCAGGCCCCGTCCCAGTAAATCTCAAAATCCATATCCTCTGTCAGCGAAAGCAGTCTGGTAATTTTCTTTCCCACATAGGGCAGGTACATCTGCCCTGCATTCCCCGGATTGACTGACATCACCAGCACTTTTTTCACAATACGAAGCATCTCCATCACGGTCTCCACTGAGGTCCCCGGATTGACAGCAATTCCCGGAACCATCCCCGCGTTGATAATACTTTGCAACGTTGTAGAGGGATGGTACTCTGCTTCCGGGTGAATATAAACCGTATCCCCTTTTCGCAGATTGCTTAAAAACAGGCCGATTCGGTTGTTGGGATGTTCAATCATCAAATGCACGTCCAGCGGTTTTGTGGAAACTGCCGCAATATATCTCATATCATTCAGAGACATGGCAAAATTTGGCACATACCGCCCGTCCATAATATCAATATGAAAGGAATCAATTCCACCATCCGTCAGATTTTTTACCTCTTTTTCCAGATTCCCATAATCTGCACACATCATGGAAGCCGTCAACTCAAAGTTCATACTTATTCCTTTCTTCTCCATGTTTGTCTGATGCCTCCTAAAAATAGACATGACTCCTAAGGTATCGAAAACATTTTTCCATTCAAAACCCATACCGTCGCTTGACAAGGACATACACGGAGTGAAAGTAACGCCGCTGGAGCTGAATTCCCCCTTTTTCGACCGTGTGTGCTCTTGTCAAGCGACGGTAGGATTCCAGCAGCGTTCCAACCTCTATGGCAAAAAATTCTTATCCGCATATACCAGTTTATAATTCTCTTTGTTTTTTTCAAAAAACAGGGAAATCAGCCGCTCCGACAGAAATCCCGGATAACGGTTCTGATAGGAATCCTCCTTTGCTCCTCCATGTTCCGCACAGATAAAAAGAATGGGGAACATCCAGGAGCATAAGGCATTCAGAACCTTTTTCTTCATAATAAACATATTACAAGGCGAATATAAACCCATCTTGAAAAAACGTCCTGCCTCTTCGTAGTAATCCGGATGGATTCGCCTCATATAGTCCATCATGTAGTCCCAGTCCGACACGTCATGTCGCTCTTTATAATTCTGTGCCACATTGGGCGCCACATAAAGCGGCGTGGGAAGAATCACATCCACCTGTTCCTTTCTCATCCTTTGAACCCAATCTTTCGGCAGCAGAAAATGTCTGCGATAATGTTCCAGCCCGACAATTTCTTCGCTTGCATGTTTCCAAATCCAGTACAGCGCCGTCAGTTCACAAAACTGTCTGTTTCTGTCTGAAATATGTTCTCCCTCATTATCTGCAATTTTACATATCCGTTCTTCTGTAAGGGCCGCCCCCACCTGAATCTCTTTTTCAAACTCAGACAACTGATATTCGGCCTGCAGAGGTTTATCGAACACAGATTTTACAACATAGATACCGACAGAAGGTGAAAGGGATTCCAGCTTACGAAATATCCGGCCTCTTTCAGAAAAATCACGCCTTAGATACTGATTTCTTAACCTCATATCCAGATCGGGAGTCACTGGAATTATGTTCCTCATACCAAGTTTTTGCAGTCTTTCTGTTATTTCAAGATGATAGATTCCTCTGGTTCCGAGATAAACCGGATATTCTGGGTTCAGTTTCACCATTTCACTCAGAAAAATCACTGGTACTCCGTCAATTGTCTCCGGATTGTTTTCTGCATTATTATATAAGTAAGCTTGAATCTGTATATCCGGATTCAGGTATTGAAGATAAGTAGCCAGTGTGCGCGCACGGGAGTGCGCGCCGAAGATATAAATATTCTTATTCATCATCTTTTCCTTATTCCTCTATGATATATCGCTTTCATACAAGCTTTAACTTCTGCTAAATATAAATAGCCATATCGAGTATCTGGCTCTAAATAATTTCCTTCCCCCCACTCATTCCAGGCATTTATAAAAATATAATTATTCCCTTCTTCTAAACTTTTTTGAACTGTATTTTTTAAATATTTCCCAAACTTTTTCGGAGTAGCTCCCCTGGTTACAACTGCTCTAAAACTACGTCTAGGAGAATCATCGTAATCAATAAAAACCGTACGAAATTGGTTCTTTTCATGTGGAGTTTTCAACATTGTCCTGTTAATCGTATCATACTGAATGCTTTTAACTACAAATCTATTCAAAATTTGCTTTCCCCATCTTGGAAAACTTATTTCAGATCCTTCCTGTAGTTTTTCCGATTTTGTCCTATTTGGCTCAAAATCAACGGAACCATTTACCCATCTACTTTTTGATACATGTTCCCGACATACGTTCATAGAAACAACAAAGAGCCCCGAATATCCATCTTCTTTTGCTCTGAGGTCCCAATACTGAATCATATCATTGAAATATGGAATGTTCCTCAGCCTATATATTAACAGTACTGGTCGACCGTTCTCTTTTATATACCGCTTATCTCGGAAAAAAGGCTGGAAATAATCGTAATGTTTTTCCCATTCTTCTTTCTTTCCATAGGTCTGAGGAATCAAAATCTCCTTGTTACCTCCTGCCCCATGCCATGTTTTCGTCCATGGTTCGTTTGCCCAGGCAAAACAGTAGTGAAAATTTATATGTTTTTTTCTCAATAAATTTTTAACTGGTTTCTCTAACACAAGTCTTCCGTTAAACCAATAATGATAAAAACAAAACCCATAAATACCTGCTCTTTTGGCAAGGTCCACCTGCCATTCCATCGTACTACTATCTAATAAATTATAGTAGTTTTCATGTAACGGTACCCTCGGTTGTCTGTGCCCCCAATACAAAGGAACCGACTTTGATACATTCGTCCATTCTGTAAACCCATTTCCCCACGCATCATTATTCTCTGGTATTTCATGAAATTGCGGCAGATAAAATGAAATCAGTTTCATATTCTCAGACACTCCATATCACTTCTTCTATTGAAATTATTGGACATTCTACTTTGTTCTTTAATTTTTCTCTGATCGCTTCTAATGCATAATATGGCGTTACTACAATTGCATCAGCATCTGGTAATTTAGCCATTTGTGGAGAATATACATCGGAAATTCTTGAAATAGAGCATCCTGCGTCCCTATCAATGCCATATATAACACTTATTCCACTTCCTTCCAATTCCTCCATCAACCGATTCGCCAATTCTGCCATTCCATAAATGGCAATCCGTTTATATCCCAAATCTCTAAAATAGGTCGCCAACGATTTATTCTCATGCTTCAATTCCAGCCAATGATTCAATAATTGACAATTGTCTGACAACTTATCATTCACTGATTTCAAAGCGGCAATTTCCCTTCCGTTTTTTTTATATTTCCAGCGATATCCTATTGCCATTATACTAGCTGTCATCAAACATAACATCGACTTTCGCTTTCCCATTCTTTTCTCCCGTCCCTTTTTATCAATCGCCTATTAATGTATCCGGTCGTTCCCATATAATTTTCTCTGATGCAATTCCTATTTTAAGTAAATCTCCCCTAATTTTTTCTGCATTATTTTGAAATTTAATAGCAATAAGTACTTTTTCAAATGGGATATCACACATTTCTTCTACCCCTTGAACATTAAGGCCCTCATTCTGAAATTTTTTAAATTGCCTGTCCACCCACAATACAACTTGTCCAGGATATGTTAAATTTAATATGCGATGGTAAGACCTTCCTACCTCTCCAGCCCCATATAAAACAAGCCTTTCTCCTCTTTCTATTTTTTTTAATGGTGGTAGATAATATGGGATTTTATTTCTCAATTTTAATCCCATCATGTGATTCAATCCAAAAATCACACGATCTGCAAGAAACATATCTAACCGGCATAGTAATTCTTTGGAACTTTCTTCTACTTGTGAACGTAACGACTGATAAAATATATTTACCTGTTCTAAGTATCCACGATTGATACTATGGCATAACGATTTCTTCCTTTGTCGATAAAAATAATGTGCCTGATTTTGAATCACAATCCCATCAGCCTGCAATATACACAAAAAACCCAATGTCATATCTTCAAAATACCGTAAGTTTGGATTTATCTTTTTATAATTTTCTTTAATTAGTTTCTGAGAAATCAATTTATCACAAAGGTTCAAACTGATACCTGCTTCCGCTCCGATCTGATCAAACAAATGCTTCCGAATATCTGGGTATCTCCAATTTTCATAATATCCTTCTTCCAAAACATCGCTCTCTGAAAAACAATTTCCCGTATACTCATCATATATATTCTTTTTACAGATTGCCAATTCTGCATTATATAATTTTAAGTCCTCATACAGGCTTTGATATGTCTGGCTAGAAATCCAATCATCCCCGTCAACAAATCCGAGATACTTCCCAAGC
Source organism: Lachnospiraceae bacterium (assembly GCA_022792335.1). Classification (GTDB taxonomy): domain Bacteria; phylum Bacillota; class Clostridia; order Lachnospirales; family Lachnospiraceae; genus Lientehia. Next base: position 36,223 of record JAAWAV010000060.1, read on the forward strand.
GCATGTTCAATCCCTGTATTTCGTGCTGCTAAAGCTCCTTTATTTTTCTGATGGATAACTTTTATACGAGAATCCATTCTTGCATAGTTTTCACATATCTCTCCAGACTTGTCTATGGATCCATCATTTACCAAAATAATCTCCAGATTCTGATAGGTCTGATTTAAGATACTCTTTAAACATTCTTCTATGTATTCCTCATCGTTATATACCGGAACGACAATACTGATTAATTCATTCATTTTATCTTTTTATTCCTCATAATAAGACATCAATTCTTCTATATGTTCTCCCATTGTGGGAAGCTTAGAGGCGTTTTTCCAATAATTATTTAGCTTCTCCGGATATCTTAAGAAAACAGATAACTTTTTTAAAAAGTCATCTATGTCGCCTCCAACAAAACAAAAGTCGTTTGATAGAGTAAGCTCCCTTGCTCCTCCAAGATCACTAACCAAAACAGGGATTCCGTAAGCCTTCATTTCTATTGCAACCTGCGGCAGATTGTCTTCCCATAGGTGAGGGACAATTCCTAACTGCACCTCTTTAAGTATCTCTGGTAAATCATCATGGTTATATCCATCATAAATTACAATTTCAGTAAGTTTTTTCTTCAAATCAGTGATACGCTTTTTCATCTCATCTTCTCTAATCTGAACTGCAAGCGTTAATTTAAGTTTCACTGCCAGATGGGAAGGCATCTTTTCCAGCGCTTCTATCAGAAAATGAAATCCTTTCACTCTTCTCATATATCCGAGATAACAAATATGAAATAAACCTCCATCATAGGGATAGGCTTCATTTCCTTTTTGTATTTCTGCAACTTCTGAACCAATATAACTTATCCTTACTTTTTCCTTTTCTACCCCATAAAAAGTCGCAATCTCAGCCGTTCTATGCGAAACAGCAAGGATATCATCCATATATTTATTTAAATAAAACACCATTTCTTTCCGAAATCTTTGAAATGCCCGCGACAACTTTATTTTTCTTCGAACGCAAATTTTCCCTCCAGTTAATTTATCATAGATTCCATAAACACTTTCCATTACATTCTGGAGTCCCGACCACACCGGTCTGATCTTCTCCTCCCGTTTTTTTTGATAATTGATCCATTGATTAAAAATCACTTTTCTCCTATGTACATCTTTGGGCATACAGGATATACAACATTCTCCTCCCGTTTTTTCCTGACAATTCTCCAGATTTTCCTTCCATAACATCACCTGTGGACAAAATGGATAATAATTATGCAAAGAATAAATAAATTTTGTTTTTGGAAACTCTTCTTTCAATTCGAGTACTTTCAAAGATAAACCTTCTAAATTTTGAAAATGTACCACATCAAAATCACCTATTTCTCTAAAAAACTTCTTAATTACTTCTTTTAATACGGTATCCTCGTAACATAGCCATGGAGAAGAAAAACTAAGATGGGCTGAAGATAGCACCGGAGAATTTACTATCTGATAACTTTTGCATTCCTCTCCAAATATGTTTTCTGTTGGTTCGATAAATGTTTTCCTTTTTCTGATATCATAAGCCCTTCCCGAGCTTAAAAAATACACCTCCCAGTCCGATCTTTTCACCAAATGCCTGATTAAGTTTTTTGTATATACAGATACACCGCCGCCCTTACCCTCTGTTTCATCAAAAGGGATCCAATTATATATTAAAATCTTCTTCATAATTTTATGTAAATAATTTTCCTCCCCTTTTTTCAAGCTCCCACATATAATAATTCTCTACAATACCAACTGTGTCTATCTTATGAGAATATTGTATGGTTCCCAAATCTACAATCTCACTTTTCATGATTGGATGTACCAGTATTTCTTTTAATTCCACTTTTGGTGTAATGCCATCGGATTCCATCATACTAATTTGGGCAAATTCTTCATCTGTATAAGTACCCCAATTCAAAATTTTTGTAAAAAAAACCTCGTCTACTCCCAGTCTGTTTCCCCACTCTACAAAAGGAACCATCTCCTTATAATTTTCTTTCTGAACAACAAAGTTCATACGAAAATAATGTAATTCTCCGTCTCTATGAAGCTCCGCCGCAAATTCCATATTTTTTTGCAAGATATCAAAATTCCCGTTCCTACGTATATGCTCATAAGTTCTTTTTGTGGCTGCATCTACAGAAACTGTCAGCATGATCTTTCCATTCTTTCCCTTCCTAAAACGTTCCCAATTTTGGGGGGTAAACAGCAAACCATTGGATAACAGACGGATATATTTCGGGTCGCAGGTTTCAGATTCATATATCTTTCGATATGCCGGACTGAAGAATACTTCTCCATTTCCCGCCAAAATCAAAAAATTGCATACTGAAAGATAATTTTTCTGAATTTCCTTTGTAATCCGCTCCACATGTTCCAATTCTTCTCCTTTTGCAACATGCAATTTTTTTCGACAAGTACTACAAGAAAGATTGCAAGATGGATCATATCCCAAAGCCAAAACTTCTGGAAAATGTGTCATCTTTTTGTAGGGCTCCTCTTTATATAGGGCGACCTTTTTATTTTTTGACAAAAACAGTGGGCACATACTTTTATCACAAAACGAAAAGGTTTTATTCTCTGTAGAAAGGCACATAATTTTATGTATATTTGATTTCCAAAGCCCCTCTTGATCTTTCTTTAAAATATTATCAGAGCCTTCCTGTACAAATGTCGTGCAACAATATCTAGTATCCCCTTCCGGCAAAATTTCTAAATGATTTAACATCGTATTACAGTCCAAATCATAACTGGAACGGTCAAATATTGTTCGCCTAAGTAACAAAGAAGGTAGACTTAGTACAACTTTCCAATTGATAAAATCTATATTCTCTATCATTCCCTGTGCCAAAAGAAATTTCCGTATCTCACTATCTCGCTCAACAGCAATGATAACATAATACTGCTTCCAATCTGATACTTTTTGAGGAAGAACGACCGGCCGTTCCAGAAAAGATTCATACTTTTTATAAGAATCAATAAAAAATTCCACTGGCCACGGAAATTCCCGTTTCATCATAGATTGGCATACTTGTCCCGTTCCCCAAACAAGGAATTTTCTTTCCGTCGGTATAGATATCTCATCCAATCCATCAAAAAAATCTTCTTCGTAAATATAATCTTTCTTATAAATCAGGCCATTTTTTTGTAAACTCTGTTCCTTTTGTTTTTTGTCAAAATCACAGATAATAATCTGATCATACTGATGATCATGTAATGCTTCTTCCAACTTTACCAGAGGATACCCACACCATGTCTCAGAGGTACATCTCTCATCTATCAAGTACAAAATATTTAATTCGTCAAAAATATACATAAAATCTTTAGCCACCCGATTGGCCCCATAGATAACATATTTCACTTCACAAATCCCTCCTTTTCAGTTTTTATTCTTCTAAATACAAAAAAAATGATAGATCCCTCGAGCTTTCAATAATGGAATTACCTGTGTCTGATTTTCTTCATTCAGACATAACACAACCCCACAATTATTGGATATCATCAACTCTGACAAATATTTGACTGGTAGTCCTTCAAAATTTTCTGGTTTTTTCTGTCCGTCTGATATGACATATCCTTTCACATTTGGTACCAAAACTTTATATTTTCGAGCCAAATCCCCAATTCCATAAATAAATATCTCAGAATAATCTGCACAAAACTCTTTTATTCCTATGGAAAGCAATTTTCTTTTTAATCCATCAAAATCATAAAATTCCCCACATTCTCTTCGTATTTGAGACGCTAGCTGTGTGAGATAGTAGCTTAGATTTATTTCATTCATAGCAGCATATTCCGAACTTTCTACAACCCCAGAATAATATCCTGCATCTTGAGCCAAATAAGGCCAAAGATAGGACAGGCAAGAATCAGTTTTCTTCTCCAAATATGTCAATTTTCTTAAAATACCGCCTCGAATCCAAAAATCATCTGAAATTCTAAACGGCACTTTAAACCTAGAAATCTGACAATTTAGCCCCATTTCTTTTATCGTCTGCTCTACAACTTCATATTTTCCATTCCATCCTTTTCCAAACTCTCCAAAATAAGAAGAAAAATTAGGTTGTGGTGCAGTTAAAAAACCTAATCTTGGTTCTTCTTCAAATTTTTCTAAAATTCCTGAAACATGGATATCATCTTTTAACAGGTTCTCCCAAATATTATAAAAATATGACTTTCCAGTACAGCTTGATTGTATATCTGATGTCACATCCGTATCATGTAAAACACAGACAAAATCATACGTACATAACTCAGAAAAAAGTTCTTGTTTTCCCCAACTACTCGTTTTACATTCTAAGCCACATTTTTGATATACTTCCAAAATTTCTGCCTTCTCAGAAATAATTTTGAAAAAATACTCTGAATTGAATCTTTGCAAATACTCCAATACTGTTTCTGTTGCCTCTACATAATTCGCAAAAACTACAATAATTATTTTCAGTTTCCTCAGCTCTTTCTTTTTATGGGATGGAATAATATACTGAAAACAAAGGCTTCTCTGTAAATCTGACATGTGGAATACTCTGAGTATATTATCCCATATAAGATTTATATCATAATCTGTCTCCTTGTCTATGTAATGGATAGATTGATACAAGTTCTCCTGTGTTTGCTTAAATAGAGTATCATATATCAATTGTTGTTTCTTTAGAAAAGGAAAATTCCGTTTTCTGATCAATTCAAAGGATATCATAGCGTATTGGGAATAGTTATTGGTCAAATTGATTTTAGAATCATTAATTTCCGTATTTGCTAAAGTAGTATAGGTATACCCTAACTTCTCAAAAAAATGTGTAAATTTCTCTTCATGTTGAAATACAACGTCCCAAAATGAATGATAAATTGGCATGTCCATCCAATACTGTTGAAAACGAATATCATGTAACATACGATAACGAATTTGAAGAAAATAGCTTTGTATATGTTCAAACTCTCCCCGCTTCTCTTGTCCTTTGTAGGCTCCATGTTTTGCGAGCCCCCAAAAATCCGCGGATTTTTCATCCATCTCTGCATAAATATCTTTCATAGGTCTAAAGGGTCCAAACATAGAATCATTTACTAAGGTCAGTTCGTCATATTCCAGAACTTTTTTCCATCCAATAAACTTACCTAATGCGTCTTTAAATCCTCCTGCGTCAAACCCTATATTTTCCCGATAATAAATCTGATCTGCATAAGTTTCTAAAATATCCAATCCCCGAGCAACTTCCGGCATATTACAGACTACCACCAAGTAATCCATACAAGTTTTCAATTCCTTTAACATATAACCGATATATTTATCTACTATATTTTGTTTATCATAAACTAGATAAATGCACAGACGTTTCATATGCCCTCTTTTTTCTGAATCCCAATCCCATTTTTTAGCTATCTAAACTTATTTCCAAAAATATTATTTAGTCTCTATGGTACAGATCTCTTGTATACACTTTTTGTTTCACATCGTCTAAATTTATGTCTGTTCTATTTGCTATAATACAATCACAAACCGTTTTAAATTCCTCAATATCTTTGATGATTCTATGTCCTAGAAAAGTTTTTTTATCTTCAAGTATCGGTTCATATAGAACGATAGTAATTCCCCGCGCCTTCAGACGTTTTATTACTCCCTGAACAGAACTTTCTCTAAAATTGTCACTCTTACTTTTCATTGTTAAACGGTAAATTCCAACGGTAATGGATTCTTTTTCATCCAAAATATTGAAATTATCCGATGAATGACGAGAAAATCCTATTTTTTTTGCTATCTGTCCCGCAATAAAATCTTTTCTTGTTTCATTAGACTCTATAATTGCGCGGATCAAAGTTTCCGGAATATCTCCATAATTAGCCAATAGCTGTTTTGTATCTTTTGGTAAGCAATATCCTCCATATCCAAAAGACGGATTATTATAAAAGTCTCCTATCCTTGGATCATAACAAACACCTTTTATAATTTCTTTTGTATTTAACGCCTTCACCTCTGCATAAGTATCTAGTTCATTAAAAAAACTAATTCTTAATGCCAGGTATGTATTAGAAAACAGTTTGACAGCCTCTGCCTCGCTCGCTCCCATTATCAATATAGGGACCTGCTGTTCCTCTGAACATTCCTTCAAAATAAAAGCAAATTTTTTAGCTTTTCTTTGGCTTTCAATATTTGTACCCCCTACGATAATTCTGGAGGGATGCAGATTATCATATAGTGCTTTTGTCTCTCTTAAAAATTCCGGGCTAAATAAAATATTTTCTGTACAATATTTTCTATTAATCTCTTCTGTATATCCAACCGGAACTGTCGATTTTATGATTACCAGTGCTTTTGTATTATTTTCTATCACTTTTCCCACAACAAAATCAACCGTTGACGTATCAAAATATTCTTTTTCACTGTCATAATTTGTAGGTACTGCAATGATAACAATATCTGCATTCTGATAGGCTTCCGTTTCGTAAACTGTCGCTCTTAAAGTAAGAGACTTATTTTCCATATAACGAAGCATATCCTTATCCTGCAAAAATAATTGTCTATTATTTATTTTGTTTACCCGCTCTTCTAAGATATCAAGAGCTGTTACTTCATGTCTTTTTGCTAGTAAAAGAGCTAACGATAATCCGACATATCCTGTCCCTACAACTGTGATTTTCATATTCTTCTTCCAATATCTATGGATCCGAGCAAATCTCTTTATAAAAAAGATACTTTTGCCCCTCTGATCGACGTCTATAATTTTCCTTAATTTATTGTAAATATTTTATTTTTGCATATAAAACAGAGTAACATCCTTTATGATGCAAAAAATATATATTTGTTAAATGTTCTCCATAATATCCCCATAATCTGGATCCAATTTTCATCTTGTGATGTTCTCTAATTTTCCTACATTCAGCAAATATCTGAAATAGCCACTCATAATATTGATTAAATACCACTTTCTTTGCAAAAAGAATATTTCCTGGAAAGAATACTTTATTTGAAAAATACTTGAAAGCAGATTCTATATACTCAGGAGAAATCCAGTAAATTGCACTTAAAAGTACTTGTACGTCCTCTCTTGCAAATCTTGTGATCATTTCATGTCTGGAAATATAGGGAAGAGGAAGTAACACATCTATCCCTTTCTCTACTATTTCCTCTATTTGTTCATCCGTTACGTCAAGCCCTCTGCTATAATGATATAATCCAACATAATCATGAAAGGTATCATTTTTATAAATCCAATATCCGGCTGTCAATTCACTAAAATAAGGATTTAAGATGGATATATTATCTCCCACATCGTCAGTTAACTCACATATTTTATGATCTGTCAATTTTGCTCCAGCCTGTATGTAATTTATATAATAAGATAGATATTTCTCATTTACTTTATGAAAATTCGCAGATGATGTAACTGCATAAATACAAATATTTTTCCTATTTTTGTGTTTTTTCAGCGGCTTTTCGCCCTTGTTTCCAACCTCTTGCATAGCGCCCAAAATAGAATTACAATATTTTTTCAGATCATCTGTAACTATATTTGTTATTTGTGTTGCACTTGAAATAATATTGGGGAAACCAGCTTGAAGTAATATCTTCCTCATTTCTTTATCCGCTTCATATCCTTGTGATATAATGACGAGACCCTCTTTTTTAATATCATCTTCTATTTCTTCAAATGTTTTAACTGGTTTCTTATCTAAATACAGTGGATTATCCATTCTTTTGCTTACTATAAAACAATCAATATCTGCTTTTGCCTCCTGAACATATTGATAACTCAAACGCGCTGCTTCTTTAGCTCCAAAAATCATAAGATGTTTATAGCATCCCAATCTCTTAAACCAATTAATATTATTAAAAAACATAATGACATACCTTTCCTCACTTTTCTTCTATAATTATAAAAGATGATTTTTACTCACCAGCCATCTATTATTATTAATATCCAAATTGCATATATCTGGTACAAAATTGTTTTTCCAATATATATACGGAATACTTAATTGGTCACGTATTGAATATTGCTGTATTTCATATTCCCAATTTTCCATTAACATTTTCACTTTGTCATCATGATGCATGCGGACGATACATCCAGTTTCATATAATCCATAATTTATCGGATATCCTTCTGTTAAATATTTAGAAACTTGCCGTATCATATTTTTTTTATTTCCTTTTCTCGAGATGATACATGCAGCAAGTTCGTCACAGATACATTCTCTCTCCGGATGTGGAAAACATAATATCTTCGACTGCTTTTGATATATAGATACATATGTTCTCAAGTCGTCCATAATCTGAAATTTCCCATCCACCCATATACTTATTTCATAATCCGAAAAAAAAATATGTGGGTTTAATTTTATGTGTCTGGCCAGTCGTATCTGATCGAGAGAATTATCTTTTATGTATTCAATATTCCATATCTTTGATTTTATCTTCGGGTTATCTGTAAAACATACATAAGTTAAACCGTCTGATAGAAATAATGGTTCTTTCAGTTCATCATAGTTTCCAGTAATCGCCGTATATACTACTATAGGTTGTGTTCCAGCAAGTAAACGTTTCTTATAATCTTTTTTATTTGGATACCTTTTTTGATAAATCCAATTTGCATAACATTTCCTCTTATATTCTTCATATGTATATATTTGTTCTTTTGAAATCCCCAAGGTCTCCATTAATTGTTTGCGAATCTCCCCCTCATATACACTTGTAATAACCACTGTTTCGATTCCAAATTTATAAATGTCAGATGGAGAGATAATTCTTTTTCTATCTAAATACTTTCCCCACAACTCTGAATCATTATCTATAAATATGATATCATCCTCCTGATACAAGAAAGGGGGCAGATATATTTGCTCTAAAATATTTTTTGCAAAAGTCCCTGCTCCAAAAAATCCCACTCTCATTTTATACCCCTTCCACCTTCTTGTTGCGGCCCATCTGTAATAATCGATTCGCAATTATATTTTTTACTCTTCGGCTTTGCATAGAACAATAACAATAATAATTTTGGATTCCCATTTTCTCTAATTGCTCTGCCATGTCTGACTCATGCTTTTTATTTGTAATTAAAACCTTTATTTTATTTTTATACTTCAAAAGCTCTTCCGGTGCTTTTATCAAAAATCCCTTAAACGAAGTATTTTGTTTGCTTTTATCGTTGTCTATTAAGAAAAAAATATTTCCTTGCCAAGCATATTTGTCAAGATATTCTTCTGCTACCATCCCCGCACCAAAAATCACAAGTCGTTTTTTTTCTTTTTTAAACGCCTTCCAATCATGTTCTTTGGAACATGGGATATCTTTATTTATTTCTACTAATTGATTGCTGTCTAGCAACCATTTATATATCAGGTAAACCCATAAATATTTCCACCTGTTCTTCGACTGCATCATTAAACTGACACACTGTTTCGTATGATATTGAACTGTTAATCGTCCTATTATTTCTTCCATAGGTATAAATTGAAAATTTTCAAAATATTTTTTCATAAAATTTTCAAGTCTAATCCAATATTTTACCTGTATATACTCTCGATAAATATTCCCCTTATGTATAGAATTAAAATTATTTTTTCCTGAAAGATATACATATCTGTAAGCCGCCATAGTTTCATTCAATTGATATAGGTCGCCTTTCAACAAACATAGCATATAGGTCGTAATATCTCCCATCATTCTGTCTGCTTTGTACAAAATACGATATTCTTCTGCATCAAAGTTGTTTCTAGCAAAAAAAGAAACTGTCATTCCCGGGGCTCTCAAATGCATGAAGTCCTGCAACGTATAAATATTATTTTCCATCCGTTCATAAACTTTTAAGGGAATTTCATTATTCTTTTCATCGACCACAATTAAATCTGTCATACATGCAGAATACTCCTGATGAATTTCTAAAAATTCATATTGTTTCTGAATTTTTAAATCATCAATCCAATAATCATCTCCTTCAATTACTGCATAATATCTTCCTTTTGCTTTTGATAGCAAAAAGTAACCATTTCGGGTGGGAAAACCATTGTTGACCTTTCTCAAATACAGAGAAATTTTTTCAGAATATTTTCTCTTATATTCTTTTAATATTTCAGGCGTGTTGTCTGTGGAAGCATCGTCCAATATAATAATTTCATAAGGAACTTTAATTTTTTGCATTATGATACTGTCTAACGCCTGTTTTATATATTTTTCCTGGTTATAAGTCAATAGTAAAATACTGATTTCCATAGCTCTCCCATCTGTACCACAATATCCTAAATTAGTTTTCCAAATATAAAGTCATACTCTTCTGGCTCAAAATGCATCAGTCCGCTCCACGTAGAAAAGGTCATCTCACCGAATAATACCCTTCCATCTGGGAGATTGTACCAGTCTACACGTACATGTCGAAACTCTTTACATAAAATTCTACTGAGCGCCAACATCTCCTCCAGTTTTTCCGGTTTGGGCGCTGGTATGGGATCTTGAGGATATCCATAACTGAACGGTTGCATCTCCCAATCTTTATTGTAAAAAGATGCTTGACACCCCGGCCTATGGCTCCCCTTAATACACCAAATATAAACTGGTTCACCATGGAAACAATAAATATTATAATCATATACGCTTTCCGCAACACCATCCAAGTATTCTTCACAGATAATCTTAGGGACGATGTCTTTATACTGAAGCTCCAAACTTGCAAATGCAAAATTATTTCCTTTCCATTCTTCTAATTGCCGGCATATCTCATCTTGATTCATTTCTCTCTTATCTTTTACAATAATATTGCGCCCGCTTCCATTATTAAGTTTAAGTACAAACTGGTTCGGTAATGTATCAAAATCTATTTCATCTGCATTATCCCAAACTCCATATAATTTTGTAAGATATTTTTCTCCAATTTGTTCCTTCACCCAAGTTTTGACCAGATATTTATCTACCAGCCTTGTCCTTTTCTCATCCCGAATATTCAATTTTTCCCAGTTAATTTTTTCATTATAAGTAATCGGATTCTGCCAATTGATCCTTTTCCCAAACTTCTCATAATACATGTCCTGTATTTCTTCTTTATAGTTTTCTTTCTTCAAACTACTTAAATAATCGTAATCCCTATTATAATAATAAATTACGATATTTTCTTTCTCTATGCCCAACTCCTGCAACTGATCTAAGAAGGCTTTTCGATGTTCTCTCGCATCAACTGCAATAATATAAATACAGATCCCGTCTATTTTGTAAGGTTTTACAATTTTAACTCCTTCAATAATAGTACCGACAATTGTTTCATTGTTGTCAAAAAAAGCTTCCAGGTAAATAGCGTTTGACTTTTGCAAATCAGACATCAATTTCCTTCCCCGTTTCCCTGCACCGACAATAACCACCTTATCTGCCTGTTTCGCTTTTTCGTATATATAATTAAATGATTTTTCTAGCATTTCTAATCGCTCCCTTTTTTAATCTCCTACGGTGATATAAAATCTTCAATTATAGTTTCAAGCAATATCAAATTTCCTTCATATCCCAGTATTTTTAAATCTGTAATAATATTTTTCACACCCAAAAGAGGCGTTATAATAATGTCTACTTGTTTCGTCAACCCACTCGTGTCTTGTAAACTATGAACATCTATCTCTTGAAACTGATTACATTGTTTATACTTATCCAATATGTATACTGGTTTCATTCCCTGCCCACACAAGATCTTAACTAACGACTTCCCAATATTTCCCAACCCATAAATCACTATTTGTTTTTCATTCAAATTATGACGGAGGTTCTCCACAATGCTTTCTGTATTTGTAATCAGCTCTGTTAATATCTGTTCTTTCACATGAGAAAGTTTATAAGGAAATTCTCTTCTACAAACAGTGTCCAGTCCACCACTCCAGTCATGTACTCGTGGATGCTGAAATATCTTATCTCTTTTCATTTCTTTATATTCGCTATAATATGGATGCTGTGGATTTCTAATATCCATAAACCACTCTATCTCTGGAGCCTGACTCCCCCAAGGAGAGTAAGGACGAAGGCGAAGATAATCTGCTCCAAACTCCTCTACACATCTTCTCGCAAACTCCGGTACAGTTCTAAAATTACGTTCTTGTACAACTGTCGCAATTTCAAAATAATTTATAATTCCCTGTTCTCTTAACTTTTTTACAAAACGTAAATTATCTTCAATCTTTGAAATCGGTAGTTTTGTCCCAGACAGTAACTGATAAGTTTGCTCATCAAAACTCATTACCGTAACTGCTACATCCAAATGATACTGTCCCAGATTCTCTATCTGTTTCCAATGCTCTTCATCAAATAATGATCCGTTTGTCTCAAGACTGACTGATATTTCTTCTGCCGGAGCCAAAGGTTTCCATTCTGATAACAATTTCAATATCCTCTTACTGACAAAAAGTTCTCCACACCCGTTTGCCCCCAATTTTTTGACATAAGGTAATACTTCTTTTAGTTCTTCTTCGATCTTATCATAACCGTTTTTTAAGTCCTCCATCTTATTTTTAACCATAGTTTCCGGTACCGTACAACTTATACAATGATAATTACAAACATTTTCATATGCCAGATACAGTTCTTCCGGATATTCCGGAATTGCATCTATTTCCACCATATGATTTTCTATGTCTCCCATTGCCAGATACGGACATGCATCTATGTTACATAAGGAATAATCTCCATTCATTAATTTTTTTCTCAATCTATTCGCGGGTTCACCATGATAGATCTCTTTCATATTCTGACAGGATAATGAACCTATTCTACAATCTTCCAACCAAGCACAAAGTCTAACTGCACCTTCATGATCATAGATCTGTACAAAATTTAATAACCTTTCACAAATTTTCCCCATGATTTGCTCCCTATTTTAGATTTGCCCATTATGTTTATAAGTTCTCTATAGTAATTAATCACTGTTTTACCTTTTCCCATATAAATCTTCCCAGGTTCTTTTGAGGACCTTTTTCTGAAAAAACTACATCTGGTATTAACTCCATATATTTCTTTAATCCCCAAAAGTTTTCTCTGTAATCTTCATTACCTGCATACATATCTTTATGAATATAGTTTTCAATTTTAAAAGGCAGTGACTCCTCTCCATGTTCTATTTCACATAGCAAAATATCTCTATCGATTTCCAGGGAAAGTTTTAAAAATATGTCCTCTCTTTTCTCATAAATTAAAACAAAGCTTTTCTCATATGACGCCAAAATAATATTTTTCTCGGAAAAAATTTTTGTAAATCCGTTCCATCCTTCCTTTAATAAATCTTCTTCCAAATATATCTGAGAAATTTTTTCATCATTCATAAAATATTCCAATATTCTATTGGCATGAAATGGTATAAAGAACAGTCTATTTTCATATCGTTGTATTTGTTCATATAGACACGCTGTATGATGGGCTTCTTTTAATGGGATTTCCTGCATCTTCTTTGTATCTAAATCCATCTTTAATATAAAATCAGAACGGCCAGGACAAAACCACAACTGCCTCTCATAACATAAAATATCTCCCACTGCCTCATAAGGGTATTTCCAAGGGTAGCAGGTTCTATTATCCGTTATAAGTTCAATTTGCATGAAGGATTTTCCTACGTAAGGTACTAAATAAATACACCCTTCTGCATAAGTACCATAAAGATAATAATTGTCTTCTGTTGATACATCATAGTAAGGATATAATGTTTTATTTTCTAAATCGATCAACAAAAGAGTATCTATATTTGTAGGTATTAAATATAAATACCTATTGTTTATCATCCCTCCAGAATAATAAACAGCATTAATTCGAGAAATTGCTTTTTGATTAATCTTTTGAAATGGTGGTTTCAAATATTGAATATCTAAAGTTTCTAAATCTACTATGGCTATATAACTCCCATGTTGAGGAATAAACCAAGCTTCATTTTTATATAAAAAGGCTGTTCTGTGTATTGCGTAACAAGGTTTTTCTCTAGAAAAACTTTTAAGATACGTAATTCTATGGGTAGCAATGTCCAATGAGAATAATCCATTTATATAAATTGCTGACGCATAAATCTTACCATTATATTCAACGCCTGCATTAAATCTTAATTTGATTTGATTCATTTATTATCTCCCCGAATAATCATCCATGTTATATGATAATGTTTTTTCTAAAACAATTACTTGCTTGCTAAACCTTTCTAATTTCTCTCGTCAACCGTTCTCCCAAATCATATCCGTCCCATATCATTCCAAATTCCATTGTCTTTCCAATCTTTACAACCCTGTCTATTCCTTTTACGCCGGAGTGGATAAGGGGGGCCAGTTTTTCGCTGTTTCCAAGAAGTGCGATAGTCTGCAATTTTGTATTACAAAGAGGGATTAATTCCATAATGTCCTTTAAATCATACTCATAGAAAAATCCGGAATGACTACGGTACTCCTGAACCAAAACATCAAGTTGCTCAAGTTGTACTCTCACAATTTGGTTATCTTTTATTTGGACTACCTTTATTCCATCCATCGCCACAGCCGCCAGACAAACATTGGTCCATTTATCGACATACTGGACCGGCTGAAATTCATACTTCTCTGAAACTACCTTCCAAAGCTTTGTCCAAAAATATTCCTTTGCCTGTCGGATTTCTTCCAGTTCTCCCCTCCAGCAAATCAGTCTCGGCGATGTACACGCATTTTGATCCGTCAGATACGTATCGTTATAAAAATTTAACGCAACTTTATTCTGTTCTTTTTCAGAACTTTTTAAATACTGACTGGCTTCTATGATACAGATGGAATATCGATCAGCGAAGGTAATCTCTGTAGCCCGCGGCGGCAATTCCGATTTCCGAATCTCACGGATCGTATCATCCCCGCCCCAAATCACGCGTACATCACAAATGGAAGAAAAGTAGTCATTGATTTCTTTGTTTCTCTCATATCTCAGGAATATCAGATACGACTTCCACCTTTTATATCCTTCCTCTCCATCTAAAGTTTTCTGAATCGCCCGGTTGATAATCTCCACCTGTGGAAAATCCCTGGATGGAAGTCGCACCAGATTGGCGTTTCCCAATAGAAACCCAACTGTGAAAGAATAGGCATAATTCACAGCTACATTGGAGGGAGCGATATGGAATACCACTCCCCGCCCCATGCGAAACCTTTTCCCCGGACAAAACTCTCGTTTCATCTTTTCCAGATTGGCTCTTCGGATCCAGAATGCATAAGTTACCACATCCGGATAAACTTTCGCTTCTTTATCTGATAACAGTCTCATTGATACTTTATTTAAGAACTCTATTCTTCCCTCAGAAAATGGCTGCTCTGCCGGAAGATTCGCCATCTCTTTTATCCCTGACTCGTCTCCAAGATAAAACTGAAGCTGTTCAGTACTTGGCTGCATAAGTATCGCTGCACCCCCTGATTTCTGTATTTTTCAGCCTCCCAATGACAGAAAAATATTTTCCTTTCCGTCCGCAGGGGCAGTCATCCTCTCCTAGAAGAATCCCCTCGTCCTCTGTCAACAGCGAATGCCCTGGATAGGATTCCGGAATTGCAGATAATACTTGAATTATTCCCTTCTCCCCAATCCCACAAACGGAAAAATCGACGGGTTTTCGGATAATTACATCGGAAAAAATACTGGCATGAAAATGTCCATGTTCGCACTGCATATAGATACATCCCGTCTGTTCCACCATTCCATAATAATCGTGAATCTCTTTTAACCCGCCGACTTTCTGAAGGCGGCCATAAAATTCTTTCTGAGAAACTGCCTCATCCTTCAGCTTTTTCCATCCACCGCCATGTATCAGGATCCCGTTTGACAAATCTAGGAAGATCCCTTTCCTTTTCAACCGCAGAAGTTCCTTATAAAAATGTTGCCATATCATAAAAGTAAAACCGAACAGAAAGATCCGTTCTCCTTTATGTTTTTCTAAAAAAGTGGTAACACCCTCCACATTAAGCTTCATATCATCGTCAAGCGCATATATTTTGTCCCGGCCAAAGATAGAAAATCCTAGAATCCCTGCTCCTCTGGCGCTAAAACTGATTCTATCTTTGATGACAGAAGGGCTGTCGATAATTATCATCGGCATACGGCTCCCCCCCGTAAAAGAAGATACCAGTTTCACCAATGTTTTCTGCTGATAGGCCGCTGTTTTCCGATCTACATATATTTTGGAAACTCTCTGTCCAGTAGTTCCAGAAGAGGTCATAGTTTTAACAATTTCTTCCTCTGGCACACTCCGTAAATCCAATTCTTTAAAAAGGCGTACTGGGAGAAATGGAATTGCTTCATACATATCCAGTTGTTCCGGATTGGTTCCTAATGCATCCACGATCCTTCGATAGGCCGTACACGACTGATAATGCCATTTCGACAGATAGAGTAAACGTCTGCCGAAAAGTTCTTGTTTTTCTTTTTTCTCCAGAGAATACGGTTCTAATTCCAGTAAATCTTCATACTTCCATTCCATAGATCTCGTTCTTTCTTTGTGAATCTTCTGGCAGATATGAACGGACTGTCATCTGTAAATCAAATGTTGATGTATCAATTCTGCCATCTCTTTATAGTACTGATTGATAAAAAAATGATTCTCTCCCAATTCATAAAAATCAGTTTCTGCACTTACTAAACTTTTCCATTCATGAGCTCCGGCGGATAAAGGATCTTGAGAACTATATATCACAGTCGTATTACATGGTATTTTTCTCCCCTGTTCGATGTATCGATAGTCTGACCAGACCAGATAATCCATCCGTACCGGTTCCATATAAATCTTTAAAAACCGCCTATTTTCCAGAATCTTTTCATCAAATCCTCCCAGTTCTTTCATCTTTTGAACAAACTCTTTGTCCGATAAGTCACGGTATTCCTGGCTGATATTCTCATCTTTTAAATCGCCGCGGGAACAAATGAAACAATGATCTGCCTCTCCATAAAGCATCTGATTTACAATTAAATCGTAGACTAGGACACTACCAAGACTGTATCCCAGTAGTGCAAAGGGAAGTTTCTTTCTTCTGACATTAATAAAAGCAGCTGTATCTTTCAAAAATTCTTTGTATTTAGTAATATAGGCTTCTTTTCGACGGCTTAATCTTCCCGCATATTCCACACATATGGTTTCAATACAAGGATCCAGATGTTCTGTCAGCCGATGAAAAGACGCCGAGTTCCCTCCTGCAAACGGAAGAAGAAATAACTGTATCTTTGGATTATCCATAGTATTTTTCTAATTCTCTGTACAAAATTTTTCCTGAATCATTTTTTGGAATTTTATCTATTATCATTACCTGAAAGGCGTTCGGATGGAATCCGGTTTTCTTTATCATAAAATCTTTCACAGGCTCTACCAGGGCTTCTTCTGTAATAAAAAGATACAATTTGTCATCCATACCAGCGCTGGCAACCTCAATTCCAAAATGTCCTTTTATCATCCTCTCTGTCTCGTCCAGATTCACCCGGTTTCCATAAATCTTTAAAAACCGTTTTTTACGGCCAACAATATAATAATAACCTTCTTCATCAAACTGAGCCATATCTCCTGTTTGAAGTTCTCCGTGTCTTTCGTCGCCTTTCCTAAGGTCGTCACCACATTCCGCGTAACCCAGAGTTACATTTTTTCCCTCGTAGACAAGTTCGCCAGTCACATAGGGAGTCTGAATCACATTTCCTTCCGTATCAATTAAATGAAACACTCCTCCTGGTATTGCAATCCCCATAGAGCCTTTTTTCTCGACAGCCTTTTCAAAAGGGAGGTAGCCCATCCTGGCCGTTGCCTCGCACTGCCCATACATCACAATAAATTTTTTTCCATTCTCTTTTGCGTATCGGGCGAACTTCTCATGAAGCTTTGGCGTCAATTTCCCTCCGGCCTGTGTCATCGTCTTAAGCTTTGGCAAATCCATTTTCATGAAACGTAACTTTTCAAGTATCTCATAAGTGTAGGGAACTCCCCCGAAAGAAGTCGCTCCTTCTTCTTTTAAAAATTCCCAAAATTCTTTTTGCATCAGAGACTTTTCCGTCAGAAGAAGGGTCGCTCCGGCTAACAAATGGCTGTTTATAATCGACAGTCCATAAGTATAATTCATGGGAAGCGTTGTAATCGGCCGTTCCATTTCATTCAGTTCCAGATATTGGACAATTGACGTTGCATTTACCAGAATATTTTCATAACTCTGTCGTACAAGCTTCGGGCTTCCTGTAGAACCTGAAGTAGTCAACAGAAGTCCCAGTTCTTTATAAAGGGGATACTCCGTGTGATAAGGAGTCCTCAAAAGTCCATAGCCAAAGATTTGATAAACGCAATCCATATCCGGGAATTGTCTAATCCGTTCTTCCGGTACCCACAGAAAAGAAGGCTGATAGATTTCCAGCAAATGCTCTAACAGTTCTGTTTCAAGATGACTGTTTAGCATAACCGGAACGATTCCATGGTTCAAAAAGGAAACATAACCCAGGACAGATCCGATTCCGTTTTTACAGAGAGAGAATACAAGACATCTGTCCCCTACAACATTTGCCAATGCTCTGCTTTCTTTATTTAGCTGATCATAAGTAAGACTAGCCCCTTTATCATCTATTACAGCTAAACGGTTTTTGTGATTTTCAAAATTCCACATTGCGTCATTTTCATCTCTCTTCTATTATCTGTGAATTAGCCAGTCATCTGGATTTGGGAATCTTCCCGCACTCTCCCACGCAATATCTTCCCGAAATTTTCTCGCACACTTTCTACACATATCACTTGGTCTGCACAGTTTCCGGAGTACTTCAAAACCGTCCTCCGCTTCGAACAAATTTACGGCGTCTTTCGTTTTTAATTCTGAGGGCCGCTTACCCAGACTCTCGGCCATAAAATCAATATACATGCCTTCCGGACACTTTCCGATATATCCATTTTGTAATTGATAGCATCCGGCTCCTGCACACATTTCATTGTTCCAATCTGCATCATATATGGAACTCAAACTCATAAATTTTGCGAATGTTTTTATTTCTTTTGTTTCAATTCTCGGATCATATTTTAAATGATAATTATGAAATATTTCCAATATCTGCGGAACTAGCTTCACCGTCGGTGGATACGGAGTCACATTGATAAACGCCTCATTTTTTCTGATTGCTTCCCAGAAGGCTGGCTCCATATTAGGAATAAGTAAGCCATTGGTTGTAAGCATAATTCCTGACTTTGGAAAATATTTTCGACTAATGCCAATCATATCCAAACAAAGAGAGGGTTCCAGAAGTGCCTCTCCCCCTAAGATGGATATCAGTCCAATACCAGAAAAAATCTGTGAAGCCTTGCACATCGAAGCTTCAAATTGTCCAATGTCGGCTTTTAGCCTTTTTTTTACAAATGGAGCAAAATGTGTGCATGCTTTACAGTTCAGATTACAGTCATCGCACACATGAGTTTCTATGAGTTGCAAAAAAGGTCTCTTATCTTCCATGGAAATTTTGTCAACAACTGAAAAATCAAACTCTCCCTCTATGATAAAATCTCTCTTTGTATCCATCATAGTAGGACGGATTGCATATACAGGCTTTAGGATTCCCATATCATGCAAAGTAAGGAAAATCTGATTTCCTCTCCCTGGCCAGGGAACAGCAATCAGTATTATGTCATATACTATCTGGCTTAACTGAGTAAATGAAACTACTGGTATCTCTCCTGGCCTTTCTTCGTCAATATCTATCCAGTCTACAAAACAGGCAATCTTCACATTTATTTCCTGATAAGATGACAAAACCTGAACTAGCCATTCTCTATGTATTTTGTGTGCAATTATCGCTATATCCATTATGATCCCCTTATATTTCAGCGCTTAAAATTTCCCTATATAGCAATTGAAGAAAGTCAAAATTCTATTCCATAATTTTCGGAAAGAATCTCCATCCCCTTTTTGAAAGAGTCTAATTCGATGATATCATCTGTATCCATCATGATATCGAAAGTATCCTCAATCGCTGCAATTAGCGACATATGACCGACAGAATCCCATGCGGCAACAGACTGATATTCCAGTTGTTCCACAGAATCTTCCGCAACTTCCAGTGCCTCTACAAACGCTTTTATATAATTCTCTTTATTACTCATCTTGTCCTCCTTATCGGTTACAATCATTTCATCCGTTCACAAGGGATCGCATATAGAACAGTATCGATTGGATGCGGCCTATGACATCTGAAAAAATATACATAATCTTTTACTTTGCTGTTTATAAACTGAAAAATATGATAAATATCATCTCTTTTATGATAAGCAGAAATCATTAATAAAGGACGATATTTCTTTATCGTATTTTCCGCACCATATAATGCGGCCATCTCAAATCCTTCTATATCCATTTTGATAATAGTAACTCTCTTTCCTTTAGATAAATTATCAATGGTATCAACCAGGATTTTTTCTTCCCCTTTTTCATCAATTTTAGAAAAAACATCGCCAGATGGCTGAAATTTAACATCCCCCCTTTTCTCTGATATTCCCATCTGGTACGTTATAATTGACTCCCAGTGATTCTGCTTTATATTTTCCAGCAGACAATTGTAATTATTTTGATCTGGTTCACATGCTATTACTTTTTCATAAACGCCAACAATATTAATAAAATCTCTGATACTGTCGCCATCATAAGCGCCACAGTCGAATAAAACCTCATTATCTGTATATTTCCAAGGGGAGTCCTCAAAAAAATATTGCGGAGTTATGATGTATGGAAGAATTGGTTTATAATCTCCAAACAGCTTCTCATTCAAAAAAGCTTTTAAAGATTTTCTGGAAAGTTCATCATACAGTGTATGATACACCATTTTAAAATTTTCCTTATTTTGGGCAAAAAACTCTTCCGAAATAGATTCTGTTGCCGTCACTTCAAATATATCTGGGAAAAAATAAAATCTTCTACAACCTGGCCAGTGATTTTTTAATTCTGCCTCTGACTTATAAAATGTTTCAATATGCCCACAAATGATATTATATTCTTTATGAATCGCTAAAACTTCACTACGCGCAAAATACCCCCTCCCTGGTATCTTGGCATATGAATCATCAACTACAAATCCATCGATCTCAATCTTATCGGCAACTAACCTTTTTTCTATCAGGCTTGCCATCAATTGTGCTCCCCATATAAAAGTTGGTATTTTACTCTCCTTGATTTCTTTGCAAAACAATTCTGTCCTTTTCATTATTAAGTCTCCACGTATTTTCTTTTATCTTCTTCCACCATCCACTCTGATGATTTCTCCATTGATGTATGAAGATTCTTCTATCGCTAAAAAATAAACTACATTCGCAATTTCTTCTACATTGGCCATCCGCCCTTCTGCGGATCTTTCTATTATGGCAGAGGATTCCACCTTTTTCAGGTGATTCTCTTTTAATAGCTCTGTATTGGTCGGACCCGGAGCCACAGCATTGACTCTGATTCCAAATTTTCCGACTTCTGCCGCCAGATCCTTTGTTAAAAGATTAATGGCGGCTTTCGCTGCGCCGTAAACGGAATCACCCTCGTTTACATCCATGGAAGCGATGGAAGATAGATTAACAACGGAACCGCTTCTTTGGATCATCATTTTTCTTAAACTAAACTGTATGATTTGATAAGGTGCAAAAAAATCAATCTCAAATAGTTCCCTTGCTTTTTGAACTGGGGTCCTTTGAAAGGTTTCGTAATGTCCGATTCCTGCGTTGTTAATCAGTACATCTATTCTTTCTTTTGCAGAGAAAATACTTTTCATTCCCTCTTTTATTTGTTCCTCATCGTCAAGTTCAAAGTATACAGGTTTGATCCAAACATGATTGATAGAAGCAAGTTCCGAAATAGTATTCTCGAACTCTTTATTTTTTCTCCTTGCATGAGCCCACACATTCCATCCGTTGGAAACAAATTTCTCCAGTATTGCTTTTCCTATTCCACGATTTGAACCTGTTATGATTGCATTTCCCATATTATTTTCTCAATGCCTCATCGATCCTGTCTGCTATCTGGTAAGCTGATAATTGACAGACCTTCAATAAATATTGATAATCCCCTGCCTTTGGTACAAAATCATTCATTCCCAACAGTAAATGCTTCGGTCTCTCGGAAACTCCGGCAAGAGTCTCTGCCACAGCCGCCCCCAACCCGCCGATCACATTGTGTTCTTCTACTGTAACAATCAATTTGTGATTTAATCCTTTCAAAACAGATTCCGTATCGAAAGGTTTTATTGTATGCATATTCAATATGGTAGTGGTTATTCCCCTGTCCTTCAACAACTCTCCTGCCTTGATACATTCATCCAGTAAGGATCCGCATGCGATAAGAAAGACATCCTCCCCCTCTGACAGAATATTTGCTTTTCCTATTTCAAAATGATACTGGAGGTCAGAATTGATAATCGGAAGCCTTTCTCCACCTGTCAGTCTGATATAGGTAGGATTCTTTGTTCTCATTGCTTCGTAAATGCTATAATATATTTCGATTCCATCACTTGGAGCAATTACTGTCAATCCAGGTATTGCTCTCAATAAAGCTATATCGCCAATCCCATAATGAGAACCGCCAAATCTGGAAATAGCCATGCCGCTTCCCATTCCTATTATTTTTACATTTGAACCCATAAGTCCCAAAAGAACACGAATCTGATCGGCACATCGGTAACTTGCAAAGGCTCCCCATGAGGTTGCAATCACAGGTAGATTCTCATTAGCCATTCCCGCTGCCACTGAAATTAAATTCTGTTCTGCAATACCTACATTTACATAATGTTCAGGATACTCTTTCATAAACCTGGAAAACCCGGAAGCGACTCCTAAATCTGCGGACACTGCAAAAAAGTCGTATCCGTCTCCAGCCATATCATATACTGTCTGCCCCAAGACTCCTTCTGCTCCCATATGGGAAAGAAATTTCAGGTTTTTCTTCGATAATGTCAACATTTTACAACCCAATCTCCGCTTTTGCCTGTTCCAGTAATTTTTTATTCAGTACCCTGTCGTGCCAGGAGTAATCTCCTTCCATAAACGAAATACCTTTTCCTTTTATGGTTTTTGCGAGAATTGCCAATGGTTTATCTGTGACGGTTTGAAACGCTTTTTGAAGTTCTTTAAAATCATGTCCATCTACCTGTACTGCGGTCCATCCAAAGGATTCCATTTGATTTTTCATATTGTTCCATGTGATGATTTCCTCCGTATTTCCATCTGCCTGTAACCCATTCAGATCAACTACAAGTACCATATTATTCAGCTTTTGTTGTGCGGCAAGCATAATCGCCTCCCAGACAGAGCCCTCGTCACACTCGCCGTCTCCTACCAAGCAGAAAATCTTTTGATTTCTTCTACGCCTTTTGGCAAATATCGCTCGCCCAACTGCATAAGGCAATCCAATTCCTAAACTTCCAGTAGAACATTCAATGCGAAGCTTTTCATCCTTCATCAGTTCTTCCGGATAGTCAGAGCCATTTTTTTGATACTGTTTTATAAATTCATTCCCAATCAGACCTGCCTCATTCATCACTGCGTATTGCGCTAACGCCGCGTGCCCCTTACTGACAACCAAGATATCTCTGTCCCCAGTAGGAACCTCAGGAACAGCAAAATTTGAAGCGCCACATATAATAGAAATCAAAATCTCCACACAAGACAAGGATCCTGCCCAGTGAACCTTTTCCTGACAGTGATCTGCCACAGAAACAATGATTTGTCTGACTCTTTTCGCCTTTTCTTTATAAAAAATCCAATCGTTTTTATTCACTTTATCCTATCCAATCAAACTTTAGATATCGTTACTTTTTCATAGAGGAAACGAAATATTGACTTTCCTTGATAGACTTTCTATCACATCAATTCCATCCCATTCCAGTGATAATTCCTGAGTATGCCCCATCGGAACGATTCGATCAACTCCTCTTACTCCATATTTCTGAATTATATTTTTTATATGCTCTGGGTTCACACCATAATAACTAACTGTCTGGCAGGGTTTTCTCAATAAAGGAACGATTTCTTCCAGTTCATTTGCCGTATATTCAAAAAAATATCCCATTCCCACTTTATAATCCAGTAAATCCCCCCAAATATATTCTATTTCTACCCGAACCAGCTCCATCCCGTCTGTAACATAAGATAGGTCCTTCTCTCTTGCTGCCAACATACAAAATCGGAGTAGTTTCTCACTTCCAGCGAGAGGAGGCAGTTGATAGTCCGCCAGTTCTTCCTTCAGCATGGTCCAGAATATCTGCTTTGCCTTTTCTACTTCTTTTCCCGTCCAGATGATAAGATGCGGAGAGCTGCAGGCATTCTGATCTACATAATAAGTGTCATGATAAAAGTCTTTGGCAAGCACCTGATAGTTTCCCTGTAAATAGCGATCCGAATCAATGATACAGAACGAATCCCTGTCTGCAAAACATATCTCTACAGCCCTTGGTGATATGGGAAACTGCCGGATATATTGAATAGTAGCATTTCCTCCCCATACTACCCTCACATCGCAAATCTCTGATAACTGTCTGGTTATTTCTTTCTCATGCCCATATCGGATAATGTAGATATAATCTCTAAGATATGCAAAGCGCTCTTCTTCCAATAGTTCCCTGATTGCTCTGCAAATTACGTCTACTTCTTCAAAGGATCTTTCAGAAACCCTAACAATATTTCCATTGCCGGAAAGCAGCCCATAAATCAGCGATATGGCAAACTGTATCGGTATATTTGCAGGGGTTATATGAAACACGATTCCTCTTCCCATCCGTAAGAAGCCATTTTTATAGGTTTCGCTCAGATGCTCCAGATTTTTCTTTCTTATCCAAAACGCGAACGCCACAACATCTGAATACTGTCTGATTGTAGCATCTTTCAAAAGCTTTGAAGATAGGGTTTCCAAAAACATCAGAATATTCGGATGAAAGACTTCCAGGGCTTTCACTTCTTGTATTTTACAAAAAAGCTCTTGATTTCCAACCAAAAAGCAGAGGTCCTTATTTTCCGGCCGCATAGGTATCACTACACCCCCTAATTTCAGCATTTTTGATTCGTCCGAATATTTTTATGTATTTTCCTTTTCTTCCACAGGGACAGTCATCTTTGCCAACAATCATTCCCTCATCCTCTGTCAAAAGCGAATTGCCAGGGTAGGATCTTGGTAAAACAGATAAGACTTGAACCATCCCTTTTTCTCCTTCCTGGCATAAAGAAAAATCTTCTGTATGTCGGATAAGTATATCCGAATAAATACTGGCATGAAGATGTCCGTATTCACATTCCGCATAAATACATCCTGACTGTTCTGCCATGCTGTAGTGATCCATAAAACGTCGCAGACCGCATAAGTCACGTCCCCTTTGTTTAAATCTTTCTGGAGTAACTGACTCCGACTGTAGTTTTTTCCAACCGCCTCCTGTCAGCAAATATCCCTTGGAACAGTCCAGATTAAGTCCTCTTTTCTCAATTTCATTGTAAAAAGATTGCCATACCATGAAGGTAAATCCAAAGATCAGAAATGTATCTTTTCCATAGTTTCTCAGAAATTCCTGAACACTTTCTACATTCAGAGACATATCGTCGTTTAACGCAAATACCATTTTCTTCGCTGCAAAGTCCAATCCCATTATCGTCGCTCCCCTTGCAGAGAACATTTTTCTGTCGCGAATCACCTGGGGGGTATCAATCACAAGCATTGGCAGTCTCTTGGTCCCGACAAAATTTCCCAGGAGGCGCAACAGGACTTTCTGCTGTAAGATAGCGGTCTCCTTATCTAAAAAAATCTGTGATTGAAGCTGTCCGGTGGTTCCCGATGATTTCATGACTTTAAATACTTCTCTGTCAGGAATACTTTTTAATTCCAGTTCTTTAAAAATTCTGACTGGTAAAAAAGGAAACTCTCCCAACCGTCTTATTTTGCGAAGTCGCTCTCTGTCATAACCAAGTGCATGCAAAATGTTCCCATACTGTTCGCAGTGGAGGCTATGAAATTCAAGCATGTCTTTTAATTCTTTGACAAGCAATTCTGTTTTTTCTCCCTCCATCAATGAATAAGGGGATCGTTTATGAAAATCATCAATCATATAAGTCCTGCTCCCTGATTATCTCATCTCTATTAACCCTGCGATTTAGTCTTTTCCCAACTAACATTTTATAATTGTCAGGAGATATTCCATCACCAGGACGTTTTGCGTCTAAATCTTCTACACTCAAAGGATATCCGGCTTCCAACTGACGACTGGCCACAATGCTTCTTCGCATCTTTTTTCTCTGCTCTTGTTCTTCCAAAGATACGACTCGTTCGTAAGAACCCATGGCAGAATATATCTTTGAAGATGTCTCAACAAGTTCTTTCATGGCGAACGGTTCCGCCGCCATCTGATTATCCCATCCGATCCTGCTGTTATCCAGTGTAAAATGTTTTTCAATCATGGCAGCGCCCAGCGCCACAGCAGCGTGAGCTGTCTCAGGGCCAAGCGTATGATCGGAATATCCAATTGGATATTCTGGAAACTCCTGTTGTAGCATCCGGATATTATTTAAATTTACATCTTCCGGTCTCACTGGATAAATAGAAACACAATGCAAAATACCTATATTTCTATTCCCTGTTTCCTCAATGGTTCTCACTGCCAGATGTATTTCTTCCATTGTCCCCATACCTGTAGAAAGTATCACAGGAAACCCCTGCCTCCCGATATACTCTAAAAAAGGGAGATTATTTAAATCCATCGATGAAACCTTAATATATTCTGCCTGTATACTGACGAGAAAATCGACTTCTGTTTTTGAATATGGGGTTGAAGAAAATGCAATTCCATGATCACGACAATCTTTTGCGAGTACCTTTAACGTTTCTTCAGCCATAGCAAACTTTTTTACCATTCTCTGCGCAATAGGATTTTCTTTATAGTAATCTGCACAATAAAGAGACTCCGCCGACCACGACTGGAACTTTACTGCATCACATCCGCATTCAATGGCAGCATCAATCATCTTTCGCGCTGTCTCCAGTTTCCCGTTATGGCTGGAATTCATCTCAGCCACGAAATACGGTCTGTTTTTATCTCCTATTTTTTTTCCACTGACCAATCTTATCTCTGGCATTAGATAGTCCTTCCTCCATCAATCACCAAATTGCTGCCTGTTATATAAGAAGCTCCCTCATTTGCCAAAAATAAGGCGGCTTTTGCCACTTCCTCCGGCGTCCCTTGACGGTGCAAAGGTGTCTCAGATAAAATCTGTTCCCTTAACTCCTCTCTCCTCTGGTTCCACATATCTGTATCAATAAATCCAGGGCATATAGTATTTACCCGTATCCCATATTGCCCAAATTCCATTGACAGGGTTTTCCCTGCAAAGATTAAAGCGGCCTTGCTGCTTCCATAAGCAATCCTTCCGATTTCATTTTGAAGGCCAGAAACTGAAGCAATATTGATGATAGAGCCACTACTCTTTCTTGCCATCAGCCTTGCCACAACCTGCGTAAAGTACAAAGGCGAGAAAAAATTTACATTGAAAATTTCTTCCATTTTTTTTACAGAGGTCATAAAAAACAAGGAATCCTCACTGACTCCGGCATTATTGACAAGGATGTCGATCCCCCCTGCCTTTTTATAAACAGACATCGCTGCAGATTTTGCCGCTTCTCTGTCTGTAATATCAAAATACAGAGGTTCTACCGCCAGAGCGGAAGCGTTCATCATCTGCAATTCTTTTTCAAACTCTTCCGATTTTTTTCGCATACAGGCCCATACGCTGATTCCGTCGCGGGCAAATTCTTTTACAATACTCAAGCCTATTCCTCGATTTGCGCCCGTAACGATTGCATGTTTCAAAGCCGTATCCCTCCAAATTTATTCGTTTCCTACGATTCAAAAACCCTACTGTGATCTTTATGTTTCATCGCTCTGGCCGGATTTCCAAGCGCAATCACATTATCCGGAATTTCTCTCTGTACAACAGAGCCCATTCCGACCACAGAATTGGAACCTATTTTTACGTTCTCCTTAATCGGTACATTCATCCCGATATACGTCCCCTCGCCGACTTCACTTCCGCCTCCCATCATAACCCCGGAAGATATCTGACCATGTTTCCGGATAATGCAGTCATGCCCCACAGCGACAAAAGACTCAACTCTTACATTGTCTTCAATTATTGTGTTGCAGGAAACCGTTACCTGCGCTTTTAAAATAATCCCTTTTCCCAGTTTTGCCGATGAACTGATTTGCACCGTAGGGGCTATAATATTGGCAAATGCATATCCCTTTTCTTTTACTTTGTCATATAATCTAATCCTGTGTTCCGGCTCCCCCAGCGCTATGATGATTTCTGCTCTTTCTGTATCATAGGACTCGCAAAAAGACGCGAAAGGCATTCTTTGAATCCCTTCAAATATACCTGACTCATTTATATCATCAATAAAGACCAGCTCTTCCCACAAACCGTTTACTTCTGCAAGATCTTTCACTTCCCGACCACAACCGCCGGAGCCGTAAATTCCCAGAACCATTGATAGTACTCCTCTGTCAAAATCCTCAAGATATTTCAATCTTTTTTATAATTCTAGTCACTTCATCTTTTTTCAGTTCTTCATACACCGGCAATACCAGTACCTGTTCTGCCAATGTTCTCGCACATGTCAATTTCTTGTCCTGATATCTGTTTTTAAAACAGGCCTGATCCGAGGTCAGTGGATAGAAATATTTTCTTGTGTAGATCCCTTGCTCTTTTAGTTTTTGATACAATTCATCCCGGCTTAACGGATACTCTTCCTCCACAAGAATCGGAAAATACCCATAGTTCTGTAAAACATCTGGCTTTCTTTCAAACAAACGGATTCCCCGTATTCTTTTTAAATGCGTTTCATACTCTTCGCACAAAATCTTTCGCCTGAGTATTGCCTGCTCTACATGACGCAGATTACAGAGCCCCATCACTGCGCAAAATTCGTTCATTTTTGCATTGGCTCCTACCTCTGCCACCAATTCCTCACTGCGGATTCCAAAATTTTTCAAATTATATAATTTATCAAAAAACTTATGATCGGAAAAAGCAACTGCTCCGCCTTCTATCGTATGGAATACTTTCGTGGCATGAAAACTGAATACGGATGCGTCTCCATAGCACCCAATTCCCTTTCCTTTGTATTTCATCCCAAAGGTATGCGCAGCGTCATAAATGACTTTTAATCTGTATTGATCTGCGATTCGTTTGATTTCCTCCACATTACAGATATTTCCATATACATGCACCGGAAGAATTGCTACCGTATTCTCCGTAATCAAGGTTTCTATTTTTGTTTCGTCAATGGTTCCGTCCTCTGGTTTTACATCGCAAAAAACCGGGGTCAAATGATTTCTCACAATCGCATGAGTCGAAGAGATAAAGGTAAATGGTGTGGTAATTACTTCCGCTCCTTCCGGGAAATCCATCGCCTGGAGAATCAGTTCCAGCGCCATATGACCATTGACCATCAGGGACAATTCCGGCACCCCTAAATATTCTTTTAATTTTTGTTCCAGTTCCTGATGGTACTGCCCCATATTTGTCAGCCAATGACTATCCCACAAAGGTCTGATTGCCTCCGTATATTCTTCATAAGAAGGCATTGAGGACCTTGTTACAAAAATCTTTTCACTGTCCATTTCACATTTTTCCGCCATCATAAAAAGATTATTCTTTCTGTAGAAAGAACATCATTCTACCGTCACATCCTGTATCATCACCGGTACCCCTGCATTCTGGCAAAGATGTACGACGCTGCTCCAGTCTCCATAGTACCCGTCGGCAAGTACCACTGCCCGGTCCATATCTGCCGTATCGTCGTAAATCCCCCAGCCCTCTGCCTGATATTTTTCTACGATCCCCCGATAGGCTTCCAGAAGTTTCGGGCGCATGGACTCTAAGGTCGTTTTTAACAGTGGGTGAGGGCGCCAGAGTAATGCCACCTCATTCTGATGTTCCTTAAATATCTGCAACACATTCTGAATTTTTCCAATCATTTTCTCGTTATGTTGCAGCATAGCGCTGATACCAGTATTATAAAAAATAACTTTTTTCCAGCTTCCGTCCGATTTCTGAAAGACTTGCAGCCACTCCTCCGGTACTTCTATCTGTTCTTTCTTTATACTTAAAACTTTATCTACTTTCGGAGAACCAAGCCCCAGAATTTTTTCCTCCCAGTATTTTTCTGTATCTGCTCCAGCATATTCCGTCAAAGCCTTTATGTAAATTTGCCTCATGGCTTCTGACTGAACGATAATCTGATCTGCATGAAATACGCCTGGGTTCAGGCAAAAAGGTTTAATTCCTTCTATTTCCTCCTGGTTTTCCGGATTCGGTTCTCCTAATATAAAATAAGGAATATATACTAATTTTTCTGTAAACCTTTTCAGGTTCTCAGAATAAAAAAACGGAGGAACACTGGTTACATAATTGCAGTCGTCATAGGGATTATGAATGAAAATTAAATCTGGTTTCCGGTTTTCAAAATCATAGCTCTGATAATGGATAACTGGAACATCCTTCGGATATAAGTCTGCTTCGTCATGTAGCGCTGCAAAGCTGCCGTCCGGATTTCTGTCATAATACGGAATCGGAATCACATAAGCATCACAATCGGGATCTTCTTTTGCCGCTCTCCAGACGCTTTCCAAGCTGTCCCACATAGAGGCTTTATAAGGAAGAAAGACCACTTCCTGACGTACCTTTATTTCATTTTTTATACTGTTTCTAATTCTGGTCAGAGATTGATTCAGTTTCTTATATTCTTTATGAATATTGACAGACTCTTCTTCTGAAAGCTGCGTATAAAATTGATAGAGCACTTCGCAGTATTCCTCAAGAAGCAAAATAACCTCCGCTCCTTCTCCCTCCGTTCGCTCAATCAGTCCTCCCAGAGACAGAGCGCCGTCCTGACAGTCAGCCAGCAATTGCAAAGCCGCCTGAATATTTCTTTTCTCCACTACTTTTTTAATTTCGTCGTGCGCCTGTCCTAAAAGCACGATAAAATCTTCCGCCTGTTTTTTCTGGGCTTTCCTCATGTTTGCTTTTTGTCCTTTTCACGATTTAGATTTAAAAATCGACTGGGCAATGCCTGGATAGCCTGCCTTGCCTATACCTTATTTCCCTTATCATATTTCTTTATCGAAACTCCCTATCTCCATATTCTCTTATACGCTGTTTGGTCTCTTTCCTTATTTCGCAGTGCCGAAGCTCGAAAACGCCCTGCGTTTTCTCGCTTTCCGGCTGGCGTCGTATGCGTCAGAAAAATTGTAACCTGCCCGGGAAGCCAAGGCTCCCCATCCAGTTTCCAATTTTCTTCCTCGCACTGCTTGTAGCTTTTTAAAATAAGACATATTGGTCATCCTAGGGGATGATGCGGAGTGTTCCGCTTCGCTCCCTGGTCAGTCACGGCCTGCCGTGTTCCCAGGGTCTTGGCATACCCAATGCGCAAATTCCAGAAAGTTCTGGATATTGCCTTCTAATGCCGTTTTTCTTTTTATATCAGGAACTCGTTTTCCGGTCCGGTTTTCAAAAAGACTGGTAAAATCCCGGCTTTCGCCGAAATTTATCCGAAACACGGTTCTTATGAACGTTGCGCTTACTTGAAATCCTTCTTTTCAGATTCCCCAAATATTCTATCCTTGGTATCATCTGGTTCCGAAAATCGCTCTTCCAGTCTGACCGCGTTTCCATGCATTCCTGGCAGCATTCGTTTTTTCTTCCACACGGTATCCACAAGCGTAACAGACAAAAATTCCTTCCTCTTTTTGGCCAAAAGCTCCACATTGACTGCATTCCTGACTGATATCTTTTCCTAGAACTTCAATGAACTCTATGGATTGTTCTTTGCATTTTAAAGCCAGGCGCTTTCGAATATAACCTCTTTGCCACAGCGAACTACTGTTATTGATCTTTCGGTTGACTCCTCCTGCCTGGCTATGCGGTAGCTTGACAATATAAACTGTCCCTGGTTTTTCTGTCTGAAAAAAACGATTTAGTTCATGATTGATATAACTGTGTAACTGTTCCAAATATCGTTTTTTTCTAGCTTCATATTTTTTCCTGCCTGGATTGGCCCCCCGGTTTCGATGGTAGATGGCTGTCTGCCTGCGCATCCATTCTGCATATTCCGTCTGATAGTGGCCAAGCGCTTCTCCATAACGATGGCCCGCGTCCGTTGTCAGCATGGTAAACATTCCCATAGACAACCCGACCTGATTTTTATAATCTTCGTGATGCCTCACTGTCATACTGACTGGTATGTCAATTTCTATTGCCGACTCCTCAGGTCTTAGTTTTATGTAAAGCTGACATTGATACTGGTTGTTATCTGTCAGAGATACAAAAATCCGTTTCCGACTCTCTTTTGTAGAAATATAAATTCCCTGTTGTTCTCCGTCCATTCCATAACGATACGCCCGTTCAGAAATGGAGAAACCATTGACAACCTCCGTATGCAGCCTAATATGGTACTTTCTTACCTGCCTGCAAAGATACCGGTTCATTTTCTCCGTATCTACTGCTTCTGCCAGCGTATGATACTGTTTTTGTATTTCTTTCGGAAGCTTTATCTTCTGTACTTGCCTCTGGTTTAACACCGCTTCAAATGCATTGTTTGTTTTCAGTAGAAAACGAAGATAATGTTTTTCTTTTTCTCCAAAGTCCTCATGCCGGCCCGCCAGAGAAGAAATCCGACATTTTGTTTTCGTCCATTGACCTTTGATATCCCTGAGCGCATCAAAGATCGCCAGATAAAAATATACGGAAGGCAGGCCAAGTTCTTCCCGGAATCCACTTTCTGTCATCTCATTTTGTACTGTATAACCCGGATAAATTTTCTTCAGGCCGCCAATTCCACCGTAACGTCCATATACATAATTTTTCACCTTACAGCAATCCTTTGCAATCTCCTGTAGTTTTTTCATGTCTTCTGTCCGTATCAAATCTTTGCTATATTGGTGAATCGTTCTATATAGATTTTCCGGCGACATAGCCCCTTCCTTTTGTCCCATCATTTGATTCTTACCGCCGCAGTGCCCTCTGCTTCACTGGGGCAGCCCCCTGCGATCCGCACGGAGCGTTTTTGTTTCATAGGATGCACTTTTCTATGAAATAACAAAGAGAACATTTCGCAGATTACTTCAATCTGCGAACCTTTTATAATATTTATATAAAATATTACGACGAAAAACTTAAAAGCATAAGTAGAAATCCTCCATGATTCCACACAGAGTCTGGTTCCTTATACCCAAAACAATTATACTTTCAGAAATGGGATTTGTCAATTGTATCTAAAAGGGCAGATTTTGCCAGAGAACATAGTGACAGCTTTTAACCGGATAGAAAAGCAAGGAAATTCGGAGAGAAGATCCCTTGGAAAACGACCTTATAATTTTTTATTTGGGGTCAAAAAAATGGTCAGGAGGAACAAAAGATGTCAAGACGTGGGGAAAATATAAGAAAAAGAAAAGATGGTCGCTGGGAAGGCCGATACTACCAAAAGGAACAACAAACCGGAAAAAATATTCAGCATTCTGTGTATGCAAGGACCTATGGAGAAGTAAAAGAAAAATTGTCGGAAGCGAAGCTGTCCATGGAAAAAATTTCAAAAAAGTATAAAAAAGATACGGAAATTTCCTTTGGTATGGTGGCCGAAAGATGGCTGGCCTGTATTCACAATGAGAAAAAGCACGCTACCTATATAAAATATTATTTGGTATATCAAAAACATCTCTGTGAAAAACTGGGAAAACTTCTCTTTTCGGAATTGGATCATAAAACCTTGGCAGGCGTTTTTCAAAATCCGGAACAAGAAGCTTTTTCAGAAAGTTTACAAAAAAGCATTTCCTGTGTACTAAATCAGATTCTTTCTTATGGAGTCTCTCATTATTCTGTTCGATTGCTTTCCTATTCTGGCCCTGGGTATAAGACAGGGGGGAAATCTGTCGAGGTTCTAAATCAGTCTGAACAAATCCGACTTTTGCAGTATTTATATGATGAAATGGATATTTACAAGCTGGGAATTATCATTTGTATTTCTACGGGGTTACGCCTGGGAGAACTTTGTGCATTAAAATGGAAAGATATTGATTTTGAAGAAAGACTGCTTCATGTAAATACAACTGTACAGAGAATTGCTGCAGAAGGCTATAAAACAAAAACGATTCTTCTGGAAGGAGAACCCAAAAGTAACTTTTCCAAGAGAGAGATTCCCCTGTCAGATGAACTGGTAAGACTCCTTTTTCTTTATCAGGATCCTATAGGAGAATATGTCATCAACAAAAAAAATCCAATGGAACCAAGAACCTACCAAAATAAATTTTATCGATATCTTCAGTTCGCCGGAGTCAAAAGAAAAAATTTTCATATTCTAAGACATACATTTGCCACAAATTGCATCAGCCACGGAATTGATATTAAAAGCCTCAGCGAAATTCTGGGACATTCTGATGTAAAAATCACATTAAACCGCTATGTACATCCGACCACAGAGATTAAACGGAAGCATATGAACTCATTATCTGCCATTTATGGTCAACTTATGGGTCAGTAATTGCAAACGATGGTTGTATTATTTGAAAAAACAGAGACTATTTCGCAGATTGAAGTAATCTGCGAACCTTTTATAGCCCAAAAAAGGAATCCCACTTTAGGCGGAGGTCCATAAGGAAGTATATCAAATCTCCGGCAAAACCGGCGTGGCTTAGGTCATGCCGGTTTCTCTGTGCCGCTGACTGGTTCTGGTTTGTGAAATGGGATGCGGATTTTTCCAACATAGGTAAAATAGGGAGTATCCCAAAGTTTGTGTAAACCTCCAAACTGATGTAAGATAAGATTACTCAGTTTGGAGGTTTTATTATGGCAAGAAAAAACGAAAGCCCACAAA
>JAAWAV010000047.1 GCA_022792335.1 Lachnospiraceae bacterium
TCTGACAAAAGAATCAGAACTTGCCAGTGTATTATTTTTCTGCATGCACATAATAAGCGTGTACCAAATAACAACCGAAAAGGAGGTGCTTCAGATGTCTACAAAAAATTCTGGAAGCAGCAATCAGGTAAACGTACCCGAAGCAAAAGAGGCTATGGATCGCTTCAAGATGGAAGTGGCCAATGAGCTGGGTGTGCCGTTAAAGAATGGTTACAACGGTGACCTCACTTCTTACCAGAACGGTTCCGTTGGCGGCTATATGGTCAAGAAGATGATTGAGGAACAGGAAAGACAGATGGCTGGTAAGTAAACCTTCCTCTTTCCAAATCGGGAACTGAATACAAAATTTCCCGGAGAAAATGGCTGTCCCTGAAAAAAGGACAGCCATTTTTTATTTCATAGAAAGGTGCGTCCTATGAAACAAAAACGCATTACGGCGATAAAAAATCAGATCTTTCCGGAAGAACCAAGAACCTCAGTGATCTTGTGCTTCACGACATCCTTCACATAAGCCCTTGCCGGAGACAGATACTGTCTAGGATCAAAATGATCCGGATGAGCCATCATATGCTCTCTAATACCTGCGGTCAGAGCCAGACGAAGGTCAGAATCAATGTTGATCTTGCAAACTGCCATTCTGGCTGCCTGACGAAGCTGATCTTCAGGAACACCGATGGCGTCCTTTAAAGCTCCGCCATTGGCATTGATAATCTTTACATATTCCTGAGGAACAGAAGAAGAGCCATGGAGTACAATCGGGAAACCAGGCAGTCTCTTCGCTACATCTTCCAGGATGTCAAAACGAAGCTGAGGGTTTGTACCAGGTTTGAACTTGTAAGCGCCGTGGCTTGTTCCGATGGCGATAGCCAGGGAGTCCACTCCTGTCTTATCTACAAACTCTTCTACCTCTTCCGGTCTGGTGTAGGAAGAATCCTCCGCGCTCACCTGCACATCATCTTCGATGCCGGCCAGCGTACCAAGCTCTGCTTCTACCACTACGCCTTTTTCATGAGCATACTCTGCAACCTTCTTCGCCAATGCGATATTCTCCTCAAAAGGCTTGGAAGAACCGTCAATCATCACAGAGGTGAAGCCACCGTCGATACAGGACTTGCAGATCTCAAAATCTGCGCCGTGATCCAGATGCAGAGCAATGGGAAGCTCCGGATAAATATCAAGAGCAGCCTCAACCAGACGCTTCAGATATGCGCCATTGGCATATTTCCTGGCGCCTGCGGAAGCCTGCAAAATGATGGGGGATTTCTCCTCCGCTGCAGCTTCAGTGATGGCCTGGACGATCTCCATGTTGTTCACATTGAACGCGCCAATCGCATAGCCGCCTTCATATGCTTTCTTAAACATTTCAGTAGTTGTAACTAAGGGCATTGTTATCTCTTCCTTTCTATGGATTCTTTGCGTTTGCACGCTTTGTCCTTATTATATCATAAACTCCATTTTTTAACAGTTGTTTTTTTACTAATTTTTGCAGGATACATGGAAAGGCCGTAGTTCCTTCTGACATACCACAAGCATTCTCGTTTCTCTCATCTGCACCAATTGAAAACAACTGCATATGATAAAGCAACAGCATTTTCTGAAAGGATGGTTCCCTTGAAAGAAACCTCCTGTTATATTCGCTTTTTCCATGCCGCCGCCGATACGGAAGCTCTTCAGGTTTCCGTAGATGACACTTCCCTTCTGTCGGAACTTTCCTACCGGACAGTTACTGGCTATGCGGAGTTAAGGACAGGTTTTCTGACCATTACTCTGGCCGGCACCCGCTCCAGACGAGTCTATCTGCAAAAGACTCTGCCCTTCTTCCTTCCTATTAAATATACTCTCGCCATCATTCAGACGGATAATGGGCTGGACCTCAGACAGATCTTTGATTACATGTGCCCGCTGTTTCCCTCCGGTTTCGGTTGTTTACGAGCCGCCAATCTGGCCTATCAAAGCGGACCTCTGGATTTCTTCCTCTATGGAAACAAGCTGGTCTTTGCTGATGTGACTTTCAAGGAAGTCACTCCTTTCAAACCCTTCCGCCCAGGCGAATACGGCTTTTATCTGACTCCTGGGCAGGAAGAAGATAACCCGCTTCTTTCCATCTTGACAGATATAGAAGCCGGAACGATGTACACCATGTGCGTCATCAATGGAACCTGGGGACCGGATGCTCTGGATGTGGTCATATTGGACTACGACGACTCCGTTCCGAAGATCGAACCCCGTTAGCCATACAAAAACCAATGGATTCCGGCCCCTGCCGGAATCCATTGGTTTTCAAGACCTTTTGGATGTATTTTATGCAGTCCTCTCGAACTGACTGTTGTAGAGTTCCGCATAGAATCCCTGTTTCTTAAGCAATTCCTCGTGAGTCCCCTGCTCGATGATATCGCCATCTTTCATAACCAGAATCAGGTCCGCGTCTCGAATGGTGGAGAGTCGATGGGCAATGACAAAGCTGGTCCGCCCTCTCATCAGGTTATCCATGGCCTTTTGAATCCGCTCCTCCGTTCTGGTATCTACAGAGCTGGTTGCCTCATCCAGGATCAGAATCTTATTGTCTGCCAGAATGGCTCTGGCGATGGTAAGAAGCTGTTTTTGCCCCTGGGACACATTCCCCGCCTCTTCATTTAGCTCCAGATTATAACCATCCGGCAAGGTAGAGATAAAATGATGGGCATGAGCCGCCTTTGCCGCGGCAATGACCTCCTCGTCGGTGGCATCCAATTTTCCGTAACGGATATTTTCCATAATAGAACCTTTAAAAAGCCAGGTATCCTGAAGGACCATACCAAAAAGTTCTCGAAGCTCACTCCGGTTGAAGGAACGGATATCTTTCCCATCAATTCGGATCGCTCCGCCATTCACATCGTAAAACCGCATCAGAAGTTTCACCAGCGTCGTCTTGCCTGCGCCGGTGGGACCGACAATGGCGATCTTCTTTCCAGCTGAAATCTCGGCGCTAAAATCGTTGATGATCATCTTGTCCGGTCGGTAGCCAAATTTCACATGGTCAAAGGTCACGTTCCCCTCAATCCCTGTAAGAGAAGCCGGATGTTCTACACTCTGGTCCTCTTCTTCCTCCTCCAGAAATTCAAAAACACGTTCTGCTGCTGCCGCCGTAGACTGAAGCAGGTTGGACACCTGGGCCATCTGAGCAATCGGCTGGGTAAAGTTTCTCACATACTGGATAAAGGACTGGATATCTCCCACCTGAATCCGCCCGCGGATAGTCAGAAAACCTCCTACAATCGCCACGGCCACATACCCAAGGTTTCCCACAAACTGCATGACCGGCTGCATCATACCGGAGAAAAACTGGGATTTCCATGCAGACTGATACAGGATCTGGTTGGTCTCATTAAATTCCCGAAGGACCGCTTCTTCTCGGTTGAATACTTTGATGACTGTATGGCCACCGTAATTTTCTTCCACCTGACCATTAACCTTCCCCAGATATTCCTGCTGCTGTCGGAAAAACCGCTGGGAACGTTTGATAATAAAGGAAATCATTCCCATGGAGATCGGAAGAATGAGAAGAGCGAGCACCGTCATCAGAGGACTGATGGAAAGCATCATGACAAACACGCCGATAATCGTCGTCACCGAAGTGATCATCTGAGTAATACTCTGGTTCAGGCTCTGCCCCAAAGTATCCACGTCATTGGTAATCCTGGAAAGCACTTCCCCGTGGGTCTTGGTATCATAATAGTTCATGGGAAGCCGGTTGATCTTTTCTGACATTTCCTTCCTCATACGGAAGCTCACCTTCTGTGAAATCGTCGTCATCGTCAACCCCTGAGCGAAACCGCACAGGGCGCTTATGCCGTAAAGCACCAAGAGCGTGAAAAGAATCCTCCCAATGGCAGAAAAATCAATACCGGGACCTCCGGAAAGCTTTCCAGTCAGTCCAGTAAAAATCTCTGTGGTCGCCCTTCCAAGAATTTTCGGTCCAACCACATGAAACACCGTACTCGCTACCGCGAAAACAAGGACCGTCAAAATCCCCCATTTATAGCGCCCCATATAGGCAATCAGCTTCTTCATGGTCTTTCCAAAGTTTTTAGCCTTCTCCCCACTTCCGCCTGCGGGGCCGCCGTGTCCTCCCATGCCTCCCCTTCGCATCCCGGGAGCAGCATGTTGCCCTTCCTGTTTCGGAGTTTTTTTCGTCTCGTTATACATGTCCAAGCTCCTCCTTTCCTTCACTCCCGATTACGCTTTTCTCTTCCGACTTTCCGGTAAGCTCCTCTTCCGAGAGCTGAGAACCTGCAATCTGCCGATAGACCTCGCAGTTCTTAAGAAGCTCCTCGTGGGTCCCCTTTCCCGCAATTCGTCCTTCATCCAGTACGATAATCTGCTCCGCATGAAGGATAGTGCTGACTCTCTGGGCCACCACCAGCTTTGTGCTGCCCGCCGCATATTCGTTCAGAGCCTTTCTGAGGGTTGCATCCGTCTTAAAATCCAGAGCAGAAAAGCTGTCGTCAAACACATAGATGTTGGGCTTTTTTGCCACAGCACGGGCGATGGAGAGGCGTTGCTTCTGCCCGCCAGATACATTGGCGCCGCCCTGGGCAATGTGGCTTTCATACTTCTCCGGCTTTTCTTCTACAAAATCTGCTGCCTGGGCAATGGTGGCTGCCTCCCGAATCTCATCCTCATCTGCATCCCGTCTGCCAAATCTTAAATTAGAAGCAATGGTCCCGGAGAAAAGTACGCCCTTTTGAGGTACGAAGCCAATCTGTTCTCTGAGTTCCTGAATGGACAGCTCCCGTATATCCACGCCATCCACAGTAATCGAACCCTCCGTCACATCGTAAAGTCTGGGCAGAAGATTTACCAACGTGGATTTTCCGCTTCCCGTACTTCCGATAAAAGCCGTCGTCTCTCCTGGCTTTGCCGTAAAGGTAATATCATGGAGCACATCATTTCCTGCGCCGGGATACCGGAAAGAAACATGGTTAAATTCCACAATACCTTTTGCATCCTTTGGAAGAGGGATGGGGGACGCCTTTTCCTCAATGGAAACTTTTGTCGTCAATACCTCATCAATACGGTTCGCCGCCACAGCTGCTCTCGGCAGCATAATCGATACCATGGTAATCATCAAGAACGCCATGACAATCTGCATGGTATAGGTAATGAAAGCCATCATATCGCCTACCTGGAGATTCCCCCCTTCAATCCCGTGGGCGCCGGTCCAGATGATGAGTACTGTAATCCCGTTCATAATAAACATCATGGCAGGCATCATAAAGGACATGCACCGGTTGGTAAAGAGCATCGTCCTTGTCAAATCCCGGTTGGCCGCGTCAAACCGCGCTTCCTCATGTTTTTCTCTGCTGAATGCCCGGATCACAGGCAGGCCGGTTAAGATCTCCCTGGCCACCAAATTAACCCGGTCCACCAGTTTCTGCATCAGTTTAAACTTCGGCATAGCCACCGCCATGAGTATGACCACCAGACAGCTCACCGCCAATACAGCCACTCCAATGATCCAGGCCATGGAAGCGCCGGACCGGATCACTTTAAAGAGGCCGCCAATACCGATAATAGGAGCATATAGCACCATCCGCAAAAGAAGCACCGTCACAAGCTGGACCTGTTGGATATCATTGGTACTCCTGGTAATCAGAGAAGAAGTAGAAAATCGGTCCATCTCCCCGCCGGAAAAGGAAATCACTTTCCGGAACACCTGGCCCCTCAGCCGCATACCGACGGAGGCCGCCACTTTGGAGGCTATCAGACAGACCAAAACACTGGCTGCCATGGCAAGAAGGGCAATTCCCAACATTTTAAGGCCGGAAAAAAACAGATAATCTGTCTGAAGTTTCTTTAAGTCTACGCCGATGACCTCATATTCTGCTTTCACGTAAGCTGTTCCAAGCTGACTTAACATGGAGTCGGAAAGAGCCTCTGTCTGAGTAGTAAGCTCCGCCATGATTCCCGCCGCCATTTCTGGGGAAAGTTCTGAAACTTCTAGTCCCATTTGCCTGGCCATCATAAATCCTGCCTCCGCCCGGCTTAAAATCTCGTTCAGCTCCTTAAGCGCCTCATCAGATAGCTTTTTTCTTATTAACAGGGGCTCTTCCCCGACCGCTGGATACTGCCTCCTGTAACGGACATATTCTTCTTCAGAAAAGTTTTCTGTGGACAACAATTGATAGGAGCCCTCTACTGTCTGCCTTTCTCCATCCTCCAGAAACAGAAACAGATTTTCCATTTCCGCCTGTCGAATGGCTTCCGGCACCCCGTGGGCAATCCCGCCCTGCTGAATCCCCACGTCTACAATGTCTGACGTATATTGTGGAAGGGACAGGTCACAATACGCCTGCAATCCCAGAAGCATCAGAATAAGAAGCGCCCAGCCCGTCGATTGCCTGAGATATTTCAAAATCTTTCCCATACTTGTCGTTCTCCTTTAAGTCTCTTTAAACTGTCTTATTTTCCATTCTTTTTTTCAATCTACCGCCGTCGGAATACCTCCTCAGCGCAGAGAATAAATCGTTCCGTCAGTTCCAGTAGCTGTTCCATATTCTCACCTCCCATACGTTCTGCAATCTGGCTTACTGCCTCATCCCGGTAGCGTCTCTCCGCCTCCAGATTTTTTCTTCCGGTCTCCGTCAAGTTTATATAGACCACCCGCCTGTCCTGACTGGAGACTGTCCGTACGAGGAAACCCTTTTCCTCCAGAGTCCCTATCATCTTTGATACGGCTGGTTTGCTGATATAACCGTCCATGGTCAGCTCCGAAGGCTTAACTCCAGGACTTTCCGGATGCTTCTCCAGAAAATATTCCACCTGAATGAGCATCATCAACTCTCCCGGATTTAATCTCAAAACCATGTCCTGCGCACAAACCAGTCTGTGAAGCCTGTTGATTTGTTCAAAGAAACGGCCGCCTGTGGAATCCGCTTTCATACGATCACTCCCCCAAAATGATTAACCAGGTAAATCATTAACACGAGAAACTATTATAATAAAATTTTGTGGAAAGTCAATGGATTTTATGCTTTGTTTAGAAAAATATCGGAATTATATCATGAATATATGTTCAGAACAGTTTCTTGTTGGATGGAACATTCAGGGGACTTTCCTAAGCAGCAAAAATGCCGCTTGACCGTTCATTCTGACGGCCAGCGGCACTCCATTCTCTCCATAAAAATTTTTCAAAAAATACTCCCTGCCATTGTCACCGTAGCCGCCAAGTCTCCCCGGTAGTTGGCAGCCGTATGGTTCAGGCTATTTACCACGACGCCATCCTGCCCCATCCGACCTGTGGCGTGGACATACTGAAAACATCCGATATAGAGCGCCATATGGCCTGGAAAATAGAGAAGATCCCCCGGTTTTACACTACACACAGGAATTTCCTTTACCGGATACCCCTCTTTCACCGCCGCATCCCGGTAGATGTAGACTCCGTGAAGCAGATATACCATGGAACAAAGCCCGGAACAATCAATTCCCCAAGGGGTTTTTCCGCCCCACCGATAGGGGGTGTGTAAATAGGAAACAGCCGTCCGTACCAAGCTTTCCCGAAATATCTCTTCTTCTTTTTGAACAGAATCATGGATTTCTGAAAGAGGACGAAGCTGGGATCGACGCATATAAATTCCCCTTCCGTCAATGAGGCTTACCTGCTGCCATCCTGCCTGTCCTTCGTCTGGCACCTCTGCCACCAGACTTCCCCTCGGCAGAGTCAGCACATAAGGATTCTGGTAACCAGGAATTTCATAAACATCTGCTGACCGGGAAGTCACCACATATTTGGGAAGTTTCTGCCACTTCCGAATGTTCCATTCCCGGCACTCCAGCCCGTCCAGTCTCGCATATCCCTGATATCCATAGATCGTTTCCACCAGCGCCCAGCCACCTTTTATCGTTTTCTCCTGAATCTGTACTTCCATACCATAAAGCACCTCATCCACTGTCTGAGACTCTACAGACGGATGCTCTTTCAGCGGCAAAAATGGTTCTTTTACGATTCCGTTACGATTCCACATATTTTCCTCCCCTGACCTTGTCCGGTTCTTTCATCAGAACATTCTATGAAACCAGTCGAAAGGATATACCACTATGCCGATTCTGTCCATATTTTGCCGCCCATACTTGGTAGCAACAAATCCCCTGCCACTCTGGTATTTTGCAAGATTCCCAAAGCCATAATTTAAGTGTAACATCTCGAACGAGCATATGTACTTAATCCTCCATAAGTTCCTTGACACGCCCCGACTGTATCGCCATGATATTTTGGGCAATTTTCTCGTCTGGCCAGTCCCACCATTTCAAAGAAAGTAACTCAGAAATCGTATCTTCATCAAAGCGTTTTTTTATTGGCTTTGCCGGGATACCTCCTACAATGGTATATGGCGGCACATCTTTTGTGACAAGGGCACGAGTGCCGATAATTGCTCCGTCGCCAATCGTAACTCCTGCCAAAATAACCGCTTCAAATCCAATCCATACATCATTGCCGATAATGATATCCCCCTTATTATCCCAGCTCTTCGCCACGTTCTTCCCGTCCAGTCCCCACTCTTCAAAAAAGAGGGGAAAAGGATAAGTACTTAATGAAGTCAATGTATGGTTCGCACTGTTAAACAGAAATTTTGTTCCGCAGGCAATCGAACAAAACTTTCCTATGATGAGCTTATCATAATTA
The DNA here is from genome assembly GCA_022792335.1 of Lachnospiraceae bacterium. Classification (GTDB taxonomy): domain Bacteria; phylum Bacillota; class Clostridia; order Lachnospirales; family Lachnospiraceae; genus Lientehia. Next base: position 8,666 of record JAAWAV010000047.1, read on the forward strand.
ATGGGATAATGATACAGCACATTATGTTGTTCAAACTTTGTCGGGTCATTTAAAAAATCATGATACATCGTATAATTTCCAACTTCAATATTGGGATTCGTAATCACATTTTTGAGATAAATCGTCTGCGTATCTCCCGTACGTGGATATAGGTTCCTTGAATCAGCCATTTTACACTCCTCCTATGGGTTATATTTCACATATTTTATTCCTCTGGTACCTTCTTTTCAATACACCAAACAGTACAGATATCATGTGTAAAAAAGAGCCGCCATTCTCCAGGCAGCTCTCGTATAATTATTTCTGATATATTATTTTTCTAATGGCATAAACTGAAAGATAGTAATCATCTGCAAGTCTTTCCATTTTTGTTTATACGCATCAGTCTCACCACCAATATTTTTTCGTTCTTTCCTGTCTGGCTGTGGATGGTTTTGTCAATGACAGTATAAAATACATAAAAAGCCCCGGAAACGCGGAAGTTTTCTTACTCTTCCAGCATTTCCGGGACTTTCGCACTCCTGCGGATGGTGGGACTTGAACCCACACGAGGTCGCCCCCGTCAGATTTTGAGTCTGATGCGTCTGCCATTCCGCCACATCCGCCAATGGTTCCCTGAACAAAATCGCCCTCAAACCGAAATTTATTGTACCATATCTGCCTAAATTATGCAAGCATTTTTTCCCATACAGAAATCTATTTCTGAAATTTATAGAAACGGTATCCTCCGTATCTGTAGGATTCTGTTTGATAAGGCAGGGGCCGTGATAGAGCATTTAAATTTCCCTCTCCGTCTCCGCTTTCGCCTGATAAGCGGAGACAGGGGGACAGATAGACACCAAAACTATACCGTTTTTCCCAAGCCCCTGCCTCTTTGTCATCTTTCTGTGCAGATCTCAAAGCCTAATTTAGTTCGCTGTTTTCTTTGCCGACTGTGCCCGAAACGTCTGGACGCCTTCCACCACCAGGACAATGGCCAGAATCGCCATGGCCGCAGCAAACAGTAACTGGAACCAGTCTCCCCACGCGGCTGCCTGATCCGGTACCATACCGGCAATCAGCTTGACTTTACCGATGACCGTAATCACCAGGCTGGTCAAGGTAGCTGCCAGCATAAATACCATGGGGATATAAAACATCTTGTTATTTTTACCCACATTGCCAAGCCATGCGGCGACTGCCATCAGGGCGATGCCTGCAAGAAGCTGATTGGCCGCGCCAAACAATCCCCAGATCTGGCTGAGACTTAAACCTCCAAGAATGCAGCCAATAAGAACCATCAATCCAGTTCCCACCAGCGGATGAGCCAGTACTTTGCGAACACCGGTGGCGTCTTTGTATGTATTCTCACCATCTTTTAAAAACAGCTCCGAGAACATAAATCGAGAAAGACGGGTACCAGTATCCAGAGAGGTCAGTGCAAATACGGAAACAGCCAGCGTCAGCAGTGCATAAATCGTGCCGTAAACATGAGTGGTCTCTCCGCTGAACATGAGCGCAATACCGCCTGCAAAAGCCGCAGAAGGAGAACCAAAGCCGCCCTCCAGATATTTGTCAAACACCATACCAACCGCGAGCAGCGCCACAATACCAAGAGCAGATTCAATCAACATGGAACCATATCCAATGGCCTTGGCATTCTTTTCACTGTCAAGTTGCTTGGAAGAAGTACCGGTGGAAATCAGGCTGTGGAAGCCAGAACATGCGCCGCAAGCCACTGTGATAAACAGAGCCGGGAACAGGGTGCCGATCTTGGTACTCCAGCCGGTAAATGCAGGAATCGTAAACGTCGTACTTCCTGTAAAAGCGGAAATCAAAATTCCTATAATTGCCAGCGCCATCATGGCGTACAGCAGGAAACTGGACAAATAATCACGAGGCTGCAACATGATCCATACAGGAATCAGGGAAGCAATCGTAATGTAAACGCCGATAAACACAATCCAGCCGATACGTCCCATGGCAAGGCCCACATTCAGGCCAAGAGCTATAATGGCTACAATACCGATCAGACCGACGATCGTCGCCGGAACAGTTTTTACGCCGAAGCGGTTGGTCATCATACCATAAACAATCGCCAGCAGAATAAAGAGTACGGAAATCATGGCTGTCGTCTGATTTCCGGTAGGATTGGTCGTAAAACCAAAAGTCACGTCTGCATCTGACGCCGTAAAGAAGGTACCTGCCACAACATTTACAAAGGAAGCAATGACAAGAATCAGGACCAGAAGTGCAAAAATGATAAACAGCTTCTGTGCTCTCTTACCCATGGAATCTTTAATAATTTCACCTACTGATTTTCCTTCATGGCGAATGGAAGCAAACAGAGAGCCAAAGTCCTGTAAACCACCAAAAAAGATACCGCCGATGATGCACCAGAGGAATACGGGAACCCATCCGAATACAGAAGCCTGGATCGGACCATTGATGGGTCCTGCACCTGCAATTGAGGAAAAATGATGCCCCATCAAAACTGCGGGAGGCGCCGCGACATAGTCCACACCGTCCTCCATTTCCAGTGCAGGCGTTTTTCTTTTCGGGTCAATGCCCCATTGTTTCGCCAGCCAGGAGCCATAGAAAACATAGCCGATGACCAGCAGAACAATTGCAACAAGAATAATAAGTAATGCTGTCATGTTTCATTCTCCTTCTTTTTTAGAATATATTACTGACAAGCTTTCTAAGGTTTCGGCCTTGGCGGTTACAGGCGACTCGCCCGGAAGAAAGCTCGACGGCAATCAGACGATAATGACTCCATCCCTGGAATCCAAGACGGTAGCTTTTGTAATGTTTTGTTTTCGGAATCATAGAAAAAACTTCTTTTTCCATATATTCCGCCAGAATCACCAAAACGATATCTGTGTTCCGGTGGTTGGCATGAGGTTTTACGCGGGCAAGTCCCCTCTCCCAGGCGGCCTCATCAAAAGCGACGAAACCCTCCCTGTCCAGTCGGTCAGCCGTGGCAAAATAGACATATTCTTTGGAATCCATTTCTGCGATCCTCGCGCTTTTCACCAGAAAATACTGCTCGTCATGGAGGGAAAACTCTGCCTCCGCCACAAAAGGTTCTGTCACTGCTTCCCGACGAACATCGTAATACCGTTCAAAAGAGTGAAGCAGCTTATCAAGCATTTCTGTCATCTCCATGGATCACTCCTTTTTTGTCGCAGGCGGCGCCGTAAAATCTGCATCCGGAATCTTACTTTTCAGTTCTTCCATGAGCCCTTTCGCCGCCCTGGTTCCCGGCAGTCCAATCTGGGCCAGCTCTTTGGAGTCTGAACAGACGACCAGATGCTCCACCTGCAAATCTCCTCTGCCGCAACAAAGCTTTGCCGGAACCAACATGACTCTTCGAAATACCCGGCGAATACAAGGATAAGGAATGTAATAGACCTTCCAGCCTTTCCGGAAATACAGATATGTCTCTCCCAGCCTTACCACTCCAATCTCCTTTGCCACCTTATAATCGAGCGCCAGTTCCTCTTGATTTCCTTCTGCTTGTGCCAACGGATAGAACTTCAATGCTTTACACTCCTAAACTTTCTATAATTGACTTTATTATATTAGCAACATCTTTATAATTTTTCAAGATTTTTTTTATATTTTTTTTAGAAATTGGTTTGCTTTTCCTAACAGTAAAAAAGGAATCTATTTCCGGTTTTCCAGCCTTTTGATACTTCCCTGCAGTTTCGTCCGGCAGATACAAATAAAATACTTGCGAAGAAGGGCAACTATGTGTAAAATCAGAGAAAAGGGATTTTCTCTCTATTATTACACCGTCGATTGGCAAGAACATACACGGCCCGGCAAGAGACAGATGATGTCGCTTGGAATGTGTATATCCCTGTCAGTCTACGGTAGGAAAGGACAATTATTATGGAAAAAATCGCCAGCTTTACTGTAAATCATTTAACTCTGCTCCCAGGTCTCTACGTTTCCCGTAAGGACCATGTAGGCGACAACGTTATTACCACCTTTGACATTCGTATGACCCGTCCCAATTATGAGCCGGTCATGAACACAGCAGAGCTTCATACTATTGAACACCTGGGAGCTACTTTCCTTCGAAATCATCCCGTTTATGGAGATAAAACCATTTACTTCGGCCCCATGGGCTGTCGGACCGGCTGTTATCTTCTGCTGTCTGGCGACTATGAGTCAAAAGACATTGTTCCTCTTATGAAGGAAATGTTCTCTTTTATCCGGGATTTTAGTAGCGAGGTGCCGGGAGCCAGGGCCAGAGATTGCGGAAACTATATGGACCTGAATCTGCCCATGGCCAATTATTTGGCGGATCGTTATCTGAGAGAAGTTCTGGAGAATATCGGGGAAGAACGCCTGATTTATCCGGAATAATCAGGAACAGAAAACATGAGTCCCAAAACGAACGTACTGGGAAAAATTTATGCATGCGTTTCTGAACGGGAAATTTGGATCAAACAGAACTTATATAGAAGAATCCTGGTTTTCTGACATACTTTGGACCGTTCAAGACTGAATAAACAGATCAGTTCAGCCAAACAGAATGTAGTCCAGGAAGGCTAAAAGGGACAGGTGGACTGGGTAAAAGAAATAAAAAAAGTATTTCTGTACCAGGGCGCCTGCTCTCTTTTTGGGAGTTTTTCCGCCTTTTTCTCCGTTGTAGAAAAAGATCAGAGGCAGGGCCGCCAGAGCATAAATTTCCAGGCCGCCCATAAATACTATGACCAGAGCAGTGCTTATATACATGGCCATGGGCCTGAAGCGGAAAAAATAGAACAGATAGATCATCAGCACGCCTTCCGCCCCATAGTCGCAGTGAATGACATAGGCCAGGCACAGCATGGAGACCACGGTCATGATGGCATAGATGGGCTGAGTGTTCGCCAGGAACCGATTATATAAATATAGGAGCAGAAGGCCGATGAACAGGGTGAAAAACACATTCTGGTAATCCGGATGCCAAAAGCGGCGAAACACCACCAGATCAAAGGGAATCTCCGAGAGCAGAGCAAATATTCCAAGGCGGATCAGATATTTTTTCACGTCTCTGGTATGGTAAAACCCTTCCACCAAAAGGAAGCAAAAGATCGGGAACGCCAGCCTCCCGATGATACGCATCGCCGTCCATATCTCCCTGGAAACACCAGCTGAAAGTACGATTCCCAGATGATCGATGAACATCGTCATAACAGCGATCCACTTCAACATCCTGCCGCTTAAAAATTTTTTCTGCTCCATATTGCCGATTCCTCTTTTCTACCCCTATTTTTCTGCTTTCGAATCCTTTGTTTCTTTTCTTACTACAGCCTTTTCTGTGGTTCTGCCTTTTTTGTTCGTCAGGCTGGCCTCTTCTTTTTTCTTTCTGTCGGAAAGAAGCACCACGATGCTCCTGGCCTCCAATTCAAAGGTCTCCTGGTTCTCTAAAAGCTCCGGCTCGTCAAAGACCCCGTTTTTGTCCTCTCTGGAGGTATCCACCACCAGACGCCATGCTCCCTCCCCATGAGGAATGGAGAAGGTATGAGGTTCCCAGTGCATATTGAGCATCAGGTAGATATCCCCGTCCTCTGCATACCTCCCACTGTAATAAAATCCAAGCTGTCTCCGGTATGCCTCGTACTGAGGATACCAAGGCGACACCCCGTGGACAGAAAAATCTGGACATCCTGTCCCCAGATAATCCATTCCTTTCAGTCCTCCCTCTTTGTGAAGCATCGGATGAGCCTTCCGGAACTGAAGCATATGGCTGGCAAACTGGAACACATCCTCTCCAAATTTTCCTCCTTTCCAGTTCACCCAACCGGTAGGATTGTCCTGACAGTAGGCGTTGTTATTCCCATCCTGGGAATTTCCACATTCATCTCCAGCCAAAATGAGAGGGATTCCCTGGGACATCGTAAGCAGGACCCAGGCGTTCCGGAGCTGTTTTTTCCGAAGTTCCAGGATCCGTTTTTTCCGCACAGGCCCTTCTGCGCCGCAGTTCCAACTATGATTGTAATCCGATCCGTCTCTTCCGTTCTCTCCGTTGGCTTCGTTGTGCTTCCGGTCATAGGAGACCATGTCCGCCATGGTAAATCCGTTGGTATTCGCCATAAAATTGACCTTACCGACAGCCCCCCCATCTTCTTTCATCTGGTATGCCGCCAACTGAAGCATATCCTCGTCTCCTTTTAGCAGGCGGCGCATATCTGTCTGGAAGTCCTCCCGGTAACAGGCCAGATGGCGATTTCTGTCTGAGACTCCGGTACAAAAGTCTCCGGCAAACAGTTTCACTCTGGCAAGGGCCGGATCGGCAGCAGCCGCCCGGCTGTCAAAGTTCCCGGAAAGGTGAATACCGTCCACATGGTATTCCCGTACCCAGTGTCGTAAACAGGCAAGCTGAAGCGGTGTTCCCATGTCCGGCCCAAAATAGAGCTCCACAGCAAGCTCCATCCCATTTTCGTGAAATGCCTTTACCAGCTTCTTGAACTGAATATCCGGAGACTCTTCTTTTCCCCCCTTTACACAGTAAGAGGCTTTCGGCGCAAAGCAGTAGGCTGGGCCGTAGCCCCAGTAATTGATCCGTCCCCCCTCTCCTCCTTCTGCAAATTCATCCGGTACCATAAGTTCTACCATGGTAACGCCCAATTCTTTCAGATAAGGAATCTTTTCCTGGATTCCAGCAAAGGTTCCCTTGTTTTTTACGCCGGAAGAGGGATGCTTCGTAAACCCTCTCACATGAAGCCGATAGAGAACGGTGTTTTCAAAGGAGTAGTCCGGTGATTGATCGAGCCCCCAGTCGAAGCCCTCTTTCAAAAAACCATATCGAATCGGCCCCCCTGGCTCTCCCCACTTCTCCCGCCCCGTCACCACCGCCGCGCATAGATCCCGGACAGGAGCGCCGTCTACGGAAAGACTGTATTCGTATGCCGCTGGGTCAAAGCCGGAAAGAGTCACGTACCGTATATTCCCAAGCCTGCACTCTTTGGGGAAGGCGAACACTCCAGCCTCCTGTTCCCTCCCCTTCTTATATAAATGAAATCTGGCTGTTCCCTCCACCTCTGATATAAAAGACACATATACGCTGCCCCCTTCCACCCTGGTTCCCAGGGGAAGCGGCCTGGCCCCCGAAGCCTCTGCTTTTATTTTACCCACGCTTTTCCTCCTTGTCATTACGCCAAAGCGTTCATCCTGCTGTCTCTCCTGCTGCAATCTTTTCTGCCAGCTCTTCCAGGTACATCCACCGTTCCATTTTTTCTTCAAGAGTCGTTTCCAACTTCCTCTTTTCTTCCATCAGTTGGTTTAAAGCAGTATAATCCGACGCTACTTCTTCAATCGCAGCCTCTTTTTCTGAGACTGCCTCTTCCAATAAACGGATTTCTTCTTCTATCGTCTCGAAGTCCCGCTGTTCCTGATAGGTAAATTTTAATTTTCTAGGCCGCGTATTCTGCTTCCGGCCTTCTTTTCGCCCCTCAGAGGCCCTGTTAGACTCCTGGACTCCTTCTGAAACCGACGGGAGGTTCGTCTCCTCTATCCCCTGACGCTTTTTTAAAGCCGCCTCATAATCCGTATAGCCGCCCTCATACTGGCGAAGCCTTCCATTTTCTTCAAAAGCAAAGATTCGACGGACCACCCGGTCCAGGAAATAACGATCATGGGATACGGCTATGACAATACCTGGAAACTGATCCAGGTAGTCTTCCAGAATCATCAAAGTCCTGATATCCAGATCATTGGTGGGCTCGTCCAGGAGCAGCACGTTAGGCGCTTCCATTAAAATTCGAAGAAGATACAGACGCCTTCGTTCTCCACCAGATAACCGTCCGACGGTCGTATATTGAAGATCCGGAGGGAATAGAAACCGCTCCAGCATTTTGGAAGCGCTCACGCTTCCATCCTCTGTCGTCACATACTCTGCCACATTCCGGATATAGTCGATGACTTTGAGACTCTGATCCATGGATTCATTTTCCTGAGAAAAGTAGCCCAACTTTACAGTCTGACCCAGGACTACTTCTCCGGAATCGGCCGTACAAATTCCCATGATCAGTTTCATCAGCGTAGATTTTCCGCAGCCGTTTGGACCTGAAATTCCCACCCGGTCGTTTTTTAAAAACGTGTAGGAAAAATCCCGAATCAGCCTCTTCTCTCCGTAAGCCTTTGAGAGATCGTGAAGTTCCACCGTCGTCTTTCCCAACCTGCTTTTGACGGATCCGAGTGTGATTGTCTCGTCTACTTCCGGCCCCTTTCTGTCCCGGAGTTCTTCGTAGCGTCGAATATGAGCTTTCTGCTTGGTGGACCTGGCCCTGGCTCCCCGCATCATCCATAAAAGCTCCTTCCGAAGGAGACTTTGCCGTTTCCGTTCCGACGCCTGAGCCATATTTTCCCGCTCCGCTTTTAGTTCTAAAAATTCAGAATATCCACCTGGATAACCGTACAGCTTTCCCCGGCTAAGCTCTACAATCCGGTTGCAGACACTGTCCAGAAAATACCGGTCGTGAGTCACCATGACCAACGCACCCTTATATCGTTTCAGATATTCTTCCAGCCATCCGGCCATCCCACTGTCCAGATGGTTGGTAGGTTCGTCCAGAACCAGTATGTCCGCCTCTGACAGAAGCGCCGCCGCCAGGGCCGCCCGTTTTCTCTGTCCGCCGGAAAGCTCTCCCATGGGCTGTAAGAAATCTGGCATTCCCAGAGTATTTAACATGGCCTTGGCCTGGCTTTCCAAGTCCCAGTGCTCCTTTTCCCTAACCTCGCCCGTATTCCAGGCCCTCCCAGAACGTTCAGGCACGCCCCTACTCCAAACGCTCCCGGAAACGCCAGAGTGTTCAGAACTGTCAAAACTTTCGGAAAGTCCGGAAAGCACTGAGGCAAGTACCGACTTCGTCCCGTCAAAGGCCGGCGTCTGGGGCAGATAGCAGAAAGTCAACCCATTCCCTCGAACCACACTGCCCTGATCCGGTTCGCAAAGCCCCGCAATCATCTTTAAGAGCGTACTTTTCCCGGTCCCATTGATTCCGATGAGCCCCACTTTTTCCCCCGTCCCAAGGGAAAAAGAGGCGTTGTCGAAGAGAAGTCGCTCCGTGTAGGACTTGGTTATATGCTCCATGGTCAACAAATTCATAGGTCGATCAAAAGCTCCACGGGACAGTGATCGGAACCTACAACTTCCGTATGAATGGCCGCACCAGCCAACCGTTCTTTTAATCCCTCGGAAACACAAAAATAATCAATACGCCATCCGGCATTTTTCTCTCTCGCTTTAAACCGGTAGGACCACCAGGAGTAAATCCCCTCCTGATCCGGATAAAAGTAACGAAATGTATCAATAAAACCAGCTTCCAATAATGCTGTAAATTTCCCCCGCTCCTCTTCTGTAAAACCGGCATTTTTCCGGTTATTCTTCGGATTTTTCAAATCGATTTCTTTGTGAGCCACATTCAGGTCTCCGCAAATGATCACCGGTTTTTTATGCTCCAGCTCCTTTAAATAACCAAGAAATGCATCCTCCCATTCCATCCGGTAAGGAAGTCTCGCAAGCTCATTTTGAGAATTGGGCGTATAGCAGGTTACCAAATAGCAGGTCGGGTATTCCAGGGTAATGACTCTGCCTTCTTTGTCATGTTCTTCTTTTCCCATGCCATAGAAAACAGAAAGGGGCACTTCTTTTGTAAAGATTGCCGTTCCAGAATAGCCTTTCTTTTCCGCATAATTCCAGTACTGATGATAGCCCTCCAAGGGAAGTTCAATCTGTCCTTCCTGGAGCTTCGTTTCCTGGAGGCAGAACACGTCTGCGTTCGCTTCTTTGAAATACGTTTCAAATCCTTTGGTCACACAGGCCCTGAGGCCGTTGACATTCCAGGATATCATTTTTTTTACCATATTTTTTCCTCCAGTTTTTATTATAAACGATAGGAAGAGCACGTTCAAGAAAAAATACAAATCTGTTTTTCATCATACCACAGCAAAAGTGCCGCAGGCAATGAAAAAATCAGAGTCCTCCTAAGGAAATTTCACTTGCAAAATCCTTATTTTCCTGTAAAATAAGACTTGTTGTGAGATACACTCTGTAGATCATTTAATTGTAAAGAAAGGATTTTTCTATGATAAGTGCAAATAACATCACGCTTCGCATTGGAAAAAAGGCGCTTTTCGAGGATGTGAATATCAAATTTACGGAAGGAAACTGTTATGGTCTCATCGGGGCCAACGGTGCAGGAAAATCTACGTTTTTAAAAATTCTGTCCGGACAGTTGGAATCTACCAAAGGAGACATTGCCATTACCCCCGGCCAGAGGCTTTCTTTTCTGCAACAGGACCATTTCAAATATGACGACTGCGTGGTCTTAGATACGGTCATGATGGGAAATCCCCGCCTGGTAGAAATCATGAAGGAGAAAGACGCCATTTACGCCAAACCTGACTTTTCCGACGAGGACGGCATCCGGGCGGCGGACCTGGAGGCAGAATTTGCTAATATGAATGGCTGGGAAGCGGAGTCTGACGCCGCCACCCTCTTAAACGGTCTGGGAATCGGCCCGGAACTTCACTACTCTCTCATGAAAGATCTGGTTGGCAATGACAAAGTAAAAGTCCTCCTGGCCCAGGCTCTTTTCGGAAATCCGGATATCCTGCTTCTCGACGAGCCCACCAACCATCTGGATCTGGATGCCATCGCCTGGTTGGAAGAGTTTTTAATCAATTTCGATAATACGGTGATCGTGGTTTCCCACGACCGGTACTTCCTCAATAAAGTCTGTACCCATATTGCAGATATCGACTATGCGAAGATTCAGCTTTATGCCGGAAATTATGATTTCTGGTATGAATCCAGCCAGTTGATGATCAAACAGATGAAAGAGGCCAACAAGAAAAAAGAGGAAAAGATCAAAGAATTACAGGAATTTATCCAGCGTTTTTCTGCCAACGCCTCAAAATCGAAACAGGCTACCTCCAGAAAGCGCGCGCTGGAGAAAATCCAGTTGGACGAAATCAAACCCTCCAGCCGGAAATATCCCTATATTGATTTCCGGCCCGAACGGGAGATCGGAAATGAAGTCCTGGTGGTGGAAAACCTCTCCAAAACGGTGGATGGCGTCAAAGTCTTAGACAATCTCTCCTTTATTCTCGGCCGCAACGACAAGGTTGCTTTCGTCGGCTCTGATGAGATCGCCAAGACCACCCTGTTCCAGATTCTCTCCGGAGAACTGGAGCCAGACGAAGGTACCTATAAGTGGGGCATCACTACCTCACAGGCCTATTTTGCCAAAGACAATACCAAAGAATTTGACAATGACCTTACCATTGTGGACTGGCTCACCCAGTTCTCTCCGGTAAAAGACGTAACCTATGTCCGTGGCTTCCTGGGACGGATGCTTTTTGCCGGAGACGACGGTGTAAAGAAAGTAAAAGTCCTCTCCGGAGGTGAGAAGGTCCGCTGTCAGCTCTCCAAGATGATGATACAGGCCACCAATACTCTGATTCTGGATGAACCTACCAACCACCTGGACATGGAGTCCATCACCGCCTTAAACAATGCCCTGATCAAATATCCTGGCGTGGTACTCTTCTCCTGTCACGACCATCAGTTTGTTCAGACCACAGCCAACCGGATTATGGAACTCACCCCCGGCGGTCTCATTGATAAGATTACCACTTACGACGAGTATCTGGAAAGTGACGAGATGGCCAGGAAACGTCAGAAGAGCTACAGCCTCTCCGCTTCCGACGCCGAGGACAATTAGTCCATTTCTTACAACTTTACCGTCGCTTGACAAGAGCACACACGGTCGAAAAAGGGGGAAATTCAGCTCCTGCGGCGTTACTTTCACTCCGCGTACGTCCTTGTCAAGCGACGGTATATTCTTCAAAAAAAATCGGTTTTTCCCGATCCGAAACCTTTCAAAACATGTTTCGGATGGGAGGAAACCGATTTTTTTGATTACTCTTTATCGTACTGTCCGTTGACAGAAACACTTAAGTCTCTATCCATCGCTAGCATCGCCGATGATTTCCCTTTTTCATCCAGATTAAGAAGCCCGCTTTGCTTCCTTCTTTTCTTCCAACTTGCTCACAATGATCGCACAGGCAGCATCGCCGGTAATATTGACCGTGGTACGCCCCATATCAAAGATTCGATCCACACCTGCTACAAGTGCAATCCCTTCTACCGGCAGGCCCACACTCTGAAGCACCATCGCCAGCATAATCATACCTGCGCCTGGTACGCCGGCCGTACCGACGGAAGCCAGGGTCGCCGTCAGAATAATGGTAAGCTGCTGAGGCAGTGTCAGAGAAATCCCAAAGCAGGAAGCAATAAAGATCGCGCAAACACCCTGATAAATGGCCGTGCCGTCCATATTGATGGTGGCGCCCAGTGGCAGCGTAAATGCTGCGATATCCTTCCTTGCGCCTAACTTCTCCGAGCACTCAATATTTAAAGGCAGAGCTCCTACGGACTACGAACTGGAAAAAGCCATCATCATCGCGGGGAACATCCCTTTGAAGAACTTGATCGGGCTCAGGCCGCCCATCAGTTTCACTGTAGAAGAATATACCACCACTGCATGAATGACATAACACAGGTACGCAACCAGCAGTACAATAGCCAAGCTTCCCAGAATCTTCGGGCCATTGTCTGCGACAACAGGAGTAATCAGGCAGAATACACCGATGGGACTCAGCGCAATAATGAAAGACATAATCTTCATGGAGACTTCGTTGACGCTATCACAGAAATCACCGAAAGACTTTCCCTTCTCCCCTGCCAGAATGATGCCAAAACCAAAGAACAAAGAGGCCACAATCACCTGCAGCATCGTTGCATTGGCAAAGGGCGAAATAATATTGCTGGGAAAAATCGCCACGATCGTATCCATAATGCTGGGCGCCTCACTGGCTTCATATTCCAGTCCGGAAACCTCTAACACCGGGAAAGCTCCCTTGAAAACATTCGCAAAAACCAGTCCAATCACAATGGCAAAGGCCGTCGTACACAGGTAAAACACCACTGTCTTTACACCGATACTTCCCACCTTACGAATGTCTTTCATAGAAATAACGCCACAGATGATGGAGAAAAATACAATCGGTACCACAATGAATTTGATCAGATTCAAGAAAATTGTACCGAAGGGTTTTATGTAGGTATCCGCAATTTCCGGCGCTCCCATAAAGCAAAGACCGGCGATGATACCCAGGACCAGACCGATAAAGATTTGAAGCGGCAGTGCAATTCGTTTCTTTTTTTCCATACTCATTACTCCCTTTCCACCGTTTCACGGCTTATATGTTATAATAATATTTTACTAAATTTTCTGTATTTTGGCAACTGTTTTTTTGTTTTTCCGAAAAATAAAAAAATCTTAAATTTTTCAGTAAGCATCAACTAAATTCAAATATTTTTTCCAGACAATATACTGTCGACAATCTGTAATTCAGAAAAAGCAGATACAAAGAGGTCCATCCCTTTTTCTTATGAAAGGAACGGACCTCTTTTCTACATTTTTTATAAATTTCTTATTCTTCCAGCCTCTCTCTTGGAACAAAAGTCCGACCTGATACCAGTTGATCTTTCTTTTTCTTTAATTCCTCTGATGCCTGGATAGCCTCCTCGGCAAATACCGCCTGAGAATCCACCAGAGCCTTTCCCCGTTTATCCGGCTTTTCGTAGGTACCGTCCGGCTGAAGAATATGAGCCCGCACATTGTCAGCCAGCTCCGTCTCCAGGATATGGAGCGCGCGCGCCTTATTTTCTTCTACTTCCACCGGAAACAAAAGTTCCACTCTTCGGTCCAGGTTTCTCGGCATCCAGTCAGCGCTCCCCATGTAGATTTCATAGCTCCCTCCGTTTCCGAAATAGAAAATCCGGCTATGCTCCAGGAATGTGCCAATGATAGAGCGAACCGTAATGTTCTCACTGACTCCGGGAAGTCCCGTCTTTAAACTACAGATTCCCCGGACAATCAAATCAATCTTTACTCCCGCCGCCGAAGCCTTGTAAAGTTCCTCGATGATCACCGGATCACACAGAGAATTCATTTTCGCGATAATTCTGCCCTCATACCCCTGGGACACACATTTGATCTCCCGCTCGATCAGAGCTACAAACCGATTTTTCAGCCAGAGCGGCGCCATGGAAAGTTTATTCCAGGAAAGCGGCTCCGAATAGCCGGACAGCATATTGAATACAGCGCTGGCATCCTCCCCGATAGCCCTGTCGCAGGTCATAATTCCCGTATCGGTGTAAAGCTTCGCCGTAGAATCATTATAATTTCCCGTAGCCATATGGACATAGCGGCGGATACCATCCTCCTCTTTTCGGACCACCAGGCAGATTTTACAATGGGTTTTTAAACCAAGAAGGCCGTAAATGACATGACAGCCGGCCTGTTCCAGCCGTTTGGCCCAGAGGATGTTATTCTCCTCGTCAAACCGGGCCTTGAGTTCTACCAAAACTGTCACCTGTTTGCCATTTTCTGCCGCCTTTGCAAGGGCCGCCACAATGGGCGAATGACCGCTGACCCGGTACAAAGTCTGTTTGATGGCCAACACCTGCGGATCCCCCGCCGCCTGTTTCACAAAATTCACCACCGGGTCAAAGGATTCATAAGGGTGATGCAAGAAAATATTTCCTTTCCGGATATTGGCAAAAATATCGTCCTCATTTGCAAATTCCGGAACAATCTGAGGCTTCCAGGATTTCTGTTTCAGATGGTCGAACCCTTCCATGCCATAAACTTTCATCAGGAAGGTCAGATCCAGGGGACCGTTGATGAAGAAGATCACATCCTCTTTGATGGCAAATTCCTTTTTCAGGATTTTCAGGAGCCGCTTGTCGATGCTCTCCTCTACCTCCAGCCGGATGACCTCTCCCCACTGACGTCTTTTTAACTGCCTCTCGATTTCCTTTAACAGATCTTCCGCTTCCTCTTCATCGATTGGAAGATCCGCGTTTCTCATAATCCGGTAGGGATGAGCGCAGATAATTTCGTAATTGAGAAACAGCCTGCTCATATTTCGCTCAATGATTTCCTCCAGAAGAATCATAAAGCGTTCTCCGTCTTTCCCTCCCGGAAGTTCCACAATTCTCGGAAGTACCGACGGAACCTGTACGGTGGCAAATTCCAGTTCTGCTTTCTTCTCTCCGCCTTTTTTCTTTTTTAACAGAGCGGCGATATTTAATGATTTATTCCGAATCAGAGGAAAGGGCCTGGAAGAATCTACGGCCATAGGAGTGACCACCGGATACACCGAAGTCTCAAAATACTCGTCCACAAAGGCGGCCTGCTTTTCGTTTAACAGCTCATGACAGGAAATAAACTCAATTTTCTCTTTTTTCAAAAGCGGAAAAAGCGAACGGTTCCAGGTAGAATACTGAACGTCCACCAAATCATGCATACCCTCTCCGATTTTCTCAAGCTGCTCTTCGGCTGTCATCCCGGCAATATCTTTTCCAGTATAGTCTGCATGAACCATGTCTTTCAAAGAAGCCACGCGGACCATAACAAACTCATCCAGATTGGACGCCGTAATAGACAGAAATTTAAGCCGCTCAAACAACAGGTTATTCTTGTCCCGCGCTTCACTTAAAACCCGGTGGTTGAACTGAAGCCAGGAAAGTTCTCTGTTTTGAAAATACTCCACTTTCCGAAAATCCTTCTCCATTCCCATGGTCACGCTCCTTTCTTTTTCTTAAGCACCGGACGGATCCCGTAGACCTCTTCAAAAAAATCCGCCCTGTGAGTAAACATGGTCTCTTCCAGAAGAATGCTCTCTGAGGAAGAAGTGGTGATAAACATCTGCAGATCTTTTACAGAAACCCGCACATCCTTAAACTTCTGTTTCTGGCTCCGATCCATGGCGTTACCGATTTTTAGAATGGCCGTGAGCTTCGCGATGGTAATCCTCATGGATTTGTTCAAATCCACATCCTGAGTTCTGTAATCAAACTCCATAGCATTGTATTTTACCACATTGGCAATGATCACCCGTTCTCTGTGGGAGACGCCGATAATTTCCGTGGACAGGATAATGTTGTAAGCACATTCTCCCGGCGTTTTCATACTGATGTATTTTCCACAGTCATGAAGAATCGCACTGATCTGCAAAAGCAGCCGCTCCCGTTTTCCCAGACCGTGATATTTTTTCATGCCGTCAAAGATATTCAACACATTTTTCTCCAGAATGGCCGAATGGTCCCTGTCGCTCATATACCGCTTCGCAATATTTCTGGCCGCCACCAGAATATCCTTGGAAAAATCATGGGCAAAATGAATCAACTTCTTTTGCTCTGCAAATTCCGCCACAATGCCGTCCCCAAGGCGTACTCCCGGAAGCCACACCATCTCCGCCTCCGTCGCGTCAATCAACTGTTTATAGACCATGGCACCTGGAACCACAAGAGACACAAACTCTGCCGGAATATCATATTTGTCCGCGATCTGTTCCTCACTCATATTGCGCAGATCCTCATAAAACTCCATGAACTCCTGGGCGCTTATCCGCTGCTTATCTACATGAGCGCCTCTCCCCAGATACACAGCGCATACGCCGGTGGCAATGATGTTTTTCACATTCCGTTCTTTTAAAAACAATTTTTTAAAGGTAGCGATGTCATTGTCTATCAGTTCCTGAGCCAGCTTTTTCCGATCCTCGGCCATCCCGCCAATCCTGGCCAAAATCTGGTGGATCCGAAGAGCCCCCAGCTTCAGATTCTGGGTAGTCACCAGGGCATCCTTGTCAAAGAGGGAAATCTGGGTGCTGCCAGATCCTACCTCCACAATGGCCGTACCCTTTTGAATAATGTTATGAAACTCATTTTCTTTGGCGGCAATGGCCTTGTAGCAGAGAAAACGCTGCTCTGAATTGCTCAAAACATCGATCTCAATACCTGTGCGCACCCGTATCTGATCCAGGACCACTTCCCTGTTTTCCGCTTCTCTGATAGCGCTGGTCCCGTAGGCCCGATAGTTTTCCACCTGATATTCCGCCATGACCCCCTGGAACCGGTGCAGAAGCTTACACATTTCGTCCACCCGATCATAACTTATCATTCCTCTGTCATAGGTATCCCGCCCCAGTCCGATGACCTTCCTCAGCCGCTCCACCTGGACGATCCCCTTCTTCGGCGAAATCTCATAAATAGTCAGCTCCAGCTCATAAGAGCCCACATCAATCGCCGCAAACGTCGTAACAGCAGCCATACTTCCACCCCCGCTCCTTTACTATTTGGTTCCCTTTAAATAAGTAATAAACTGCACTGCAGTCCGCCCGGAAATTCCGCCGTGGGACAGTTCCCACTGGTTGGCCAGAAGAAGCAACTCCTCCTCCGGCATCTCAAGTCCGGCCCGTTTTGCAAGAGTCGTCACGATCTGTTTAAATTCCTTCGGTTCCGGCCTTCCAAAATAAATTGTAACCCCAAATCGGGAGGACAAAGATAACTTTTCCTGGACCGTATCAGACCGATGCATATCCTCCCGCACTTCCTCCTTGTCGCTGAAATTCTCCCGGATCAGATGACGTCTGTTGGACGTAGCGTAGATGAGCACATTCCCGGGCTTCACCTCCAGCCCTCCCTCGATAATTGCCTTCAGGTATTTATAGTCCACTTCAAACTCTTCGAATGACAAGTCGTCCATATAAATAATAAATTTGTAATTCCTGTTTTTGATTTGTCCAATGACGTCCGACAGATCCTGAAACTGGTGTTTGTAAATCTCAATCATCCGGAGCCCCTGATCATAATACCTGTGAAGAATCGCCTTGATACTGGAAGATTTTCCCGTCCCGCTGTCTCCAAACAGCAGACAGTTATTGGCCTCCCGTCCCTTTACAAACGCCTCCGTATTCTCTATCAGCTTTTTCTTCTGGCTCTCATAGCCCACCAGATCCTCCAGATACACATGCTCAATATTTTTAATGGGCACAATCATGGGGCGCTCTTTGTGTTCAATGCGAAAGGCCTTGTGAAGTCCAAATTTCCCCACGCCAAAGCGACGATAAAATTCCGTCATAATAAAATGCCACTGTCCCTCCGTCTCCGCCCTGGAAAGTTCCTCCGAAAGAGTCTGGATATCATCCCGGATGCGACGGTTAAATACAGTGCTGTGGGTTCCGGTGCTTTCATACTGCTTCAGAAATGAAAATACACGGCTTCCAAAGATTTCGTCAAGGGCCGCCAAGTCATAGTCAAACCACTCCTTAAATATGGCAAAGTCATGGAGAGCCAAAGCATTGACAGTTCCCTCCACTGCTCCTCGAATCTCGCAGGCCATACTAAAGGCGTTCTCACTGGTCGCCAGCACATAGGCCAAAAAGCTGTGCCACAGATTTCCCTTAAAACCGTGAGCCGCGGAAAACTCCGTCAGCCGTCCCACTGTCTCATAAGGATCAAAAGCCGCTTCCTCTCCCTTTTCCATAAGCGCCGTCATGGCTTCCAGTATCTCTCTATGTCCTGGATTTCTGTATAGAATCAATTCTTTAATTTTCATTGACGTTTTTTCCCTTATCCGTATAATAATTTCCGAGGATTCGAAAATAATTCGCTTCCTCCAGAATCCCTCTTAAGGCGTTCTTCACCCCTGCGTCTCCCAGATTTCCCTCAAAATCCACAAAAAATCGAAATTCCCAGGGCCTTCCCATAATGGGTCTGGATTCCAGCTTTAACATATTGAGTCCATTGTAAGTCAGATGGGACAGCATGTTATAGAGCGCCGCATTCTCATGTTTTGTCTCAAAACAGACGCTTAGCTTATTGGCACAAACCTCATAAAGCTTCCTGCTGGCCACAATAATGAATCTGGTGGTATTCCCTCTCTGATTCATCACATTTTTATCAAGAACTTTTAAGCCATAAAGCTGTCCCGCCATCTCGCTGGCAATAGCCGCGCAGGTCTTATCTCCCGCCTCCTTCACCTCTTTGGCAGAAAGAGCCGTATTGCCCGTACTGTGCCTGGTCCAGTCCTTATGCTCATCCAGATAAGTGCTGCACTGCATCAGTCCCTGTGGATGAGAATAGACCAGCCGGACATCAGAAAGCTCTGCTTCCGGAAGCCCCAAAAGCACATGATCCACTTTCACATAAGTCTCTCCCACAATATAGTTGTCAAATTTCACCAGTAAATCATAAATATCCGACACGCTTCCTGCCGAAGAATTTTCAATGGGAAGAACTGCAAAATCCGCTGTCCCGGCACAGATGGCCTTCATGGCGTCATCCCAGGTCTTAACATGAAAAAATTTCGCCCTCTCCCCGAAAAACTGCAGAGAAGCTACGTGGCTGTAAGCCCCCTCCACCCCCTGGTACACCACCTTGGCCCGGGATTTTTGGAGATTGGGAACCATCTCAAAGGGTAGTCCGGTGATCACACCTTTGTCCGCCAGAAGTTCATACTGAAGCTTCCGGCTCATGGACATAATCTGTGTAAAAAGTTCACGGACTCCATAGCGAGTGAAGGAAGAGCCAGCCATTTCCTCAAGATTCGCCAGTTTCTCCGTCTCCCGTTTTCTATCTAGCACCTGCATCCCCGTCTGGATCTTGTATTCCGCCACTCTGCGGCAAAGTTCCATCCGTTTTTCAAAGTGACGCACCAGCTCCTCGTCAATCCCATCGATCTCTTTTCTGATCTCGCTTAAATCCATTCCTGCCTAGCCCTCCGTGGTTTTCTCCAAAAGTTCCTCCAAAAGCGTCTTTACCCGCTTTCCAAGTACTGGGTGAACTTTGTAAGGCGCAATCTGCGCCAGCGGTTCCAATACAAACAGCCGTTTTTCCAACTCCGGATGAGGTACCGCCAGTTCCTCTGATTCCAAAACCTCATTCTCATAAAAAAGGAGATCCAGATCCAGCGTCCGGGGGCCCCAGTGAACCAGGCGCTCCCGCTTTTCCTGCTGCTCCGCCTTATGAAGCACTTCCAGAAGCTCATGAGGAGAAAGAAGCGTGTCCAGTTCCAGGCAACCGTTTAAAAACTCGTCCTGTTCCACGCCGCCGTAAGGCTCTGTGATAATCATATCGGAGAGCCGTCCGACCCGGATCCGCTTCTCCTCTTTGAGAAACTGGATTCCCGCCTCAATATGGGCCCGTTTATCTCCCATATTGGATCCAAAAGCCACATAAGCCCGGCGCCATCCCCGCTCAATTTTCACAGAGACGGTCTCCAGAGGAAGCCCCACCGGCGCCCAGGGTTTCTGAATCTCCAGAACAATCCCCCTCATCAGCGGAAACGTAAGAAGCAAATGCTCCGCCAGTTCTTCTGCCGCCGCTTCAATCAGCTTTTTCGTATGGGTCTTCATATGGGAGGTAATCGCTTCAGCCACCAGTCCGTAGTGAATGGAATGTTCCAGCTCATCTGTCCGTCCGGCTCTCCTTGTATCGCACAGAAGTTTGGCGCTCACCAAAAACTTCTGTCCCAGCTTCGTCTCCTCCGGAAATACGCCATGGTTGGCAAATACTTCCAGATTCCGAATGATAATCTTATCCATCATATTCTCCTCTATGCCCGCAAAATCGCTTCCGTCATCTTTATGGCCCTGGCGTTTTCCTTCACATCATGAACCCGCACAAAGGCGCAGCCCTTGATGACGCCCATAACGGTGGTGGCCAATGTTCCCTCCAGCCTGTCTGTTACCGGGAGATCCAGAGTCAATCCAATCATGGATTTTCTGGAAGTACCCAGGAGCACCGGATATCCAAGATCCCCTAAAACCTCCAGATGGTTCATCAGAATCAGATTCTGTTCATAGGTTTTCCCAAATCCCATACCGGGATCCAAAAGAATCCGATTCTCTTCCACTCCTGCTTCTCTCGCAAGGGCCACGGACTTGGAAAGATCCGCCTTCACTTCTTCCAGATAATTTTCATAGACCGGTTCTTTCCGGTTGTGCATCAGACAACAGGCCGCCCCGGCTTCTGCAATCACCCCTGCCATCTTTCTGTCGTACTTGCAGCCCCAGATGTCATTGACCAGGTCTGCTCCCGCTTCAAGAGCTACTTTGGCCACGCCTCCCTTGTACGTATCAATGGAAATGGGGATATCAAATCGCTTCCGCACCGCCTCGATAACCGGAAGCACCCTGGATAACTCCTCCTCGTCCGGAAGGATGGCGCCGTAACCGGGTCTAGTCGACTCTCCACCGATATCAATGATATCCGCGCCGTCTCTGATCATCTCCTCCACATGAAAAAGGGCCGCGTCCTGTTGATTCCATTTTCCTCCGTCCGAAAAAGAATCCGGCGTCACATTGAGGATTCCCATCAGATATGTATGCGCTCCAATCTCAAATTCCCGATTCCCGATTTTCACTTTCTACCTCCATCCTTCTGTCATGTCTCATCTATCGAACATCGGTGTACAGAGGGCAATACGCCTCTATACACCGACGCTATCGCTTCACATTATAATTTTTCCGCTCTATGGGCCAGTTACAGGAATCCTGCGCCTTACAGGCGAAACACGCTCTGGATCTTTTGTCCGCCTCATACAAAATCCTCGCCAGAGGCCTGTCCCCGGCGGCAGTATCTTTGGAACGGTGACAGCTTATAGCTTCGAGAATCTCGGCACACTCTCCCTCGCCAAACCCGCAATCCGTCAGGACTGTCTCTGCAATCAAAGCTCCGGCTTTATCATGGGGCATCCCCGTCTCATACTGACTGGCTCTTCCGATATCGTGGAGCAGCGCCGCCGCATAGATCAGATCCTTTTTGAGAGGAAGCGTTTCCTCGAGGGCTGTGATATAGGCCAGCCTCGCCACATTCAGAAGATGATCGATATCGTGACGACAGTACATGCGGTCCCGTTCCAAACGGTTGAGCTTTTTCATCTCTTTAATAAAAACTTCATGCTGAATAATTCGGTTTACCCGTTCCATCTATCTCCCTGCCTTTCTCCTGCAAATCTTTTTCAACTTTGAGACTTTCTCAGATTCTTTCAGAAATTCTCACAAAATCAAAGTTCTTGCAGAACCTCTTTTAAAACAGAAAATCTTTTAGAACCTCTTAAAAAAGAATCCTGCATAGCAGGATTCTTTGCTGCCGGATGCTACGCTCTAGCGGAGCATGGCGAATACTCTTTCGCAAAGCGCCGGATCCTCTTTAAATATCCCCCGACAGGCGTAAGTCATGGTTCTGGCCCCGGGCTTTCTTATCCCCCGCATGGTCATACACATATGCTCTGCCTCGATGACCACCATCGATCCTTTGGGGTTCAAATGATCCATCAGCGCATCCGCAATCTGGGCCGTAAGCTGTTCCTGGATCTGGGGACGTCTGGCATAGGCCTCCACCGTTCGGGCCAGCTTGCTTAACCCCACCACACGGCCGTCTGGCACATAGGCCACATGGGCCTTTCCATAAAAAGGAAGCAGGTGATGCTCACACATGGAATAAAGAGCGATATCCTTCTCCAAAACGATCTCGCCTCCCACTGCCGGAAAAGTTTTGGAGAGATGTACGGCCACCTCTTCGTCCGTTCCGCCATAAATTTCTTCGCACATTCTGGCGATCCGGTCCGGCGTCCCGATAAGTCCCTCTCTGTTTACATCCTCGCCAATTCCTTCCAACAAAAGACGCACTGCCGCTTCCACTTTTTCTCTGTCAATCATGGATACTCTCCTTTAAGGCTTTTGACAGTTCTCCCAGGTACGAAAGGGAACCGAAAGCCACAATGACGCTATCCTCTCCTGCCTGATCAAGCGCGTCATGCACGGCCTCCCGCACGCTGTCTTTCTCCTGCACCTCTCCCGAAAACCCAATCTCCTCCGCCTCCTCTTCAATACAGAGGCGAAGCTTTTCCCCGGAAAGAGCTCTGGGGCTATCTGGGGTCACCGTATAGATCCGCTCCGCCAAAGGCGCCGTGATCTTCACGATGTTCCGGTAGTCCTTGTCTGCCAATATCCCCATTATATAAATAATTCTTCTGTTTGTAAAATACAAGTTCAGGGAATCTTTCAGTCTCTCGGCCGCCTCCGGATTATGAGCTCCATCAAGGACAAACAAGGGCCGCTCCAGAAGTATTTCAAACCGGCCCGGCCACCGGACGCAGGCCATTCCCTCGTAAACTGCATTCTCTTCAATATCATAGCCCAAATCCCGGAGAATTTCAACTACTTCAAGTGCCGTACAGGCGTTTATTATCTGATATTTTCCAGCCAGAGGAATTTTTATCTCCGAAAAATTTCCATAAGAAAAGCGGCTCCCCCAAAGTCCCGTCTCAGTCACTCTGGCATCCTCTGGCGAAGAAACCGTAAGAACTGCTTTTTTTTCCTGACAAATTGCCCGGATGACTCCCTCTACCCTCTCGCTCTGGCCACAAAGGATCACCGGCCGGCCAGGTTTGATGATTCCGCCCTTCACCCTGGCAATCTTCTCCAGCGTATCTCCCAGAAACTGCATATGATCCATGCTTATGGAAGAAATCACACTGCAAACTGTGGTTTTCACCACATTGGTGGCGTCTCCCTCCCCGCCCATCCCGGTTTCCAGGGCCACCAGATCACACCCCTGTTCCCGGAAATACAGAAACGAAACGGCCGTCTCCGTTTCAAAGGCTGTCGGGTGCGGATATCCTTCTGCCTCCATCTCCTCACTCACTCTTCGAACTTCACGGATCAATCTGGCCGCATCTTTCTCCGATATACACTCCCCATTTACCTGAATCTTTTCACAGTAGGAAAACACGGACGGGGAGTGATAACGTCCTACCCGGTAGCCTGCCGCCTGACATACGGAGGCAATAAACGCCAGCGTGGAGCCTTTCCCGTTGGTTCCTGCAATATGGATAAAAGACAGCTCCTCCTGAGGATTTCCAAGCCTCTTCAGCAGTTTCTCCATGGTGGAAAGCCCCAGAGAAATCTTTTTCGTTCGTGTGATTTCTTCTATATATGCCTTTGCTTCTGTAAAGTTCATGGCTCATCCTCTCTTGTCTCCAAAAAGGACAGCCCGCAACGGTTACATTTATCACTGTCCTTTCTTTGTTTTCAGCCCAATTATACTAAAAAGGTCCGTTTTTTTCAACAATATCAGGACATATAATATTTTTTCATAAAAAAATAAAAACCTACGAATATCCTGGCATATTTCCTCTCAGATCTTCCCATACTGATACCATGGAAAGCACTTTTATCAAATGCGGGCTGGCAGGCTGGTCCGCCGAACTGTGTTACAGCAGCCTGATTGCAAGGACCAGAAACCACGACAAACGACTGATGGGACAAACCTCCCTGTATATGTTCCCCATTTATGGTATGGCGGCTGCCATCGGTCCCATCAAAGAGAAACTCTGTGCCCGCAGCGAGCTTCTGCAAAAGAGCGTCATCTGTCGCGGCGGCATCTATACCGGTCTGATTTTTTTTACGGAATACTGTACCGGCTGGCTTCTCAGAAAGGCCGGACGCTGTCCCTGGGATTACAGCCAGGCAAAACTAAATATAAACGGCCTGATCCGGTTGGATTTTGCTCCTTTCTGGTTTGCTCTGGGATTATTTTTCGAACGGTATACGACCGGAGTTTCCTGAAAAAAGAAAAGAATTTCATTGCTTCCTGTATCGTCTCCATGCTACAATAGATACAAAATATCGAGAGGAGACGTCCCATGAATGACATTCTGACCAAAGTCAACGATGCCATGTACACTTATATCTTACTGATTCTTCTGGTAGGAGTAGGCGTTTATTTTACAGTCCGTACCAGAGGAGTACAGCTTCGCCTTTTAAAGGACGGCTTAAAATCCATGCTGGATAAGGCGCCGGAAGGAGAGCATGGGGAGAAGAAAGTATCTTCCTTTCAGGCGCTGATGATATCTACGGCTTCCCGGGTAGGTACCGGAAATATCGCCGGCATCGCGACAGCCATTGCCGCCGGAGGACCGGGCGCTGTGTTTTGGATGTGGCTTATGGCCGTGATCGGAGGCGCTTCCGCCTTTATCGAAAGTACTCTGGCACAGATCTATAAAATCAAAGACGGAGATCATTTCCGCGGCGGGCCTTCCTATTATATGCAGAAAGCGCTTGGCAAACGATGGCTTGGAATCTTGTTTTCCATCGCCCTGATTATCTGCTTCGCCTACGGTTTCAATGGACTTCAATCCTTCAATATGTCCTCCTCCCTGGAATATTATATTCCAAATTACAGTTCTACATATGTCCCGATGATTGTCGGCGCCCTTTTGGCCCTCTCGACAGCCTTCGTGATCTGGGGTGGCGTCCATCGAATCGGTTTTATTACTTCTGTCCTTGTACCGGTCATGGCTGTCATCTATATCCTGATCGGGTTGTTTACCATGTTCACTCATGTGGGAGAACTCCCCCGTGTATTTTCCGTAATCTTTGAAAACGCTTTTGATTTCCGGGCAATGGCAGGCGGCCTGGCAGGCAGCGCCGTCGTCGTCGGTATCAAGCGGGGACTCTTTTCCAACGAAGCCGGCATGGGCAGTGCGCCCAACGCCTCTGCTTCCGCTGATGTGGACCATCCGGTAAAGCAGGGACTGGTACAGGTTATTTCTGTATTTATCGATACGCTCTTAATCTGTTCCAGTACTGCCATGATGCTTCTCGTCTCCGGTATCCAGGGAGAGAGCGGAGTCATGGACGGTATCCCCTATGTCCAGGCTGCCATCAGCGCCAATGTGGGAAGCTGGGGCATTCATTTCATCACTTTTTCTATCTTTGCTTTCGCTTTCAGCAGCCTGATCGGCAATTATTTTTACGCGGAATCTAACTTTCTGTTTATCAAAGACAATAAACTTCTGTTAAACCTTTTCCGCATCACCTGTATTGCCGCAATCTTCCTGGGCGCGCAGGCGGACTTCTCTCTCATGTGGAACATCGCAGATATCACCATGGGTTTCATGGCCATCATCAACATCCTCGTCATTTTCCTCCTGGGAAATATCGCTATCCGGGCGTTAAAACACTATGAGGAGCAAAAGAAAAAGGGCGGGGAAATCACCTTCCGCGGAGAAGAGATCGGAGTCAAAGACACTGTGTGGAAATAAAATTCACAAAACAGTCCGATTCCAGCCCTCTGTTATCCCCTTAGACTAGAATTAAGCCTGGAAGATAGCAGAGATTGGAACCGGACTGTTTTACAATCTTCTCTCAGTCAAATAGTTTGATGTATTCAGCCAAAAAATTGCTGTACCGACTCTCGTAGACACATTTTTTCGCCAGCTCAATATCGTCTGTAATGATATTGTCCACATTCCGCTCAATCATCCGGTCAATACTTTCCTTCGTATTCACCGTCCAGACATAAAGCTGCTTTCCCGCATGATGTACTCTGTCAACCAGACTTTCTGTGGCGTTCATGGCTTCTACGCTGAAATGATCCGCCGCTGCAAGCTGATTGATATCTCCATAAGCCAAACTCATCACATATACAGTGGTGATGGAATTGTCATAAGTTTTTACCCGTTCCAGCACCTCATAAGTCTGAGAGGTAACGACGCAAGTATCCTGAATCCCCTCCTGATGGATCACGTCAACGACGGCCTGTTCAAAGTCCTTCTCGTAGCCGGTAGGCTTTAACTCGATGTTCAGTCGAATCCGATTCTCCCTTGCAAACCGGGCCGCCTCTGAAAGAAGCGGAATCCGTTCTTTCGCGTAAGCTTCGTCAAAGAAGCTGCCCGCATCCAGTTTGGCTATCTCCTCATAGGTCATTTCCCAGGTATTGGCGTCCACCCCGGTGGTTCGCAAAAGATTTGTATCATGGATTACCAAGATCTGCCCGTCTTTACTCTGCTGTACATCCAGCTCAATCCAATCCGCTCCCAACTCCTTCGCCCCCCGAAAGGCCGCCATGGTATTTTCCGGGTAAAAGGCAGAGGCCCCCCTGTGGGCCGTAATTTCCATGGTGCGCACATATTCGATCTGTGGATTCAGCCGACCGGAACAAAGGAAAAATCCCAGCGCCAGACTCCCCGCCGTTACAAGCCACCCGGCTGCCACAAAGCACCGGTGGAGCAGGCGCGCCTGCTTTTCATTTTGAATATACTGGGGCGCCTGACTATGAATCACTGCTTCTCCCCGCTCCTCTTTACGCCGATAATACAGGACACTGATACAGCCGTAACTGACCGGCATCGCAAGAGCCGCCACCAGTATCAGAGAAAATACCAGCACAGTCCAGACAAAGGTAGCCGACAGCCATCGTAAAACAAACACGCCAGCAAACCATTTTCCGGCAAGGGCCGCCAGAGCGACAGCCACAAACACAAACAAAAGGTAAAACAGCGCAAATACAAGCTGGACAAAAAGCAACCATAAAAAATCCCGGAACCGCCGTTTTTTTCCAAGTTCTTTGCTTTTTCGTCTGGCCTCTCTGAAAGAACAGCCTTCCAATGTAAAATAATGAAAGGCATACAGCCACTTTATCAGCAGCGCCGTCAAAAACAGCGTCGCCGCCGTAAACAGCAAAGACAGCGATACATCCGACTCAATAAAGCTTTGAATAAATTCCGGAATGGAAATGGTGGTGAGGACACTGGAGGCCATCCCGATATTCAGAAACGGCAATAATAAAAGTACCGCCAGAATCAACATTAAATTCTTCGGATTCCAGGCTCGCATTCCATTCCGGAAAGAGAACCGGAGGATTTGTCCAATATGTACCTTCTCTTTTTGGGCCGACTAATGTTGGATAGTGCGGAGGGGCGACAAACAAATACAAATAAAAAAGGGACTTCCTCAATCCTTAAAAGGCTATGACAGCAACGGTTATAGTCTTTTTTCATGCGGTAATTACCGTAGGAA
>JAAWAV010000048.1 GCA_022792335.1 Lachnospiraceae bacterium
AACTACGGTTACTTTCTTCACAAGTATCTTTTCCTTATGATTTTCACCGATTTTGTTGAAACTGAAAAATGTCACAAAGTGCGTAAATTCAAGGATTTCTAGGTATCTTTCCTTTGTATCAACACCACAGTCTCCACATGCACCCCCATCGGGAACATATCCACTGGCTGTACCTGTTCCAGGCAATATCCCACGCTGCACAATGCCTTCAAATCCCTGGCAAGTGTGGCTGAATTGCAGGAAACGTAGACAATCTTTTTGGGGGCCATCTGGGCCATTGTATGGAGGAGGGCTTCGTCGCAGCCTTTTCTTGGCGGATCGACTACAATCACATCTGCTGTTTCCTCCGGGTGATCCCTGTGCCAGGCCGGCAGAACTTCCTCTGCCTTTCCCACAAAAAATTCTGCGTTCTGGATCTGGTTTAGGGCTGCATTTTCTTTTGCATTCTTGATAGCTGCCGGAACTATTTCCACTCCGTATACCTGTCTTGCCCGCTGCGCCAAAAACAGGGAGATTGTGCCGATACCGCAATAGAGATCCCATACCGTCTCCTGGCCGGTAAGGCCTGCAAACTCCAACGCTTTTTCATAAAGCTTTTCCGTCTGAACCGGATTTACCTGATAAAAAGACTGGGGAGAAATCCGATAGGTGAGACTGCCGATTTTATCTGTGATATAGGGCAGTCCCGCCAGAACTTCAATCCGTTCTCCCAAAATGACATTGGTTTTCCGACAATTGAGATTGATAGAGACGGATGTCATCCCCTTAATCTCCATCAGCCGCTCCGTCAAAACAGAACTATAGGGCAACTGAGAACCATTAATTACCAGACATACCATAATCTGACCTGTATGATATCCAATCCGAATCAGTACATGACGTACCAGGCCCTGATGGGCCGTTTCATCGTAAGGACTGATTCGATATTCCTCCATAAACAGGCGAATCGTCTCCAAAACCCTTCTGTTTACCGGGGAGCCAAGGAAACAGTCCTCCGTCTGGATAATAGAATGCGTCCTCCCTGCATAAAAGCCATAGATAATTTGGCCGTCTCTCCCCCTGCCAAAGGGAAATTGTCCCTTATTCCGGTAACGAAAAGGGCCTCTTTCTTCCGTGTACTCCATACCGATAATCGGTTTCATGGGAAGCGTTTCCTTTTCGAACCCGCCAATTCTCACAAGGTGGCTGCGAACTTTGTTCTCTTTGAACTGAAGCTGCCGTTCATATGACATAGCCTGGAGCTGACAGCCGCCGCAAGGCGACGCCACCGGACAGAGAGGTTCCGTCCGGAAAGGAGACGGTTCCAGAATCTGAAGCAGCTTTCCATAGCCATAGGATTTTTTTATCTTTATCACCTTGCCCCTGATTTTGTCCCCGATCAGGGCATCTTTAACAAAGAGGGTATAGCCGTTTACTCTGCCTATACCCTCTCCCTCTTCATTCATATCTTCAATTACTGTTTCAAAAAGCTGATTTTTTTCCAATCATCTTCCTCCTTCTAAAACATCCGCCCTTGTTAAATCAAAACCCGGTTATAGATCTGAGGTCATACGTACATTGGAATCCAGAAGGCGGTTAAAGCCCAGCCAGCCATGATTGCCCGCATTTCCGGTAAAAAGCTCTTTTAACGTCTGCATTTTAGCATCCAGATTGTCGGCAAAGTTCAGGGCCAGAGCCTCCGCCAGAGCCGGCTTCTTCGGAGAACCATACTCATATTCCCCATGATGAGCCAGAATACAGTGCTTCAGCTCCGAAGCCAGTTTTATCGGAAAATCCGGAATAGCCTGAATCTTTTCTTCTAACATCACTGTCCCAATGACAATATGTCCCAGGAGCTGACCCTCGTCCGTATAATCATTTTCCGGAAAATCAGACAATTCCCGAATCTTTCCAATATCATGGAACAATGCTGCTCCAATCAGCAGATCTCTCTTGAGCAGAGGATACTGCCCGCAATAAAAATCACACAGCTTCACCACACTGAGGGTATGCTCCAGGAGTCCTCCCACAAATCCGTGATGAACAGTTTTGGCTGCCGAATGTCCCTTAAAAGCTCTGATAAACTCCGTATCCTTCACGAAAAACTGTTCTGCCAGCCCGCGAAGCGCGGAGCTTTTCATGCTCTTGATAAAGTTCAGAACCTCCCTGTACATCTCCTCGATGTCCTTTTCCGATACGGGAAGATAATTGGCCGGATGATACTCGCCGTTGCTGGCCACTCTCAGACGACGGATATTCAACTGCAAAGCCCCCTGGAAACTGGTGACATCTCCGTCGATTTTTACATAATCCAGCGCCTCAAAATGATCGATTCCGCCAGAAAGCTCCCATATCTTTCCGTCAATCGTACCAGACTTGTCCTGCAGCACCAGAGAATAATAAGTTTTCCCCATCTTTGTCTTTGCAACCTGTTTGGTCTTACATAGATAAATCTCCGAAATCCGTTCGCCCTCTCGCAATGTAGCAATATATTTCATATGCTTTCTTTCACTCCTTCCTATCTTCTCACTGACACAGACTTCTATCACTTCTCTGATTCCGCTGTCTCTGTTGTTTTTCATCCTCAGTACGCTCGGTCAACGTCCGCCAAGCACCACATAAAATTCCATATCTGCGTAACCGTCCCGCCCCATCCTCTTGACATGGGCCGTCACCGTCTCCTCCGGCAGCTTTCCTTCCAAAAACGTCTCTATCATATTCACCGTCAGAACTTCTGTATCGTCCAGGGCCACCACCACGTCTCCACTTTGAAGCCCGGCATTATAGGCCGGCCCTTCAAGAACCGCGTCCGATACATAAACTCCTCTTGGAATCTGCTTACTTTCGCTGATTTCCTCTGTCACATCCTGTCCCACAATCCCCATATAAGCCAGGACAGAACCATTGGACAGTCGTTCAATGCTACTCTTCAGATCTGAAATCCCCACTGCGCCCGTACTGAGTCCCGTCATACCTGTCGTAACCATTCCGATGATCTGTCCTTTCAGATTTAGAACAAACCCCGTCGCCTGATTACTGGTAGATACGTCCGTATAAATCATCCGCACATCCATATCTTCCTTCTGTACGCCCGGTCTCACATAAGTAATCATCCCATAGGCAATGGAACCGACAAAGTCCTTGGGGCTTCCGGCCAAAATCACCGGCTGACCTGGTTTCGCCTCAATGGAATTTCCAAGAGGAACCTGACGAATCTGCTTTCTGGTTCCTTCATCCACACTGGCAAGAGGAACGCTGACAATGGCGATCCCGGTCCTGGCGTCGGCTGACTTGACGGAAGCCGCCGCTTTCGTCCCATTACAGAAGGTCACCTCCACCGTAGACTCTCCCTCCTGCGTCCGATAGCCAGTTAAAATTAACATCTCATAAGAAGTAATATTCCAGATTACACCAGAAACCTTTCCCTCCGTTTCAATCGGGTTATCAAACAAATCCGTCGTCGGAGTTCTGGTTGTGACCGTCACAACGCCTTTGTTGACTTCTGTCGCCACTTCCCCAATCGCCCGGTACAGATTCTCATAATCCGTAATATTCCACTGATAAGATTCTACGGCTGACTCCACAACTTCTTTGATATTTTCCGTCGTCTGTGTTTCCGACTCAGATTCTTCCTTTGATAATTGCTCCGATTCTTCTGTCGGCTGCGTTGCCGGCGGTTCTGTCGGCTCTTCATCCCTTGGAAGATGAATGGCTGTCTCCTGCAGCGTTTCCTTTTCCTCAAACAACTCCTCTGCATAAGGGCGCAGCCACACAAAAACAAGACAGGAAACCGTACCAAAAACAACTGCACTGACAAACAATGCAATTCCGCGTCTTACCCATCTCCTCCGGCTTTCCAGACGGTCCAGAATCCGCTCTCTCACAAAAACTCTCTCTGATTCCGGAACCTCTTCCTGTGCTTTCTTTTCCAGTTCTTCCTGGCTTTTGTTTTCCAAATCTGCCATACAAAAATCTCCCTGACAACAGATATATCTCTTTGTTGCTTCTCATTATAGATGATATCCCCCTTTTTTTGAAGTGTTTTCCTAAAATTTTTCACAAAACCAGCAGAAATTCTGGTATACTATCAGTCGAGGAGAATGCTTATGAACCAAAAAGCTTTGCATACATTAGAATTTGAAAAAATCATTGAACAATTGACAGGATTTGCCGCCAGCCTTCCCGGGAAAGAGCTTTGTCGGACTCTTACCCCTTTCAAAGAATTGGAGGACATCCGTCTGGCCCAACGAGAAACCAGCGACGCCTTAAGGCGAACCATTTTGAACGGTTCTTTGTCCCTGTCCGGCGTCCGTGATATCCGCGGCTCTATCAAACGCCTGCAGATTGGAGGCGTCCTTGGCATGTCTGAACTGCTTCATCTTTCCAGCCTTTTAACTGCAGCCTCCAGGGCCAAGTCCTATGGAAGAAGCAGTGCTGACAGTCTGCAAAGAAGTTCTATCCCCCTGGAAACAAAGCAGTCGTCAAATACAGAGGAAACCTATTGCGACTCTCTGTCGGAGCTGTTTCAGCTTCTGGAGCCGCTTACCCCTTTGAATCAGGAAATCTCCCGCTGCATTTTATCAGAGGAAGAAATGAGCGACGACGCCAGCCCCGGTCTGCGCCATGTACGTCGCAGCATGCGTCTTACCGGAGAAAAAGTTCACAGTCAGTTAAACACTCTGTTAAATGGAAACCGTTCCTATCTTCAGGATGCTGTTATTACTGTTCGAAACGGCCGTTATTGTCTGCCGGTCAAGGCAGAATACAAAGGACAGGTCCCCGGTATGATCCACGATCAATCCTCTTCCGGTTCCACTTATTTCATCGAACCTATGGCTGTCGTCCGTCTGAACAATGAGCTTCGGGAACTGGAAATCCAGGAGCGAAAGGAGATGGAAGCTGTTCTGGCCTCTTTAAGCGCTATGGCCGCTGAACAGGTCCTCCTTTTGGAATCCAATTACGAGCTTCTCGGGCGGCTGGATTTTATCTTTGCAAGAGCGACTCTTTCTTCCTATTATAAGTGCAGCGAACCAGTTTTCAATACGAACGGTTATATCTATATCCGGGAGGGTAGACACCCGCTTCTGGATGCGAAGAAAGCCGTCCCCATTACAGTGACTTTGGGGAAAGATTTCGATCTTCTGATTGTCACCGGGCCGAATACGGGGGGCAAGACCGTTTCTCTAAAAACAGTTGGTCTTTTTACGGTCATGGGACAATGTGGCCTTCACATTCCTGCCGCTCCAGATTCCCAACTGGCCGTTTTTGATCAGGTATTTGCAGATATTGGAGACGAACAGAGTATTGAACAAAGCCTCAGTACTTTTTCTGCCCATATGACCAATATTGTATCCATCCTAAAGCAGGCCGACTGTCGTTCCCTGGTGCTGTTCGATGAGCTTTGCGCCGGTACCGATCCGACAGAGGGCGCCGCTCTGGCGATCTCCATCCTTTCTTTTCTTCATGGCAGAGGAGTAAGAACCATGGCCACTACTCATTATAGTGAGCTGAAGGTGTTTGCTCTGTCCACCGACGGAGTGGAAAATGCAAGCTGTGAATTTGACGTGGAAACTTTGCGCCCCACCTACCGGCTTCTCATCGGTATCCCCGGAAAAAGTAACGCCTTTGCCATCGCCGGCAAACTGGGGCTCCCCGATTTTATTATTGAGGATGCCGGGAAACATATCGGTACTGAGGACGCTGCCTTTGAGGATCTGCTCTCTGATCTGGAAAAAAGCCGGTTAGAGCTGGAACGGGAACGGGCGGAAGCCGCCAGTTACCGGGCAGAAGCTGAACTGCTGAAAGAACGGCTGGCCGGAAAGCAAAGTCGACTGGACGAAAGTCGGGAAAAACTTTTGGCCCGCGCCAATGAGGAAGCCCGCCGTATTCTGGCTGACGCCAAAGCCACGGCTGATGAGACCATACGGAATATCAACCGCCTGGCTTCCCAGACTGATGTGGGGAAAGAGCTGGAACGGGAACGTCAAAGACTCAAAAAGCACCTTGACAAAGCCAACGAGCGCATGGCCGTAAAAGCAGAAAAGCCCAAAAAAGCTTATCGACCGGAGGATTTTCATATCGGCGATGCCGTTCGTGTCTTGTCCATGAATTTGAATGGCACTGTCAGCACCCTCCCCAATGCAAAGGGCGATTTATATGTACAGATGGGGATCCTCCGTTCCCAGGTCAATGTCAAAGACCTTCAGCCTCTCATGGAGGATACGATTTCCACTCCTGCGGGAAATTTCGGTTCCGGAAAAAATTCCGGAAAGAAGCGTCCTCAGGAACGAGGCCATTCCGGCTCCATCGGTATGTCCAAATCTGCCTCAATTTCTCCGGAGATCAATCTGATTGGAAAAACCACCGACGAGGCTTTGCCGGAGCTGGACAAATACCTTGACGATGCCTATTTGGCCCATTTGCCGCAGGTTCGTGTCATCCATGGACGGGGAACCGGCGCTTTAAAAAAAGCCGTTCATCAGTTTTTGCGTCGTTGCCGTCATGTATCTTCCTATCGTCTCGGCGAATTTGGAGAGGGCGGCACCGGGGTCACCATCGTAGAATTTTCTCATGATCAATAAGGAGGAAGCCTAATGCCATCGAAACAGAAAATCCTGATTGTAGACGATGATGAGAACATCGCCGAGCTTATTTCTCTCTATCTGATAAAAGAATGCTACGAAACAAAAATTGTCCATGACGGAGAATCGGCGTTGCAGGCGTTTCCCGCTTTTCTTCCGGATTTGATTCTCCTGGATCTGATGCTTCCCGGCATTGACGGTTATCAGGTCTGCCGGGAGCTTCGCAAAGATACTTCCGTCCCCATTATCATGCTTTCCGCCAAGGGAGAAGTTTTTGACAAGGTTCTGGGACTTGAACTGGGCGCCGACGACTATATCATCAAACCCTTTGATTCCAAAGAACTGGTGGCCAGAGTCAAAGCTGTCCTTCGTCGGACCGTAACTTCTGCTCCTGCCGTTTTGGACAGCCAGCAGGGGCAATATGTGGAGTATCCGGATCTGGTGGTCAATCTGACCAACTATTCCGTCGTTTGCATGGGACGCTCTGTAGAAATGCCGCCAAAGGAGTTGGAGCTTCTCTATTTTCTGGCTTCTTCACCCAATCAGGTGTTTACCAGAGAGCAGCTTCTGGACCATATCTGGGGTTATGAGTATGCCGGAGATACCAGAACTGTAGACGTCCATATCAAACGTCTCCGCGAAAAATTGGAGGAGCATCCTGCGTGGCAGCTTTCTACTGTATGGGGTATCGGTTATAAATTTGAGGTCAGACGATGAGAATTTCCCTTTATATCAAAGTTCTGTTTGGCTATCTCATATTTGGAATCCTGGGCTTTATCACCATTGCTTTTTTTTCTTCCAATATGACACTCCGATATCTGGTCCGAGACCGGGCGGATCAGTTATACAATGAGGCAAATATGATTGCTGCCACCTGCCGTCAGCGCTATTCCGGATCCAACATCGGCATTGATTCTCTGGAACCGCAACTTTCTTCCATCGCTTCTTATTTTGATGCGGATATCTGGATTGTAGAACAGCAGGGAGAAATCGTATTTCGAAGCGATGGCCAGACAGCGAACACCATCATTGAAAACTTCGATCCCTCTGAGCAAGGCCGGGGCCGTTACGTCATTGGACATTATTATGACTTGTTTGAGGATTCTGTGCTCACCGTTATGGCTCCCGTTTCCGCCAATTTCAGTACTTACGGATATGTGGTGGTCCATCAGTCCATTTCCAGGATTTACGAAGTCCGGGACAAGATCCTGAATATCATTTATATGACTTTTCTGATTATTCTGCTTCTCTCCCTGCTCATTCTCTGGATCATCCGTATCTGTATCCTGCAGCCCGTCAAACAGATTACCATCGCCGCCAACGAATACGCTGCTGGAAATCTGACTTATGATCTGAAGCTGCATTCAGAGGACGAAATTGGTTATCTGGCCGCCACCCTTAAATTTATGGCCCATGAACTCAGCAATAAGGAAGCCGATCAGAAAAAATTTATTTCCAATGTCTCCCATGACTTTCGTTCTCCTTTGACCTCCATTAAAGGTTATCTGGAAGCCATGATTGACGGTACCATTCCGCCGGAATCCCATGAAAAATATATGAAACTTGTGATTTCTGAGACGGAACGGCTTACCAAGCTGACTTCCAGCACTCTCGCCCTCCAGACCCTGGATGCCAAAGGCAATCTTCTGGATCTGACTTCCTTTGATATCAACCAGATCATCCGCAATACAGTGGCCGCCTTTGAGGGAAGCTGTCAGCCCAAGGGACTCACCTTTGATTTGATCTTTGGAGAACGCTGCTTTTGGGTACAGGCAGATATGGGAAAAATTCAACAGGTCCTTTACAATCTTGTGGATAATTCCATCAAATTCTCCAAACCGGATTCCACCATCTGGATTGAAACTTATGAGCGGAGAGAAAAAGTCTTTGTCTCCGTCAAGGACAGCGGGGTGGGGATACCGAAAGAAAGCCAGAAAAAAATCTGGAACCGTTTCTACAAATCAGATTCTTCCCGCGGAAAAGATAAAAGCGGCACTGGTCTGGGCCTTTCCATTACCAAAGAAATTATCGCCGCCCACAATGAAAATATCGATGTAATCAGCACAGAAGGAATTGGCACGGAATTTATCTTCACCCTTCCAAAAGTAAATCCGAATAGAACGTTCTGATTACCGGCTTATAAAAATAACAGGAACAAAAGGAACAGAAAAATCAGAACCGGCATAAAAACAATAAGATATTTATAGTTCCACTTCGTATATGATAAATCAAAACGGACATGTGTTTTCACACATGTCCGTCTTAATTTCAACTAACAGAATCTAACTCAGTCCTTATGTAATCTTTGCAGATTATTTCAGGTATTCGTCTACATTCTCAGCTGTTACCAGAACGAAATCTATCATGATCTCCTTCTGAGCAGGAGCCTTTCCGTTGATATCGTCAACCATAGCAGCGATACCAGCTTCAAGCTGACCTACGCCATCCTGAAGAACGGTAGCTTTCAGATCGCCAGCCTTAACCATCTTCAGAGGCTGCTCATTTCCGTCAACGCCTACGCAGATAATGTCGCTACGTCCAGCAGAATTTACAGCATTCTGAGCGGCAGAGGACATATCATCATTGTCACAGATAACAGCAACCAGTTCGTCGCCATACTGAGCCAATGCATTCTCTGCAGCTGTTGCAGCCTTGGCGCCATCCCACTGAGTATCCTCATCAGAGGTTTTCTCAAATTCCGGATGATCCTTCATAACATTTTCGATACCCTCGCCTCTCTGAATCTGAGCAGAGTTTCCGATGATACCCATGCAGTGTACATACTTTCCGCCTTCGGGGCAGTTCTCCACAACCCAGTTCGCCATGATCTCACCAGCCTGTACATCGTCAGAACCGGAATACAGGAACGCTACGTCATCCGTGCTATCTGTCTTGGAGTTGAATACGATAACCTTGATTCCAGCCTCTGCCATCTGAACAACAGCAGGATCGGAAGCACTGGCCTCACAAGGAGCGATGAACACATAGTCACAGCCCTTGGTGATACAGTCATTTGCACAGTTGATCTGAATGTCAGCGATAGTCTGTCCGTCCAGAACGTCTGTCCACTCGTCAATCGTACCGTCTTCTACAAGACCATTGATTCTTTCCTTTGCATAGGTGTTAATCGGTCCGTGGAAGGGGTCAGTCAGATTCTTGGAAATGTAGCCGACAATGATCTTACCGTCGCCGTTCACATCGCCGCCCTTAGCGCCCTCTGCGGGTGCCTGAGTCTCGCCACCCTCTGCCTTCGTCTCTGCAGCTTCCGTCTCTGCCTTGGTCTCAGGCGCTTTGGTCTCAGGTGCCTTTGTCTCTGCTTTGGTCTCAGGCGCTTTGGTTTCTTCCTTCTTGTCACCGCAGGCTGCCAGGCCAAGCACCATCATGGATGCCAAAAGTACTGCCAACACTTTTTTCATTTTTTCTTTCCTCCTTTTGATTTTACCTGTCATTCAGGCTCTCGTATATATTACCACATTCACTTTTATAAGTCAACGTTCTTTTATGGCTTTTCACCAACGGATTTCGTGTTTTTTTTTTAATATTAGTTTTCAATTTCATTAATTCGTCATTATTGACAAAATATCCTCAAAGATTATTTCGTATTATACCAGTTTTGCAACTTTTTCATTTTTTCAAAAAATCTTTATTTCACGGAAACATCCTCCATTGACAGAAATATACATCTGAAATAAAAAAGAGGCTGTCGCAAAACAGCCCCTTTCTGAAAATTTCTGATAAACAGAAGCGATTATTTACGGCTCTTTCCGTTGATAGCCATATCCAGCATAACTGTTCCGATGATAACGAGACCACGGATAATGGACTGCCAGTTGGCGTCAATACCGATCATATTGATACCGTTGTAGATGAAGCCTACGATAAAGATACCAATCAGTACGCCAGGCATGGTGGCAATACCGCCTGCGAAAGAAGTACCGCCAATAACGGAAGCGGCAACAGCGTCCGTCTCATAACCTACGCCCAAGTTGGACTGTCCAGAACCAGTCTTAGCTGCCATGA
Organism: Lachnospiraceae bacterium; assembly: GCA_022792335.1. Lineage (GTDB taxonomy): Bacteria > Bacillota > Clostridia > Lachnospirales > Lachnospiraceae > Lientehia. The sequence goes on from JAAWAV010000048.1 coordinate 10,581, forward strand.
TAACTGCGCCAACACCCGCCAGAAAGCCGGAAAGCGTATGACAAATCACGCGAATCTTAAATTCACTGACACCGGAAGCCACGGCCGCATTGGCGTTTCCGCCGACTGCCAGAATATAACGTCCCAGTTTGGTCCAATGGAACATAATGTACATCAGGATAAAGACCACCAGTAACGCAAGTACCGGATAAGGAATCCCAAGCAATTTTCCATAGTACATATCCTTTACTTCCTGGCCAAAAGTAATCGCCTTGCCGCCGGAGATAACCTGTGCAACGCCACGGATAACAAGCTGCATGGACAGCGTTACTACAAAGGGGAACATGTTAAACTTCGCGATAAAGAAACCATTGATAAAGCCGAACAGAGTCGCAACGCCTACGCCAATCAGAATACCTACAAAAATCGGCATACCTGCGTTTGTAATGGTCTGGCCCATAATAACGCCTACCAAAGCAAGCTGAGCGCCCACCGTCAGGTCGATACCGCCGATGGTGATACAGAGACACATACCAAAGGCCAGCATACCGTTGATGGAAATCTGTGTGATAACATTGACAAGGTTGCTCCCGCTCAAAAATTTAGGATTGTAAATTGCGATTGCAATGATCATAATCAGCATAACCACGCTGACGCCGTATTTTCCCATAAATTGGCGGAATGTCTCCCGCTCCACGCCTAAAATTTTTCCTTCTTTTTTCTGAGCCATTTTCTATCTCCTCCTACTTTCCACCAAATTCTTTCGCCAGGATTACTTCCTGGGTTGCTGCGCCGCTCAAAATCTCCTCGCGGCTCACCTCACCGTTCAATTTGCCCTCATGGTAAATCAGAATCCTGTCACTCATTCCCATAACTTCAGGAAGTTCGGAGGAAATCATGATAACAGCCATGCCTTTGGCGGCAAACTGGCACATCAGAGTATGGATTTCCGACTTGGCGCCTACGTCCACGCCTCTGGTCGGCTCGTCAAGGATTAGTACCTTGGGACCTGCCATAATCCATTTTGCGATAACTACCTTCTGCTGATTCCCACCAGAGAGGGAAAACGCATTGTGTTCAATGCTGCCGGCCTTAACCGTCAGAAGCTTCGCGTATTCTTCGCATTCCTTTTTCTCGCGGCTCTGATTGATCAAAATCCCCGGCTGTTTTGCCGGAAGATTCGGCAGAGAGATATTCTCTCTGATGGAACGGAACAGACAGAGACCAAAATTCTTTCTGTCCTCGTTTACCATACAGACGCCCTTTTTGATGGCATCCTTGGGATTTTTGATAGTAATCTCTTCGCCACTCAACCACATCCGGCCTCTTTCCAACGGATCCAGACCAAAAATCGCTCTCATGGTCTCGCTTCGTCCGGAACCTACCAGACCGGTTAATCCCAGGATCTCGCCGGCATGCACTTCAAAACTGATGTCCTCAAAGCCCTTTCCGGTCAATCCTTCTACTTTTAATACCACGTCACCGATCTCACAGTCCGTCTTGGGGAATACATTCTTCACCTGACGGCCTACCATCATGGAAATCAGTTCGTCTCTGGTCACACCGTCCATAGAACGGGCGCCTACATAAGTACCGTCTCGGAATACGGCGACACTGTCACAAATCTCAAAAATCTCATCCATACGATGTGAAATATAAATGATGGCAACACCTTTCGACTTCAGATCGCGGATGGTTGCAAACAGATGTTCCGTCTCCTCACTGTCCAGGGAGGAAGTCGGCTCATCCATAATGATCATACGGGCGTCGCAGGATACGGCTTTGATAATTTCTACCATCTGCATCTGCGCCAAAGAAAGCTTTCCCATAACCGTGGTTGCAGGATAACCAAAACCGAACTGATCCAGAATCTCCTGGGCCCTCCGATTCTGTTTTTTCTTATCCAGGAAAATACCGCCATGAACATCCTCCCGGTTCAGGAAAATACTCTCCGCAATGGTAAGATAAGGCTCCGGATTTAACTCCTGGTGAATCATGGAAATTCCGGCCTTCATGGCATCCACCGGGCCTTTTGCGGAATAAGGCTTTCCTTCAAAGGTCATGGTGCCCGCATCGGGCTGATGGAGGCCGATGACTGCTTTCATCAAAGTCGATTTGCCTGCACCGTTCTCGCCCAGCAGTGCAATGACCTCGCCCTTTTTGACATGGAGCTGGACATCTGCCAACGCCTGAGTACCGCCGAATGCTTTGTAAATGCCCTCGCATTCAAAGATGTACTCATCCTTGTTTTTCATTTCTTCTCCCAACTTTTCTCACCTCTATGCTTTCTTTTTCAGGCCAGACTTAACGTCTGCGCCCCATTAATGTTACTCGCTGCAAAACATCTTTTCCGGCTGCATAAGTATCTTTGAATATCTGGTAATATTCTTTGTAGATCTTATGATTCTCATCATCAGGAATTACGGTGAAATCTTTATACTTCACCACCGCCTGACAGCCCTCCTCGATGTCCCGATAAATCCCCGCCCCGACTCCTGCCGCGATCGCCGATCCAAGGCCCGCCTGCTCTTCTGTGTCGGCTACCTTTAAGGGAATGCCAAAGATATCTGCCTGTATCTGCAGCCACGGACCGCTTCTTGCGCCTCCGCCGGAGGCCACCATCGTCTCCGCCCGAAGTCCCAGATCGCCACAGACCTCAATGCACTGATTCAGAGCGAAAGCCACTCCCTCCATCACTGCCCTTGACATCTGGGGCCGTCCCGTGTTCAGATTCACGCCCAGAAACACTCCGCTTAAATTGGGGTTCACATGAGGGGTCCGTTCTCCGTTGAGGTACGGAAGGAAAACAACTCCCCCACTTCCAGGTTTTACTTTTGCAACTTGTTCATTTATCAGGTTATAATCAGCCGTCTCAAAGAGGCTGTTAAACCACTTAAGGGATAAGCCTGCGTTCATAATAGCGCCCATAGTAATCCAGCGCCCTTTCTTATAACCGCAAAATGTATTGGTGGAAAGCGCCGGGTTTACAATCGGCACATCGCTCTGGAAAGATACCTGGCCACTGGTCCCAATGTTGGAGGAAGCCTGCCCGGCTTTCACAATACCGTTCCCAATGCCCTGCATCACCTGGTCTCCGCCTCCGGCTACTACAATCGTAGAGGTAGAAAGTCCAGTCTCCCTGGAAGCTACTTCACAGACAGTACCTGTAGCCTCGTCTGTCCCATAACATCTGGGAAAGATATCCCTGGGCACGCCTACGGCGTCAAGAATCTCTTCTGACCAGCAATTCTTTCTGATATCAAAGGCCAGAGTCGCCGAAGCGTCCGAATAATCAGAAGAAACCTCTCCTGTCAGGCGGAACTTCAAATAATCCTTCGGCAAAAACGCATATTTCACTCTTTCATAATTCTCCGGCTCGTGATCTCTGACCCACATCAGAGAAGGAAGCAAAAATCCTGTATACACCGGATTCATCACCAATTCCCGTACCTTTTCCGGTCCAAGCGCCTCAGAAAGTTTCGTCACCTGTTCCGAAGAACGAGCGTCGCAGTGAAGAATCGCCGGACGGATCACCTGGTAGTCCTTATCTAGCAGCACAGCTCCGTGCATCTGTCCGGAAAAACTGACCCCCCGGATCTCTTCTGCCGGCGCCCCGCAGGAAGCAAGCGCCTCCCGTACTGTCGTGCAGCACGCCTGCCACCACTCTCTCGGGTCATGTTCCGCATATCCTCCAAAGGGGGAAGCAAACTGATAAGGTCTTGCGCTCTGCGCCTTTACTGTCCCAGCCTCGTCAATGATAATGGTCTTAAGGCTGGAAGTTCCCAGATCAATTCCCATTAAATATGCCATGGCTTCTGTCTCCTTTTCCTGATAATTTCCCGTACTTCCCCGTCCAGTTTCCTTTACTGGAAACAAGTATGAACTCCCGACACAAAAGTATCTCCCAGGCCAATGGTATATTTCGGATGCTCCAGATATCTGGAAGGCACCAAAACCGCCTGTTTCTCTGTTTTTATCTTTGCAAGTCTCTCATGAAATGCAAGTCCTGTGGGACTCAATCCCAGCTTCAGGCTTTCCCTGCATTCGTCAAGCGTTCCGTATTTCCCAATTCTCGCCCTGGTCCCCGACATCAGGTTTCCCATAGTCAGTCCCTTTTCAATATCAATCCCCTTCAGCTCTTCACCGTAATACAGAGAATAGTCCTTAGTGTGGAGTATGACTCCTCTCACCCCGTAACGATTGATAAGCGCCTCGATTCCCTCGACCACAGACTCAATCTTCGTGATATCTGTCAAAATCCCATAGGTCTCATTCTGGGCGACCAGCTCCTCCTCATTCGTCCCGATGATATTGATATAGGGGGCCAGACGCCTGAAGAGCATCTCTTTCACCTGAGGGTTCATATAATAAGCGCCTTCCAAATAGGCGATGAAATCCGGATTTTTCTTCCGCATACACACGAAATGGCGGCAGAGCTCATCCAGCCTTTCCTCCATAACCGCCGTGTCAATCACCGCGTCAAAACCGGAAGCCAAATAAGAAGAGATATTGTCTGCATGTTCATTCCAGTAGTCGAAAAAGCACTGGTCAACAGGCACTGTCTTATGAATCCTGTCGTAAAATAAAATCAGACGGTTGGAAAGAGGCACTTCGTATTCCCGTCCGTGAATCACCAGCTTATCATCTTTAGAAAACTGCAAGATCATGTGATACACAGGAGCTTCGTCAGAGGCCCCTTCCATAATCGGCACAAGGCCGTTCCCTTTCACCACCTGCACGCCGGAAGCGTCCATCATGCTGCATACTTCTTTGCACCTGTCCGTAAGCTGAGCTACCACAGGAAATCCCAGAGCCGCCAGCGCCGCAACACCCTGGGCGCAGGTACCTCCAAGAGCCGGTTCCGACTGGAAATGATTCTGAAGATACTCGCATACCTCCAGGCTTGTAATGTCAAAATTCGCCCCGATTCCCTTCATCAGACAGTAGCTGCTGATTCTTGCGAAATCTTCCATGGTATCTATGGTGTCCCCTGCCTGAGCCTTTGGTTCCTCCTTTAAAAACTCTTTCAGAATCCGATTGTATTCATCAATATCCCACTGAAAAACCACATCATAATTGCTGGTATATCCAAACACATGACTCCGCCCGTTGCTCCTGCAGGCCTCAATATCCCCAGAAATCTGGTTCAGATAAGTCTCGTATTTATCCTGATAGGTCATTTTCTTCCTCTTTTCTTTGATTCTTTCTTTCCGCCTCGTAAGCAAAAATCCCTTCTCAAAGCTTATATTCTGCCAAAAGCATCTCCAGCCGATCCACGTCCCTCGGTCCCCGTTCGGCATTTGCCACAAAATAAAGCAGGGCATCGATCACAGCCATGGCATATACATGGGAGATAGCCCCAAACTCGCTAAACAGCAGATCTTCCACTGGAATATAAAGGGTATAATCCGCAATCTGGGAGACGGGGCTTCTGGCTGCCCCTGTGATAGCGATGCTTTTCATTCCCTTCTCTTTTCCAAGTTCCAAGGCCTGAATAACCTGTTTGGAACTTCCGGAATGGGAAATCGCTACAATCACATCTCTCCTGCTTCCCAGGCTGATGCTGTTTAAAAAATATTCCGCAATCAAAGCACTACTCGCCCGAATCCCCAGACGTCCCAGCCGGAATCCCAGGTCGATGGCCACAGGACTTGTATTCCCCACTGCCACCGCATGAACCATCTCGCTCTCCCGGATCAGACTTGCACATTTCAAAATCACATTCATATCCAGTCTGGAAGCCGTATTCAGAAGATTTCTCGCAATTCCCTGGAGAATTTCCTTCGCCGTATCCGGATTATCCTGATCTCCTCGGTACCCTACCAACTGATGCTGCCCCAAATCCCTGGCCAGATTCAATTTCATCTGATAGAAACCCTGATACCCCAGATGCTTGCACATGCGAATCACGGTAGCGTCGCTGACTCCGGAAAGCTCCGCCAGTTCCGAAACGTTGGACGAAACTGCTTTTTCCGGATTGGTCAGAATATAATCGGCTACCTTTTTCTCCGCCGCAAACATCTGTTGATAATTTTCTTTGATTGTATCGATTACTAATGCATTTGGTTCCATTGCTGTGCCATCCTTAGCTGTCAGAATCATGGTTCTTGTTTCTATTGAACAATTTCATTAATTTTCTATTAATGATTATAGGATAATTGCACAGCTTTGTCAACGAGAACTATTGGCAAAATCGGAGGGACATAAAATTTTTCTTAATATTTCCCATAATTTTTTTCTGTTTTCGTTTTTTATCACAAATTAGAGGTATAATTTTTATGGATTTTTACCATTCTCCAGAAAAAAATTTTCACAAAACCCTCTTGTTTTCTCCTCCCTTCTTTCTTTTTCCTTTTTATATCTTTTGCCCATTATCCTCTTAAATATTTGCATTTTATTCAGCAAATTATACAATAACTAAAATAAAAGACTATAGGAAACCCCCTTGAAAAACAGGGGATTTCTTATAGCCTTTTAATATTTTCGTTTCTGTTGCTGGAGTCGAAGGGACGGAACGTTTTATAAGGCCCGAATCCTATCGATCGCCCGTACTGTATTTTCATAAGTTCCAAAAGCTGTCAGGCGGAAATACCCTTCGCCGCTGGGACCGAAGCCGGAGCCTGGCGTTCCCACCACATTGGCTTTTTCAAGAAGAAAATCAAAAAATTCCCAGGAGGTCATGGATCCCGGCGTTTTCAGCCAGATATAAGGAGCGTTGACTCCGCCGGAAACTGTATATCCCGCCGCTTTAAGCCCCTCGTAAATGACCTTCGCATTGTTCATATAATACGCCACCTGAGCGCTTAACTGAGCTTTCCCTTCTTCCGAATAGACGGCTTCTCCGGCTCTCTGAATAATGTAAGGAGCTCCATTATATTTGGTTCCGTGGCGTCTCGCCCACAGAGAATGAAGGCTCACGTCGCCGCACTTTAGCTCCTTTGGAATCACTGTATAACCCAGACGGACTCCCGTAAACCCGGCATTTTTGGAAAAACTCTTAAGCTCAATGGCGCAGTTTCTGGCTCCCTCGCACTCATAAACTGTATGCGGTACCTGTTCCTCGGAAATATAGGCCTCGTAAGCCGCGTCGTAAATAATCACCGCTCCTATCCTGTTCGCATAATCCACCCATTCCTGAAGAGCGTCCTTTGTGATGGCGGCGCCGGTGGGATTGTTGGGAAAACACAGATAAATCATATCCGGCGTCTCTTTTGGAATCTCTGGAGAAAAACCGTTTTCTGCCGTGCAGGGCATATAGATGACGTTGCTCCATCTGCCGGAAGTCTCCTCATAGACTCCGGTTCTCCCCGCCATAACATTGGTATCCACATAGACGGGGTAAACGGGATCGCATACGGCAATTTTATTGTCCAAGCCGAAAATCTCCTGGATATTTCCAGAATCACATTTCGCTCCGTCGCTGACAAAAATCTCGTCTGCCGAAATGTCGCAGCCTCTGCTTTTATAATCGCCCTCTGCAATGGCCTTTCGCAAAAACTCATAGCCCAGATCCGGCGCGTATCCCCGGAAGGTCTCTGAAGCTCCCATCTCATCCACCGCCTTATGCATGGCTTCGATGATCACCGGCGCCAGAGGCTGTGTCACATCGCCGATTCCAAGGCGGATAATCTCCTTCTTCGGATTTGCCTCTGAATATTCCCGCACCTTTTTTCCTATGGTAGAAAAAAGATAACTGCCGGGCAGCTTCAGATAATTGTCGTTGATCTTAAACATTCTTCTGTCCTCCATTTTTCTTCTTTCCAGCGTTTTTCACGCCGTCCAGGCAGATGTCCTGGCTTCCAGACATCTCTCCTGTCTATCTTAGACTCCCGGACAGTAGAAAGTCAAGTCCTGTCTGCATAAAGTTTCAGGATCGCCTATCATATAATCTCGCCGCAGAACACTTCTTCTGCCGGACCGGTCATAAAAAGCGGTTTTCCCGGACCCTGCCATGCAATCTCCAAAGTTCCGCCCGGAAGCTCTACAGTAGCCCTCTCTCCCACAAAATTCATTGTCCTGGCCGCTGCAAAGGCCGCGCAGGCTCCGGTCCCGCAGGCCAGAGTCTCTCCGCTCCCCCGTTCCCACACCCTCAGCCTTATCAAATTCTCCCTTTGAATCTGAACCAGTTCCACATTTGTCCGATCCGGAAAGTACGGATGCCGTTCCATCACCGGACCAAAGCGGAGAAGATCTAAGTGTTCTGCTTCCGCATCGAAAAACACAGCGTGAGGATTTCCCATATCCACTGGAACGAAAAAAAGTTCTCTTTCCTCCCACTGGAAACGCTCCTGTTTTTCCACAGACGGGATTCCCATATCCACTTCCACCAAACGAACTTTTCCATCCTCTATCTGACAGCAATTCACAAGGCGGATTCCGCTGTCCGTCTCCACCGTTATCTCTGTCTGCCCCACAAGCCCCGCTTCATAAACGTATTTCGCCACACATCGGATTCCGTTCCCACACATAGTCCCCCTGGATCCGTCCGCATTGTACATTTTCATCCGGCAGTCCGCTTTTTTTGACGGACCGATTAAAATCAGGCCGTCCGCACCGACGCCAAAATGTCTGTCGCTGAGCTTTTTCGCTGCAAGCTCCGGTGTCTCCACTCTTTCCTCAAAACAGTTTACATATACATAGTCATTCCCAAGACCCTGCATTTTCGTAAACCGCAAACTCTACCGCCTTTCCGGCTCGCCGCCTCTCCGCGCCCTTTTTCTAGGGCTTCATGATATCAAGAATCATGTGGGCTGTCTCCACCATATTGGTGCCGCTGTCCATACTGCATTTCTGAATATAGCGGTGAGCCTCCGTTTCTGTCATATGATTCCGCTCCATCAAAACCTCTTTTGCACCGGCAATTACCGCCTGGTCTCCTTCGTTTCTAACCTTGGGCTGCGCCCTCCGCTTCCTCCGCCTTCTAAGCTGTGCCTCCTCCATCATTGTCAGCGTGTCGATAAAGTCATGAAGCTTCAGAGGCATACTGATGCAGACCAGATTATCGGCTGTGCTTTCCCCCCAGTATCGCTCGGAGGCAATTAAGAGCATCTCAAACTCATCCGGGAGATATTCGTGCAGTTCCCCGTAGCGCATATCTGCAAACCGGTATCCGCAGACTACAATTCCGTCATTCAGTTCCTCCGCATAATTTAACACCTGCGCGCCGGTGGTGCAGATGGCAATGACATGAAACCCGTTTCTGTTCAGAATATTTCGGATATTTTTCGCATCTTCCGCCTTTGGAAAAGCCACGATGATATTCGCCATGCCGTCACCTCCAGACCGTCGCCGGGCACCCAGAGTATCCCTGCAAGCTGCGCCTTCCCACCGACATCCGGAGCATTCTCCATCTGCCTAATAACGGTTCAAGTATTCCTTGATTTCCCATTCCGTTACCTGCCTGCGGTAAGTATCCCATTCCTTTCGCTTCGCATCAATATATTGCTTTGCCAGAGGTTCTCCCATGACTCCGGTAATAAATTCGTCCGCTTCCAGGGCGTCAATGGCTTCACACATATTTTTGGGCAACCGTTCAATATCAAGATTTTTTCTCTGTTCGTCTGTCCAGGCGGATACATTCACATCCACGCTGGGACAAAGCTCCAGTTCCTTCTCCATTCCCTCAAGCCCTGCTGCCAGACAGGCGGCAAACACCAGATAGGGGTTCGCCGTCGGATCCGGAGAGCGAAGCTCCAGTTTGGCATGTTCCCCCATCACAGCCGGCACGCGTAACAGGGCAAATACAGTCTCTCCAGACCAAGTAGCGTACACCGGCGCTTCAAACCCTGGCACCAGTCGTTTATAGGAATTAATCAGAGGGTTCGTCAATGCCGTAATGGCTCTGATGTGTTTTAAAATTCCCGCCATAAACTGACGCGCTGTCCGGCTGATTCCGTATTTATCCTCTCCATCATAAAAAACGTCTCTTCCCTCCTCATTCCAGAGAGACATATTGATGTGCATACCGGAACCGTCCACATCTGATTTCGGCTTGGGCATAAAGGTCGCATGAAGGCCATGACGTTTGGCAATGGATTTCACCGTCATCTTGAAGGTCAGAAGATTATCCGCCGTCTTTAAGGCATCGCTGTACTTAAAGTCAATCTCGTGCTGTCCCGGCGCCTTCTCATGATGGGAGGAACGGACCTCAAATCCCATGTCCTCCAGATTTAAGACTATATCCCTCCGGACATTTTCCGCAAAGTCTACCGGCCCCACGTCAAAATATCCCGCCTGTTCATAAGTAACGGTGGTCGGTTTCCCATCGTCGTCAATCTGAAACAGAAAGAACTCACATTCCGGCTCCACTTTGAATACATAGCCCATGGCCTTCGCCTTCTCCACCACCCGCTTCAAAGCCATGCGGGTATCAGCCGCATAGGGAGTTTTGTCAGCGTTGTATACATCGCAGATCAGCCGGGCCACCTTTCCCTGTTTAGGCCGCCAGGGAAAAATTTCAAAAGTATCTAAATCCGGACGCAAAAACAGATCCGTCCTGGCAAACTCGCCATAGCGGTTTACGGAAACCCCGTCAAAGCTGCACTCATGGTTCAGCGCCTTCTCAAGCTGGCTGACCGTGATCGCCATATTCTTAAGCACTCCGAATATATCCGGAAACTGCAAACGGACAAACTCCACGTCCTCCTCTTTCGCCAGCCGGATCACATCCTCCTTGGTGTACCTGTTTTCACTCATATGACAAAACTCCTTTTTTTATTCATGAAAAGCCGGACAGACAAACCATTCTGCCCTATGTGTTCTTACCCATCGACCCTACCAGCAGTTGACAAGGGCACACACTCCGACCATGTGTATTCTCGTCAACCGACCGTAGATTTTGCATGAAAAAAGGCGTACCCTCTTAACGAAGAAACGCCCTTGTTCTCTTTTTGATGATAACAGGGCATTTCTTTTTTGTCAATATTTAAATTCAGGAAATTCATATTTCTCCACAAAATCCAGGACAGGAAACCTGTTTTCTATAATTACAGAACCTCAGATTTCAATAGTGTTCCAAAAAATCAAATAAGGCGTCCATCTGGGCATCTGTGCCAATGGTGATACGTAAATACTGGTTGATTCTCGGCGCGTCAAAATAACGGACGTAAATATCGTTCTCCTTTAATGCTTCAAACAATACTTTTGCATCCGTTCCCGGCCGTCTTGCAAAAATAAAGTTGGCGGAGGGCTCCGGATAGACAAATCCCAGGGCCGAAAGCCGCTTTTTCGCCCGCTCCCTGGTCGCCTTTATCTTGCTGATGGTTTCCTGAAAATAGGCTTCGTCCTTCAAAGCCGCCGTTCCCAGAGCCAGAGACGTCTGATTCATGGTATAAGAATTGAAAGAATATTTCACATCGTTCAACGCTTTGATGAGATCCTGGTTTCCCATGGCGTACCCTATCCGGATACCTGCCATAGAACGGGACTTGGAAAAGGTCTGCACCACCAAAAGATTTTCATATTTTTCGATAAGTCCCAGAGCCGATTCCCCTCCAAAATCAATATAAGCCTCATCTACGATGACTACCGACTTCTGATTGTGAGCGATAATATCCTCCACATCGGAAAGCCCCATGGCAAGGGAGGTCGGCGCATTGGGATTTGGAAAAATGATCCCGCCATTCTCCCGGTAGTAATCCTCCTTCCGAATCTGAAACTCCCCATCCAAAGCAGGACGCTCATAGGGGATTCCAAAAAGTTCCGCCCAGACACTATAAAAAGAATAAGAAATATCCGGAAACAAAACAGGCTTATCGGAATGAAAAAATGTCAGAAAAGCCATGGCAAGAACGTCGTCAGAGCCCACCCCCACAAAAACCTGGCCAGACTCCAGGCCATACCTTTCGGCCAGTGCGTCCACCAAAACCTCTGCCGCCGGATCCGGATAGAGGCGCAAAAGCTCCGCATCAAAATTTCTTGCCGCCTCCCGTACTCCAGGAGCCGGTGCATAAGGATTTTCGTTTGTATTTAATTTAATCATTTTCGCTTTTTTCGGCTGCTCTCCAGGCACGTACGGTGTCACTCTCCGGATATTTGCCTCCCATGGTTTCATAAAACGCTCCTTTCTCTTTACTCGCTGGTTATTCCTTTGTAGATTGCTTTTTCAGGGAAATCTGTGAGCCGTTCCTCTTTTGTAGAAAAAAGAGGAGCAGACACATAGCGGCCACGCCAAGGGCCGCTCCCACAGCATCGATGCATACGTCCCGCAAAGCAGGAGTCCGGCCGGAAGAAAACATCTGATGCAGTTCGTCGCTGGCAGCATAGAGGACTGCCGTCCCCCAGGAAAGAAGCCACATGTTTCTTCGGGGAAACGTATCAAAAAATCCCAGAAGAAAAAAGCCAAGAAGGGCATATTCCGCCATATGGGCCCCTTTTCGCACCATCCACTCCGGCAGACCGAGAAATTCCGAAAGAGAACTGCTTAACGCTCCCGACTCACTGCCGCTCTGGCCGGAAAAATAAAAAATTATGGCCATCCACAAAAGGGAGAGCGCCAGAAAGATCCGGCGCCTCCCTAAATCTCCGTTATTCTTCATGTCCCTTTGCCTTTATCACCTCAAGGACCCTGGAAACATACTTCTCGCAAAGCTCATCCGTCCTGGCTTCCACCATCACCCGGATCACCGGTTCCGTACCGCTCTCCCGCACCAGAATCCGGCCGTCCGTTCCAAGCGCCTTTTCCACCTCGGCCACCGCCGCCTGCACATCCTCGTCGGCCCTGGCCGCCGGTTTGTCTTTCACCCGGATATTTTTCAAAAGCTGAGGATAAATCTCCACCGGTGAGGTCAGTTTCCCCAGCGTTTCCTTCTTCTCCAGCATCACTTCCATCAACTTCAGGGAAGTCAAAATCCCGTCCCCGGTGGACGCATACTTACTGAAAATAATATGCCCCGACTGTTCGCCTCCCAGACGATGTCCGTTGTTTACCATATTTTCGTAAACAAAACGGTCCCCCACGCCTGTTTTCTCATAGTGGATTCCGGCAATGTCAAAGGCTTTATAGAGTCCAATGTTGGACATCACAGTGGTCACCACCGTGTTGGTATCCAGCATTCCCCGCTCTTTCATATAAAGGCCGCAGACATAGAGAATCAGATCGCCGTCCACCACCCGGCCGTTTTCATCCACTGCAATACACCGGTCCGCGTCGCCGTCATAAGCAAATCCCACATCCAACCCATGTTCCACCACAAATTTTTGAAGCACTTCAATATGCGTGGAGCCACAGTCCCGGTTGATATTGGTTCCGTCCGGCTCATTGTTGATCACATACGTTTTTGCTCCCAGCGCGTCAAAGACACTCTTCGCAATGGAAAACGCGCTGCCGTTGGAGCAGTCCAGCCCTACTTTTACATTTTTGAAAGAACGGACTGCCAGAGAAATCAGATAGCCGATATACCGGTTTCTCCCCTGGGAATAGTCGGAAGCCCTGCCAATTCCCTCTTTCACTGCAAAGGGAATCTCTTCGGACTCTCCGTCGATATACGCCTCTATCTGAGTCGTCACTTCGTCCTCCAGCTTTTCTCCTCTGCCATTCAGCACCTTGATTCCATTGTCGTAAAAAGGATTATGGCTGGCAGAAATCATAATGCCGCAGTCAAATTCCTCCGTCCGCACCACATACGATACGCTCGGCGTAGTCGTTACATGGAGCAGACAGACGTCGGCCCCGGAAGCGGTCAGTCCCGCCACCAGCGAATATTCAAACATATAGCTGCTGCGCCTGGTATCCTTTCCGATGACCACCCGACACTTATGTCCCGTCCTGGCCCCATAATACCAGCCCAGAAACCGTCCCACTTTGTAGGCGTGTTCCACAGTCAGCACCTTATTGGCCTCTCCCCGGAAGCCGTCTGTACCAAAATACTTACCCATGCTTTACTCCTGTCAGATTGTTTTCCCGGAACTCCAAAATTTCACATGGAAATTCCCCAAAATTCTTTCTCCCAGTCTTACGCCGAAAGAATCTTCAGATACCGGGAGAGCGCATCCTGCCATGCAGGAAGCCGTTCAAACCCGTTCGCATCCAGTTTGTCCTTTGACATGCGGCTGTTTTTCGGCCGTTTCGCCGCTGTGGGATACATACTGTTATACGTCTCGCTGTCCACAGGCGTCACCTTTACATCCATCCCCGCCTGCTTAAAGATCTCGCAGGCAAACTCATACCAGCTACAAAGCCCCTCGTTGGTCGCATGATACCTTCCGTATTTTTCCGTCTGGATCATATCCACCAGAAGCCTCGCCAGATCATAGGTATAGGTGGGCGATCCGATCTGATCATTCACCACGCTGACCGCGCCGTTCGCCTCGCCAATCCGAAGCATTGTCTTGATAAAGTTCTTTCCGTTGATGCCGAATACCCAGGCAATCCGCACAGTAAAGTATTTCTCCAGGTACTTTTCCACAGCCAACTCACCGTCATATTTAGAAATGCCGTAGGCATTCAGCGGATGACGCTCGTCGTCCGGTTCCCAGGGCCTCTCTCCCTCGCCGTCAAAGACATAATCCGTGCTGATATACATCATCTTGATATCCAGATCCTTGCAGACCTTCGCGATGTGCTCCGTGCCTTCGCCGTTGATTTTCCTGCAAAGTTCCAGCTTCTCCTCCGCTGCGTCCACTGCCGTGAAAGCCGCACAGTGGATCACTGCCTCCACCTTTGCGTCTGTGATCACAGTCCTCACTGCATCTGCGTCTGTGATATCCATCTCCTCGATATCCACTCCCACGCCCTCAATACCTCGCTTTGCAAGTTCGTTCATGACATCATGGCCAAGCTGACCCTTGACGCCTGTCACCAATATTCTCATGGTTCTGCCTCCTGATTCTCTCTGTTTCGTTTCGCCAGACGCCGCCTGCCAGATGTAGACTTCCGCTCCGGCTATTTCCATATTTGGCACTCTAGTGCAGACGGTCCCCATACATATTTTCAAAATAGTTGCTGTATTCTCCGCTCAAAATATGCTTCCACCACTCCTGATTATCCAAATACCACTGAATGGTCATGGCAATCCCTGTATCAAACGTATACTTAGGCTCCCACCCAAGCTCCGTTTCAATCTTTGTCGGATCGATGGCGTATCGGCGATCATGACCAGGACGGTCCGTCACATACTGAATCAAACTCTCCGGCTTGTCAAGAGCCTTTAAGATGGTTTTGACCACTTCCAGATTGGTCCGCTCATTGTGTCCGCCGATGTTATAAACCTCTCCGACCTTTCCTTTCCGGATGATCAGGTCAATGGCGGCGCAGTGATCTGAGACATGAAGCCAGTCGCGGACATTCTCTCCCTTTCCGTATACCGGCAGGCTTTCGTCTGCCAGGGCCCGGCTGATCATCAGGGGGATCAGCTTCTCCGGAAAATGATAAGGGCCGTAATTATTGGAGCAGCGGGACACTGTCACCGGCGTCCCGAAGGTTCTGTAATAAGCCAATACCAAAAGATCCGCTCCCGCCTTGCTAGCCGAATAGGGACTCGATGTGTGCAGCGGCGTCTCCTCCGTGAAGAACAAATCCGGCCGGTCCAGAGGCAGATCTCCATAAACCTCGTCAGTAGACACCTGATGATAACGCTTTACGCCAAACTGCCTGGATGCATCCAGTAGCGTCTGAGTTCCCATGACATTGGTCTGTACGAAAAGGCCCGGATCGGTGATAGAACGATCCACATGGCTCTCCGCCGCAAAATTGACCACCACGTCAAACTGCTCCTTCTCAAACAGATCCATAATAAACGGCCGGTCTGCAATATCGCCTTTTACAAACTTGTAATTGGGTTTCCCTTCCACCGGTTTCAAAGTTTCCAGATTTCCTGCATAGGTGAGCAGATCCAGGTTGACAATCACATCCTCCGGATACTTGTTCACCATGTAATGAACAAAATTTCCTCCGATAAATCCGGCTCCGCCTGTCACTAAAATTTTCATGTTCTTTTTCCTCGCTTTAGTCGAACTTCTTATCTATATATTTTCCGTCCATAACGTCTTTTAAATACGCGCCGTACTGATTTTTTTTCAGCACTTCGTAAGTCTCCATCAGCTCTTCCCTGCTGATCCATCCCCGCAAATAGGCAATTTCCTCCAGACAGGCAATCTTCCTGTGCTGATGAGTCTCCACCGTTTTGACAAAATTGGTCGCGTCCACCAAAGATTCATGGGTTCCCGTATCCAGCCAGGTAAAGCCCTGGCCAAGAAGCGTCACTTCCAGTTCTCCCTTTTCCAGGTAGATCTTGTTGAGGTCTGTGATCTCCAGCTCTCCGCGGGCCGACGGCTTTAAGTTTTTCGCGTACTCTACCACCCGGTTGTCATAGAAATAAAGGCCGGTCACACAGTAATTGGACTTCGGATTGGCCGGCTTTTCTTCCAGAGAGATCGCCTTCCCCTCCTCGTCAAACTCCACAATCCCAAATCGCTCCGGATCATCCACATAGTAGCCAAACACCGTGGCTCCCTGCTCTTTGGCGGCTGCCGCCCGAAGCCTCCTTGTCAGGCCGTTTCCGTGAAAAATATTGTCCCCCAGAACCATGGCGACAGAATCTTTTCCGATAAACTTCTCCCCGATGATAAAAGCCTGTGCCAGTCCGTCGGGGCTTGGCTGCACTGCGTAGGAAAGTTCAATGCCAAACTGGTGGCCGTCCCCCAGAAGGGATTCAAACCGCGGCGTATCCTCCGGCGTGGAAATAATCAGAATCTCCCGGATGCCCGCATTCATCAGCACAGACAGCGGATAATAAATCATCGGCTTGTCATAGATCGGTAAAAGCTGCTTTGACGTCACCTTGGTCAGCGGATACAGACGGGTACCGCTTCCCCCGGCAAGAATAATCCCCTTCATGGAGTACCTCCTCAACTTCATACAATTGATAATTGCCAAAAACCCATACAAAAGCAAGGCTCCCAAAAAAGCCCATCCATACGTAATATAGCATACCTTTTGGCCTTTTGCAACGAGGAAACGTCGAAAGGCGCCCCGAAAGGCCGGATTCCAGCCTTTTGGGCGCCTGTTTCAGTTTTCCTTACATCTAATCTGTTCTTTTCTTTCGTCTTTACTGCATCATTCCGTTTTCTTCATGCATGGCAATGATCTCGTCCACATTGTCGGAGGTGATAACCGTGCCCTCCAGTGCAAACTTTCTGGAAGAAGTATCTTTTCCACTCATCATTTCCAGCAGCGTTTCTGCAGTCACCTTTCCCATATCGTCCGCATTCTGAAGAACAGTCGCAGTCATGGTTCCCGCCTTCACTGCATTGCATCCGTTTGCCAGACCGTCAATTCCGAAAAACTGAATCTTCTGGGTATCAAAATTGGCGGCGTCACATACTTCGATACATCCGCATACCATGTCGTCACACAGAGAATATACGAAATCAAACTCCGTATAAATCTGGGTCCAGTCCTCCATGACAGCCATTGCGCCTTCTTTTGACCAGTCCTTGCTGTTCTTGGTATCCAGAATCTCAATATCGTCGCGGCCTGCTTCCTTCATTGCGTCCATCCAGCCGTTATAACGATCCTCAGAACCAGTATTTCCTGCAGTAGCCTTTAAAATCAGACCCTTCGCGCCTTCCGGAATCACTTTTGAAGCCGCAGTACCGATGCAGTATCCAAGTGTATAGTTATCCAGTCCCACATAGCAGGATACTCCGTCATCTCCCGCCGTGTTGTTTACCAGAACGGTGTATACGCCTGCCTCTGCCGCTTCCTTTAACAGAGTATCCGTATCCTGTTCATGATCGGGCTTGTCAATGACCAGTCCGTTGTATCCGCCGCTGACCGCCATTTCAATCAGGGAAGGGACGTTCGCCGAATCTGATTTTAAATCAACGATAGACGCTTCGATTCCCAGTCCTTCCAGAGACTTTTTGCAGGTATTCGACAGCCAGGAATAAAAGGAACCGGACATATTAGAGCAGCCAATCAGGACTCTGTAGTCGCCCGCTTTTTCTTCCTTTGCCTCAGACTCTTCCCCCTCTGCCGCCTTTGTCTCCGTTTGAGCCTTCGTCTCGCTTTTTGTCTCAGCCCCTTTTGTAGCTGCAGGTTCTTCTTTTTTTCCACAGGCAGAAAGACCGATTACCATCGCTGCCGCCAGTAATAATGCTGTTACTTTTCTCATGCGTGTTATCCTCCTGAAATTATTTATATAATCGAAATTCCGGTTCCGTGGCCACTGTTCCCCGTTTTCGGTTATACCAACGCGTCTTGCACGCTCCTTTAAGAGCATGCCTTCTAATTCCGTCTATTTCCGTTTGATTCTCTTATTCTTGCCTGAAAGGTCAATGGTCAGCGCAACCAGAATAATCATACCCTTGGTGACCATCTGTACATAAGAATCCAGTCCGGTCAAATTCAGCAGATTGGTCAAAAATCCCATAATCGCCGCACCGACCATACAGCCCATCACCGTACCGATACCGCCGGTAAAACTGGTTCCGCCGATGATAGCCGCCGCAATGGCGTCTCCATGATAGTTGGTAGCCGTATCCGGAATTGCCGAATTAACCCTTGCAATCTGCAAGACTGCCGCTACACCGGTCAGCGCTCCCGCTATGATAAAAGCTTTGATAATGGTTCTGTCCACATGGATACCGGAAGCATTCGCTGCCGCCTGATTTCCGCCTGTGGCAAAAATATCTCTTCCCAGGGTCGTCCTGTTCATAATCACCCAACACACCACCGCCATACCAAAGAAAATATAGACCGGAAGCGGAACCGCTCCTAAATAGGTGGTAGAAATGACGCTGTAATTCCCGATTTCATAAGTGGCCTGCCCTCCTGTGTAAATGTAACACAGACCTCTTGCGATATAGTCCATGGCCATTGTGGCGATAAAAGCCGGAAGTTTCACCTTGGCCACCATAAAACCGCTGAATGTCAGACACAGTACACTGATCAAGAGCGACACTCCGATGGCCGCCAGAAGAGATCCTGTGGACAGATAAGCGGAAACGGACATCATTCCGCTTAAGGCAATGACAGAACCCAGGGACAAATCAATCTGTCCGGCGATGATCAACACCATTTCTGCCAAGGCCAAAACTCCGGTGACGGCAATCTGCCGGAACACATTCGTCACATTTTTCACAGTTAAAAAATAAGGGTTGGTAACTGCTCCAATGATAATCAGGCAAAAGAATACCAGATAGATACCATATTTCCGCGAAACGATATCCAGCCTTTTTTTCAAACCGGCTTTAGAAATTTCCATTTTGCCCACCTCCTGCTGCCATACGAACAATCTCCTCCTGCGTCATATGTTCTTTATCCACCTCTCCTACAATACTTCCGTTATGCATCACATAAGCCCGGTCGCACATTCCGATAAATTCCGGCAGCTCCGAAGAAATCATAATAATCGCAATGCCGTTCCCGGCAAGCTCCACCATCAACTTGTAGATCTCATGCTTGGCGCCTACGTCAATTCCTCTGGTCGGCTCATCCAGAATCAATACCTTTGCATCTGTCATCAGACATTTGCTGAGTACCGCCTTCTGCTGATTTCCGCCCGATAGCGTCATAGCCTCTGCCTCCAGCCCGAACGCACGGATTTTCATCTTCTGAAAATACTGTTCTGTGAGCTTCTTTTCCTTTTTCAGATTCAGAAAGGTAAATCTGGATACTTTTTTGAGACTGGAAAGCGAAATGTTTTCCCGCAGGTTTCGGCAAAGAACCAGTCCCAGTCTCCGCCTATCCTCTGTAGCCAGGGCAATCCCATTTTGAATCGCATCTGATACCTTCCGGATTTTTACAGGCTTTCCGTCTATTTTTATGGTTCCTTTTTCAAATTTGTCAATTCCGAAGATGGCTCTCACCGTCTCCGATCTTCCGGCTCCCATCAGTCCGCCAAGCCCCAGAATCTCCCCTGCTCTTACATAAAAGGAAACCTCATGCAGTCTGCTATACTCACTGGTCAGCCCTTCCACTTCCAGCACCTTGTCTCCGATGGGTGTCTCCTTCTTCGGATATACCTCCGAGATTTCCCGGCCGACCATAAGCTCCACTAAAAGATCATTGGTAAATTCTCCGGCCGGCGCCGTTCGGATATGTTTTCCGTCTCGCATGACCGTAATGTAGTCCGCAATCCGGAAAATTTCGTCCATTTTGTGGGAAATATACAAAATTGTGATTCCCCGCTTTTTTAACATCTCAATCTTTTCAAACAGCCGCTCCACTTCCGTGGAAGTCAGAGCCGAAGTGGGTTCATCCATGATCAGAACGTCCACGTTGCTGCTCCGGATGCATTTTGTGATTTCCAGCAGCTGAATATCCGAGATACTAAGCTGTCTCAGCGTAAGCTTCGGATCATAGTCCAGTTTTTCTTCCTCCAGGATTTCTTTTGCCCTTTTGCTTACGCCCTTCCAATCGATAAAGCATCCTTTTTTCGGTTCCCTGCAAAGCATCAGGTACCGTTCCACCGTCATATCCGGTATATAGCTGAGCTCCTGGTAAATCATGGCGATTCCATGCTTTTGGGCGTCTGTGGAAGAGGAAAACTTCATTTCTTTCCCATCCACATAAAATTTTCCCTTGGAAGGAATATTGGTTCCATTCAAGACCTTCATCAGCGTGGATTTTCCGGCCCCGTTTTCGCCCATCATAATATGGACCGATCCCTTTTTCACTCCAAAACTCACATCGTCCAGCGCAAGGACCCCCGGAAACTCCATGGAGATGGAATCAAACCATATTTTGTCATCCTGCATTGCCAAAACGGCCAACCTCCTTTCTGCCTCCCCCTCTTTTCTCAACGGCAGACAATTTCATAACTACCTGACGACAGATCGAAAAGCGCCTGAGTGTTATCCGCCGTTGTCAGCCTGCATCCCTCTCCGTCCACGCTCTCTTTATGAAGGGAGAGTTCTTTGCCGTTGACCAGAACCTCCGATAGCGTAAGGCCCAGTTCTTCCAGGGGAACCCGTACCTCTCCCGTACTTCCAAAGGGGATCTCCACTTTCATTACAAAGCTTCCGTCCTCTTCCTTCTTCCATTCGGACACAATCCGCCCAGCCATGGTATCCACCTTCGCCTGAACATGTTTCAGCTTTGTCGGAATGATCGGATGGATCAGGACCTTCTTGAAACCAGGATCTGTCTCATCCGGCCGTATTCCTGCAAAATGTTTGTAGAAGCATACTCCCACCGCTCCATACATGGGATGGTTGTAGGAAGCCATGCGGCTCATCACGCATTCATCCGTAATTTTTTCCCAGCGTTCCCATATGGTGGTCGCCCCGTTCTCTATCATATATCCCCAGCTCGGATAGGTGGTCTGCGTCAGCAGATCATATGCCACGTCCCGATAGCCGTTTTCCAGAAGAACTTCTACAATATATCTGGAGCAGAGATTTCCTGTGGTCAGATGAGTATCGTTGGTTTCCACAATATCTGTCACCAGGTTTCTTAAAATCTCTTCCCGATCCTCTTCCGGTGCCAGCCCCATATACAGCGCAATGGTATTGCTTCCCTGGCTGTTGGTGCAAAAATACTTCTTTTCCTTATCATAGTAGGTGCGCAGAAATGCTTCTTTGATTCGTCCGGCTTCTTCTTTATAAAAAGCCTCATCTTCTTTTTTCCCCAGCACTCCGGCCATTCTGGCCATCAGGCAACAGTCATAATAAAAGTAAGCCGTCGCCATCATGCGCGGAGGTGTAACCATTGATACTGCCCCGCCTCCGATACTGCTCATATCCGTATCTTTCACCGGAGACGCCCAGTCTCCCATGGTCGCCCAACGCATCACGTAGTCCGTCGAGTTCCGTTTCAGATAGGCAGCCAGTTTTCTGTTGGTCTCATAACAGGCTTCCATCACATTCGTGTCTTTGTAATGGAGATACAGATTCCAGGGAAGTAAGAAGGTAATTGCGCCAACCGGATCCGCCGGCCGGCATCCAAATACCCGGAAAGGAGCCGTATCTGTGATTGCCCCTGTCTTTTTTCCCTGCGTGTCTCTCACATCCTGAAGCCATTTGGTATATAGCTGGGCCAGGCGGAAATTATACAGAGCGCCTTCATTTCGCACCGTCATATCGTTGATCCATCCCAGTCTTTCATCCCGCTGCGGGCAGTCTGTGGGAATGCTGTGCAGATTGCTCTCTTCCGTCCAGTTGATATTTTTCTGAAGCTGATTGAGTAGTGCATTATCGCAACAAAATTCTCCGATGGGCTCTACTGCAGAGCGAACCACACACCCGGTAATGGTGTCCTCTCCCGGCTCCAGAGGAAGTCCGAAAACCTGTACGTACCGGTATCCATGATAAGTAAAATCCGGTTCGTAGATTTCTTCCCCCTCTCCCTTCAGTATGTAAGTGTCTGTCGCGCGCATTCCTCTCAAAGAAATCTGGTTCACTGTGTGATCGTCATGAATCAGTTCCGAATGAACCATCCGGATTTTGGTTCCTCTCTCTCCCCGGACTTTCAGTCTGCTCCAGCCTGCGTAGTTCTGTCCCATATCGAAGGTATAGCTTCCATCTCCGATTTTGTATATCTTTTCCGGTTTCCGTTCAGCTACCACTTTGATCGGTTCCAGAATTTGCGCTCTGATTGTTCCTTCTTCCGGTTCAAACTCCACCGCCTGATACCAGGGGGCTTCTGATTCCTCCATCCGGTATCCCGGTCTGTCCCATCCTGTCAGTTCCAGACGGGCGTCGTAGGTTTCTCCATGATAAATGCTGTTTTCCAGAAGAGGACCTCTATTTGTATAATACCAATCCTCACTTTTGCTATAAATCCATCTGGAAGTTCCATCTTCATAATTCAAAAGCATCTGGAGGGAAAAGGAATGTTCGCCCAGCCCCGCCTCATCCCGGCTCATCTGCAAGGCCTTCCATCCGTTTCCAAGCTCTACGCCCAGTACATTTTCTCCCTGCTGCAAGAAGTCTTTCACCGGATAGGTCGCATAAAGCACGGTTTTTCTGCTATCCGTATTGGCATTCTGCAATACGGCGTCTGTGCAGCGCTTCCCGTTGACTGTCAGCACATAATAATTCGGACTGACCACATACACAAAAGCGTTTTTCACCTTTTTTTCTATGGAAATAGCGCTCCGGAACCAGAAAGCCCACTCTTCCATCCAGGGGCCTCCCAGCCAATCTGCCTTCCAGGGATCGGCATCCAGGATTCCCATCACAAAGGTCCCTGTCTCGCTGGCAAAGGTCTCACCCTCCAGATCTGTAAGAAGCACCTGAAAGTAATAAGTCTCCGCTGTCTCCAGCTTCTCTCCCGCATAAGGGATATTCAAGCGATCCCCTGAAATCTGTTCTCCGGAATCCCAGACCAGACTTGTTTTGTCTTTTAAGTCTCCCTCACTCTTTGCCACAAGTATACGATAGCTTCTCTGCCCTCCGACAGGTTTACCGCCTTCTGCCAGCCAAGAAAACCTGGGATGCTCCATGTCAATTCCCACAGGATTTTGCATATATTCACAAAAAACTCTGATATTCATAGGCGTCTCCTTTGTGATTATTAAATTTTTACTTTTATTTTCCGTTTTAGGATAAAAAAATTATAACAGAGCCTTCCAGGTCCGTCTATGGATATTATAAATAAACTTTTATTTTATTTTTGTGTATTTTTAACAAATAATTAAATCTTTACCACGATTTTTCTTCGTTTTTCCTTATTTTGTCCATATAATTATTATATTTCAATTCTTTCACAATTAAATATTTACTCATTTTTCATGAACAAAACTTCCTCTATATCAAATTCTCTGCAAACAAAAAAGAAGTAAACTTTTTATTTACTTTTTACTTCTTTTATGCTATGCTCTAACTATTAAAATTTGTTTGGAGGTGCTTCTTATTTCTGTCACGTTAAAAGATATCGCCCGAAAAACCGGGTTTTCCACCGCTACCATTTCCCTTGTTTTAAACAGTAAGCCTGCAAGCATACCAGAGACTACTCGAAAGAAAATTCTGGATACTGCCAATGAGCTTGGATATATTCCGAAAAAAAAGAGTCCGAATATCGCGCTCCTGGTTCCCAACTTACGCAATCCGTTTTTTTCTGAGCTTGCCGGTGAAATTTTATCCAATACCAAAAAGCATCAGTTCAATCTGATTATTTCTGATTCCAATGCAGATACGGAAAATGACATTCAGGATCTCCTTTCTTTTTTAAACGCCGGAGTTTCAGGCATCATCGCCTTTTTTTCCACCGGTCGTGGACAGGACGCCCGTTTGCGTCAGATCATCCGGCAGATTACAGAGGTTCACCATATTCCTCTGATTCTCATGGATCGGAATAAACCAGAATACAACTGTGACGCAGTGTGTGTAAATCAGTTTTCCTCCGGATATCTGGCAACGGCCCATCTGCTCCAGATGGGACATACCCGCATCGGTTGTATTGCCGGCCCCGACTACAGCGAAGCCGGTCAGCAGCGTCTGGAGGGATACCGCTCTGCCCTGGAAGAATCCGGCGTCCCCTACGATCCGGAGCTGGTTTTCTACAGTAATTTCAGTTTTGAAGCCGGGTATCGGAACCTGGAGCCTCTCCTGGAAAAACAGGTCAGCGCCATTTTTACCCAGTCTGACTTTATCGCCCTTGGGGTCTATCGGCGCGCTCAGGAGCTACACGTTTCCATCCCTCAGGATCTGTCCATTGTGGGGCTTGATAACGTCTTATATACGACTCTGGTGATTCCACCTTTAACGAGTGTGGCGCAGGATATTCCACTGACTGCCCGTCTGGCTGTGGAGACTCTAGTTGCCCGCATCCAAGGGACTGCGAATCCCAACCGCAATATCCAGATTCTCCAGCCGCAGCTAGTACAAAGAGAAAGCGTCTGCAGATACCGTCCAAAACACTGACGGCTTCTGCAGACGCTTTCCCACGCGCAAAATCTCCGAATTAAAGAACTACTTTCCCCACCACTCCCATCAAAAGTTTCATCAGAAAATTGTTATGATAAAGAGCGCTTAAAAATCCGTTGGCATTGATCTGAGCCAGAATCCCTTCTCCAAATTCTGTCGCTGAAAAAGGAACCAGCAAAAGGAACAGAATTTCCAGGAGCAAAAATCCTTTAAAAATCCCGAGAACCGCCCCTGCAAAATGATTGATCCCATGAACGATCGGTATCCGATCCACCACATTGAAAGCCATAAACGCCACGTGGAGGGCCAGAAAGATAACCAGGAAGGTCAAAATATATCCGACGATATTCAGACAAATGCCAGCCACAAAACTTCCGATATAATCTGTAAAAGATTCCACGCCAAGCCGCTCATAGATAGCTGTGTTGTTGTTTTCCATAAGGGAATCCCGTAAGCTGGCAGGCAGAGGAAGCCGCTCAATCAACTCGCTTTGCTGCAGAGCAGAAAGCTCCGTATCCACCTGTTTTTTTATCTCCTCCAACCCAATTCCAGCGGGAAGTTTCGTTCCTGCCGGGACAGTCGTCCCGGCGGCTAAGACTGTCCCGTCAGGGAGGGTAACGTCCATGGGCAGCGTCACGTCCTTCTTCAGAGTAAGCATTCCGTTTTCTTCCGTAAACGCTCCCTCGGAAAGCTCTCCAGTCGCCATGGACTGCAATTTTCCCTCAATGGCCGAATCGACCTTTCCTGCAATCCATTCATCCAAGCCGGTATTTTTCAAAAGTCCAGTTACAAAAGGATGAAACACCGACACAAGGACAAAGGACAAAATCAGCGCCGCCAGAGAGAGGCTGCTCTTTAGAAACCCTCTGGACGCGCCGGCCACGATGCTTACGATGATGATCATTACTGCTATCAAAAAAACAAAATTTATTCCCATGATGTCTACCTGATTTTGAGCACATATTTTTCGATACTATATGCTACGCCTTCCTCGTCATTGTCTAGTGTCACCAGATTGGCCGCTGCTTTTACCTCCTCCGGTGCATTTCCCATTGCCACACCCATGCCTGCTGCCTGAAGCATGGAGATATCGTTTTCTCCGTCTCCAAAGGCCATCACCTGTCCCATAGAAACTCCCAGATAGGACGCCAGCGCCAGTATTCCTTTTCCCTTTGTCGCGTCGATATGATTGATTTCCAGGTTATTTCCAAGGGATGAAGTCACCGAAAGACCTCCTAAACGCCGCAAATCCTCTCTCGCCTGCTGTCTCTGCTCCTCCCTGTCCTCCCGGAAAAAGAGATTGAATTTTTCCACCACAGTCTTTTCATCCGCCACCAATTCCCGCAGTCCCTTTGTAGGAGTCCTTGTCGAACGAATCAGTAGACAGCGCGGTTCATCTTGCATAAACTCCTCCACCCTGTCATAATATTCCGGCTCCATTCTCGCCCTTCCGTCCACACAGGCGTCCTGCATGGTATGATAACCGGAGATAAAATCCCAAAGCTCCAATGCCTTTTCTGTGGAAAATGCCCGCCGCACCACCAGTTCCTGTCTTTCCAGATCCCAGACTGCCGCTCCGTTTCCTGTGATGACATAGCGGATAAATGGCAGAGCCCGTACCTCCGGCGCAAGTCCCGTCAGACTTCTTCCCGTAGCCGGAACAATCAAAATCCCTCTCTCCGCCGCCTGAAAAAGCGCCTGTCTGGTACGACTTTCCAGTTTCTTGTCTGTAGTTAAAAGCGTACCGTCTAAATCCATCGCTATCATCTTGATGTCCATTCTGAAATAAATTCCTTTCGCTGTCCGTATCCCAGGCGGCCTGAACCATCCCGGCCGTTTTTACTCCAGTTCCAACTCCCTCATAACCTGCTGCCCAATCTGGATATAGCGTCTTTCTCCCAGACAGAGCAGTTTCTCTGTCCCTCCCGATAGGGTCCCGTCGTATTTCAGATCTCCGGACTCATTATAAATCCGGCATTCCGTTTCCCCGTAAAGAAGCACATGGGAACCGGAAATCTCTGCATATTCGTATTCTTTTTCCAATTCCCGGACAAAGAGCTCCTTTCCGGATCCCCCGTAAAGAAACAATTTTCCAGGATTTCCTTCTTCCGAGACAATTGCTCCAGCATAGTCCTCTGAATAAAAAATGCGGGTGATTTCGCCGCTTATATCCACCTGTTTTACCAGTTCCGGCTGAACGGTATTCTCCAGAGAGTAAAAGCACAGGCGATCCTCGGCAAACGCGCAGGCGTGGGTATTATCCAAGAAACGCACACGTGCGACGATTGAGCTTCCATATTCTTTAAACCCTCCTACCAGCCGATCTTTCACGCTCTGACCTTCATCGTCAAAGTTATAGAAAACCACCTGATTCTGAATCAGACCTTCATCCAGATAGACATACGAGACCATCAGCATCATCCCATTTGGGGAAATCGAAAGATCAATGGGATATCCGTTTCCCGAAAGGGTCGTCTGCACCTCCACCTGAAGCTTGGTTCCTGTTTTGTCGTAAAAAGCAATGACATTGCTCTTCATATCTTCCAGAATCGCCACGGTAATCCCAGTGGAAGAGATGGAGAGTTTGGATATGGGAAGCGTGGTGGTTACCACGCCCTGACAGCCGTTTTTGTCACAAATATAGAGCCCATAGCCGTTCCGATCGGCAATGGCCGCATAATCGCCGCTCACCGATACGAAAGGCGACTTCATCTCAAAAGACTGGTTCCAGACCTCTTCCCCTTTCCGGTCCATATAGACTGCTCCATCCCTGGTATAGCGAAGTAGATTTTCCCCATAAGCCTCATAGCCGGAAGAAGCGTCCGCTACCAGTTCTTTTTCCCAGAGAGCGCGGACCTTCGTATACTGATGTTTCTTTTGATATAAGGAAAACCCAAAGAAACCGGCCGCCGCAAGAACTACTACAAGTACAATTGCCACAAGCCAGAATCTTCGTTTCCTCCGTTTCCTTTCCCGGAACGCCTCTCTTTCTTCTTCATCCCGAAAAACGGTCCCACTGTCAATCAGCCGCGCCCTGAGCCTTCGCTTCCTGCTCTCCCTCTCACTCCTGTTATCCATATCAATTCCTCTGACTGAAAAACTATTCCGATACCGTATAACTGGCAGGCCACTCCCTTGCCACCGGGTTTACATACGTCCCATTATACAGGGAACGGAACTCAAATTCAACACCTTTTGACTTCTGCCTCCCTCTCCGGTCCGTTCAAAAAGCAGGAAAGAAAGCCGGTTTCCTTCCATAACATTCATGAAAGAACCGACTTTCTTTCTGCCATTTCCTGAAATAGATCCTGTCTGCTTTTATCTCTCCGGCAGTTTCAGCACCTGCCCCTCATAGATTAAATTGGCGTTGGCCATACCGTTAAACTTACAGATTTCTTCCACCAAACTAGGACTTCCTTCCCCGTAAAACTCTTTACAGATCAGAGAAAGCGTGTCGCCGCTTTTCACGATATACTCCTGATAAGGCCCTGCTGCTGCCTCTGCCGCCTCCGTTGTTTTCTCCGTCTCTTCGGCCCTTGTGGACTCTGCTCTTGTGCTCGTAGGGCTTTTTGTCGGCGTTTCCGTCTGACTTTCTCTCGTCGTCTCTTCTCCCGAAGTTTCTGCCAAAGAAGCTCCTCCTGTCGGTTTTGTCTCACGACTCGCCTGCATGGTCTCCTCATTTCCCACCTGTCCTTCTGAAGGTTTTTCCGTAGGTTTCACTTCTCCTGCCACCTCCTGGACGAGGGCTTGTCCCACCCCTGATTCTTCCGTCGGAACAGTCTCTTTCTGACCTCCGGATAGGACAGACGCCACTTCTTTGATACCCTGCATCCCGTCATACTTATACCATGCGGCCAGTCCAAAGCCAGCACCGCACAAAAGGGCCGTCACACTGACCGTCCTCAATAATTTCGATATGGGATTTGCCCCTGAAGGCGGCTCTTTTTCCTTTTCCTGTTTTCCCTCCATAATATTTCTGAATTGTCTGGTCACTTCATCAGAAACGCCCCGTGGCGTCTGTGCAATGGCAAACTCTGATTTTCTCACCGGCTCCTGAGAAATCATGTATTCCTGCATTTGCTCATTTCGTTCGTAATATATGTAATATCCCCGGAGACGATGGCCCCCCTGGGTATCAAACCGGTATACGGTTTCTTCTTCTCTGTTTCCGTCGTATACAAAAAGTATCTGATTCTGACTGCGGAAGTTTTCACTGTGACTTTTCTGTAACGTATAGAGATCCGTCACCCGACTGTCATTGCTACACAAAAACCAGCCGCAGATTTCCACTTCCTTAAAGCACTTTTCCGCCTGTTCGTAGACATCATTCCAGGCCGAAGCCGTCATAATCACCCGTCCATCCTCAATCTCATAATCTTTTGCCACAACGGCTCCCCGGACAAACAGACAGGGAAGTTTCTGTTCCATCTCCTGTCTGCCCAGAAGAATGCCGATGCAAGTTTCGTTTTTCCGTCTCATTTTTTCTATAAAGGTTGCCACATAATCTTCCAAATACAGGCCCAGTTCTCTGTCAATATCCCCAATCTGCCTGATATTTCTGGGTATTTCCATATTCCATGTCCCTTTCCATATCCGGGGAGCCGACACAGTTTATTCCCGCACAGATACAGTCTGCCAGCTCCATCACTACAGAAAGACGGGTATTCTGAAGAAGCGGTTCAAAATTGCCTCCATATCCCACGATTCCCGTAATAAAGATGTCTCCTACAGACATCAGGTTTTTGCTGACTCCAAGCCCTGGCCGGATTGCGCCGCGCCCCAGTGTAATATAGCCCACATGCTCATATCTGCCTACCGACGCATCAACGGCCACAATGACGTAGTCCCGATAATACTGTCCGATCATTTCCATGGTATCTTTTAAATTCACTGCATGGATGGGCTGCATCAGTGTACCGAATACCCGGTATTCTTCTCCTTTCGTTCTCTGCAGTTTGTAGCCCACAAGCGGCCCAAGACTGTCTCCCGTGGATCGGTCACTCCCTATGCAAAGGAACAACACTCCTTCTTTCTTTGTGCTTTTTCTCACTTCCGAAACTAATTTTTTTAACTGGCCTCCGAACAATTCCGGTGAGAACCATTTTCCGGCTTTATGGTAATAAATCTGTCTGTTCATAGCGTCACCGTTTTGCCCCTTCTAAAGAGAAACTCCCTTTCTGGAGCAATTCCTTTTATCCGGAGTATTTCCCATTTTCTTCATATTAAACCACAAACTTACATCTGGATGCCCCCGCACCAGAATCCAAAATCTTCTTTTCTGTTTCCAGCCGCCCTTTTAAACTCAGGAAGCCCGAACATGGAAGCCATAAATTTTTCCTGTGGTTTGAAAATCCCCGGTACCCCAAGGATATATTGGTATCCGGATCGGAATCGTTCCACAGGCTGCTTCTGTCTCCTGGCCAGGATCAGATACCGGTACTGAAAATATCCGTGAAGTACAAAACTGTTGTTTCCGTAAGGCCAGTTTTCCCTTGGCAACCTCCCGATATCCTGTATATGGATCTGCAAGACTTCCCAGCCCGCCTCCGCCAAAATCCGCTTCCTAGGCAGAATCCTCCGCAGACATTCCCAGAGGGGCAGTTCCGTAAAGCCCTCTCGAAAATAGAACTCTTCTGGCATGTGTCCGGATGTGGTTTCAGAAGCTGCCGCCGTTTCTGCCGCGCCTCTTTCCACTGCGCTCTCCCGTCGCTCTTGCTCCGGGATTTCCAGTTTTAAGCCCTTCCGCTTTGGAATTTCCGGACTTCCTATTTTATCTGAGACTCTCTGTCCCCGGAATCTCTCTTCTCCAAATCCCTCTTCTCTAAATTTCTCTTCCCTAAGCTTCTGTTCCTGGAATCCCTCTTCCCTAAATTTCTGTTTCTGAAATCCTTGCTCCCGGAACTCCCGTTCTATTCTCACATGCCTAGGAACTTCCTGTTTCAAGTTTTTTTGTTCCTGGAACTCCTTTTCCGAAATTTCCCCTCTCGATGTTTCCTGTTTTGGAGGTTCTTTTCCTGAGGCTTCTGTCCCCGGAATTTCTCGTTCCGGGGAGCTCTGTTCCTGGAAGTTTAAGAATCCCGGATTTAACATCGGCTCTCCAGTATCTTCTGGCTCCGGAAGCGTCGGTTTCACAAAATCCGGGCTGAAAAATTCCGGTTTCACCAGTTTTGGTTTCTGCCACTGGATTTCTGGCTGGACGCCCTCTGTTTTCTGGGTTTCCTGTTCCCGATCTTCTAAGATTGGTTTTGCTCTGCTTTCCGTTGTCAGTTCTGCCGCCTGCAGAGTCTGCGTCTGTCTCTCCCCGGCAATCTCAGCATTTCTCAACGTTGTAACATGTATCACTGTATCATCCCACGTAGTCAGGTATACTTTTTGAGCAAAGGTTCCGTTTCGTAGATACAGTCCTTTTACAAATCCGAGGCTATAACCACTTCCACCCAGATTGTCCTCCTGTTTTCCAAACACTGCTTCTCCTGTTCCGTTCTTTACCGGAAGCCGCCCCAGAGGAATCAGTAGGCAGTCCGCCCCCTGATACCCATAGCCATACAGGGCCAATTCCTGTCCGCTGCACTCATATGCGCCTTTGATGCTGATGCTGATCCGGCATTGGCCGTTTCTCGCTTCAATTTTGGCAAAGCCCACATTTTTTGTCTTCATATCGCCTTCATAGGCATATATATATGAAATAAAACGTCTGTATTCTGCCAATATTCACCACTCCTTCTCCTCTATTTTATGCAAGAGGAGAAGAAAATAGAACAAAAAACAGGATGGTTCCTCTCTCAGAGAATCCATCCTGTTTCTTTGCATGTTCTCGTTCCACAATTCCTGCTCGATAAACCTATTCTTCTTCCTCCACTTCCAGAAGCGTACTCTCATACTTCGACAGAATAATGCCCTGAATCTTATCCCTAGTATCAGAATTGATGGGGTGGGCAATATCCCGGTATTCTCCATCAGCAGCCTTTCTACTGGGCATGGCAATAAACATGCCCTTTTCTCCCTCAATCACTTTGATATCGTGAACGACAAACTCATTATCCAGGGTAATGGACACAATGGCCTTCATTTTTCCTTCTTTTGCTACTTTCCGAACCCTCACGTCTGTAATCTGCATGTTACACAGTCCCCTTCCTTCGTCCCTTGCTCACAAAGCTTAAAGTACAAATCTTTCATTTTTTTCAATCACGATTTTAATGTTATCCGGCTCGCCGATATAGGTCATATTGGCTCGAATGGTATCTCTGCTCTCTACAATACAGTTCTCAATCCGCGTATTGTCGCCAATATAGACATCATTTAAGATGATAGAATTTCGGATGATGCAGTTATTTCCGATATAAGCTTTTTTAAACAGCACGGAGTTTTCCACTTCACCGTTGATGATACAGCCGCTGGAAACCAGGCTGTTACGCACTCTCGCTCCCACGTTATACTTGGCGGGCGGATTATCGTCCACCTTGGAATATACATCCGGATAGGTGTTGAAGAAATAATTCCGCACTTCCGGCTTTAAAAATTCCATATTGGTCTTATAGTAAGCGTCCACACAGGAAATGTTGCTCCAGTATGAATCCAGTTTGTAGGCGTAAATCCGCTTCATATTCTTGTAGCGAATCAGAATGTCCTGAACAAAATCATATCGATCTTCTTCGACACATTTCTCAATCAGCTCAATGAGCTGGCGGCGGCGAATCACATAAATTCCACAGGAAACTGTATGGGAAGTGGCTACCATGGGCTTTTCATCAAAGTCTACAACCCGGCCGTCCTCACTTGTCCGGACCAGACCAAAACGGCTCACGTCCGTATCCTCCGACATATCCTTACATACCACAGTGATATCCGCCTGTTTTGCAATATGATACTCCAGAACTTTGTTGTAATCCAGCTTGTAGACACCGTCGCCCGAAGCGATTACCACATAAGGCTCATGGCTGTTCTTTAAATAGTTGATGTTTTGCCAGAGGGCGTCCGCCGTACCTCTGTACCAGTTGTTGTTAATGGCAGATAATGTCGGGGTGAATACATAAAGCCCGCCCTGTTTCCTTCCGAAATCCCACCATTTGGAAGAGCTTAAATGCTCATTTAAGGAGATGGAATTATACTGGGTAAAGACCGCCACCTTTTTGATATGGGAATTGGTCATATTGCTCAGGGAAAAGTCGATAGCCCTATAGCTGCCTGCAACCGGCATCGCGGCCACAGCCCGCTTCTCTGACAACTCCCTCATTTTCTTGTTGTTACCGCCTGCCAGAATAATACCTACCGCTCTCACTTTTCTCCACCTGCCTTTATAATGTAGTCTCCGCTCTCAAGGCTTCCGTCCGGATAATCTGCCGCCTCTGTGATACCGGAAATAGCTGTGTTCCTTCCGATGCTCACATTGTCAGGAATAGAGGAATCCTCGCCCACTGTCACCAAGTCGAAGGCGTAAACTTTGGGATTCAACTTGCTCTCCGCATAGTTTCCACATCCCAGTCGGACATTGGAGCCGACCGTTACATTATCTGCAATGATCGCCTTGTCCACAACAGTTCCATCCCCGATTACCACGCCGGACATCAAAATGGAATCCCGAACCACGGCGCCTCTGCCGATTTTTACGCCGACGCCTACCACCGAATTGTATATCTCGCCATAGACTTCCGTTCCCTCGGCAATGATACTTCTTTCGATAACGGAATCGCTGGAAATGTACTGGGGCGGAAGAATGTCGCTCTTGGTGTAAATCTTCCAAAATTCCTCGTATAGATTAAATACAGGAATAATGTCCACCAGCTCCATGTTGGCCTCCCAGTAAGATCCCAGAGTTCCTACGTCTTTCCAGTAGCCATTGTACTCAAACGCAAAAATCCGGTCTCCCTTGCTGTGACAATAGGGAATCACATGTTTGCCAAAATCACAACCCGGCTCGTCGGACATCTTTATCAGAGCTTCTTTTAAAACGTTCCAGCTAAAGATATAAATTCCCATGGACGCCAGATTACTCCTGGGATGTGCCGGCTTCTCCTCAAATTCCGTAATCCGGCTGTTCTCGTCAGTAATGACCACCCCAAAACGACTGGCTTCCTCAATGGGCACCGGAAGGGCAGCAATGGTAATATCCGCATTGTTCGCCTTATGGTAGTCGAGCATCACCTCATAATCCATCTTATAGATATGATCTCCCGACAGAATCAGAACATAATCCGGATTATAGGACTCCATGTACTGCAGATTCTGGTAAATGGCGTTGGCCGTACCAGTATACCACTCGCTATTGTTGCTTTTCTCATAAGGAGGAAGCACTGTCACGCCTCCGATATTCCGGTCCAGATCCCAGGGAATCCCGATTCCAATATGGGAATTTAACCGGAGCGGCTGATACTGAGTCAGAACGCCCACCGTATCAATACCAGAGTTAATGCAGTTACTAAGCGGAAAATCAATAATACGGTATTTGCCGCCAAAAGCCGTGGCCGGCTTGGCCACATTTGCCGTCAATACCCCCAGCCTGCTGCCCTGCCCGCCGGCCAGCAGCATTGCAATCATCTCTTTCTTAACCACTCTATCACCTCTTGCTGTTAAATTATAGTTATGTTTTTAGTGTATCACATTTTTTAGAATAAGTGAACAATTTTTTTGTCATTTTCTCATAAATTTTATGCATTTTATGAAACCCAATGTTTTGCTTCTCGTTTCCTCCTGTGATATAATGTTCAAAAAGAGAAAAGGCTCGCAAAGAAAGCCGCTGTACACTTGATTCTCCATATTTTTAGAAAGGGACATTTCTATGAAGTTTATTCATACTGCAGATATTCACTTGGGTTGTCAGCCGGATCGAGGCTTCCCCTGGTCCAAAGAACGTTCTCTCGATATTTTATCTGCCTTCCGTTCATTTTTCACCGCTTGCCGGGAGGAAAAGCCGGATCTTGTGCTGATTGCCGGCGATCTGTTTCACAGACAGCCGACTCTGGCAGAGCTCAAGGAGGCCAACTCGCTTTTTTTAAGCATTCCTGATATTCCTGTGGTCTTAATTGCCGGAAATCATGACTGTATCCGCCCCGGTTCTTCTCTGGCAGAATTTTCCTGGGCGCCCAACGTGACCTTTTTGTCTGGAGAAGAACTGGAAACGGTTTCTTTTGAGAATCTGAGTACAGTCGTTCACGGCTTCAGTTATCACACCAGGGAGATAAAAGAGTCTCTTTACAATGAGCTTACGGCTCCGAAAGACGGAAATTTTCATATTCTCCTGGCCCACGGAGGAGATGAGACTCATATTCCCATTGACAAGAGAACGTTTTCTTCCTCTGGCTTTTCCTATACTGCTTTGGGGCATATCCACAAACCGGAATTTTCTTCGGCAGGCCGGTACGGTTTTCCCGGTTCTCTCTCTCCCGTCGACTTGGCAGAGACAGGCGTTCACGGATATCTCCTTGGAGAGCTTACGCCTGATAGCGACGTCGGAGAACTTACCCTCCGTTTTGTACCGCTGCCTTCCCGCTCCTATATCCCCTGCCAGGTAAAGGTGACGGAAAAGACCACCAACCAGACTCTGTTTCAGACTCTTGGCAAATTTATGGAGCAGCATGGCGCTTCCAATATTTATAAAGTGACCTTAAATGGAAAGCGGGATCCAGATCTTACCTTCAATGGAGATTATTTGCGCACTGCCGGCAGGATCATTTCCTTTCGGGATAATACAGTTCCTTCTTATAACATAGAAGCGCTTTTAAAAAGCCATCAAAACGATCTGATCGGCGATTATATCGCTTCTTTCCTGCCGGACGGCCATGAGGAATCCCTGGACGATCCCATCCGCCGCCAAGCTTTTTACTATGGGCTGGATGCGCTGCTTTCCAATTTCACAGGCGCCTATATCCTATAGCTATAACACAAAGGCTCTTTCGTCGAACTTTACAACCTTTTATAAAACACAGGAGAATTTACATGCAACAAATAAACGAGATACATATTTCTGGTTTCGGAAAATATTCCAACCGTGACATGTCCTTTTCCAAAGGTATCAATGTCATTTACGGAGAAAATGGTTCTGGCAAATCAACGCTCCATACCTATTTGAGAAGCATGCTTTTTGGGCTTGAAGAAGGACGGGGACTCGCTATGGGCCAGGACGTCTATACCCATTATTATCCCTGGGAGGAGCAAGCCTCCTATGGCGGTTCTCTGACGCTCTCCACCGATGACGGAGAGTATCGGATCGAACGATGCCTGGATGCAAAAAATCGTTCTCTTTCCGTAAAGAAAGAAGAAAGCGGACAGATTATCGCCACACAGCAGACAGAGCTTGACGTGCTCCTCGGCCAGATTTCCGAGGAAACTTATCGGAATACCATCAGCATCGAACAGTTGAAAGCCGCCACTGACAGTACTCTCAGTGAAAGCCTCAAAAACCGGTTGTCCAGCATTGCCCTCTCCGGTACTTCCTCTCTGGATGTATCCAAGGCTCTTTCCTCCCTGAAAGAGCAGAAAAAGGCTCTCAAACAGCAGATAGATCCGGAAGCCTCCGACAAATACCACGCAGTGTTCGCTAAAATCTGTGAAACGGAGGATGAGCTTAAAAATTTTAGCGGTCAGCCGGAGCAGCTAAAATCCCAGGTAAAAAATCTGGAAAAACAACTGGACGCGGAAAACGGAACTCGTCGTTTTCTGGAAAAAGACATCGAAGCCAACCGACAGGCTATCGAGAAGCATAGTCTCTCCGCTGTCGGAGATATTGAACTCTATCAGGAGAGGCTCCACGATGCCTACGACGCTCACCGCATGGCTTCTGGCGGAAACGGGAACGGCCGCAGACACGGGCCCCGGGTCCGCGACGTTCTGTCCGGCGTGGTTGCTAGCATACTTTTCCTGATGCTGGCTTTTGGAACTTTGTTTTATGAAGATCTTCCTTTTACAGATACTCCTTTTCCTCTGCCATGGCTGCCTTTTCTGATCCTTTTTTTTGCAGGAGCAGGAATTTCTATTCTGTTTACGCTCCTTTTGTTTGTCCGTTCCAGAAAAGAAGATTCCGCTTCCTCTGCCATGGCCGCTGAGACGGAGCAATTTTTGAAGAACGAGTACAAAACTCATTTAGGAAATCCTGAGATCACAGAAGATACCAGGATGGCCATGAAAAAAAAGTTTACCGAGTACCACAGCCTTTTAGATACCCGCAAAAAAAACCAGGCTCTTTTAGAAGAATCCTTAAAAACGACAACTACCATTCAGGAAGAGCTGCAAGCAGCCAGAGATGTCATCAGTCGTTCCCAGAAAGAAGCCTGGGAGTTTGAGCAGGCATGCAAAGCGCTCTCCAAGCTGGAAGAAGAAAAACAGGCTCTTGCCAGACGCATGGAAATCAACAAAAATCTGGAGGAGAAAATCCAGGCCGTCGCTCTGGCTGAAGAGAGTATTTCTTCTCTCTCCTCCAAAATCCACGAAACCTTCAGCCCTCTTTTAAACAGACGGGTTTCTGAAATTATGGAGGCCATCACCGGCGGCCTCTACGATCAGTTTCATATTGACGAAGCTCTAACTGTCACTGTGCGAAGCGGCGGGCGCACGCTTCCTTTGGAATCTTTGAGCCGTGGAACCATCGAACAGGTTTATCTGGCTTTACGCATCAGCGCTGTAGAGATCCTCTTCCCGGAGCAGACTCTCCCCATCCTTCTGGACGATACCTTCGCCTACTACGACGACAGTCGTCTGGACAATACTTTAAAATGGCTGGCAAAAAATTATACGGGACAAATCTTTCTGTTTACCAGCCATAAACGGGAAGCTGCATTTTTATCGCGGATGAATGTCGCCTACCGGCTTCTG
The DNA here is from genome assembly GCA_022792335.1 of Lachnospiraceae bacterium. Classification (GTDB taxonomy): domain Bacteria; phylum Bacillota; class Clostridia; order Lachnospirales; family Lachnospiraceae; genus Lientehia. The sequence goes on from JAAWAV010000048.1 coordinate 48,174, forward strand.
GTTCTAACCTGACGCCGCTTCCCTTTCCTCAAAACCGCCTCTTTTTTCTAAACAACATGCCGACTGACAGGAGCATCATCAGTCTCATCGCTGCTTCATCGTAGAATTTTTCCCACGGTGAAGCAGCCCTTATTGCCAACACATTTTTAAATTCTTAAGCTTCTGCTTTCTTTTTTAGTTCTTCCAGGAATAATGCCCTCGCTTCAAACTGCGTTTCCAATACCCGTAGCTTATCAACATTTCTGGCCGGAATCCAGGCCTTATTGGAGTTTACATAATAGTTGATCTGTTTCCAGTATTTTTCCGGATACAGGAACAGTATATACAAATACTTCCATTCCTCTCCAGTCAAAGGCAGTACCGTGGCATAAGTATCCAGAAGTCTCCGCCCCAGTTTCAGATTCCATCGATGTTTCTCCAGAACCTTTCGTGTGAAATAATAGAGGTCAGATACCTGAATCCCTTTGCGCAGTCTGGAAAAGTCTGTAACAGCACATACGCCGTCTCCAAGGAGCACATGGTGATGGCTGTATTCTCCATGACACCACCAGTTCTTTGGCATTTCCGGGAGATCTGCCGCCAGAGCAGCCGCTTCTTCTGCCTGACGGTAAAATTTTTCAAAACCGCCGATCACCACCAGCTCGAAATCAGTTTTCCGCTTTCTGGCTTTTACAAAAGAACGGGTCCGTTTCAGTTCCCGGTTGTGACGTTCCAGCATCCCGGCAAAATCTTCTGGTAGTTCCTGGCAGATTGTGCCTTCCTCTCTCTCTGGTCCGGCAGAAGCCGTCTCTCCCCATGAAAGGGAATCTGATTCTTTCGCCGTCTCTCTCTCAGACAGCTTTGTCTCCGCCACCTGTATTTCTTCCATCGCCTTTTGCTCTTCCCGTTCTTTTCGCTTCCGTAAAAATTCTTCCCGCTTCTGCTCTGGAATATGCTCTTTTTCCAGACGTCGGAAAGCCATGTGGAGCTTCGCCAGAAGTTCTGCGGCTGCCAGAATCTCTCCAGTCTCCCTGGTGTTGCACTCCCGTCCCTCATACCAGTCCCGAAGCACATATCTGGCCTGATCCTCGTCCGGAGAAATCAGATTTCCTTCTGCATTCTGTATACAGCAGTCCACTTGAAGTCCGACCTCCGTCAACGCGGACAGCACTTCATATTCTAGCTGAATCCTTTTGTCCGATCCCGTCCATTCCTTTAATAATTTAAGGCCCTGACTGGTCTCACACAAAAAGGCGCCCCTGGTACGCCAGGTTCTGGATACCTCCAGATCGTACTGGTCCAACACGCCGGTTCCTCGTTCACTCACGTCTACCCCTCCAAATGACTGATAAAAATCTCCTGAAAATTGGCTACTTCTATCCTATGAATGGAATGGTGGAAACATGATTAATTTAACAATGAACTTCCACGTGCCCTCCGGTGGGTTGCTTTCGCAACATGATTCCTTACCGCCTCAGTACCCTCGCTTCGCCGGGGCAGGCCCGCGATCCTAGCAAAGTGTTTTTGTTTCATGGGATGCACTTTCCATGAAACAAAAATGAGGTCCGTCGATTTTCGACGGACCCCTGAGTCTTAAAAAATTATTTATTGTTGAGTGCTGCCTGAGCCGCCGCCAGCCTTGCGATAGGAACGCGGAACGGAGAACAGGATACATAATTCAGGCCAATCTTATGGCAAAATTCCACGGAGCTGGGATCGCCGCCGTGCTCGCCGCAAATACCAATCTTTAAGTTGGGATTGGCGGTACGGCCTTTTTCGGAAGCCATGGCAACCAACTGGCCAACGCCTTCCTGATCCAGTTTTGCAAACGGATCGGACTCATAAATCTTGTTTTCATAGTAGGACGGCAGGAACTTTCCAGCGTCGTCACGGGAGAATCCAAAGGTCATCTGAGTCAGATCATTGGTGCCAAAGGAGAAAAATTCTGCCTCCTCAGCAATCTGATCTGCAGTGAGAGCCGCACGAGGAATCTCGATCATGGTACCTACATGATAATTAATGTAAGCGCCCTTTTCTTTCATAACTTCCTCAGCCGTGGAAATAACCACTTTTTTCACATATTTCAGCTCTTTCTTCTCACCTACGAGAGGAATCATCATCTCAGGAACGATGTCATAACCCATTTCATCCTTCACTTCGATGGCAGCCTCAATGATAGCTCTGGTCTGCATCTTAGCGATCTCCGGATAAGTCACGGCCAGACGACATCCGCGGTGTCCCATCATCGGGTTAAACTCATGGAGTTCGTCACACTTCGCCTGTACCTGTTCTGCCGTCAGACCCATATCCTCTGCCAACGCCTGGATATCCTCCGGATCGGTGGGGATGAACTCATGAAGCGGCGGATCCAGATAACGTACCGTCATCGGACGTCCCTTCAAAGCCTTGTACATGGCCTTGAAATCCTCTTTCTGGAAAGGAATCAGCTCGTTGAGCGCTGCTTCTCTGGCTTCCACTGTATCAGAAAGGATCATCTTGCGGATCTTCGGAATCCTATCAGGTTCAAAGAACATATGCTCTGTCCGGCACAGTCCGATACCTTCGGCTCCTAACTTCACCGCATTTTCCGTATCCGCAGGGGTATCGGCATTGGTACGCACCCGCAGCTTGCGGTACTGATCCGCCCAGCGCATGATCCGGCCGAAGTTTCCGCCTACAGAAGCCTCTACGGTCGGAATATCGCCCTTGTAGATTTTGCCGGTGGTACCATCCAGAGAAATATAATCTCCCTCTGTGAACGTATAGCCGCCCAGCTCAAATCTCTTTTCTTCTTCATTGATCTTGATGTCGCCACAACCGGATACACAACAAGTTCCCATACCGCGGGCAACGACTGCTGCATGAGAGGTCATACCACCGCGGACAGTCAGGATTCCTTCCGCTGCATGCATTCCCTCGATATCCTCCGGAGAAGTCTCCAGACGAACGAGGACGACTCTCTCGCCCTTCTCATGAGCGTTCTTCGCATCCTCAGCAGTAAAATAAACTTTACCTGCTGCAGCGCCGGGAGATGCGGGAAGCGCACTTCCGATTACCTCGCCCGCCTTCAGGGCCGCAGGATCAAAAGTAGGATGGAGAAGCTGATCCAGGGATTTGGCTTCGATCCGGCACACAGCCTCTTCCGGCGTAATCTTCCCTTCGTCTACCAGATCGCAGGCAATCTGAATCGCAGCCGAAGCCGTTCTCTTTCCATTTCTGGTCTGAAGGAAGAAAAGCTGGCCTTCCTGAATCGTAAATTCCATATCCTGCATGTCGCAGTAATGGTCCTCCAGCTTGTTTGCAATCTCCATAAACTGGCGATAGCACTTGGGAAGATCCTCCTCCAGCTTCGTAATCGGCTGAGGAGTTCTGACGCCAGCCACTACGTCCTCGCCCTGGGCGTTGATCAGATACTCGCCGTAAATTCCCTTCTCACCGGTAGAAGGATTTCTGGTAAAGGCAACGCCTGTACCGGAAGTATTGCTCATATTTCCAAATACCATGGTCTGAACATTGACCGCGGTACCCCAGTCGCCGGGGATATCATTCATTCTTCTGTAAACAATGGCACGAGGGTTGTCCCAGGAACGGAATACGGCCTTTACAGCCTCCATAAGCTGAACCCTGGGATCCTGAGGGAAGTCCACTCCTCCCATCGCTTCTTTATAAACTGCCTTAAATTTGGAAACCAGTTCCTTCAGATCTTCTGCCGTCAACTCTGTGTCATAATGAACACCCTTAGCCTCTTTAAGCTCATCAATGATTTTTTCAAAGAAGGACTTGGGAACTTCCATAACTACATCGGAGAACATCTGGATAAATCTCCGGTAAGAATCATATGCGAACCTGGGGTTTCCAGTTTTCTTCGCAAACCCTTCCACAGAGACATCATTCAGTCCCAGATTCAGGATAGTATCCATCATACCAGGCATGGAAGCTCTGGCGCCGGAGCGCACAGATACCAAAAGCGGATTCTCCGTATCTCCAAACTGTTTTCCGTTTTCTCTCTCCAACCATTTCATCGCCTCAAAGATCTGTCCCTGAATTTCCTCAGTAATCTTCTGGCCGCTGTTGTAATAATCTGTACATGCTTCTGTCGTCACTGTAAATCCCTGGGGGATCGGAAGTCCCAGGTTGGTCATCTCTGCCAGATTGGCGCCCTTGCCGCCAAGAAGGTTACGCATATCCGCATTTCCTTCTTTAAACAAATATACCCATTTTGCCATGTCTCTAACTCCCTCCTGTGTTTTTAGACGTTAACCAGCAGGTCGGCACGCCTGCTGGTTTTAGTATAGCACAGAATTGCCTGTCCGCAAACCATTTTTTTGCCATTTTTTATAATTTTTGTATATTTTCCGGTACAATATTTGGTAACTTTTCTCGTACTGACAATCAGTTTTCCAGCATGTTCCGAATCGCTTTCAGTTCCTGTATGTCAAACTGATAACTTTCATTGCAGAAATGACAGGACACTTCCGCCGTCTCGCCGGATGCGATCATCTCCTCAAGCTCCGTCTTTCCCACACTGATCAAGGCTTTTTTTACCCGCTCTTTGGAACAATTGCAGAAAAACCGGGTGGGAATCCGATCCAGAATCTCCAGTTCAAACTCCCCCAAAATATGAGAGAGTATTTCTTCCGGTCCCTCTCCCCCATCCAAAAGAGCCGTGATCGATCGTATCTCTCCCAATCGCTTTTCAAGCTGTCCGACGATCTCTTCCCCTGCCTCCGGCATGAGCTGGAGGATGAAGCCTCCTGCCTGGCGCACAGTATTTTCCCGGTTCATGAGCACTCCCAAAGCCACCGAGGAAGGAGTCTGCTCTGACAGTGCATAATAATAGGTAAGATCTTCCGCGATTTCTCCGCTTACCAGATTAATCTGTCCAGAATATGGTTCTTTTAAACCAATGTCCCGAATCACCGTCAAAGTCCCGTTCCCCACGGCTCCTGCCACGTCCAGTTTTCCATCTGCTCTGGCATGAAGAAGGACCTCGGGGTTTTGTACCGTCCCTTTTACATCTGCATGAGAATTTGCCGTAACGGTGATTCCTCCGATGGGGCCGTCTCCCTGGATCCGCAGCGTCAGCACATCTTTCTCTCCCTTCATCATAGCCCCCATCATGGCTCCCGCCGTCAGAAGCCGTCCCAGAGCAGCCGTCGCAACCGGGCTGGTATTGTGCCGCCGTCTCGCCTCTTCCACCAGATTTTTTGAAGTTATTGCAAACGCCCGGATAGCTCCTTCTGCTGCCGCCGCCCGGACGATATAGTCTCCGTTCATCTTTCCTTTCTCCTCTCTTTCTCTCTGATCATTTCTCATCTGTCGGCCTTTCGTTCCTTTCATTTTCCCTGTTCTCTCGCTACTACGTAGACTCGTTCGCTTGTCTCATTCGGTGCATTTTCCGTAAACGCGTCATAAAAAGCAACCCATTCCATCCCTGCTTCTGACAGGGCTTTCCGGATCTCTTCCAGGGAATAAGCCCGCTGGTAATGGAACTCCTCATATTTCCGGTAAAGCCCACTTTCCTCTTTTAAAAAAAGGGTCAATTCATATTCATTGAGTTTCTGCTCTCTATCATAATAGTTGTCCCATATAAAGCTCTGTTTTTCTCGATTCTCCGCAATGGTCCTTTCTCCCAGAATCTCTCTGTATTTATATTCCGTATTCAGGTCGAAAATAAAAATCCCTCCGGGATTCAGATAATTATTGACCAGGCGAAATACCTGTACCAGCTCCTCATATTCTGTGATATAATTCATGGAATCGCAGATGCTGACCATTGCCTCCACTGTGCCATAAAGCTCGAACTCCCGCATATCCTGTAGCAGATACAGAATATCCAGCCCGCTCTCCCTCCGCTTTTCCATGGCAATCCCCAGCATCTCTTCTGAATTGTCAATGCCTATCATATCATAACCGGCCCGGGATAGGCGTTCCGTCAGAGCGCCCGTACCGCATCCAAGCTCTGCCACAAGCCCTTCCCTGCATCCATATGTTCTCAAAAGCCTTACCAGATACTCACACCATTCTTCATAGGGAACATTGTCCATAAATTCATCATATACTTTTGCAAAATCCGTATAGGCGTCTTTACACTCCATCCGACTATCACTCCCTTCGGTTTTCCTGACACAGACGGCTTCGTACACAGAGACGACTTCCTCCACAGACTCTCCGCTTTTCTGCCCAGTCTTATCTCTAAAGAACTCTTCTTCCAGTATCACAGTCCCTTTTCCTCAACCAGCCGTTTCTCTCTCCATTCTCCGGTAAAGTATCTTCTGAGGGATAAAAGGGCCGCCAGCGTCCAGGCCAACCCTGTAGTGATCCAGATTCCCCATACCCCCACTTTGGAATTACCGGTCAAAATCAGAGCCAATCCAATACGGCTCACTGCCTCTATGGCACTGTTTTTCATGGGATAGACGGTATCCCCGGCTCCGCTTAAGAAATGATGGAGAATCTGTACCCCTCCCATAGACAGAAAAAATATCCCCGTAATCCGGATTCCTGCCGCTGCGAGATCCACCATCTTCTCATCATCAACTAAAAGTCCCATAAACATCTCTCCAAATATCCAGAAAAACGCTGCAAGACATAGGGACAGGATCAGTGTGATCTTCGCTGCCGAAGCCGCCCCTTTTTTCACCCGTTCCGTATTTCCCGCTCCGATATTCTGTCCGGTAAAAGCCGCCACCGCAGATCCGATCCCCAGATAAATATGACGAATCAGAGACTCCGTCTGGCTGGTAGCTGTAAAGGCGCCGATGGCCGTCACGCCGAAACTGTTGACAATCCACTGAAGCGCACTGCCGGAAGCATAGACAAAGATATTTTGCGCCCCTGCGGGAAGAGACAGACGGATGGTCTTTTTAAGCATCTGCTTATCCGGCCCTGGCTTTTGAAAAGCTTCTCTGAAATAGGAAATGGTCCAGAAAGCGTAAATCAGGCAGAGAATTGCCGCCACAGTCTGAGACAAGGTGCTCGCCAGGGCAGCGCCAAAGGCGCCCAGAGAAAACCGGACTACAAACAACAGATCCAGGCCGATATTCAGCACACTGGAAAATACCACGATAAGCATAGGTACTCTGGAATTGCCAAGCGCCCGAAGCACCTGAAAGGTAGAAAAACAGGCGGCAATGGAAATCTGTCCGGCCAGATAAACTTTCATATAAACAGACGCATCCTTCATAAGCTCCGGCGGCGTCCCCAGAAGGGTCAGAAGCGGCTCCGTAAGGATCAGAGCCAGAACCGTCATAAGCGCGGCTTCCGAAAGGACCACATAAGCTCCGTTTCGGATAGAACTGGTCACGCCCTCCTGATCTCCCGCCCCATAATGCTGCGCCACCAGAATACCGATTCCGGTCTGAGTCCCAATCGAAAGAGACATAAACATAAAAATCAGCGCTCCGGTAGCTCCCACCGCCGAAAACGCATCTGCTCCCACGTATCGTCCCACAATTGCCCGGTCTGCCAGCAGATAAAGCTGTTCTACCATATTTCCAATGATCGCAGGCGCCGCAAACCAAAGCAGCAGTCTCGTCGGACTGCCCTTTGTCATATCTGAAAGTCCCCTCATCCTCTTTCCTCCCTTGTGTGGTACTATTATAATACAGTTTCCTCCCCATTGACAAGAGCATCTCCTGGCAGAGACCATGGGAAACGATTTAAAATAAAAAAATCAAAAAAGAAGGTATAAGCCTTCTCTTTCCGGGCATACTTAAGATAGTACCAAAGAAAAGAGAAATACTTATCCTCCCCTTTTGATTATCCCCTCACTGCCCATGTGGCGGTGGGGGGATTTTTGTTTTCAGGCGCTGCGCTCGCTCCTTTTTCGTTCCTTTTTCGCTGCTTTTTACACAGCCTGACAGCCAATCCGGAAAAAGCCGGCAGACCAAAGATAAAGAAACGGTGTTCTTATGTGCCCTAAAGGGTGTTTACCCTTGTCGGGCGGCGATACAAAATCCGAACGGAGTTTAATACGCAGAGCATCGCCACTCCTGTATCTGCAAAAACGGCCGCCCACATGGACGCAAATCCGCAAAGACCAAAAATCATAACAATTGCTTTGATGAGCAGGGCAAACCCCACATTCTGCCAGGAAATCCTCCTGGTGCTCCTCGCAATCTGGACAGACTGGGGAATCGCGCTCATCCCGGAAGTCATAAAGACCACGTCTGCCGCTTCGAGGGCCGCGTCCGCTCCGCTCCCCATGGCAGCTCCCACATCTGCTCCCGCCAATACTGGAGCATCGTTGATTCCGTCCCCCACATACATAACCGGACCATATTTTTTCCTAAGCTCTTTCAACTCGGAAACTTTTTCTTCTGGCAATAGTTTTGCCCTCACTTCGTCAAGACCGATTTCTCCGGCTACCGCATCTGCGCTTTCCTTTCTGTCTCCAGTCAGCATGGCTGTCGCCACATTCATTTTTTTCAGTCCGGCAATGGATTCTTTCGCATCCGCCTTGATGGTATCTGAGACTAGAATCTGTCCAATAGAAACGCCGTCCAGGGCGACATACACCTCTGACCCGAAGGTTCCGTTTTCTTCTGTCTCTACGGCAATTCCGAATTTATCCATCAAGGTTCTGTTCCCGCAAAGAATCTCTTTTCCATCCAGCACTGCCCGGATTCCATGACCGGCAATCTCTTCCATCTGCTCCGGTTCTGAGAGGGTCAGCTCCTCCTCTTTTGCTTTTGCCACAATGCTTACGGCAATGGGATGAGTGGAATGCTGTTCACAGCCGGCGCAAATCTTTAAGAGTTCTGTCGCTTCCACTGCTCCCGCTTTCGTCGGAGAAATTTTCTGTACAAGAAAGTTTCCTTCCGTAATGGTCCCGGTTTTATCCATGATCACAGCCTTTATCTTGCTCATGGCTTCAATAGAAACGCCGCCTTTAAAGAGGATCCCTTCCCTGGATCCCGCCCCGATGCCGGAGAAAAACGCCAACGGAACGCTGAGTACCAGGGCGCAGGGGCAGCTCATAACCAGGAAAGAAAGGGCCGTATAAACCCAATAATCCCAATCTCCTGTTATTACGGAAGGGATTATCGCCGTCGCCAGGGCAACTGCTACCACCACAGGTGTATATATTTTCGCAAATCTGGTAATAAACCGGTCAATTTGAGGCTTGCTGGCCGCTGCATTTTCCACAGAATCCAGAATCCTGGTAACCATGGATTCTTCCAGTATTTTTTCCACACGGATTTTCAGTTGTCCGGAAGTATTCACGCACCCGGAAACCACATAGTCTCCCGTCTTTCTCAGAACCGGAACTGGTTCTCCGGTGATGGGCGAAGTGTCGATCCGGCTTTCTCCTTCTACAATTGTACCGTCCAAAGGAATCCTGTCGCCGGGACGTACCAGCAGAATGTCTCCCACCGCAGCCTCTTTTGCACCGATGACCAAAATCCCTTCTGAGGTTTCCAGATTGACAACCTCCGGCCGCAAATCTACCGCTTCCATAATCTGACTGCGGCTCTTTGCCACCGCCTTTTCTTCAAAAAACTCACCGATCCTGTAAAATAGCATAACGCCTGCTGCTTCCGGATAATCTCCAATGACGAAAGCGCCCAGGGTCGCGATGCTCATCAAGAAATTTTCATCAAATACATGGCCTTTTGTCAGATTACGGACAGCCGTCCACAGAATCTTTGCTCCAAGGAGCCCGTAAGACAGAACATACACAGGAATCGTTACCATTGTGTCCACCCCGACGTGCTCCAGAATAATGCCGAGGATGAAACATACCGCTCCAGACAAAAGACTGGCCAGAGTCTTTGTCTCTTCCCGCCGATTCTCATCTTCCATTCGACTTTTTTCGGTAGATCCTGCCGTTTCCCGGACTTCTCCGTTTCTAATTTTTTTCTGTACGTCCTCTTTCCGCCCGCTTTTGTAAATCACTTTCACATCCGGTTCGATAGAAAGACAGATTTTCTCAATCTGAGGCACCAGCCCTTCCGGATCTTTCGCCTCAATCCGAAGCTGTTTCGTCGCATAGGTGATTGTGGCAGAGATCACTCCCGGCAGATTTCCGATTTTCTCTTCCATCTTGGCAGCGCAATGGGCGCATCCAAGATTTTCCAGAATATATACATATTTTCTGCCCTGCCCTTTGGGCTTTTTTACTCCTTCCGTCCTTTGGTACTCAGGAGAATGGTCATGGGAATGGCCGCATCCACAGCCCTCTTCTCCACAGCCGGAAACATCGTGAGAATGCTTATGCTCGTGTTCGTGATCCTTATGATGGCATCCATGTCCATGAACATGACCGCATCCACAGTCTTCCTCCTGACACTCAGAATGACTGTGTTCATGAGTTTCATGGGAATGAGCACGCTCCTGAGCTTCATGAAAATGGCTGTGTTCGTGAGCTTCATGGGAATGACCATGTTCCTGAGCATGATGTCCGCCACACCCGCACATTTCCGGCTCCTGTTCCAAAAACTGCGTTGAATCTTTCATAACAATCCTCCTATCCTGTATCTTTACATCTGCCTTTACTCGACTTTCTCGCCAGATGTCCATTTGTCTTTTTCCATCATATGAATAACTGTTCATATGTTTATTTAAGCACTTTTTATGAGGATTGTCAAGGCCCATTTTTTCGTCTTATTTCCGCAGCCAGGCCGTTCGTCTGCCAATATGTTGTTTGGTTCTGTTTAAAGGCTGTGCATTTTTCTTGTTTTTGTCCTCCTCCTTCCTTTTTTCATCACATTCCTCATCTATTTCATAGACAGAATCTTCATCGATAATAAGCCTGGTTTTCATAAGTCCTCCTTACAAAACGAATACCCTTGCTTCTATATCTTATGTATCCGTTTCTGTTTCGGCTCCTTCCGTCTTTCCATACATACCTCTACGTCCTCTCGCATATGTTAAACAGATAATATCTATGAGGTGTCATTTTGGAGCAAAAGGATTTGAAGGCTACTGAATTGGACAAAATGACTTGCAGCTATGATCTTCAGATGCTGAAAGCCGCCCTCTCTTATTTTCCTCCTCAGCCGAAGCGGCTTCTGTCCATTTTTGTTAAAGTACAGGAACTTAAAAATACCTTCCGCCTGATTTCTTCCCCTGAAAATATCAGCTCTCTCAATATCTGTTCCACTCCGGAGGGGGTCCCGAAACAGGGCTTTTTTGATATCTGGAATGAAATTAAAGATTACGGGGGACCGGAACAGCAGAAAATGTTTGAGCGATTAAACCAGATAATACAGATTTCCAGTATGTACGAGCAGATGAGTCAGGCGCAGACCACAGGAGAACCTGTCTATTCGGAGACACATGCTTCCTCCTTTACGCCTTTCCGGGCCAAACAGGCAGAAACAGAACCTTCCGGAATCAAACCGGCCCCGCAAAACGAGCAGGACGAATCTGCTTCCGATCTGGCGGCCGCCAGCCTGTCTGAAAGTCTTGCTGAACCTTCTACACAGGCTGTTGCCTCCAGTCCTGTCTCGCCCTCCGCTCATGCCTCTTCCTCTGTCCTAGAATCTCCCGGAAAATCCGATTTCCGAACTTATATTCGAAGTTCTCTCAGTCCGGAAAATCAAGCGCTCTTTGATTCTTACAGCGCCATGTTCCACTCATCAGGTACCTTTTCAGGAAAGGAGATTTAAAAAATATGAATAACTACCATAACCCTTACAGAAATCCATATCCCGGACAAAATATGAAGTATGGAACTGCTCCCTCCGATAGTCCTTCTGAAAACCGGCAGCAAGATTTCGCCCAGTCTGATACTAACTCTGGTTTTCAGACGCAAAATACCGCTCCTCATAGCCAGGAAAGCTCCAATCAGGGAAATTCTGGCCAAGGAACTTTCAGCCAGGGGAACGCTACTCAGGGAAGCGCCGGCCAGGGAAATACCTCTCAGACAGGTTCCGGATGGAGCAATTCCAGCTGGAAAGATGATCCTTCGCTAAAAAACATGGATCTGAAAAAACTGGCCTTTTTGTCAGAGCTGGTTGCCGAATCCGGTAGCAAACCTTTGGACGCGCTTCTTCCATTTTTAATCTCCGCCAACAAAAATGCTAATTCTATGGGACTTCAGTTTAATGATGCGGAAACCAGCCTGTTGCTGGAAGTGTTGAAAAAACATATGAGTCCGGAAGAGCAATCCCGTATCGATATGATTCGGAAAATGGCTGACATGCTCGGAAAAAAATAAAGAGGAGAAACAAACCAGGAAAATTCCTTTTTCCATTTCTTTTTACAGTTTTTTTCGATCAAAGCAGGGAAAAGAGGCCAGAATACTGAAAAGGAGCATCAGGCAGGTAAAAAGAATGCTTCCATAAAGATCTTCCGGCCTCTCTGCCCCTCTCAAAAGAGACATCCCGCTCATAAGCCTTGCTGGAAAGATCCGCCCGAGTACTGGAAAAAGGCCAAGCAGATACATGCCGAGAGTTAGAATGCCTGTCGCAAAAAGTACCTGTATGCTACTCCCCGCCAGCGTGGAAAAAAATATCATCCAGCCAATTACCCACAGGCCGAATAACCAGAAGCCAAGCGCTCCAAACAGCCAGAAGGAGGCAATCCCATTATCCCAGAAATATTCGTTATATCCATAGGTAATTCCAAGACAAAGAAGATATAAAGCCGTCCAGGATCCAAACAACATCAACGTTTTGGCCGCTACAATCTTCCGGCGGGACAATCCCTTGGTCACCACAGGGATCAGCGTACCCTTCTGATATTCCACCGTAAAACTGCCGCTGTTAAGTAGCACAAACAAAATCAGGGCCAACGGAATATTTTTATAAAACTGCGTCCAGGATGTCATCGCGTCTACGGTGACAGCGTCCGCGACAATACCCGCTTCTGCAAACTGTTCTCCCATAATCTCCATCATCCAGGGAGTCAGTTTGGCAATGGCCGGATTCATGATTCCAAAAAGCGCAAAAATAAACACCAGAACCCACAGCCGCCCGGTGCGGACGGATTCTGTCCATTCTTTTTTCAGAAACGCCGTCATTCTCCAATCACCTCCAAAAACAAATCTTCCAGCGTGGCCTCCTGCCGTTCCATACGCAAAAAGGAAAGCTTTCTCCTGGCAATAAAAAAAAGAAGCTCCGGCAGATGGATTTCATCCCTTAACAAAAGACCATTTCTTCCCACAGGCTGCAGAAAGGGAAATTCCGCCAGTAAAAGCGCTACATCCTCCTGTCGCTCCACTTCCAGCTCCATCGCCGTTTCCCTTCGTGCGTTCCGAACCTCCTCCAAAGCTCCTTGAAGGACGATCTTCCCTTCATGCAGCACGGCAAGCTCATCACAGATATGTTCCACATCTGAGAGAATATGAGTCGAAAAGAGTACTGTGGTTTTTTCTTTCGCCGCTACTAAAATATCCAAAAGCTCCTTTCGACCTACCGGATCAAGGGCCGAGGTCGGTTCATCGCAGATCAAAAGCTTTGGCCTGTGAAGCAGAGCCTGGGCAATGCCAAGCCTTTGTTTCATTCCTCTGGAAAATCCTTTGATTCTCCTGTTTTTTTCCAATCCCACCAGAGCGAGCAGCTCTTCCTGCCGTTTTTGGATCTCCCGCTTTTCCATACCGGTAATTCCTCCGCAGAAAGTCAGATATTCTACAGGGGTCATATAAGAATAAAATTCCGGAACATCCGGCAGATATCCAATGAGCCGGTTCGTAGCTGTATCGCCATACCGGACCGGAAGCCCGTCTACCAGAATCTCTCCTTCGTCAGGGGCCAGCAGCCCAAGTATCAGCTTCATGGTCGTGGTTTTTCCCGCCCCGTTTTTTCCTACAAAGCCGAAGATGGTATGTTCCGGCACAGAAAGACTCACATCCTTTAAAACCGGATTCTCCCCAAAACATTTCTTCACATGGGAAAGTGTCAGCATATCCATATCAGTCCTCCTCTTTTCCCAAAAGAAAATACAAGATTGGGCCAATGAACTCCATCCCAAGGATGGAAATTAAAAGCCAAAGCCCCCTGCTGCCCCGTTTATAAGTCCTGTGGGTCAGAATATGACGGATGGTAAAAAATAACAGTGCAAACTGCAGTACCACCAATGGAATCAAAAATGGAAGGATTTCTTGTAAATTAAGCATGTGTTACTCCTCCTTTCAACAGTTCAGACTGAAGGCTCTGAAATTCTCTCGTTTCCTTTAGTTCCGAAAAAACAGGGTGTGATAATGCTCCAAGGGCGCTTTCCCTTATAAACGTTTTGTCTCTGGGAGCCATGTTGCCGAGAGGCAGGCGTTCCATCCACTCCTCCAGCCTATCAAAGTATCCATCTCCACAGAGTTTAAGCTGATCCATACGAAGCAACCTGCCCACGCACCGCCCGAAACCATCTAACATCTCAAGCGCTTTCTCCTTTTTTCCATGACCGGCGTAAACCAAGGCCGACTGATAATAAAACTGGGCCGCTTGATTCGGGTGCAGCTTTTCTACCTGGTATAGCTCCAAAACTCCCTGAATACGTCGTACGGTTTCCTCACACCGCTCCGGTTCCTCTTCATAAAGGGAGAGAAGTTCAACGGCCCCTCCAATCAGACTTAACAGGTCCGTATACTGTTCTACCTGAGCGTAACTTCTGGCCAGCTCTCTTTTCTCCGCCATACAGTAAGCTTGAAGCAATACGGAACCGCTCTTCCAGGAAATGCGGCTTAAGTCTAACATGGGCTCAAGAATTTCAATCACCTCATCTGCATGCCCAAGCTGCAATTCCAACACCGCTTTTAAGGCCACCGCATCCTCACAGATTCCCACATCCTTGCACCCCTGAGAAATCCGGTCGCACAGAAGCAGTCCTTCTTCCAGAATCTTTCTCCCTTCTTCTTTCTCTGCCAGCATGAAATGATTCAAGTACAGAACACAAATTTGTAAAAGAAAAGGATAACATGCATAGTAACGCCGTACCAGCGCGCGTGTTTTCTCCATGGTCTCTGAAAAAGGAAGCTTCGCAAAATCACTGCAAAGTTCCTGATAACAACGCCGAATCTGTTCTCTGGAAAGCTGTGCCTCATAGCCCATAAGCACGTCTATGGTTACGCCGAAAAATCCAGCCAGCTGCGGCAAAAGCAGAATATCCGGCATGGTCTGTCCCGTCTCCCATTTGGAAACAGCCGCTTTCGTCACCCCGAGAAAATCGGCCAGTTCTTCCTGAGTGATCTTCCTCTCCCGCCGCAGTCCGGCGATATGCTCTGATAAATGCAGTTCGTTCATTTCTTCTCTCTCCTTTGTCTCATTATAGCAGAGAAGATCGCGTCAGTACAAGAGAGGCGTCAGATACTCCAGGATATAAAATCAACCAATAGGAAACCCGACAGCTAAAGTTTCCGATACAACAAAAAAAGTCAGGCATTTACCTGACTTTCCTCGAGCGCGAGACGGGATTCGAACCCGCGACCCTCGCCTTGGCAAGGCGATACTCCACCACTGAGCCACTCGCGCTTATTTTGTTTTTACTTTTTGTCCCGCGAACAAATAATATAATACTATGCATTCTGGTTTTTGTCAATACTTTTTTTATTTTTATTTCCAGAATTTTTCCATTATTTTTTCACAAGCCTCTCAGGCCAGCAAAATACTCATAAAATACTGATTGCTCCGCATTTCTCTGGCCGCCAGGTTCTCCTTCCTGGCAAATTCAACATCCCTCCAGCACTCTTCTGCCGCCAGAGTGACATGGGAAAGCATAATCCCCATATCAAATTCGATCCGATCTTCCTTTGACCGCAGGGGAATCGGCTCTTTTCTGGCAAATACATGAATCCTGTTCTGATACACAATAAACCGCCAGGGCTGCCTGTTAAAGGCAGACGGGGCCAGCCTGGCCGCCTGCAGCATCAGCCTGGTCTCCTCCGTAGAATCCTCCTTAAATACACAGAGCTCTTTTAAGGGCAGTCTCTTGGCCCGAAACGATTCCCGGTGCAGCTTTTCGTCGGCGTAGCCAAAAGCGACTACCATAACCGGATCCATGCCCGCCGGTCCCTGAAGTCCGACAGTCTTTGCCATCCCCTGATAACAGGTGCCGACCCCGCGGCTGGTCATGTAAAGTACGATCTGTTCCAGCAAATACCCGGCATTGAGCGCGGCATATTCCCCTGGTTCAGAAAAAAACACCATATAGTAAGGCGCTTTTACATGAAAGAGCCCCTTGATCCTGGCTTCTCCATCCATGGCGTTGAATAATTCTACGGAATGTTTAATCTCCGGAGTAAAAGACTGAAGTCCCTGCTCAAACTTCCGCAGGTTCCGGAAAAACTCCTGAGGCAGGAGTTCCATCTTATAGTGCCGTACCGATTTTCTGTTGTAAACCGCTTCGTATAAGTTCATACTCCCGCCTCTCTTCCATGTATCTCAGCATACCATATTTTTCTGATTCTGACACTGGAAAATAGAGAAATATTTTATTAACTTTTTCCTAATTTTTTCTGCCAGATGTATACCATCCGCCTCTCTTTTGATAGGCGATTCCCGCCTTTTAAGCCAGTAAATCCGAAAGCTCGAAAAGCGCCCGCTCAAACGCTCCCATAGCCGCCTCTACCGGCTCCTTTGTCCGCATATCCACTCCGGCCTCTGCCAAAAGATCGATGGGGTCTTTGCTGCAGCCGCCTTTTAAGAAACTCATATAAGACTCTACCGCTTTCGCTCCGTCTTTTAAAATCCGCTCGGAAAGCGCCACTGCCGCCGAAAACCCTGTTGCATACTGATATACATAAAACGGCGTATAAAAATGAGGAATCCTGGCCCATTCCATGGCGATTTCTTCGTCAATGACTATCCCTTTCCCAAAATAATCTTCATTGAGCCTCCGGTACAGTCCACAGAGCACATCTGCCGTCAGCACCTCGCCGGCCTGGCTTTTTTCATGGGTCAGCTTTTCAAACTCCGCAAACATGGTCTGCCGGAATACAGTTCCCTTGAAACCATCCAGAAAATGATTCAGGATAAATGCCCGCTCCCCCTCACTCTCCGCATGCTTCAAAAGATAATGATTCAGCAGACATTCATTGCAGGTAGAGGCCACTTCCGCCACAAAGATTTTATACTGGGCATTGGTAAATGTCTGATTCGTATTGGAAAAATAAGAATGCATCGCGTGACCCATCTCATGGGCCAGAGTAAATACATTGTCCAGGTTCCCCTGGTAAGACATCAGAATATAAGGATGAACGCCATAAGGACCGCTGCAATAGGCGCCGCTGCGCTTCCCTTCATTCTCCATAAAGTCAATCCATCTGTTTTCAAACCCCTCCCGGAAAACGGTCAGGTACTCCTCTCCCATGGGCTCCAGAGCTTTTAAAACTGTTTCCTTTGCCTCTTCATAGGGAACAAAAATACGGCTTTCCGGTACAATGGGCGTATAGAGGTCATACATGTGAAGTTCCTCTACCCCAAGCATCCTTTTCCGAAGATCCACATACTGATACATGAGCGGCATATGTTCCCGAACCGTACGGATAAGAGTATCATAAACTGTCTCCGGTACCCTGGCGTCAGCCAGGTAGTAGGCTCTGGCAGAAGGATAATTCCTGGACTTTGCATAAAAATGCGCCTGTTTCACGTTAGCCTGAAAGGCGGCCGCCAGCGTGTTTTTATGACGTCCAAACGTTCGGTACATGGCCTGGAACGCCTCTTTTCTCACCCGCGGGTCCCTGCTCTCCAGAAATGTCACATAACGCCCGTGGGTCAGTTCTACCTCTTCCCCTTTTTCATTTTTTATCATGGGGAATTTTGTATCTGCATTGTTGAACATTTTGAAAATCTGAGAAGGTCCGCTTGCCACTTCCGAGGCATCGGCCAGGAGTTTTTCTACTTCTGGGCTTCTGGTATGTTCCCGCTCTCTGAGAATCAAATCCAGCGCCCTCTCAAAATGCCCTTCTTCTTTTTCCTCTTCCCGCATGGCAGAAAGCTTCTCCGGCGAAATAGCCAAGATCTCCGAAGCGATAAAGGAAGAGGCGGCCGAAGCTTCGGCATACAGGCTGGCGGCCCGCCCCACAAGTTTCTGATATACTGGATTTCCCGTATCCACATCGGATTTCAGATGGGCATAGCCGTAAAGCAAATCCAGTTCTTTTCCCATATGCTCCTCAAATTTCAAACAGTCGTAAAGTGTCTTTGCCGAATCTCCCAGACGTCCCTTAAACGTCTCATAGAAAGGAAGCTCCTCTCTCACCCGGCAAAACGCCTGTTCCCACGCCTCATCAGAAGGAAAAATATCTTCCGTCGCCCAGGTATTTTCTACAGGCACGTCCACTCTCTTTCTGATTATATTCCCATATCCCACAGGTTATTCCCTCCTTCTTTTTAAAAATGAAAATTTTGTTTCTGCCATGATGATTGCTATAAAAATCAGCACACATCCCGCCGTCATTCTCGCCGTCAGATATTCCTTCAGGAAAATCAGAGAAAAGAGTACGCCAAAGACTGATTCCAGAGAAAGAAACAGAGACGCTGAGGTGGGAGTCGTATATTTCTGACACACATTCTGCAAAAGAAAGGCCACCATGGTGCTCCCAATTCCCAGATACAACATTCCTGACAGATACCGCCAGGAAAAAACAGCCGTCGGAAATCCTCCGTCAAAAAACGGAGCCATGATCCAGGAAAATAACGCCGCCATTCCAATTTGCAAAATCGTCAGAAAGACCGGATCGTGAATTTCCGTATATTTATCAATATAGATCATATGAAACGCATAGCCAAATCCACAAATAATCGTCAGAATATCGCCGATGTTGATGGTCATGTCCCCCTGGAGAGACAGAAGGCCGATTCCGGCTATTATCAGAAAAGCCGCCACGATACAGTACCAGTCCGGCTTCTTTTTATTGATCACCCAGTGAAGAAAAGGTACAATCACCACATAAATGGTAGTGAGGAAAGCGTTTTTCCCTGCTGTGGTATACTGAATCCCCACCGTCTGAAAAAAATAGCTGATAAATAACCAGAAACCAAGAAAGCTCCCACAAATCAGATCGCTCTTTGTAATTTTCGGAAGCTTTTTGTAAAACACCAGCAAAAGTCCTATAAATGCTATTGTAAACCGAAAAGCCAACATATATACCGGCGGTACGCTATCTACTGAATCTTTTACCACCACAAAAGCAAACCCCCAGATCAAAGCCGCAAACGCCATTCCCAGATTGGCCAGCCATGTGATCGTTCTCTTTCCCATCCTATTCACTGCATTCCTCCGTCGTTTTTTATTTTTTGTCTCGTGTACTTCCAGGCCGCAGGATTTTCCTGTTTTTTACAGGTGTTTGTCTTGTCTGTCTCTGATTACGCTCATCCGAATTATATCCTTCTCTGCATCCCCTTGTCAATACTTCCCACCTCTGAAAGATTTCCCCCTTTTCAAGCCCTCTTTCTTATGCTACACTCGAGGTGAGGTGTGTCATGCAAAATCATATTTTTTATACATTGTCTAAAACAATCTCTGAGCAAATTGAAGCATTGTATGCTTCCTGTGTGGAAACAGCCTCCGGTCCTGCTCTTTTAGGGTTGGCTCTTCCGGAAGCAGACCTTCTGGAAGAAGATACTTTCTACGCCCTATATTATATAGAAGATACCCTTGTCAGTTTTCTGTCCTGTTTCTGTCCAGATGGAAAAACTGCTGAGATCTCCGGTTTTACTGCTCCCAGATTCCGGAATCAGGGATTTTTTTCCTGCCTCCTGAAAGAAGCCCAAAAAGAGGCCCGAAACCTTTTCGGACCTGTTTCATTCCGCTTCCAGTGCCTTCTCTCTGATCCGGATACTACTTCCTTCTGTAAAGCCCGAAACCTTGCTTTCGCCTATTCGGAGTGTATGATGGCCAGGCAGCAAAAAGAAACAGACCTGAACAGAGTCCTTTCTTCTCCAAATGCTCTCTCCGCCGATCTCCCTGTGGTCCGTCTCCTTTCTACGACGAAACGAAAAACACTGGAAAGGCTTCATGAGAAAGCCTTTTTCTGTTCGCCAGAGTTTTCCTCCCTTTATATCAATACAGTTCTTACAGAAGAAAATACAGTTTCCTATGTGATAAAAAAAGCAAAACATCCTGAAGCGCAGGATGTTCTTTCTGCGTCCCAGGATGTCGTCGGACTTTTCCATCTGAGTTTCCAGAAATTCAAAACCTCCGGCCATCAATCAGGAAATGAACGCAAACAGATGGTCTATCTGACGGGGCTTGGCATTCTTCCGGGATATCGACGACAGGGGTTTGCCGAGGCTGCATTACGGTCTTTATTTTCTCTTCTCCCGAAAAACTCCCGACTGATTTTGCAGGTCGCCACTTCCAATAAGGCCGCCTTCTCTCTTTACCGGAAACTGGACTTTGAGATTTCCTCCCGTCTGGATTATGTTTCGTCCATTTAAGGTCTGTTGGAATATCCCATCAGGTTCTCGTCCACAGCCCGGGCTACTTCGCGGCCCTCTCTGATCGCCCATACCACCAGGGACTGGCCTCTGTGCATATCTCCGGCTGTAAAGACATTTTTTATATTCGTTGCGTACTCACCCGGTTTGGTCTTTACATTGGTCCGGCTATCTACCTCCACGCCAAACGCCTTGGTGACATAGTCCTGGCTACCTAGAAATCCCGCTGCAATCAATACCAAATCCACTTCGACTTCTTTCTCGCTTCCCGCTACAGGAACCATCGTCCTTCGTCCCGTCTTTTCGTCTTTTTTCTCCTCCAGACTCACCAGTACTGCTTTTTTAAGATTTCCCTTGCCGTCGGCGATAAATTCTTTCACTGTAGTCTGATAAATTCTCGGATCCCCGCCAAACAGAGCAATGGCTTCCTCCTGACCGTAGTCTGTTTTCAGAATACGCGGCCATTGGGGCCAAGGATTCTCCAGGGACCGCTTTTTAGGCGGCTCCGGCATCATTTCCAACTGGACGACGGACGTACAGCCATGGCGGATAGCAGTACCCACACAGTCGTTACCAGTATCGCCGCCTCCGATAACCAGAACTTTTTTCCCCTTTGCGGAAATAAAAGTTCCGTCTTTCAGTTTTGAGTCCAGCAGACTCTTCGTTGTGGCCGCCAGAAAGTCTACGGCAAAATAAATCCCTTTCGCCTCCCGTCCAGGCGCCTTGATATCCCTGGGATTGGACGCGCCGCACGCAAGAATCACGCTGTCGAACTGTTTCATTAAATCGGCCGCTTTGTAGTTTCCTCCCACATTGGCGTCCGTCACAAACTCCACACCCTCCGCTTTCATTACGGAAACCTTCCGGTCTATGATATGCTTCTCTAGTTTCATATTGGGAATACCGTATCGTAAAAGGCCTCCAATCCGGTCCCTCCGCTCAAAGACCGTCGCCTGATGTCCTCTCTTATTGAGCATATCGGCGGCCGCCAGACCGGAAGGACCGGAGCCAACCACAGCTACCCTCTTCCCGGTCCTTATGGAAGGCGGCAAAGGTTTCACATATCCATTTGCATAAGCAGTCTCAATGATACTCATCTCATTTTCCTTAATGGAAACGGGCCGTCCGCTCAGATTGCAGGTACAGGCGGCTTCACAAGGGGCCGGACAGACTCTACAGGTAAACTCCGGAAAGCTGTGAGTCTTTTTCAGCCTGTTGTACGCCTGTTTCCAGTTGCCCCCGTAGACCAGATCATTCCATTCCGGAATCAGATTATTTAACGGACATCCGGAAACCATTCCGTTAAAGAGGACGCCCGACTGGCAAAAAGGCGTGCCACAATCCATGCAACGTGCTCCCTGAATCTTCTGTCTCTTTGGCGGCAACGGTTTATGAAATTCATTAAAATTTTTTATGCGTTCCAGAGGAGGAACGACCGCCCCCGTCTCCCTCTCGTACTCTAAAAATCCGGTCGGTTTTCCCATCTTTTCAATGTCCTCCTTCCTCTTCACCCTTTGCATTGGCAAAAAAAGCCTCGATCTGCGCCTGTTCACTGCTTAAGCCTTTTTCTTCCATTTGAACAATGGTATTTAACACCCGTTTATAGTCATATGGAATGATCTTTTTAAACTTCGGCAGATATTCTCCGAAACGTTCCAGGATTTTCTTCCCTCTGTCAGAGTTTGTATAGGCCACATGATCCTGGAGCATCGTTTTTAACTCCAGTACGTCATACTTATTTGTCAGTTCCTCCATGGAAACCATCTCCCGGTTAAGACGCATATACAGGTCGCTGTCCTCGTCCAGTACATAGGCGATTCCTCCGCTCATACCTGCCGCAAAATTTTTTCCGGTCTTCCCAAGGACTGCCACACAACCGCCCGTCATATATTCACAACCGTGATCGCCAACGCCTTCCACCACGGCTCTGGCGCCAGAATTGCGAACAGCAAATCGTTCCCCGGCCATACCATTTATGTAAGCCTTGCCTCCTGTCGCCCCATAGAGGGCTACATTTCCAATAATTATATTATCTCCAGCCGAAAAGTCTGCCCCTCTGGGCGGATAAATCACTAATTTGCCGCCTGAAAGCCCTTTCCCAAAATAATCGTTGCTGTCGCCGGATACTTCCAGTGTCAACCCAGCCGGAATAAAAGCTCCAAAACTCTGACCGCCGCTGCCGTTGCATTTCACTATAAAGCTATCTTCCGCAAGCCCCTCCGGGTAATGCCTGGTAATCTCTGCGCCGAATATCGTACCAAAGGCCCGATCTGTATTTTTAATCTCTACCTCAATGCTCTTTTTCTGTCCCGATTCCAGCGCCGAAAGTAACTTTTTCATCAAAATCCGTTCATCGGCCGACTTTTGAAGTTCAAAATGATACATCTTTTTCCTGTGATATCCGGCCAGTTTTGTTCCTGTATAAGGGTTATCCAGAAGTCTGGACAAATCCACAGTAGCTGCCCGCGGGAAATCAAATTCCGTTTTCATTTTCAGCAGATCTGTCCGTCCAACCAGTTCATCCACCGTACGGATCCCCAGTTTCGCCATGTATTCCCGAAGTTCTTTCGCCACAAAATACATAAAATTGATGACATACTCCGGTTTTCCCCTGAACCGCTTTCTGAGCTCCGGGTTCTGAGTGGCGATTCCCACCGGGCAGGTATCCAGACTGCAGACTCTCATCATAACACACCCCATAGTGACTAGCGGCGCCGTGGCAAAACCAAATTCCTCTGCTCCCAAAAGAGCCGCCACCGCCACATCCCTTCCGTTCATCAGCTTTCCGTCTGTTTCCAGGATAACTTTGTCCCTTAAATCATTCATAATCAACGTCTGATGGGTCTCGGCCAGTCCAAGCTCCCAGGGCAGTCCTGCATGATAGATAGAACTTCTGGGAGCAGCTCCCGTGCCGCCGTCAAAACCGGAAATCAGAATAACCTGCGCTCCCGCTTTCGCCACGCCGGCCGCTACTGTCCCCACTCCAGCCTCAGAAACTAGTTTCACGGAAATGCGCGCGTTTTTATTGGCGTTTTTCAAATCATAAATCAACTGGGCCAGATCCTCGATGGAATAAATGTCGTGGTGAGGCGGAGGAGAAATCAGACTGACGCCAGGCGTGGAATGTCTGGTCTTTGCCACCCATGGATAGACCTTCTTTCCAGGTAACTGTCCGCCTTCGCCCGGCTTCGCTCCCTGTGCCATTTTGATCTGAATCTCGTCGGCGCTCACCAGAAACCTGGAGGTGACGCCGAATCTGGCTGAAGCTACCTGCTTAATGGCCGAACAGCGGTCTTTCCCCACAAGCCCTTTGGTATCCAGCCGTTCCAGAGATTCGCCGCCCTCGCCGGTATTGGATTTTCCGTGAATGGCATTCATAGCCAGAGCCAGAGTCTCATGAGCTTCCTGAGAAATAGAACCATAGGACATCGCTCCTGTTTTAAACCGCTTGACTATGGAATCTATACTTTCCACCTCTTCCAGCGGCACTCCCTGTTTCGGATAACAAAAATCCAGAAGTCCCCTTAAATTCATGGGCTTTCTTTCCTCATGAAGCATGGCTGAATATTCCTGAAACAGTTCATAATTTCCAGTTCTTGTAGATTCCTGTAGCAGGTGGATCGTTTTTGGATGATATAGATGTTCTTCCTTACCAGAACGGGATTTATGGCTTCCCACGCTCTCCAGCGTCAGATCTACCTGCAATCCCAACGGATCAAAGGCCGCCGAATGGAGGGCGTCTACATCAGCCGCAATATCTTCCAGCGTCACGCCTCCCACCCGGCTAACCGTATCTGTAAAATATTTGTCCACAACTTCCTTACAGACTCCGATAGCTTCAAAAATCTGAGAACCCTGATAAGACTGTAAAGTGGAAACTCCCATCTTGGAAGCAATTTTTACAATCCCATGAAGAACTGCTGAATTGTAATCTTCCACCGCCGCATAATAATCCTTATCAAGCATCCCGGAGTCAATCAGAGCCCGGATGGACTCATGAGCCAGATATGGATTGACCGCGCAGGCGCCATATCCGAGAAGAGTCGCAAAATGGTGAACCTCTCTGGGTTCTCCGCTTTCCAGAATCATGGCGACAGACGTCCGCTTCTTTGTCCGGACCAGATGCTGTTGCAGAGCGGAGACTGCTAACAAGGACGGAATGGGCACATGATTTTCGTCAATCCCCCTGTCGGAAAGGATCAGGATATTCGCCCCGTCCCGGTGCGCTCTGTCGGCCTCCAAAAACAGGTGATCAAGAGCCCGCTCCAAGGATGTATTTTTGTAATAAATAATTGGTATCACCGCTGGTTTTAATCCCGGCGTTTTCATATGTTTGATTTTCAGCAAATCAGTTCCCGTCAGAATAGGATTATTGACTTTCAGAATCCGACAGTTTTCCGGCATTTCCTTGAGCAGATTTCCATCACATCCCACATACACAGTCGTGGAAGTCACAATTTCCTCCCTTATGGCGTCGATGGGAGGGTTCGTCACCTGAGCAAACAGTTGCTTAAAATAGTTAAAAAGGGGCTGATGCTGTCTGGAAAGTACTGCCAGGGGGCTGTCGGCCCCCATGGAGGAAACTGCCTCGACGCCGTCCCTGGCCATGGGAAGGATCATGGTTCTATACTGTTCATAGGTATAACCGTAAGCTTTCTGGAGCTTTGCCCGCTCTTCATCCGTATATCCTTCCACTCTATGGTTGGGAATTTTCAACTTTCCAAGTTCTACCAGATTGCTATCCAACCATTCTCCATAAGGCTGTCTGTCAATATAGCGGCCCTTTAAAGTTTCATCTTCTACGACCTCTCCATTCACCGTATCAATGAGAAGCATCCGGCCCGGGCGAAGTCGATCTTTCTTCTTGATCTGCTCTGCCGGTATCTCCAACGCCCCCACCTCGGAGGAAAGAATCACATAACCATCCTTGGTTTCGTAATAGCGGGAGGGTCTTAGACCATTCCGGTCAAGAACCGCCCCCAGGATATCTCCGTCGGAAAATACAATAGAGGCAGGGCCGTCCCATGGTTCCATCATGGTCGCATAGTATTGATAAAAATCTTTCTTTTTCTGGTTCATGTATTTATCGTTGGCCCAGGGTTCCGGAATGGTAATCATCACTGCCAGTGGAAGCTCCATACCGCTCATAACCAGAAATTCCAGGGTGTTGTCAAGCATAGCTGAATCGGAACCCGTCTCGTTGACTACGGGAACCACTTTTAACATTTCTTCTTTGGTAAACTCTGATTCCATGTTCTCTTCTCTGGCAATCATCCGGTCCACATTGCCCCGAATGGTATTGATCTCACCGTTGTGTACAATCAGTCTGTAGGGGTGAGCCCTCATCCAGCTCGGAGTGGTATTGGTACTGAACCGGGAATGAACGACGGCAATGGCCGACTCATACAGGGGGGACTGCAGATCCAGAAAAAACTGGCGCAACTCCTTTACCATAAACATCCCCTTGTAAACAATGGTCCGGCTGGATAAAGACACCACATAAGTATTGTCGTTGCTCTGTTCAAACACGCGCCTCGCCACATAAAGTTTTCGATCAAAATCCAGCCCCGTCTCCACATCCTCCGGTTTTCTGATAAAGCACTGTTCAATACAGGGCATACAAGCTACTGCCTTTTTCCCCAGGACGGAAGGAACTGTCGGAGGTTTCCGCCAGCCCAGGAACTGCATCCCTTCTTTTGCCGTAATGATCTCGAACATTTTTTTCGCCTGATTACGCCTGAGTTCATCCTGTGGAAAGAAAAACATACCGACTCCGTATTCTCGCTCTCCTTCCAGGGAAATTCCGCACTCCTTCGCCGCTTTCTGAAAAAATCCGTGAGAAATCTGCAAAAGGATGCCGACTCCGTCTCCTGTTTTTCCCTCCGCGTCTTTTCCTGCCCGGTGCTCCAGATTTTCCACAATCTTCAGCGCGTTCTCCACCGTTTGATGAGTCTTGATACCCTTTATATTGACAACTGCGCCCACGCCACAATTGTCATGCTCAAATCGCTCTTCATATAAACCAGGTAGGCATCTTTTCTTTTCTATTCCTACTGCCTGATTTCCTTCCATAGACTTCGTTCCTTTCTGTGTCTCAGACGGAAATACATGGAATCAGAGACAGTCCATAAGAACTTCTATACAACAAAAAAGAAGCGCCCAGTACAGATACTCTGTCTGTACCAAACACTTCGTTGTGTCTCAGGATCATCGTATTTCCATCTATGAAATTTTTCAAGCTGCAACTTGTGTTTTATCATACAACAGTTTTCCATGTTTGTAAATAACAATCTTTCGAAAATTTATCAGATTTAAAAGGGGGCCTCTGGAAGAAACCGGGTATGTTTCTGAGGACTGGAACCATTTACTCACAGTACCTTCCAACGCTACAGTGGCTGACAATTACGCCCATATTTTTAGAGCCAAACATTGCCGGAAACGTAGTGAACGATAAAAGGATTTTTTGCCTTGACAAACGTCCGAAATCGTACTATAATGCCTTTGTAATTTAGTACGATTTCGGACAACCGAAAGAAAGGAAGCCATGTATCCTCATTCTTCTAAAGAAATCAAACGGTTCAATCATCTGATCAGTGAAACAGACGCCGCCTATCATGAAATGTCTCTGAAGTTTGGGCTCTCAGACAGCGCCATGCAGATTTTATATACCCTTTGCGGCAGCGAGGACGACGGTTGCCTCCTCCGGGATATCTGTCGCCTGACAGGCCTCAGCAAACAGACGGTTCATTCGGCCATCCGTAACCTGGAGAGGGACGGGATTCTCCGCCTGGAAATGGTGGGAGCTAAAAATAAAAATGTCCTTCTCACAGAAAAGGGACGTCGTCTGGCAGAACGCACGGCCATGAAAATCATCGAGGCAGAGAATAGAATCTTTGCTTCCTGGCCGGAAAAAGATGTGGAAATTTACCTGGGGCTTATTCGCCGCTATCTGGAAGATTTCCGAAAAGAAATTCGAAATCTTGGGCCGGAACAGGCGGAACCCTCCGACGTATAGCCTGGGCGCCGGGGGATACAAAACTCTAAAGCTTTTAATAACAGCGGAGGTATCAGACATGCATATTCAATTATCCGATCACTTCACCTATAAAAAATTGTTTCGCTTTACTCTTCCATCCATAGTCATGATGGTTTTTACTTCTATTTATGGAGTCGTAGACGGTTTTTTCGTGTCGAATTTTGCCGGAAAAACTGCTTTTGCCGCCGTCAACCTGGTGATGCCCTTTGTCATGATCCTGGGTGGAGTGGGTTTTATGATTGGTACCGGCGGTACGGCTCTTGTCTCCAGAGTTTTGGGCGAAGGAGACAGAAAAAGAGCCAATCAGTATTTTTCCATGATGATTTCTATAACACTTATCATCGGACTGATTCTGTCCGCCCTCGGCGTTGTGTTTATGGAACCTATTGCTCTGTTTCTTGGAGCCACAGAAGAAATGAAGGCAGACTGCGTCCTTTATGGACGCCTGATCATCAGTTTCAACGCTGCGTTTATGTTACAAAACGTATTTCAGAGTTTTTTCATCGCTGCCGAAAAACCAAAACTGGGACTTGCCGCCACAGTGGTCGCCGGATTTGTCAATATTGCGCTCGACGCGCTCTTTGTGGGCGTGTTCCGATGGGGCGTGACGGGCGCCGCCGTCGCAACCGGACTCAGCGAGTGTGTGGGCGGGATTCTGCCCCTTTTTTATTTCCTTCGTCCCAATCAGAGCCTTTTGCGGCTCACGAGGACAAAACTGGAAAAGCGGCCCCTCCTCCAGGCTTTTGGCAACGGTTCTTCAGAACTTATGAGCAACATTTCCACCTCCGTTGTCAGTATGCTGTACAATTTCCAGCTTTTAAAATACGTGGGAGAGAACGGCGTCTCTGCTTATGGCGTATTGATGTATGTACAGTTTATTTTTATTGCCATTTTTATCGGATATGCCATTGGCAGCGCCCCTGTCATCAGCTATCATTATGGCGCCGGGAACCATGGGGAGCTAAAAAACATGCTGAAAAAAAGTGTGTTGCTCACTACCTGTTCCGGTATGGTCTTAGCTGCCCTGGCATTCTGTCTGGCAAAACCGTTGGCATGGATCTTCGTCGGATATGACAGCCAGCTTTTTGCGCTCACCAGCCATGCCTTCCGCCTGTTTTCCTTTTCTTTTTTGCTGGCCGGCTTCAATATTTTCGTTTCTTCCTTTTTTACCGCCTTAAACAACGGCGCTGTGTCTGCCGCGGTCTCTTTTCTGAGGACTTTGGTTTTTCAGACATCCTCCGTTTTGATTCTGCCTGTTTTTTTTGACGTGGACGGAATCTGGTGGGCTATCACTGTGGCTGAAACCTGCGCCTGTATGATTTCCATCCTCTTCCTTTTCGTAAAACGGAAAAAATATCATTATCTATAAAATCTATAAACCGTCGCTTTTCCCTGCTCTGCCTTTCGGCAAAACAGGGAAAACTTCCGTTCTCATCTGATATGGAAAATACCTTTCGCTAGCAGTATCCCTTCAGTGGTTCTTATTCCTCTCCGATTTTTTCTGTCTTGTAAATAAACCGGACACTCTCTCCTGTATTCCCCGCATGGTCTTTAAAGGACCTGTAGTTCTTTGCTACGTCTGACACTGCTCCCATGCGGTCTTTCAGATCTTTTACTTCCCCGTCAAAAGCATCCACAAGCGCCTCAATTCCTTCCTCTTTCAATTTCTTTACGCCGTCTGAAAGCTGCATCGCCCCGTCTTTTAACTGTGTCACCCCGTCAATCAATGCTCCACTTCCGTTTCTCAGCGTTCCGATTCCCACATAGAGAGTATCGGCCCCGTCCGAAAGCTGCATGGCTCCATTTTCCAGTTGGCCGGCCCCTTCTTCCAGGCGGATAACTCCCTCTGCAAGCTGCCCGGCTCCCTCTGAAAGCTGACTGGCTCCTCCAGCCAGTTCTCCGGCTCCGCTTGCCAGGCGGTCAGCGCCTTCATTGGCAGAAGCCACACCTGCCGTATAGGTTAAAAGTCCTTGATAGAACTGATGGTAACTGTCAAGCTGGGATTTTAAAGCCGCAAGGCTGGTCGCGCCTGTCCTAGCGTTTAATACTGCCGCTTCAATCTGCGCAGTCACATTCTCACTCTCCATATTCTGTGCAATCAGCTCCTGAATCTTCCCTTCCGTCGCCTGGGAAATCTTCTCCTGGATTTCTCCGCTTCCCATCTGAGCCTCTATGGCGCCGGAAATCTGCGCAAGGCTGGCCGCCGCGTTTCCGTCCCCGGCTGCCGCCGCGTCTGTAAGGGCCTGGTAAGTGGCTTCGTCCATCCCGGCCTGCCCAAGTACGGCCTGGAGAACCTGTTGTCTGACGGCCGCTTCGACCCCGGTGCGCACCGTGCCGGTCTGTTCCCGTACCTTGGCTTCCACCTGGTTTCTTGCGATTTCAAGTGCCTGTTCCCGTACAACGTTCTCATTGAAAGAACCTATTGCTCCCTCTAATACTTCTCCGTAATTTTCTCTGGTCAAAGCCGGAAGGGAAAGTCCCGCTGTCTGAATCTGAGAATTGGCCGCCGCTAAGAGAGAGTCAAACACCTGACCTGCTCCGCCGTTTAAGGTATCGTTATTCGCTGCAAGCTGCCCCAGTCCATCCTTTAACTCTGAAGCGCCTGCCTTCAGCGTCTCCGTCCCCGCTTTCACGGTCTGTATTCCGGATCGGAGCGCTTCTGCTCCCTCCTTCAATTCTCCGGCTCCGGAGTGCAGATCTCCGGCGCCTACCTCCAGATCTCCGGCGCCCGTCATCAAAGCTTCGGCGCCAGAATGTAGCATTCCAATTCCCTCGCTCAGCTCGCCGGATTTATCAAGCAAGGTATCCAGACCTTCATAAAGGGCCGAAGATCCGTCCGTCAGTTCCTCCATAGCGTCCATCAGTTTTTCCATGGAGTCATCCAGCTCATCAAGAGCGCTCTCTTGATCCAGATCCAGTTCCTGAAAGATTTCTGTGGTCGCCAGGGTCATCGTCGTCTCCAGCTTAAAGTCTGTGACCTGTGCCGTCACTTCCACAAAATCAGGTAACTCCATTTTCTCTCTGTCCAGATCCAAACTTTCCTGGAGTCCAGGTACGGCGAATCCGGCCACAATGGTGCGCTCCCCGTCATTGATCACCCGGCCGTTGGAAACTTCGACTCCGGAAAACCGCTCATTGTCCAGGACCATACCTGTCATCATCACAAAGGGCACGTAAATCCGCCTGACCTCTCCGTCAATCTCCACATCCTCATATGCCTGATTGGTATAGTCAAACCGCATGGTAAGCTTTCCGCTTTTCCCGGCTATCTCTTCTGCCGTCATGGTTTTTCCGTCCAGTTTATACGTCACCGCCAGCTCCACGGGAAGTTCCTTCTCCAGGCTTTCCTTTGTATAGGTATCCTCCCCGTTTGCCGCCTTCATCCAGTCGCTGACAATGATCTTTTGTGTTGTTCCGTCGGCCCCTGCTATGACGTAAACTGTTTCTTCTACCCTTCCTTCTTGTTTTTCTCCGGAGCTGTTTTCCTGTCCATTCTTCTCTGCCGTCTCAATCACTTCCGGTCCCGGGCCTTCTCCTTTTCGCATTCCTGCCGCATAGGCTCCCGCCCCAGTCATTCCAAATACTAGAGATCCTCCGAGAATCAGGGCCAGAAGCTGCTTAGATTTTCCATTCAGATATTTCACGTTCAGGCGTTCCACTTTTGCAGGTTTTCTGTTTTTATCTTTTATAAATCTATGTTTCATGACAAAACCTCCGTTTTCTTTTTCACATTTCGTTTCATTCCAAGACTTGTAGCGCAGATCAACCGGTCAAACAGCATAAACATGGCCGGAAGTACCAGGATCACTGAGAACATACTGACGATGGCCCCCCTCGCCATCAGCATACAAAGCGAGCTGATCATATCAATGTCTGAATAGAGCGCCACGCCGAAGGTGGCTGCAAATAATCCCATGGCGCTGACGACCACGGAGGGAATCGAGGCAGATAAGGACGTTACAACTGCCTGATATTTTCCCTTTCCCTCATATCTCTCGCTTTTGTATCTGGTTGTCATCAAAATCGCATAATCTACCGTAGCTCCAAGCTGAATGGTGCTGATACAGATAGGAGCGATAAAGGGAAGCGATGTTCCTGTATAATGGGGCAGACCCAGATTGATGAAGATTGCAAATTCAATCACTGCCACCAGAATCACCGGAAGAATCAGGCTTCGTTCTACAATCAGGATAATCAGAAAAATCGCCACAATAGAAACGATATTCACCACCTTGAAGTCCCGATCCGTCACCTCAATCATATCTTTGGTACAGGGCGCCTCTCCAATCAGCATTCCCTTTGAATCGTATTGTTTAAGGATTGCGTTCAAGCGGTCAATCTGAGCACCCACCTCGTCGCTGGCCGTCTTGTACTTGGAATTGATTAACATCAGCTCCCAGTTGTCGCTTTGCAAAATCTCTTTGACTGATTTTGGAATTAGCTCCTCCGGTATCAGCGGACCGACGAGGGATTCCAGTCCCAGCACATATTTTATTCCGTCCACCTGCTCCATCTCTTTGATCATTTCCCGTTTTTCTTCCATCGGAACGGATGCATCCGTCAGTACCATATGAGTCGAGCCCACGTCAAAGGTTTCCTGAAGCTTCGTATTGGCCACAATGTTGTCCAGATCCCTTGGAAGGCTGTCGGACAGTTCATAATAAACTTCCTTTCCCGTCTCCCGATAGCCGATATAGGCCGGAATCAGAATCACCGCAAACAGTACCAGAAACACTGGGAAATATTTTGTAATCCTGCTGGCCAGCTTTTCTGTGGTCGGTATCAGAGAGCGATGTCTGGTCTTGAAAAGCAGTTTATCCAGTACGAGAATCAGAGACGGAAGTGTGGTCACACAACCGACGACTCCCAAAACAACTCCCTTTGCCATAACAATTCCAAGATCTTTTCCCAGAGTAAAGCTCATAAAGCAAAGGGCGATAAAACCGGCCACTGTGGTAATGGAGCTTCCCACCACGGAAGTAAGCGTCCGGTGAATGGCCTCCGCCATGGCCTCTTTTTTATCTGGAAGTGTTTCCCTTTGTTCCTCATAGCTGTGCCAGAGAAAAATGGAGTAATCCATAGTCACTGCAAGCTGTAGGACGGCGGCCAGCGCCTTTGTCAGATAGGAAATCTCTCCCAGGAAATAATTGGTTCCCATATTAAGCAAGATGGACATGCCAATGCTCAGAAGGAACACAACAGGGATTAGGAAATTATCCATGAATAGCATCATGGCCACACTGGCCAGGAGGACGGCGATTCCCACATAAACCGGTTCTTCTTTTTCGCATAATTCCTTCAGATCCGTAACCAGGGCCGACATTCCGGAGACAAAACACTGCCTTTTCGTCACCTCTTTGATCTCCTGGATTGCCTCCATGGTTTCATCTGCCGAAGTGGAACTGTCAAAGAATACGGCCATCATGGTGGCGTCTCCGGAATTAAATTCCCGGTACAGCTTATCGGGGAGCAGCTCCATGGGCACAGATAAATCCATAACACTGTCGTACCAGAGGGCTGTATCTACGTGTTCTACCCCTTCAATGGTTTCTTTCATTTCCGATACTGCTTTTTCTTCCATTCCCTCTACGATAATAAAGGAAAACGCTCCTTTTCCAAAATCCTCCATCAGGATATCCTGACCTTTGACCGTATCCATATCCTCCGGCAGATAGGTCAGCATATCGTAATTGATTCTTGTAGCTGCCATGCCAATGACGGAAGGTATCATCAGAAGAATGGCGATTACCAGAATTGGAACCCGGCATTTCACCACGGTTTTTCCGAATTTCATTGTTTTTCCTCCTTTTTGTTCTGAATGATTTTTACTGCGCAGACTGCCACGCACAGATTTAAGCACCCTTCTGCAAGGAACGTAAGTCCTGTCATCACCATCAAAGCGGCTGCTCCTGCAAATGGATCTGCCACTAAGATCAGTCCAAAGGTTGCCGATATCAGGGCCGTAACGGCGATCATCCACCAGTGGGCAAGGCCGAACCGTCTGGCGTCCAGAGCTGTTTGCAGTTTAAAAAGCCCGTCTGCCAGAGCAATTACCCCGATAATTACATGCAGCGCCAGAATCACTCTCTGTGTGTCAAGTAAGAGCGTCAGCCCCAAGGCTGCGGACAATAGTCCAAAGGCCAAATCAAACTGAAAGGCCAGCCGATACAGATCCCTGGAAAAATATCCGACCAGTTTGATAGCTCCGCAGACAATGAGTAATATCCCCGCCAACTGACAGAGCACCCTCGCGGAAAACTCCGGCCAGGCCATTAAAAATACTCCTGTACCACATAAAAATAATGAAGTAACAATATATCCAAGCTTTGCCGCTTTCACTGTTTTCAAGTTTCTCATTCTCACACCTCCCTTACACTGCTTTATTCTATCTGTTTTCCCCGAACATGAAAACGGACAAAAAAAGCCCGGTGTACAAAAATCGTACACCGGGCTGCTTTTGCCCGAATTTCAGACAAAACACGGGAAGTGCCCAAAAAACAGACACCGAACCAGTCCTTGCCCAAATATTTTTATGAAAGAAAGCTGAAAGATTTCCTTCCGTTTCCTGAAAGGGTTTTCTGCTAAACTGCAGATACTAATGGATGATTGTGAAAATGGAAAGGAGCTTCTTATGAAAACCATCCGAATCCTGTTTCTTGTTTTTCTTCTGTTTCCCTTTCGGGCCGCGTCATACCCGGCTATGGAACCCTCTTTGTTTCTCTGTATTCAAAATTCTCCTCTGTTCTTAAAAAGTCTTTCCCATCCCTGGATCACCGCCCATCGAGGTGCTTCTACATCTGCCCCGGAAAATACGCTCCCGGCTCTTCAGGCCGCCATCGACGCCCAGGCGGATTTTGTGGAGATTGACGTCCGGGAAACAGCCGACGGCATCCCGGTCCTCTGCCACGACTCCCTTCTGAAACGGACTTCTGGAGAATCGGGAAGTCTCCAGGACTATACTTATGCGGAACTCTCTGTTTTTGATTTTGGAGGGTGGTTTTCTGATTCCTATAAAAATGTCCCCATTCCCACTCTGGAGCAGGCTCTCGAAACCTGCAAGGGGCATATCCGTATGAATATTGAATTAAAATCTGGAGAGACCCTGACAGAAACAGTTCTGGAGCTTCTGGAACTCCATGACATGGAAAATCAAGTGGTTTTAAGTTCCACAAAGCTTCCGTATCTAAAAGAGGCAAAAGAAAAAAAGCCGGAGATTCCCGCCGGCTACATCGCTTCTTCCCCCTGCCCCTGGCTGCTTGAAGAAGAAATCATTGACTTTTTCAGCGTATCCTCCGCCTGGGTAACGGAGGATTTTGTGACGCAGGCCCATCGCCTTGGCAAGGAAGTCCATATCTGGACTGTCGATACCTCCGAAGCCCTCCTGGCTGCTGATGCTCTGGGCGTCGATAATGTGATCACCGACTGCCCAAAGCTCGCCAAAACGCTGCTCCGATAATCGATGTGAAGCTGGCTTCTGTTACCGTACTTTATACTGCACGGGCCATATTGAGAAAAGCCGCTTCAATCCCTCCCTCCAGCATGACTCCAAGACGCCGAATCACATCCTCCGGCTCATAGTTCATGCCGGAGGCCAGCCAGTCTAAGATCATGCCGGTAAGAGCCGCCCGGTAAAAGGACGCCATCAATGTTTTATCTTCCTCCGACACGGATAGTCCCTTTGCCGCCTTTTCCACAAACCGCTCCATAACATCCATCCCGATCCGGTTCAGATACTGCTCGAATACCTCCCGGTTTACGGAATTGTAGATATGATAAATGCTCTTTTTATTATTCAGGGCAAATCGGGTGGCGGCGATGAAGCCTTCCTCCCAAGAATCTTCCCCCAGATGCTCCCCTAATACCTGCTCTGTTTCCTCTTTTAAAATCGTCTCCACCAGGTTCGGAATATCTTCAAAGTGATAATAAAACGTATTCCTGTTGATCCCGCAATCCTCCACAATATCTTTAATGGTGATTTTATCCAGAGGCTTCTCCCTCAAAAGTTTTAAAAAAGAATCTGCAATCGCCTTCTTGGTAAATGCCGGCATAAACCAGTCCCTCCTCGTCCTTCTCTATGGTCGTTTTACTGCGGTTTCCTCCCCGCTACTGTCCTTTACTGTTTCTTCGGATCACAGGTTTCTGCGGATTATAAGTACTGTTATGTAAAAACTCCCGGCCAATCTCTTCTCCGTCTTTCATGGTCACCAGATCCGTCACCACCCGGTAGCCTTCTTTTCCATAGCTTTTGTAACGCTCCTCTCCGGGGGAGAGAGAATCATCCTCCACATAAGAGGGTTCCGGGATGGGAATCGTCTCCACCACGTTCGATTCCATTTTTACCGTGACACCCTCCTCCAGAATCGGGATTCCGTAAACATAACAGATCACCTCCGGCCCGGAAGCATCCAAAAGCAACAGAACATTCCCTGACGAGTTGTTTTTAAACTTCAGGTCCGAGTTCCAGTAAGAAATCATGGCATCCTCGCCCAAAGGCACATAGGAGACTGTCATACTGTGATTTTTCCGCTCTGTCGTCTCAAGCCCTGCCTGGATCACTGCATTATAAATGGTGGAAGAAACCTGGCAGACGCCTCCGCCAAACTCCGGAACCACCTCTCCCCTGGAATAAGTGGCCGCTTCCCGGTACCCCTGTTCCTCCGTTGTCTCCCCGATCACTGCATTCATGGAAAACTCCCCGCCGGGCGCAACCAGCGTATTATTCACCGTATCAGAAGCCAGCTTCACATTGTGATCCCTGTCCTCGCTGTCAACTTCCGCTTCTGTGCGAAACTTGGCCAGGCAAACATAAGACTCCTTTGCCTGTTCTAATGTAAGATTCGGCGAAACCTCCGAAACCTTCCCGGAAAGAACAGCGTCATAATCTCCGGAAGAGACAGCCTTTTCAAGCTGAAGAAGCAAATCCTCCCGGTCTACCTGTCTGCCGGTTTCTTCCCCGGAAAACTGAAAACCTGTCGCCTCCTCGTAGCCGGTCATGGCTGCGTCCTTCGCCGCAATGTCAAAGGAATCTCCGATTTTATCGATGGCTTTCCTGGCCGCCTCCTCGTCATAAGTGTCTTTCACACTGAAATGCCTCGGCCACCGCTGCAGGCTGGTGATATCTGAGATCCGCTCTTTGTCCGTTCCCTCCCGGCCAAGCGCAAACGCTTCTGCCAGAATCTCCTCCATATTGTTGGACATCAAATTTTCAATTTCGTAATTTACACCGCCGCAGTCCGCCCTCATCTCCCAAGTGCTCTCGGCCGTCACAGTCACTGCCGATACCTTTTTTCTGGCCTCCTCCAGCGTAAGCCCCTCTAAAGGAACATTTTCCACGTAAATCCCTTCGTAAAAAGTCTGGGAAGGGGTCAAAAGCTTTCTGTGTTCTAAGGTTTTCTTTATAAAAAACGCGCCTATTACCACAAGCACCGCCATAAGCCCCACAAAGGCCATACAAAAAAGCGGCGCCCGTTCCCACAGGCTCCTTCTCTTTTTTCTTCCGTTCCGGTTCATTTGCTGCTTTCTGTCCATGAGACCGCTCCTTACATTCATACCATTTGGTACACCCTCTACTTTACAAAAAATCCTGGATTTTGTCTATGGAATCTGTTGCACATTTTTTTAAATTCGTTTATACTGGTAACGATAAAAAGAATTTCGCTCTGCGAAATTCTCTGCCGCAAATGTGTTGCGTCTGCAACGTCTCACAGTTCAAGGAGGATATACACCTATGCGACATCTTTTGAGCCCTCTGGATTTTTCAGTGGACGAGCTTGACCGGCTGATGGATCTGGCCGGCGATATGGAAGCCCATCCGGACAAATACAAAGAAGCCTGCAAAGGCAAAAAATTAGCCACATTATTTTATGAGCCAAGTACCCGCACCCGTTTAAGCTTTGAAGCTGCAATGCTAAATTTAGGGGGCAGTGTTCTTGGTTTTTCTTCTGCCGATTCCAGCTCTGCTGCCAAAGGCGAAAGTGTCTCTGACACCATCCGCGTCATTTCCTGTTATGCGGATATCTGTGCCATGCGCCACCCCAAAGAGGGCGCGCCCATGGTCGCCGCCATGAAATCTGATATTCCTGTCATCAATGCAGGAGACGGCGGACATCAGCACCCCACCCAGACTCTGACGGATCTTTTAACCATTCGCTCTCTAAAGGGGCGTCTGGGCCGTATGACGGTAGGGCTCTGCGGCGACTTAAAATTCGGCCGCACCGTCCATTCCCTGATCGAGGCTCTTGTCCGGTATCCTGATATTCAGTTCGTCCTGATTTCTCCGGAAGAACTCCGTGTTCCCAGCTATATCCGGGAAAATGTACTGGACGCCCACCAGATTCCCTATGAGGAAGTCCGCGATCTGGAAACGGCTATGCCTTCTTTGGATATCCTCTATATGACCCGTGTTCAGAAGGAACGTTTCTTTAATGAAGAGGAATATATCCGTATGAAAGACTGTTATATCCTGGACCAGGCCAAGCTTCAGACGGCCAAACCTGACATGAGCATCCTCCATCCACTTCCCCGCGTCAACGAGATTTCCGTGGAAGTGGACGACGACCCCAGAGCCGCTTATTTCCCTCAGGCCCGCTACGGCGTTTATATCCGTATGGCCCTGATTCTCACATTGCTTGGAATCACCGTATGATTTTCATACAGGTGAAAACCTGTAATTTTTGTCCCTGCCCGGTGTGAGGGGAGTGTCTTTGGCGCTCAGCACTCTGGTACATCATATGCATTTCGCAGAAAGGATAGAATCTTATGTTAAACATTGGCGGACTGAAGGACGGAATCGTCCTGGACCATATCCAGGCCGGAAAGAGCATGGATATCTACAAATATTTGAAACTGGATAAGCTGGACTGCCAGGTAGCCATTATCAAAAACGCCAGAAGCAACAAAATGGGTCGCAAGGATATCCTCAAAATTGAGGGCGGCCTGGATGTGGTGGATCTGGACGTATTAGGATACATCGACTGCAACATCACGGTCAATATCATCAAAGACGAAAAAATTGTAGAAAAAAAAGTGGTCCGGCTTCCCAAAAAGCTGACCAACATCATTAAATGCAAAAATCCCCGGTGTATCACTTCCATCGAGCAGGAGCTTCCTCATGTATTTCTCCTGGCCGACGGGGAAAACCAGGTATATCGCTGCGCTTACTGCGAAGAAAAACACAAGTAAAGGTCAAAAGAAACTTCATAGCCAACGCCGGTTCCCGCCGGGCTTTTAAAGCCGTAGGCGGCAGAAAGGCCGGGCGGGAACCGGCGCTGGTCAAAATACGTATGTATCAAACGCATGGTCATAGTATTCCCGTTTGGAAAGCCAGTGGAGGAGAAATTTCTCCGCCAGGCTTCCATGGAGGATGGCCTTCCTTGCCTCGGCGGGCGTATACCAGGCGGCAGAGTCTACTTCCGGCGTCATACCGTCAAGGCTGTCAGAGTCCACAATACTGGCAAAGTTTAGCATCAGCGTATTGCTTTTTTCAAAATATTCGCTTCTATTGAAAGCACAGGCCGTCACCCGAAGGCCCATCTCCTCCATCACTTCCCTGGCCAGAGCATGTTCCGCCCCTTCTCCCTTGCCAATATATCCCGCCACCAAAATATTTCTGTCCCGGCCGTACTGTTTGATCAGAAGAATTTTCTGCTTATCCGGGCTGTAGACGATGGTGCTGATCGCCGCGTTGAACATAGGGAACCGGTATTCTTTGCATCGATCGCACCATGGAATCATTCCTTCCTGTTCCAGATATTTCGGTTCCAGTTTCGTTCCGCACTCCGTACAATAGGACATGAGACTCCTCCTTTGTCATTTCTGCTCTTTTTTCTCCTGTCTGTGATATAAAAACACCACAAAGAAAGCGCTTAAGAAGCCAATAAGGGCCCCGGCCAGCACATCTGTGGGAAAATGGACCCCCACATACAACCTGGAAAGCCCCATAAGCACGGCCAGTCCAAGCATTCCACAGCCAAATCCGCGCTTTCCTTTCGGAGATCCCAAATATAAAACCCCGGCAGCGGCAAAAGCACAGCCGGAATGGCCGGAAGGAAAGGAATAATCTCCGAGCCGTCCCACCAGAGGGATCAAATCAGAAAACTGATCGTAGGGTCTGGCCCGCTGCACCAGATTTTTAAGGCCCAGATTCAAAATAACGGCGTCCACCGCCAGGGCGGCCAATATCAGAAAACCGTAAACTCTTGTTTTCGGATAGAGCACCAGAGCGATTCCGAGGACAATAAAAAACCAACCTCCGTTTCCCAGAAACGTGACGGCCTTCATAAAGCCGTCCAGCCAGTCTGCCCGTATGGATTCCTGAATGAAAAACAAAATTTCATGTTCCAGATATGTAAGCGCTTTCATATTAATTCACACATCCTTGTTTTCTGTCGTTGTCTAATCTTCTCTGGCTCTGAGTTGGTTTCTGTTGAAATGGGCCGCAGCAATCGCACAGAGATACGCTCTTTTCCTGCAGACCAATGCCCCGAATCTCCGGCGATATGTTGCGGATATCGTATTCTCATAACCATTTTGGTGGTATTATACCACACATCCGGCGAAATAGATAGTCTCCGCTCCCCCTCTTTTTCCTGTAAAAGTCCTACCCTTTGTTCTTACTTCTGTTTCTTTCCTCCCTGTTTTGCTTTTATCCCGCCCCCTCCAGCTCTCTTCGCAGCTTAAGAAGCGCTCCTTTTTCAATCCTGCTCACATAGGAACGGCTAATCCCCAGAGTCGCCGCCACTTCTCGCTGCGTATACTCCCGATTTCCAAAGAGTCCATACCGCATGGAAATCACCTGCTTTTCTCGGTCGCCCAGAGCCGTTTTATAGACCCCGTACATTCTACAAATATCCTGTGCCATGGAAATTTCCTCTGTCACGTCCCGGCCTTCCGCTTCAATGACGTCCACGAGACTGATGGCGTTCCCCTCCTTGTCGACGCCAATCGGTTCGTAAAGTGAAACTTCACGTCCCTTTTTCCGTTCCGCCCGGAGAAACATAAGGATTTCATTTGCTATCCTCTCCCCAATGCGTTTTTGATGCACGGAGGGGGTTCGTTTCTCTGAAAGTTTCATCCCTCCATATCGTCATACTCATAATCCACGTCGAAAAAGTCAGCCAATTCCTCTGTTTCGTCATCATCTTTGGTATAGCCGGATGCAACAGCCGCAATTTTCGGATACTCAATTTCATCATCTTTCACACCGAACAGGATGATATGAGCATTGACGCCATCCCATACTACCTTACGTATGATGGTACGAATGGCAGCGCGTTTCTGTTCAACAGTCATTTCATCAATACCGTCTTTGAAGATAGTTAATAATTGACATAGCAGCTCAAATTCAATATTGCTAAGAGCACGTTGTGATGTCAGGCCTTCCAGTTCCTGAATACGCTGTTTCAAAAACTGATATTCTCCGTCCAGTTGTTCAATTCGTTTAGTTACATGGGCTTTTGCAGGGCTCTCGCCCATATCTACAAGAGAGTCTACCAGAGAATTGATTTTCTTTTCTATTTCTGCTTTTTTCCTCCGCATATCATCCAAATGTTGTTCATAGTCCGTACGATTACCGGTGTAAAATCTGCGGCTTTGTTCCAACTGTGCAATAAAAGTATCTTTGTCCTCTGCAAGCATTTTAATCTGCTCCATCACCGCCACATCCAATGTGTTGCCATTGGCATTTTTATTGTTGCATAAAGTTCTCTGGCTGTGTTCCTTTATTTTACAGACATAAGTGTAAATCACCTTGCCATCCGCTGTTTTGCGTTTACTCATTTTCGGATACATACGATCACCGCAGCTACAGAATAACAAGCCTGTCAGAAGTGCTTCATTACTGCGTGGCTTTCGGAAAGATTTAGATTTGTTGCGCTCTAGAGACTCTTGAATCTGTACCCACACCCTACCCGGAATCAGACCCGGATGTCTGCCGACTGATACAATCCATTCGCTTGGTGGAAGGTATTTTGTAGCTCTGCCTTTTTCCTGATCGGTACGGTTGTAGGCCATAATACCGTGCTTGTTGTCAAAGTCATCTTTCTCTGAGAACAGATCTGTGTCATGCTGAATAAAGAAATTATGGGCCTCTTCATCCGCAATCATATAAACAGGATTCTGTAAAATAGCTTTCACAGAAAAACGGGTAAAATATTTGTTATTCTTTGTCTTAATCCCCTGCTTGATTAAAGCAGCTTCCGTCAAAGTCAGTGAATCTGTTTCTATATATAAGTCGTAAATCATTCTGACAATATCAGCTTCTTCCGGAATCAGCTTCAGCTTACAGGCTTTCTTAGATTTCCCATCAATCGTGATGCTTTTGACGGCTTCCGAGGTATATCCGGTAGGTGTTGTTCCTCCAAGCCAGCGTCCTGTCTTTGCCAGTTCGTGCATATTATCTCGAATACGTTCCGCAATAGTTTCTCTCTCCAACTGAGAGAAAACAGATGCAATGTACATCATAGCCCGTCCCATAGGAGTGCTTGTATCAAACTGCTCTTTAATAGATATAAAAGCAATATCCAGACGATCCAACTCTTCAATCAAGCCGGAAAAGTCACTGATATTTCGACTGATACGGTCAAGACGGTAAACGATGATTGCTTTGAATTTTCGCTTCCTGGCATCATCCATCATTTTTTTGAAATCCGGTCGGTTTAGATTTCCACCGGAAAATCCCTCATCTTCATAAATAACACTGTTTTCTACAGAGGAGTCTCCATAATGCACACGAATATATTCCTTACAGAGTTCTACCTGGTTGCCGATGCTTTCACCTTTTCCTGTATATTTTGATTTTCTGGAATAAATTGCTATGGCATCTTCCTTTTTCTTCATTTCACATCCTCCTCATCCCGATACGTGATATGTGATATATGATATGCTACTATAACATAACGTAACATTGAAATAAACAGATTGGAGGTATCTCGATGAAGTCATTGTTTGAAGAAATAGGCGGAAGCATGAAAGGCCCGTGGCCAAATGGAGATAAACAACATGGGTGATGAATTACAACATAAGTGTATCGTCCTTAATCGCTTCTACAAGGTTCATATTGCATATCTTTTTACCACCTAAATAGTAAGCCAATGCAACAAAACCAATGACTGCTGTAAAGAGCAGAATTGCAGGAACCAACGGCAAACGCTTGCCAATAAAATCTTCTATGGTAATTCCTCCAGCATCAAGCATGAATGCCATCAAAGGGATATTGATTACCAGGATCAAGAAAATGGGACGGAGTGCAACGATAGCGGCTTCCCAAGCCAAAATCTTTGCCGCACCTTTGGGAGTTAAACCAACTGCAAAGTATCTTGCAAATTCACGCTTGCGCTGATGAATCTGCCCCAAAGTCGATGCAAAGATATTGGCAAGGCCGATGCAAGTCAGGATTCCGGTGAACAGATAAATAATCATTCGCAAACCATGCTGTATCTGCATCTCTTCTGCAAGTTCCTGCACACGACCTTCCAAAACGTAGTCCGGATATGCTTCTAGCAAGCCCTTCAATCTTTCCTCAACTGCATCGTTTTTGCTTTCGTCCGTCATTTTAATAGTGTAAATGGTTTCCTCAGCATTCAGATTGAAACCGAGGGTCGCATAATAGCTTTCGGGCATGACAAGTGTCAACGCATACTGAGCTAGTTCTTCTCTCAGTACAGGCAGAGTAGCCGCAAAAGCGGAAACAGGAATGTCCTTTCCATTTACGTTCAAAATGATTTCTTTGCCCTCGTTCAAAAATGGTACATACTGACGATCTGTTCTCTCTGAATTGACACTATCCCAAATAAGATTGACAGCAACCACATTGGCACCGTTTGCATCACCACGGTATTCTGCGAAGCTTTTGTCATCTAAAATGAAAATCGGCACTTTTATGTTATAAGCACC
This sequence comes from Lachnospiraceae bacterium, assembly GCA_022792335.1. Classification (GTDB taxonomy): domain Bacteria; phylum Bacillota; class Clostridia; order Lachnospirales; family Lachnospiraceae; genus Lientehia. The sequence goes on from JAAWAV010000048.1 coordinate 91,401, forward strand.
TGCTTCGTTCTCTATGAAACTGCTGTTGAGTTTTTCAAGGCTCAGTTTCCGGACATCGTCACTCAGATAATCAGCCGGGATTTGGGTGTTGTTATTTACCATTCGATGAACAATGCAGCCTGTTACATCTTCTGTATCTCTAATACCCTTCAGCAAATCTTCATCATAAGCACCTCCCTTGGCGGTGATGAGAAAATCCCAGTTATTCTTATAACGGTCAAAGTAGGTTCTTTCTGTGCTAAGGCCAGACACACCAAGCATATTCAGAATTGAGATACAGGCAAACACCGCCAAAAGAATGGACATTGTACCAACTCTCATAGCCTTACGTCTGACAAACAGGGACTTGCGTGCCATCTCTCCATAAATTCCGAAAATAGCGGAATGAATACGATATTTCTTCATTCTCTTGATAACAGGCTCAGCTCCATAGTGAATTGCTTCTAATGGAGTCATGCGGCTAAGTTTTCTTGCGGGAATCCACGCTGATACCGAAGCAGTCAGCATTGAAAATCCAAATGAGCCAAAGAACACGATAGGATGATAGGTAATGGTCAAGGTATAATCACGCAAATTAGCAGTTGAACTGATAATAATGCTCATAAGCGCCCAACATAAGCCAATGCCGATGATATTCCCAGCGATGATAGCAGGCAAAGACAAAACAACTACTTCATTGACAAGTGTAGATTTGATTTGTCGAGAGGTTGCACCAATGCTTTGCAAAATGCCTAACTGATGGATGCGATTGGTCATAGTCGCTGCAAAAGCGTGGTGAATCATCATAATAAGAGCAAGGCTGGCGATGGTGAATACTGCGATGTAGGCGATGACTACCGGGGTGAACTCTACCCCAGAAGTTCCATTTGCGGCAACGGTTTGATTAACCTGATCTGCCCACAGATTATAAAATAAACCACTAACAAGGCTAAGCATCATAGCTGCCAAAAAGGAGATTATCATAATGAATCTATTGCCGGTTTTATTATTTTTTATATAACTGGCACTATAAGCATTCCACATGGCGAACCCCTCCTTAATGAGTTTTCTCGTCAGAAACGATCTGGCCATCCGCAATTCTGAGGATTCTGTCTGCCTGCAACGCAATGTTTTCATCATGCGTAATCACGATCAGTGTCTGCCCGTATTTTTTGTTAGAGTATTTCAGTAATTCCATGATCTCTTGACTGCTCTTACTATCAAGATTTCCGGTAGGTTCATCAGCCAACACCAGCGCCGGCGCATTCATAAGCGCTCTGCCGATAGACACACGCTGTTGCTGACCGCCGGAGAGCTGACTCGGCAAATACTTTTTGTGGTCTGCAAGTCCAAGAGCTTCAAGCAGTTCATTTACACGTTCATCATTTACTTTCTGTCCATCCAGTTTCAGCGGCAAAGTCATATTCTCTACCACATTCAAAATGGGGATAAGATTATAGAACTGATAAATCAGTCCGACTTGACGGCGGCGAAAAATCGCCAACTGCTCTTGATTCTTTTTATATACATCTTGTCCGTCAACAAAGATATGACCGGAAGTAGGTTTGTCCACTCCGCCAATCAAATGCAACAGTGTAGATTTGCCGGAACCGGACTGCCCGACAATCGCAACAAACGCTCCCTTTTCAACGTTAAATGACACATCATTCAAAGCCTGCACTTGATTGTTGCCTTTCCCATAGATTTTACAAAGATTTTCTACTTGTAGTATTTCCATGAGTATTCTCCTTTTTGATATATTTATTTAGGATACAGTATATCAATTTCAGAATCCAGGTACATGACTTTTTCATTACAATATTGTAATAATAACCAACATTCTTTAAAAAATTTGTAGCCCTGTGCTTTTAGTGTGTGGCTATTCACCTGCGCATATTGATTTGAATGTGTTGATATGGTACTATAAAACAGAAAAGTGTATTAGGTTGCAAAAATCTTCCCCAGGGGTTTGCTTTATGGTGGTATTCCTCTTGTTGTTCTTCGTGAAGGTGCCAGAGAAAAAGCGGCGGCATTACAAAATTTGTTCAGCGAAATATATATTAGAGATATTTTCAAACGTAACCGCATTAAGAACATTGGATAACTGAAGGATCTGTTGAATATCCTTTCTTCCGCCATTGGTTCTCTTACAAATCCTGAAAAGTTAAAGAACACTTTTAAAACTGTAAAGAAGTCAAAATTCATAGAAAATTAGCCGTTTTTGTGTTATAGTTTTGTTTGTGAAAGTGTGAATGATAAAAAACAGCTATTAAGTGAAGATAATATTATGCCTAAACTTTTAATTGTAGAAGATGATGCAGATATAGTGGAAAATCTTTCAACGTTATTGGAGAATGAAGGATACTCTGTTTGCCATGCTTCTGATACAAAAGGTGCATTAAATAAATTGCATACAGAAAATATCGATCTTGTGCTTCTTGATATTACTCTACCTGATGGGAATGGGTATTCAATATGTACCACTGTTAAGCGTTCAACAAACGCACCGGTTATTTTTCTTACTGCGATGACAGATGAATCCAGTATCATTACAGGTTTTCAACTTGGTGCAGACGATTATGTTACTAAACCATTTAAGCCTATGGAATTGATTTATCGTGTACGAAACGCTTTGCGGAAAAGCGGAAAAGCGCCCTCTGTATTTCAGGTTGGAGATTTACATATTGATGCCGCAAAAGGGACTGTGACGAAAGCTGGATCTGAAATCATTCTTTCTGCACTGGAATACCGATTGCTTCTGGTGTTTCTGAATCATTTTGGCGAAACGCTTTCTCGTCGAGAATTGTTACATGAAATATGGGATGTTACCGGTACAGGTGACTATGTCAATGATAATACGTTGACTGTGTATATCAAACGACTTCGTGATAAGATAGAATCAGATCCTGCCAATCCTGCAATTTTAAAAACGGTTCGCGGCCTTGGATATAAAGTAGGTGATTGATATGAATTTATTCAGAAATAAAGAAATCAAGGTATTTCTTTTCGTCTATCTACTTCTTACCATCGCTGCATCTGCGGTTGCATCGTTCATAAGTGTTTGGGCAGTAGTTTTAGTAGTTGTTATTTGTGCGATAAGTAGTTTCCTTTTTATACTATTTACAAGAAAACGCTATCAGGCTATTTTAGACTTGAGCGCCCACGTTGACAGTATTTTGCACGGAGAATACAATGTCAATCTGGTTCCTGATGAAGAAGGGGAACTTGCAGTTCTCAGCAGCGAATTAAGCAAAATGACCTTGCGCTTGCGGGATCAGGCTGAGCGTTTAGAGAAAGATAAGCGTTATCTGAGCGATTCTCTTGCAGATATTTCCCATCAATTACGAACACCGCTAACATCCATTCGTATGATTGTATCCCGACTTTCAAGTGAATACCAGAGTGTCGAACAACAAGCCAATATTAGAAAAGTAGATACCTTGTTAGACCGAACAGGATGGCTGATTTCTACACTCTTAAAAATTGCAAGATTGGAATCAGGAACTGTAAAGTTTTCTGAAGAACCTATAATGGTGGAAACATTGATAAATGACATAAAGGAGCCTTTAGAAATACTTATGGACATAAAGGACATTCGACTGTCGTGTAAGATAAAAAATAATGCTTGTTTTATTGGGGATCGTTTTTGGGCTGCGGAAGCCATTGGAAATATTTTGAAGAATTGCATTGAGCATTGCTCAGACGGTGAAAAACTGGAAATACACTCATCAGAGAATCCGTTATACACAGAAATCATTATTTCAGATAATGGGGTGGGATTTGAAGAAAAAGATATCCCTCATCTTTTTGATCGCTTTTATCGTGGCAGCAATGCCGGGAAAGAAAGCGCAGGAATTGGTTTGAATCTTTCCCGAATGATTATTTCGAAGCAAAATGGTGTTATTACGGCTACAAATAAAGCAAGTGGCGGAGCGCAATTTACAATACGATTTTACAAGGGAGCTGTATAGGCTCTCTCGTTGTTTTATTAACAAAAACCGGATATTCTGAAGTATGAAAACAGCCTTTATATCGTGGGGAATAACGGACAGCTTCTCTCTCATAGACTGAAATACCGAGGGAGGTGCGTGGTATCGCAAGAAAGAGTGTTCCAATCAATGTGATTGTCCATTATCCAAAAACCATACAAGGTCAGCATGAATTAGCAGAGCGTGTTGCCGGTGTCCACGCAAGCTTAGTCTATCAGCATATTAAAAAACTGAATTGTCCTTCCAATCAGAAGATACAGCTACTGGATGCGGTTATTAACTCCGCATCCATGGAGAAGGCAGGTAAACAAACCTCCTAAAGTTTGAACGCCTGCTTTTTCTATGCTTTAATTTTATCTTTGAAATACTTATTCCATGAATGTCCATTCGCTTCTGATCAGATTCCCATACACGAAGGAAGCGAGGGGCTATCAGCCGGAAACTACGGGTATACATCGGTGCATACCTCACATAGCCATCCGAAGTGGAGCAAAGGATGTAGATGTTCCCGGAAGCCTGTTCCCGAATACGCCGTTTTGGTTCTTTTCTGCTCTGGGGGGATTGATTTGGAACTGTAAACGTATCTGTGAGAGGATAGCATTATCGATACATTTGGCCGCGTACGTCCCAAGTCTGTTGGAGCGATCCGGGTTAAACGTATCCACTGCTTTGATCAGCCCGATGGTCCCGATAGAGATCAGATCTTCCATCTCATAATCCGTCTGGCTGTACTTTTTTACAATGTGGGCCACCAGACGCATGTTTCGTTCAATCAGTACATGTTTTGCTTCCTGTTCCCCCTGTTTAAGATGTTCTAAAAAAGTTCTCTCTTCGGAAATCGTCAGGGGCTTTAAGAAAGTCTTCATGAAACACTGCTCCGGCAAGTTCTTTCTTATAGTCTATGCCGGGACAGCTTTCGCAGTGCTTTTACACATTTTTATTTTTTTTGACAGGACAAGACGACGAAGTCCCAAAGGACTCCGCCTCCTGCGAACCAGCTTCCGTATCGATACGGTTCTCAGTCTCTCACCTTAATATGCACTTCCCGAAGCTGCTGCTCTGTCACCTCATTGGGCGCACCGCACATCAGATCCTGAGCCGTTCCGCTCATGGGGAATGCAATCACTTCCCGGATATTCTCTTCTCCCCGCAAAAGCATAATCATCCGGTCCACGCCGGGAGCCATGCCTGCATGAGGCGGCGCGCCAAACTGGAACGCCTGGTAGAGAGCGCCAAATTTGTTTCTCAAAGTTTCCTCATCGTAACCTGCAATTTCAAATGCTTTTACCATAATGTCCATATCGTGGTTACGCACCGCACCGGAGGAAAGCTCCACGCCATTGCAGACAATATCATACTGATAGGCCAGAATATCCAGCGGATCTTTGGTGTTCAAGGCTTCCAAACCGCCCTGAGGCATGGAGAAGGGATTATGGGTAAAGCCAATTTTTTTCGTCTCCTCATCCAACTCATACATGGGGAAATCATTGATATAGCAGAACCGGTACGCGTTCTTCTCGATCAGCTCCAGTCTCTCCCCAAGCTCACTGCGAATCTGCCCTGCATATTTGGAAGCCCGCTCTTCGTTGTCAGCAATAAAGAAGATCACGTCTCCGGAGATAAGAGAAGCCAGTTCTGCCAGCTCTTTTTTCATTTCGTCCGGAATAAACTTATCAATAGGGCCTTTATAGGACAAATCTTCCTTTACTTCCAGATAACCAAGCCCGCCCATACCGATGGACTGGGCAAATTTTAACAGTTTCTCATGAAAACCTTTGGAAAGGTTTGCATGGACTTTGATTGCACGCACCGTTTTCTTATGGAAGGGTTTGAAGGTACATCTCTGGAAAAATTCCGTCACATCGAGGATGCGTAAGGGATTACGCAAATCCGGCTTATCCGTTCCAAACTGAGTCATAGCCTCCTGATAGCTGAATATGGGGTAGGGGGCCTGCGTAATAACGGAGCCCTCCGGCGCAAATCTTTCAAAGGTACTGGTAAGCACTTCCTCGCCGGCCCGGAATACATCTTCCTGAGTGGCAAAGCTCATTTCAAAGTCAAGCTGATAAAATTCTCCCGGAGAGCGATCGGCACGGGCGTCCTCATCCCGAAAGCAGGGCGCGATCTGAAAATATTTGTCAAAACCGGACGCCATCAAAAGCTGTTTATACTGTTGCGGCGCCTGGGGAAGCGCATAGAATTTCCCCTTATATCTCCTGGAAGGGACAATATAATCTCTGGCTCCCTCCGGAGATGAGGCACACAGAATTGGCGTCTGAATTTCCAGAAATCCCATTTCTGTCATTTTTTCCCTCAGGAAACGAATCACATTTGACCGGAAAATGATGTTCTCTTTCACCTTATGATTGCGCAGATCCAGATAACGGTATCTCAGGCGGACATCTTCGCGGATTTCCTTGGATGTGGATACCTCAAAGGGAAGATCCCGGTATACTTTCCCAAGGATGGTAATCCTGTGCGCTTCCAGCTCGATCGTTCCCGTAGGAATCTTGGGATTGTAGGTTTCCTCATCTCTATGCTCCACCAGTCCCTCTACAGAAATACATTCTTCCTTCCGGATTCCTTTCAAAAGCTCCGTATCCCGAAATACCACCTGCATGACTCCGTACATGTCGCGCAGATCCAGAAAGGATACGCCGCCGTGATCCCGGATATTTTCCACCCATCCGGCAATCTTAAGCTCCGTTCCCACGTCGCCTTCTCCCATCTGATCCATGGTTTTGCTGCGATAAATGTCTGACATTGTCTTTCTCTCCTTTTCCTAATCAAACAGTTGTATTCCCTATGCGTTCCTGTGACGACCGAAACAGATTCTCCTGCCAGCCACAGGATATAAGCTGCCCTGAGGCTCGGAGCATGCTTCCCTGTTCATCGGCATCCCCTTCCGTGCATAAAAAATGCTGTCCGTCCTCAGAACTTCTCTCAGGACGAACAGCTTTCACTCTCCGCGGTACCACCTGACTTACTGCCAAACGGCAGTCCCCTCATGGCTGTCAATTCACGCTTGACCCACGACGCACCTACTACCCGCTCCCGCAGGGTTCAGATTGCAGCTCAGAAGTGTTATTCATACGGATTCATTCTGCGGGGTTTCCACCATCTCCCGCTCACTGGAAGCGATCTTCCGTACTACTTCTCTCCGTCATCGCCTTTTTCTATTTATACTATCGTATTTTATAATAGGAAACTTTTTTTGTCAATTCCAAAATTTTCCGTTTTTCTTGGATTTTCTTTTCCTTTTATTGTGCGCTGTTTTTTTGCAGATTATGCCTGCCGGCCAAAATCTGATTCCCTATTTCATCCGGCAAATAATAGACCTGAATTTTACCGGTCAGTTCATTGAAGGTAATCTGGGCGCGCACGCCAAAAATCCGGTCAATATTTTCTACCGTAATCACTTCTTTTGGAGTTCCCGATTCAATAATTTGTCCCTGATCCATCAGGAGTATCCTGTCACAGTACATGGCGGCAAGATTCAAATCATGGATGGAAGAAAAGACCGTTACATCCTGCTTCTTTAAGGTCTGCATAATCAAATACTGAAACCGGACGTCCAGATGGTTGGTCGGTTCATCCAGCACAATCAGGCCGCTTCCCTGTACCAGAGCTCTGGCGAGAAGGACCCGCTGTTTTTCGCCTCCTGAAAGGCTTAAGTAAGAACGGTGTTCGTAGCCTTCAAGCCCGACCTCCTGGATAAAATGCAGGCAGATTTCCCGGTCCTCCTTCTTCTCTCCTTCAAAGAATTTTCGGTGGGAATACCTTCCATACATCACCATGTCCATGACCTCCAGGTCAAATTCCACACTGTTTTCCTGAGCCATGACAGCCACTTCTCGGGCCATCTCCCTGGGTCCCAGTCCACAGATATCCTTTCCGTCCACAAACACCCGGTCTCTTTCCGGCTTATAAGTTTTGTAGATTGCCTTTAACAGAGTGGATTTCCCACAGCCGTTTGGCCCGACCAGGCCCACAAACTCTCCCTCCTGTATCTCCAGAAAAATGTCTTTCAGGATCGGGGTTTTGTCAATCTGGTAGTTTAACTGTCTAACCTGTAAACGCATATCCCCTCCTATTTGGTCCTGTTACTTCTTATGAGATACAAAAAGAATGGAGCCCCGATCAATGCGGATATGATTCCAATGGGCAGCTCTTCCGGTGCAACGACGATTCTTGAAACCATATCCGCCACCATGGTAAAAAGTCCTCCCACCAAAACCACGGCCGGAATCAGACGTTTATGTTTGGATCCAACCATGGTTCTGACCATATGCGGAACTACCAGTCCGATAAAGCCGATGACGCCGCTCACAGAGACTACCACTCCGGTCAGCAGAGTCGACATCAGGATGATGACCAGTTTGATTCTACCGGTGTGGACCCCTAGGTTTTCCGCCACCTCGTCTCCCAGAAGCAGAACATCCAAATCTCTGGCAAAAAGCAGAATCACCACAAGGGCCACGATAAAAACAGTGGCCACATACCCGGCCTTTCCCCAGCTTGCTCCGCTTAGCGAACCGACCATCCAGTACTGAGCCGTCTTGGTTTTGTCCGATCCCGTATGAAAGCCGTAAATAAAGAGGTTCGTCAGGGCAGTAAACAGAGCGGAGGTCGCAATTCCTGCCAGTACAAGCTGTGTGGAAGTGATCCTGCCTTTCATAGATGCAATTCTTAAAGAGAGGACAATCGAAAGCGCAGCTCCCAAGGTTGCGCCAAACATGGTGGCATATCCTCCCATAAAGCTGAAGAGTCCCAGCACAATGGCACAGACCGCTCCCGCCGAAGCGCCGGAGGAAATACCAAGCACATAAGGATCCGCCAGCGAATTTTTCGTCAGCGCCTGCATCAGTACGCCGCAGACAGAAAGTCCCGCTCCGACGATGCAGGCCATCAGTACGCGGGGCAACCGAATATTCCAGATGATGGTCTCTACATTTTCCTCCCAATTAGGGACAAAAAATTCCCGCCCTGTGATCCTGTTCCACAGGATTCTGCCGATATCTCCCGGATGAATTTCCACCGCGCCAATCAGTATGGAACTGCAGGCGGCAACTGCAATCAACACACAGATTCCCACAAGAAAGCTCAGATACTGCGTCCGGGTTCGGATTCTATGTCGGTTTGTCATTGGTTTCTCCCTGTATTCTTCTTAAACTTTCTAGTTTACTGTTCAAACCGATCCGGATAGAGCTGCTTTGCAATCATTTCCACTGTCTTTGCAGAACCGGCCGATCCCTGCATATCGGAGCAGCAGGCAGAAAAAATCCGCCCTTCTTTGACTGCTTTCAGATCCTTTGTCGCGTCGTTGGTACGAAGAAACTCTGCCTTTTCTTCCACATCTCCGTCATAATCCAAAATCAAAATCACATCGGGATCCCGCTCCACCACTTCCTCCCAGGAAGGCGTAGCCCATCCGGCCTCGATATCGTCAAAAATCGAAATACCTCCGGCCAGCTTCAGAATATCTCCCGGCATCCCCTGACATGCAGTGAAAGGCGCCTCCTCTCCCGAATCATAGGCAAAGACCTTCACCGGATTTTCATAGGCTTCTTCTCCCAAAGTTTCTTTTACTCTCTGCAAAGTATCTTTCATAGCCTGCACCTTTTCTGCCGCAAGCTCCTCCACTTTGAAAATCCGGCCCAAAGTTTCATAATCTTTGTACAGATCCGCAAAGGTGGCATGATCGGAACAGACATAGGGGAAATACATGGCAATACCGTTTTCATTGCAAAACCCGGAACTGAAGTTTTTATCAGAAAATACGGAATCCCAGCCAATCAGAAAATCACAGTTGGTTATCAGAAGCTCCTCTTTGGACAGAGCAGAAAGCCCCTTTCCCGGTTCTACCAGTTGAGGGACAGAGTCTCTGGCCGGGTACTCCGATACCAAGCTCCAGCAGGAGCCTTTGGTGTAACCTGCCATCTGTCCCTCCAGTCCCAGATCAAAAAAGAAATCCGCCATCTGGTCTCCGGAAGCCACAATATGAGAAGGCATCTCCGTAAACGTATGCTCCACATTCTCCCCAAGACCGGAACGCTCCAGATTCAAAGTGATCGTCACCGGATCATAGTTTTCGTCTCCTGCCGCCTGTTTTGTTTCCGTTTCCGACGTTTCCTGTCCGGAAGAGGACGGCTCCTTTACACTCTGCTTCGTATTCTCCTGCTCTGTGCTCTCACGGTTCCTGCTGCTTTCCGGCGTCTCTCCGGCTTTGCTCGTTTCACGTGCTTGATTTCCACAACCTGCAAAAAAGGCAACACTCATCACGCAGCATAATACTGCCGCCAATAATCTCTTCTTCATAAAAAATCTCCTTCTGTATATTTCATACTTTTACTGCTATCAGTTGGCAAAGACGCACACGCTCTGCGTGATTTAACGGTTTTTCTGCATTGTCCTCTATCTGCGTAGCTCCGTACGCCTTTCTCATCCGCCTTGAAAAATAGCCAAAACACTGCAGATGGAGTGGAAGAGTAGAAAATCCCCCTCTCCGATCGTATCTATTCTTGTCAATTGATAGATTTGGGAATATATGTTTGAAATAATGGTGAAATGGTCCCGGAAACTGCCAGGATCCTCATAGATACTGCAGAAATTTAAGAAGTATTCAAGCCCTCGTCCCCTTTCTCCTCCCTCTTACCAGGGATTTGCAAGATAGCTCCAGTAAGTCTTAGGACTCGGCCTCAACCGCAATTCCGCCTTCTCACGGGAAATCCCCGCAATGGCATCTGGAATCTTGTCCGCCTTACCTCAGGTGTAAGCTGCCAGTGAATTTCACACTGTTCCTTTATTAAGCCAAAACGGCACTGGAGTTATTTGTCGCTTAATCTGAATCTACAGACATGCTAATTATAATACAGCTTTACAGAAAATTCAAGATTTTTCCTAAACTGGCCCTCTTTGTTTATGGCTCTTAGATACCAGTTTCCGGACACCGGAAATTATGATTATGTTTCTTTAGAAATCCCCTCATTCTTTAGAATTAACCGCCGCACCAGCACGAGCATGGTGGTAAAACTGGCCGTCCCTCCTATAAAATTGGAGATTGGCTCTGCCAAAAATACTCCCCTTACGCCAAGGCTTGCCACATGGGGGAGAAGAAGCGTCAGTGGCACCACGATAATGATTTTCCGAAGCAAGGAGAAAAACACAGACTGTTTTGACATTCCAAGCCCCACAAAGGTGGACTGTCCCACAAACTGGAATGCCATCATAAAGAATCCAAAAAAATAAAGATGCAGGGCAGGTATGCCTTTCTCCAAAAGCACCGTGTCTGAATTAAAAATCCCCATAATCGGTTCTGGGAACAGAAACAGCATCAGCCAGGCAAACAACATATAGGAAACTCCGGCCACTGTCACAAAACCAATCCCTTTTCTGATTCTGTCGTAGGCTCCCGCGCCCAGATTAAATCCCAGCACAGGCTGAGAGGCGTGCGTCAGCCCCTGCATGGGCATTACCGCCACATCCCGCACAGAATTTAAGATCGTCATCACCCCTACATAGACGTCGCCGCCACAATCCCTCAGCGTCGCATTGCAGGCGATCTGTACCGCGCCGTTGGAAGCAGATACAACAAACCCTGCCATCCCAAGGCTCATGATCTCCTTTAACAGCTTTCCCTCCGGGCGCATGCATGTCCTGCGGATACGAAACAGGGTCTTTTTCCCAAAAAGAAATTTCATCACCCAGACCGCAGACAGAAGCTGAGACAGCACAGTTGCCAGTGCCGCCCCCGATACTCCCATGTCAAAGACAAAAATAAAAACCGGATCCAGAGCAATGTTCACCGCCGCTCCGATCAAAATCGTAGCCATGCCTGTTCCGGCAAAACCCTGAGCATTGATAAACCCGTTCATTCCCGTCCCGAGCATGGCGAATGGCGTTCCCAGAAGATAAATTTTCAGATAATCCTTCGCATAGGGAAAACTCAGATCGCTGGCCCCGAACAGATACAGCACCGGCTTTAAAAACAGATAGCAGGCCATTGTCAGAAACAGGCAGCAAATACAAAGCATGGAAAAGGTGTTTCCCATGATCCGTTCTGCTTTTTCTCTGTCTCTTTGTCCCCTGGCAATGGAAAAAAGCGGCGTCCCACCCATACTGAACAGGTTCGTAAAAGCCATGATCAGCGTAACCACCGGAAAGGTCAAACCCAGACCAGTCAGCGCCAGAGAAGATGCGCCCGGAAGATGACCGATATAAATACGGTCTACAATATTATAAAGCATCTGTACAAGCTGGGCTACTGTCATGGGAACTGCCAGCGCCACAATATGTCTCCATACACTTCCCACAGAAAAATCATTCCGCTCCAAAGCCAGGCACCTCCAAAACCTGTCTCCATTGTATCCGAGTTTCTGTAAAAAGTAAACAGAAGCCTGTCATCCATGGCCGTCTCGTTCGTCCAGCCTTCCTCCCCACAGATAGTGGTTCGTCTCTTTCACAATTGTCTTTTGTAAAAGCAGAAGGCAGATCAAATTTGGCACAGCCATCAGGCCGTTCAGTAAATCAGAGAGACCCCAGACAACGCCCATAGAGGTCACAGAACCGGCAAAAACAGCAACCAGATAACAAATACGGTAATAGTTCAAAGAACCCTCTCCAAACAGATACGCCACAGCCCGCTCCCCGTAAAAACTCCATCCAAGAATTGTGGCAAAGGCAAAGATTACCAGCGATACGGCAAAGATCACATGGCCAAAGCCATTCATCAGGCCAAAAGACGCCTCCGCCAGGTCCCCGCCGGAGATTCCGGCAAACAGTTCCGGCTGATGGAGCATGGAGGATACAATGACGATTCCCGTCACAGCGCAAAATACCACCGTATCCCAGAAGGTACCTGTCATGGAAACCAGCGCCTGGCGCACCGGATTTTTCGATCTGGCTCCTGCCGCCGCCATAGGCGCAGTTCCAAGGCCAGATTCGTCTGAAAATAGCCCTCTTGCGATTCCCTGTCTGGCCGCCTGCATCACAGTACTTCCCACAAAGCCTCCTGCCGCCGCCCTCGGGGTAAACGCAGCCGTCACAATCAGCCGCAGAGCAGGAATCACATAAGCGCGGTTGATATAGAGAAGCGCCATGCTTCCTCCCAGATAAAAAACAGCCATAAACGGAATCAGTCTTTCACAGACTCCCGTGATCTTTTTCGCCCCGCCGAGAATCACCACTGCCGCAAGGGCACAGATAATTGTCCCGGTAATGGCCGGTTTCACATGGAAAGCCGTCTCCATCACACTACTGATGGCATTGGCCTGGACGCTACATCCTGTTCCAAAGGCGGCAAAGGCGGCAAACACCGAAAAGAGAACCGCCAGAAATTTTGAATGAAGCGCAGTTTTCATCACATACATGGGCCCGCCCACATAGCTCCCCTGTCCGTCTCTTTCCCGGTACTTGACTGCCAGAAGAGACTCCCCGTATTTGGTCGCCATACCGAATACCCCCGTCAGCCAGCACCAGAATACGGCTCCCGGCCCGCCCATGGCCACGGCCATGGAAACGCCGATGATATTTCCTGTGCCAAGCGTAGCCGCCAAAGCAGTCGCCAGAGCCGCAAAGGGACTCATCCCGCCCTCTTCCCCCTCCTCTTCCGTCACGGAAAGCCGAAGCGCTTTCCAGATTTTTCTCTGAGGCATGCGAAGGCGAACGGTCAGGAGCAGATGAACGCCGAAAAGGAGGACCATCATCGGCAGGCCCCATACCATACTATTTAAATTGTCCAGGAGAGATTTTAATCCGTTCATGCAACAATATATGCATGTATTTTCTGTAATATGTGCCGCCCCCTTGGAGGCGGCACATATTGCGGAAAGTCCTCTGAATGACTCGTATCCCGGAAGAAATGGCTATCTTACAATCCGGTAGTATACCCGCGCGGTCAAATGATAGGTAATGAGATAAAACAGACCGAAAACAACAATGGTGCCTGCCGTGCAGGCACCAAAAAGACCTACATTGTACATGGCAAACAGGGAAAGCACTCTTACAAGAAAAGGAAAGGCAAAAGCTACGTGAATGCCTGCTCCAACAAGAGGCAGAAAAAATACGGTCAGTACCTGAGAGTGAATGGAACGTCGGATTTCTCTTCCTCCCATTCCCACTTTCTTCATCACATCAAAACGGGACGCGTCATCGTATCCTTCTGAAAGCTGTTTATAGTACATGATCAGTACTGTAGCCATCAAAAACAGAATCCCCAGAAAGACACCAATAAAAAATAGGCCTCCAAAAATGCCGATACTGTTTTCTTTAAAACCGGCAATGCTGCTTACAGAGACAGGAAGCCCTACTCCGCCCTCTTCTGGATTGCCTGTCAGCCTGTGATACAGAATATCTGCTGCCTCAGACTGTTCCTCGTCAGTCCCTCCCAGATTAAAACCATAAATAAATTCCGGAGAAGAGGCATGTTCCCCGTAAGCCTCCCTCTGCAGTCTGTTCAGTTCTTCCAGCTCTTCTTTGCCTTCTACCACGAGGAGATAACTGTAAGCCCCGCTCCCGGCAGTCCTGACCACGCCGTCCGGAAGTTCCTTGATTCGTCCGGCAATCCGATATTCCCTCCCCAATACAGAAAGGGCCTCATCTCTGAAAGATTTTCCAGGCGCACCTCCCAGATAAATCTCTCCTGCCGAAAGAGCCGGTTTCTCTCCCGTAAGTACTCCGTAGTCCTCTGCAGTCATGACATAAAGCGTTCGCAGTGCGTTCATCTCCAGAATTGAGGCATCCTCCCCACCTATTTCCAGAGAATTTCCCCGTTCCAGTACGGAAAATCCGAGAAGTACATAGGCCGCCTCTTCGAAGGGAGTATATCCCTCTTCCTTTAGAATCTCTCCCACCAGTTCTTTTAACTGTGCGCCGGCTTCTTTTGAATCCTCCTTTGAAGCAAGCTGAACTTCCCGGAAATTCTGTGTTCTCGCCATATCGTCAAGTCCAATATAAAGGCTGAGACTGGAAGATACCATCACCAGGACCATGGTAGAAAGCACGCAAATATTTGCCAATCCCACCGCATTTTGCCGCATCCGGTACAGCATTCCCGATACAGAGACAAAATGATTGGCTTTATAGTAATATCCTTTTCTGCTCCGTAAGAACTTTAAAAAAGCGATACTTCCTGCAGAAAACATGCAGTAAGTCCCCACGATCACAAAAAGTACCGCTACGAAAAACAGGGCCAGGGCTGCCACCGGATTTTTGATGGAAACGGCCATATAGTAACCAATACCCAGACAGAGTACTCCGAGAAGCGCCGTCAGGAAATGAGTTTTTGGTTCCCGTTCCCCGGCTTTACTCTCCTGTAAAAGTTCCATGGGGCTTTTGAACTGAATCTTTCGTATACTGTTGAGTAAAATAAGCAGAAATATCACCAGAAACAGGATGCAGGTATTCCGGAATGCCTTTCCGGAAAAAGCAAAGGCAATGGGAACTGTTCCGCCGAACATGTGCAAGATAATCAGAAACAAAAGCTTGTTGAAAAGGAGGCCTGCTCCTAGACCAAAGAGTAGAGTCAGCATCCCCACATCCACCGTCTCCCAAAATAACATCCGGGCCAGATGGCGTTTTTCCATGCCCAGAATATTGTAAAGAGCCAGTTCCCTCCGCCTCTGCTTCATTAAAAAACTGTTGGTATAGAAAAGAAAAATTACTGCGAAAAAGCCTACCACACCGCTTGCCATGAAAAGTGCAGAACGGACGCTTCTTCCTCCAATCACCTGGTCAATACCGGGATTATCCGCCAGAGAACAGATCATAAAATACATGGCTGCCGTAATGATACAGGTCAAAAGATAGGGGAAATAAATCTTTCCATTTTTCCGGATATTGGAAACGGCCAGTTTCGGGTAAAAAAACATCTGATTATTCATGACGGCCCCCTCCTGTTGCAATTAGAGTCAGTGTATCGGAAATCTTCTGATACATCTGTTCTGAAGTATCCCTTCCTTTATAAATCTGGTGAAAGACCTCCCCGTCTTTGATAAACAGCACTCTCTTTGCTTTGCTGGCCGCCCGGACACTGTGAGTCACCATCAGAATGGTCTGCCCATTCTGATTCAAAAGCTCAAAAAGTTCCAGTAAGTTTTCTGAAGCCCTGGAATCAAGCGCTCCGGTGGGTTCGTCTGCCAGCAAAAGTTCTGGATCGGTGATAATCGCTCTGGCCACTGCGACTCTCTGCTTCTGCCCTCCAGATACTTCATAGGGGAATTTCGAGAGAATCTGAGAAATCCCCAATTGTCCGGCTATCTCCTGAAGATTCCGTTCCATCTCCTTATACTGTTTTCCTGCCAGAACCAGAGGTAGAAAAATATTGTCCCGGACAGAAAAATTGTCCAGAAGGTTAAATTCCTGGAATACAAACCCCAGATTCTCCCTCCGAAACGCCGCCAGCTCCCGGTCAGCCACCCCGGAAAGATCCTTTCCGTTCAGATATACCTTTCCTCCGGTGGGCCTGTCTAGGGCTGCAAGAATATTCAAAAGGGTGGTTTTTCCTGAACCGGACTCTCCCATAATCGCCGTATATTCGCCCTTCTCCACAGAAAAAGTCACGTCCCGCAAAGCCTCTACCTGGTTTCCGCCGAATCTGGTCGTATAAATTTTACTGAGTTGTCTGACGTCAAGCATTGCCATAAGTTTTGTGCCTCCTTTTCTTCTCTCTGACGACTTCCTCCCTGCAGATCGGACAGAGAACTTCCGACAGACCGCAGGTTTCCTGTCATCTGCCATCAGTATACAAAAAAGGGAAATGCCCTGCCATCGTTCTGGCTTACATTTCCCCCATATAACCTTACGGAATTGAAAGATTCCCCTGTACAGGGCAGAATCATTCCAGATGGATTCTCGTCTCCTCCATCCGGATAGATACTCTTGTTCCCGCTCCCAGTCCGGACTCAATCTGGATCTCATGGGACAGTTTCCGGCAGATTTCCTGGCAGAGATAAAGTCCCAGACCTGTAGCGCTTTTCTCTGTCCTCCCATTTTCTCCGGTAAAACCTCTTTCCCAGATGCGGGGCAGATCTGACGGATCAATACCGATTCCCGTATCCTCAACGACAAGGGTTACGTCCGACGCCATATAGATCCGGATCCCTCCTTCCTCCGTATATTTCAGAGCATTGGAAAGGATCTGCTCCAACACAAAAGACAGCCACTTTTCATCCGTAAGCACCTGACAATCCATTTCTTTTAACTCCAGAGACAGTTTTTTCCGGATAAAAAGCGGTGCAAATTTCCGTACAACCTGACGGATGATCGGAAGAAGTCTCTGGCGCCGAATGACAAAATCTGTCCCGTCGCCAGAAACTCTCAGATAAGAAAGCACCATTCCCACATACTGTTCCACGCGGAAAAGCTCTGCCAAGATCGCCCTGTCATGGGACTCATTCTCATCCAGCAAAAGCCTCATGGCAGCGATGGGCGTTTTCACCTGATGAACCCACATGGTATAATAGTCAAGCTGCGCTCTCCGCTCCTCTGCCCCCTCTTCCAGAAGCCGCCTCTGTTCTCCATATTCCTGCAAGACAAGCTTCCGCCAGAGATCGGTTTCCCCGTCTCTCGCCTCCGGCAGAAGGGAGGGCTCTGTCAGAGGCCTTTCTAACAGCCACAGAAGTTCTTTTCTTCTGCGCCTGTAGCTCAAGAAATCCACCAGAGCCACCCCCGCGAAAAGCACCGTGCAAAGAAGGAAGGCATAGCCGGCCGTACCGTAGGGAACGTCTGACAGCCAGAACACCAGCCAAAAAATCCAGGTGCAGACAATAAGCAGAACCAGCCTCTTCCATCTGTCTTTGAAATAAGGTAATATCATCATCTGCCTCCCGACTGCTTTCCATTTATCCTCCGATCAGATATCCGATTCCCTTTTTTGTAACAATAAAATCGGGAAGGCCGGCGCCCTCAAGTTTCCGTCTGAGTCTGGTCACATTGACTGTCAGTGTATTGTCATCCACATAACAGTCCGTCTCCCACAGCCGGTTCATAAGGAGTTCCCGGCTTACCACCCGGCCTTTATTTTCCATCAGCGTCCGAAGAATCCTGTATTCATTTCTGGTCAGATCCACCCGGTCTCCGTTCACCTGCAAAGCTGCCGCATCGATATCAAGGACTGCTCCTTCGTGTTCCAAAAGTTCCGGGGAAACGCCAAAATCATAAGCCCTCCGGAGTACTGCCTGTACTTTTGCGGTCAGTACTTCCAGACTGAAAGGCTTCGCCACAAAATCATCTCCGCCCATGTTCATGGCCATGACGATGTTCATATTGTCGGCGGCAGACGAAAGAAAAAGGATCGGCACTTTGGAAACTTTCCGGATCTCCTGGCACCAGTGATAGCCGTTATAAAAGGGCAGGCCAATATCCATCAATACCAGCCCCGGTTTGCAGGCAAGAAATTCTCCCATCACATTTCGGAAATCCCGGACGCGGAATACCTCCATATCCCAGGCTGCAAGATGTTTTCCCACCTGGGAGGCTATAACTTCGTCGTCCTCTACAATCATAACCCGGTACAAAAGGGCCCTCCTTCCTTTCTTCTGACAGCGCATACAAACGGACCAGCGTCGATCGGCCAAAACGCAAAGGCTCTGAATCGCATCATTGGTCCATTTTGAAAGCTATCAGTGGCGGAAATGCCGCATTCCGGTAAATACCATGGCAATCCCGTACTCGTTACATTTATCAATGGAGAGCTGGTCTCTCATGGCTCCGCCTGGCTGAATGATAGCCGTAATTCCGGCTTCGTGAGCTGCTTCTACACAGTCCGGAAAAGGGAAGAAAGCGTCAGACGCCATGACGGCACCCTTCGTCGCTTCCGGCCCGATCAGCTCCAGCGCATGTTCTGCCGACTGCTTCGCCGCCCAGATCCGGTTTACCTGTCCAGGTCCGATCCCCACCGACTGTTTCTCTTTTGCCAGGGCAATGCCGTTGGATTTTACATACTTGACAATTTTCCAGGCAAACATCAAATCTGCCATCTCTTTTTCTGTGGGTTTCCGATCCGTCACTACCTGAACTTCCTCTCCGGTCAGCCGATTGTCAATCCCCTGGACAATCAGACCGCCGTTCACCTTCTTCATATCCAGCGCATGCTCCCGCTGGGGAACCGTAATATCCGGAATCCGGAGCACACGGACATTCTTTTTCTCACAGAGAATTGCAAGCGCTTCTTCTTCATAAGAGGGCGCCATAATCACTTCCAGAAAGACCTCTTTCATCTTCGCCGCCATGGAAGCCGTCACTTCCCTGTTTACTGCCACAATTCCGCCAAAAATAGAAACTTTGTCGGCGTTATAAGCTCTGTCCCAGGCTTCCTCGATGCTCGAAGCGCTTCCCACACCGCAGGGGTTTCCGTGCTTGCTGGCCACTACTGTGGGCTCGTCAAACTCCTTACAAAGTTCCAAAGCTCCATTGGCGTCGTTGATATTATTAAAGGAAAGTTCTTTTCCGTTTAACTGCTCCGCCATATCAAGAGTTCCCTGCTTTTTGCCTACTTCCCGGTAAAAGGCCGCCTGCTGATGAGGATTCTCGCCATAGCGCATATCCTGTACCTTTTCAAAGGTCATGGTCAGTGTTTCCGGCAGGCTGTAATCCTTCCGCTCCGCTTTCAGATAATCGGCAATCATCGTATCATAATTGGAGGTGTGCATAAATACCTTCTGCATCAGATAGAATTTTGTATCCAGAGAAACTTTTCCGTTTTCTTTCAGTTCCTTTAAAACAGTATCATAGTCAGCCGGATCCACCACCACGGCCACGTCCTGATAATTCTTGGCCGCTGCCCGGAGCATGGTCGGACCACCGATGTCAATATTTTCCACCGCGTCCTCACGAGTCACGCCATCCTTCATAATGGTCGCTTTGAAAGGATACAGGTTGACAATCACCATATCAATGGGCGCAATGTGAAGCTCCTCAAGCTGTTTCATATGAGCCGGATTGGAACGCATGGCCAAAAGGCCCGCATGGACAATCGGGTGTAAGGTCTTTACCCGGCCGTCCAGACATTCCGGAAACCCGGTCAGTTCAGAAATCTCAATGGCCCCAATCCCCTCCTCCGTAAGTTTCTTGTAAGTTCCTCCTGTGGAAATAATCTCCACGCCAAGCGTCGTAAGTTCTCTGGCAAGCTCTGTGATACCAGTCTTGTCCGATACGCTGATCAAAGCTCTCATGTTCTGCTCCTTTCCCGGAAATTCTCTTCCGTCCAAATAAAAACGCCTGGGAACTCTGTCTGATTCCTTCAGGCGGCCCAGGCGGTCGGCTCATATTGGCAATTCCGTGCTCCCCGTAGGTGCCCCTACCTTTCCGCCAGTCGCACGGCCGTTTACTATACTGATATTACAATAAAAAGGAACGCTTGACAAGCCCCTTTTTCTCGGCTCTTCCGGCTCGTTGACGTTCTGAAAGTCTGCCGTAGATTTTGGCGGTTGACATTCTTCTGCCCGCTGGATATACTTTACAGGAAGGGTTTTATTCATCTTCCCAAGGAGGTTATCTTATGGTTACAGTGACACTCGGCAAAACAGGTATCACCGTCAATAAAAACGGGTTCGGCGCCTTGCCCATTCAGCGGATCTCAAAAGAAGAGGCCGCCAAACTTTTGAGGAAAGCCTATGACAACGGGATCAACTTTTTTGATACGGCCCGCGCCTATTCCGACAGTGAAGAAAAAGTCGGCTACGCCTTTCAGGGTATCCGGGAAAAACTTTATATTTCCACAAAGACTGGCGCCCAGGACGCAGACGGTTTCTGGGAGGACTTACATACCAGTCTGAAAAATCTTCAGACCGATTATGTGGATATTCTTCAGTTCCACAATCCGGCCTTCTGTCCGAAGCCTGGCGATGAGTCCGGACTCTATGACGCCATCTTGAAGGCAAAAGAGCAGGGAAAAGTTCGCCACATTGGCATCACCAATCACAGACTCCATGTCGCCATGGAAGCCATTGAGTCTGACCTTTATGAAACCATGCAGTTTCCTTTCTGCTATCTGGCGACAAAAAAGGATGTGGAAATCGTTGAAGCCTGCCAAAAACACAACATGGGTTTTATCGCCATGAAGGCCTTATCCGGCGGTCTGATTACCAATTCTGCCGCCGCCTATGCGTTTGAAGCTCAGTATGACAATGTACTTCCCATCTGGGGTGTTCAAAAAGAATCTGAACTGGATGAGTTTCTTTCCTATATCACTCATCCGCCTATCATGACAGAGGAGCTGGCCGCCTATATCGAAAAAGAAAAAACAGAACTTTCCGGCAGTTTCTGCCGTGGCTGTGGCTACTGTATGCCCACCTGTCCGGCTCATATTCAGATTGCGGACTGTGCCAGAATGTCCCTGATGCTTCGCCGCTCTCCTTCTGCCGTCTGGCTGACGCCGCAGGCGCAGGCCATGATGGGGAAAATCGAAGAATGTATCCGCTGTGGAAAGTGTATGGAAAAATGTCCCTACGGTCTCAGTACCCCGGATCTTCTGGCCGAAAACTATAAAGATTATAAAGAGATCCTGGCAGGAAAGCCGCTGTAGCCGCGTTTCTTTTCTGTCTGGTTTCCTTCTTTTATTCGATAGACTCTTTTGTTCGATATAAAATACCTCCTAGGTAAGGGGCGCCTGTCCTTCCTAAGAGGTATTTTTCTGTAATCAAGAATTTTTATTCTTTGTAAGCGAGGGGCTTACTCCAAATTTTGTCAGAACAGGCCGGTAATCTTTCCGTTCTCGTCCACGTCAATCTTCTCGGCTGCCGGTACCTTGGGCAGGCCGGGCATGGTCATGATTTCTCCAGTCAGAGCCACGATGAAGCCTGCTCCAGCGGAAATCTTCAGATTCCGTA